>NZ_VSTH01000168.1 GCF_008123965.1 Bradyrhizobium hipponense | reverse complement strand
CCGCAGGCGGGGGAGGGAGCGCACCGCCGTCTGGGCCAACCAAATCTCAACCCATCACGTCCCGATACACAGCGTGGCGCGCTGCTTGCGCAGCAGTGCGATCACGGACAGGGCAGTGATCAGGCCGGTCTTTGGATTTTCGGACGGGATGTTCTCGATTCCCATCGAGAACCGCGCCGAATCCGCCTCGACCTCGATGCGGTGAACGTTGCGCGTCACAGTCGGATCGGCCCAGATCTGCACCATTGTACGGTCTGGCCCGACACCGGCGAGCGACAGCGCCACCGCAACATTGAGATTGGCCGGAAAGCCCTTTGCGGCTTCGCGCGCCGTGCCCTCGAACAGCTTCAGCGGCTCGCGCAGATTATCGATGTCGATATTGTTCGCGACGATGAACGGCGCACCCTTCAAGCCGTCGATCGGCTTGCGCGTAACCATCTTCACCGAATGGATGGTGCCGATCGCGGCGGCATTGACCGCGTCGAGCCCGATCAGCGCGCCGGTCGGCACGATGATGCGGCCGCCATTGGCCCGCGCCAGATCGATGAGATCGGAATTGTCCAGCAGCGCGCCGACGCTGACGACGACAGTGGCCTTGCCGCGCTTCACTGCGGGCTCCACGATCGAGCGCAGGTGACGGCTCGGCGCGCACTCGACGACGATGTCGGCGGCCTCGCCGAGCTGTTCGATCGGCAGGACCTGCAGCGGACTTCGCAGCGAGTTCAGGAACGCCTGATGCTTTGCGGGATCGCGAACGGCCACGGCAGACAGCGTCAGCCCCTCGATGCCCTGATCGAGCGCGGTTGCGATCTTGGTTCCGATCGAGCCAAGCCCTGCAATGGCAACCCGCAAGTCGTTCGGCTTCGCAGCTCTCATCGCGTCACACCTTTTGTCGAGGCTCGTGTCATAGCCCCTCAGGCGCCCCGCGCATAGCTGCCCAGGCGCGCATCGAGCACCGACAGCATTGCATCGCGAGCCGGGTCGCGCGAGCCGCGCAGCCAGGCGGCGGCGAGAGGCAGCCGGCCCACAGGGCCGCTCTGCTTCGGCCGGAGCGAGACGAAGCGCACGCCGGTGACCGCCATCCGCGTCGTCCAGCGCGGCACGATCGCGACCCCAAGCTTCGTTGCCACCAGATGAATGATGGTCTGCTTCTCGTCGGCGACCTGCACGACGCGCGGCGTCAGGCCGGCCTGCTCGAACAGTTTGATCGTGAGGTCATGGCTGTCGGGCCGCGAACGGCGGTCCGGCACCAGCATCGGCTCATCGGCGATGTCGGCCAGCGTGATCGATTTACGCTCCGCCAGCGCGTGCCGCTGCGGGAACGCTGCGATCGCGGTCTCCTGCAGCAGATGACGGAATTCCAGCCGCTTGTCCGGCCGGTCGGGCGGACGTACGAAAGCGAGATCGAGCGCACCGGTCAGGATTTTCGGCAGCAGTCGAACGGTTTTGTCTTCGAGAAGCTGCACTGCGACGTCTGGATGCTTGGCGCGGAAATCGCGCAGCAGCGGCGGCAACAGCCCCGCCGCAGCACTGTCGATCGCTCCGATCCGCAGCCGCCGTGCGGCCCCTGCGCGCGAGCGGTTGCGCAGGTTGGTCTCGACCGCCTCGACGCGGGCTAGGATGGCGCGGGCATCGCGCAACAGCGTCGATCCGTCCTCCGTAAGAGAGACCGCGCGCGTCGTCCGTGCGAACAGCCGCGCCCCCAGATCCTCCTCCAGGAGCCTGATCTGGCGGCCGAGCGCGGAGGGTAGCATCTGCAGATGCTGCGCCGCGCGGCCGAAATGCAACTGCTCGGCCGCCGCCACGAAGCATCGGAGCTGATGTAATTCCATCTTCCGCCTCTCGTCTATCCCGGGAGGATTATATCATTTTTTTGTATAAACCAGCGCCAATTGAGTTTGCGTCCTGCGCTCGTCTAGGTTCGCTGCCAGCGTGAACCGGGCATGTCGTGCTGGCCCGCCTGCTCGTTCTCTCAGGGGTCCTGATCCTGCTATTGTCGCGCGCGAAGACCGCGCCCGTCGAACCCGTCCCGCAATCCCATTGATATCTGAAACGGAGCACTCCATGCGTACCTATTCGATTGCAGCAATCCCCGCCGACGGGATCGGCCCCGAGGTCATCTCCGCCGGCGTTCGCGTGCTGGAGGCTCTGGCAAAACGCAGCGGCGACCTTGCCTTCACCATCAAGACGTTCGACTGGGGCTCTGACTATTACAAGAAGCACGGCGTGATGATGCCGGCCGACGGCCTGGCGGAGCTCAAGAAGTTCGACGCGATCTATTTCGGCGCGGTCGGCGCGCCCGACGTGCCCGATCACATCACGCTGTGGGGCCTGCGCCTGCCGATCTGCCAGGGTTTTGACCAATACGCCAATGTGCGGCCGACCAAGATATTGCCCGGCGTCGCTTCGCCGCTGCGCAATGTCGGCGTCGGCGATCTCGATTGGGTGATCGTGCGCGAGAATTCGGAAGGCGAATATGCCGGCATGGGCGGCCGTGCGCATAAGGGCCTCCCCGAGGAGGTCGGCACTGAAGTGGCGGTGTTCACCCGTGTCGGCGTGACGCGGATCATGCGCTACGCGTTCAAGCTCGCACAGTCGCGTCCACGCAAGTTCTTGACGGTGGTGACCAAGTCGAACGCGCAGCGCCATGGCATGGTGATGTGGGACGAGATCGCGGCCGAGGTCGCGGCCGAATTCCCCGACGTGACCTGGGACAAGATGCTGGTCGACGCCATGACCGTGCGCATGACGCTGCATCCGAACAGCCTCGACACCATCGTTGCGACCAACCTCCACGCCGACATCCTCTCGGACCTGGCCGGCGCACTCGCCGGCAGCCTCGGCGTGGCGCCGACCGGCAACATCGATCCGCAGCGCCGCTTCCCCTCGATGTTCGAGCCGATCCACGGCTCGGCCTTCGACATCACCGGCAAAGGCATCGCCAATCCGGTCGCGACGTTCTGGACCGGCGCGCAGATGCTCGAGCATCTCGGCGAGAAGGATGCGGCGGTGCGGCTGATGGCGGCGGTCGAGCGCGTCTGCGCCGCCGGCGTGCTGACCCCGGACGTCGGCGGAAACGCGACGACGAAAGAGGTGACCGACGCCGTGATCGACGCGATCCATGGGGCGAACGTCTAGCAGGCGTTGGAGAGCCGGCGATCGGAGGACCATTCGATGCCAGACGGCGCGGCTTGATGTGAGGAGCGTCGAGCCCGCAAACCACTAAGGCTCCGAATGCCTGAGAGATCTCCTGGTCCACCAATTCGACATCAACGCGAATTTCGGTGGACCAAATCTGACGTCACTGCACGCCATGGCGCGCGAACTCGTCGCCGACCTTAAGCTCGATGAGCCTTGCTGCCGAGACGTCGCGATCGCCGCCGGCTTTGTCGCCCAGCCTGAGCTTGGCCAATCCGCGGCCATAGAGCGCGCTCGCCAGGTTTGGCGCCAGGCGCAACGCCGAATTGTAGTCGTCAATCGCCGCGGCGAACCGGCCCGTCTTCAGATGGATCAGCGCACGTGAATCGTATGTCGCGGCATCTTTCGATCCCGACTGAATCGCCCTGTCGCAGTCGTCGAGCCCGCGCTGTAGATCGCCGATGACCGCCCGGGTCCAGCAGCGTCCGCTCCTCGCCAGCGTCAAATTCGGATCGAGGCGAATGGCCTCGTCGAAATCGAGCGCAGCCCGATCATACTGGTGCAGTTTCAGGTGGGCTTCCGCGCGGTTGGCGAAGGCCCTGCCATAAGTCGGGTTGCGCCTAATTGCCTCGTCGAAAGCCTTGACCGCATCGCCATAAGCTCCCTTTCTCAAATAGGCGACGCCGCGATTATTCACCGGCTTGACGTAGCCTGAAGCGAGTTCGATCGCGCGATCGAAATCACTGATCGCACGGTCATACTCCGCAGCTGCAGTATAAGCATTGCCACGATTGTTGTAAGCCACAGCCAGTGCATCCGCCTTGGCATCACCCGAATTGATCAGCGCCGTACAACCCGCGATCCGGGCTTGGGCCGGGAGGCGGTCCGTACCGTTGCACTGCTCAATGCTCTTGAGGTGGCTATTCTTCTGCAGCTGCTGCGCCGCTGCCGGCGAACCGAGCGCCAGCAGGACGAGAATGGACGCGGCGCCGTCGACGATGGCAGCCCTCACAGTCATCTCCGTGTCAGGCCTCGCTGAAATTGGCGGAACAGCGCCTCGGATGCTTCGCATGCCGCAACGGGGAGACGAGAAGACGCTCGCCTCGAAGTTCGCTTCAGCAACCTCTGCAGATCTTCAGCCTGGGACCGCTCTCCTGGTCGGGCTGCCGCCCCGTAGCAGCCACGCGCTTCTTGACCAATTTGCTATTGCCCTCTTCGATAAGAGTCGAAAACTTGACCGCGCCGTCATCAGCAATTTCGATGTGCGGCGTGGTGCCTCGAATTCCCATCGTCGCAACCGGCGTATCGACTTTCATGTCGCCGGTCTTCGCGACCTGGCCGGCAACAAATGTGGCCGTTCCTCTGGCCAGATTGAAAAACGTCGCGTTGGACTTGCCGTCCGGCTCGTACACATACTCATCCAAAGTCATACGCGCGTTGCTCGACAGATTGAACGACGAGCCATCGTTGAAATTGATGCTGACCCGGCTGTCCGCCCCGGTTCGCACCACGTCGCGCAGATAGACGACGTCGCCAGTCCTGGTTTGAGACACCTGATCGGGAAGGGTCGCCTGAACGGCGACCGCACCTGCGTGCTCGATCGAAACCGAACCTGTAGCGGCTACGACTTTGCCGATTGGTTTTGACGCAACGACCTCAAGGCCGTCCTTAACGGGATTGACCTGAGCCTGCGCCGGCACAGCAAGAACGCTCGCGGACGCCCAAACGAAACCAGTCACCAAAGCTGCAATCATATGCCTGCACATGACCCGCCCTTTCCGAGAAGATCTTGTTCGCGTGCGGCTTGATGGGGGCTCTGAGTCCGCGGCCAAGCCCGCAAGTCGTGCGTGAGTATCTACAACGAGGATCGGGCCTTGCGGACCAGCCCTCCAAAAGAAGTACTCTTATATTTCTTTATCTTAGCCCCAAGCTGTTTGTCTGACCAGCGGAAGTGAGCTAAATTTTCGCGCGGCTCAGTCGTCAACCTCTTGAGAGCCAAATTGCGATCGCGTCGAGAGGCCACCTCTCGCGTGAACCTGCCACCATCTAGGCTATACCTATAGAGATCAGTTTTTTCATCAAACGTCTTCGGCGTGCAGGCCTGGGGTTGCTAGCGCCAAAAATGACCCCCTTGGCGTAGCAAAACCGATAAGAAGACCGCGGCACCGCGCCAACCCCGATTTAATCGGCACGCGAGGCCAGAGCCATGTTAGTTGCTTCAGGCGTTGGACCCCGGGATGGGGTTGTTACGGCTTTACCTCTCCAGATCATCGGCATCGTTCAGAGTGCGTTGGGCTACGTCACCCTTACGCGCGGGGGCGCCGCAACTCAGGTCAGCATCGGCGACCTTGTCTGTCGACATGACGTAATCGAAACGGCTGCGGATGCGCAGATCGGGATTCGGCTTCTCGACGACACTATCTTCAACGCCTCCAGCCGGGCTTGCATCCAGCTGCGCGAGTTCGCCTCCGATTCCGACGGCACGTCGCGTTCGACCGTGGTTGCGGTCACCAGTGGAAGCTTTGCGTTCGCTGCCGGCCGGCTGGCAAACAGCGGTGCTCTGACCATCGATACCTCCCTCGGCAGCGTTCGCTGCCGCTCCTATGCGACGGGGTTCGGCATCCTGACGATTGCGGCGTTGACTTTCTCGATGATGCAAGACGCACAAGCCGCAGACCCGGACGCCACGTTTTTGGATGACGATACGATCGCTTACAAGGACCTGCAGCACGGCGCATTCGAGCTCATCACCAAGGAGCCGGTGCCGCGACACATCATCGTCGAAGATCCGGGCGAGACCATCGTCCTGAAAAGGATTGGCTCCTCGATCAGCGTGAACCAGGTTGCGAACAGTGCTGCCCGCATGGAGGAGCTGCAGGCGGCCCAACAGGACGTGCTTGCCAATTTCACGCGAGGTCCGACAGGATCCGGCACACCACCTTTCGGCAGTTCGCTCGCGCTGCAGCACATCAACTTCACATCGGATAGCACGACTGCGCCGCCAAATCTGGCTCCACCACTGCAGCCGTTCGACATCCCCTTGATCGTGCTGCCGCCGCCGACACTGAACCTGCCGACCGGGCCAATCGAAATCGACACGATCACGTTCGACGAGTTCACTGCGACAAGCGGTACCTTTACCGCCAGCAGCCCGCTCAATGGCGCCCTCACCTACGGTCTCAGCGGAGGTACGGTCGGCACCACGGTCCTGAATGGAGTGACATACGATCTTTCGCAGACCGGTCCGTATGGCACCCTCTATCTCAACAGCGTATCCGGCGCCTACACTTTTGTTCCGAACAATGATGCGATCAATGCCCTGTCGTCGCCGACGACCACGAGTTTCGTCGTCACGGTCTCGGACGGCGAGCTCTCGACGAGTCAAACCTTCATCGTCAGCATCAACGGCGTCAACGACACGGCCACTATCTCAGGCAACGCCGCTGGCATAGTGGTGGAAGCGGGCGGCGTCGCCAATGCGGCGCCGGGCACACCCAGCGCAACCGGCACGCTTACGGACACGGATGTCGACAATCCGCCCAACACCTTCACGGCGGTCAGTTCGCCGACCAGGAGCGCGGGCGGCTACGGCTATTTCACGATGACAGCTGGCGGCGTGTGGACCTACACGCTCGACAATGGCAACAGCACAGTACAGGCCCTGAAGGTCGGCGACACCCTGACCGACACGCTGACGGTGACCAGCGTCGACGGCACCCCCCAGGTCGTGACGATCACGATCCACGGCAGCAACGACGCCGCCGTCATCTCCGGCACCACGACCGGTTCAGTCGTCGAGGCAAGCGGCGCTTCGCCCGGCACGCCGATCGCGGCGGGCACACTTGCCGCCGCGGATGTCGACAATCCGGCCAACATGTTCGTGCCGGTCGGCCCGCCGACGCCCAGCGCGCATGGCTATGGCAGCTTCACGATCACTGCGGCCGGCGTGTGGACTTACGCGCTCGACAATACCAGTACCGCGGTGCAGGCGCTCAACAATGGCGACACGCTGACCGACAGCTTCACGGTGACCACGGTCGACGGCACGGCACAGACAGTGACGATCACGATCAACGGCAGCAACGATGGAGCGCTCATCTCCGGCACGGCGTCCGGCTCGGTGATCGAGGCCGGAGGTGTAGCCAATGGTACGCCTGGCATGCCGACTGCGACCGGCACGTTGACCGATGTCGATCCTGACAACACGTCCAACACCTTCACCCCGGTAAGCACGCCAAAGACGAGCGCGGGCGGCTTCGGCATCTTCACGATGACGGCGCTGGGCACGTGGACCTACACACTCGACAACAGTAATGGCACAGTGCAGGCGCTCAACGTCGGCGATACTCTGATCGATCAGTTCACCGTAACCACTGTCGACGGTACGCCGCAGCTGGTGACAATCACGATCAACGGCACGAATGACGCTGCCGTCATTTCCGGAACCACGACGAGCTCGGTTCTCGAAGCCGGCGGCATCTCCTCCGGCACGCCAGTCGCAACTGGCACGCTCACTGATGCCGACATCGACAATCCGGCCAACACCTTTACAGCGGTGACCTCGCCAACTGCAAGCGACGGCGGCTACGGCGCTTTCACGATGACCGCGTCCGGAATATGGACTTATACGCTCGACAACAACAACGGCCTGGTGGACGCACTGGATGTCGGCGATACGCTCACCGATCATTTCACGGTGACGACCATCGACGGCACCACGCAAGAGGTGACGATCGCCATCCATGGTGCCAGCGACGCGGACCCCAATGACTTCGACAATCTGGCAACAGGAACCACCGTCTTATCCGATCCCCCGTTTATCTACGGCACTCCCGGACACGACAGCATCGCCGGTGGCGGCAGCATCCCCCAAATCGTCTATGGGGGCGCCGGTGACGACACCCTTAACGGCACCGGCGTGAACGACACCATCTTTGGCGGATCTGGCAACGATACGATCAAGGGCAATAACGGGGACGACGTCATCTACGGTGGTTCGGGGCGAGACGATATCGACGGCAGCAACGAGAACGACACCATCATCGGCGGGTTCGGTCCGGACCAGCTCACGGGCGGCAATGGCAATGATGTCTTCGTTTATCTATCGGCGGCAGATTCCCGTGCTGGCCGGTTCGATACGATCACCGATTTCAGATCAGGAACCGACAGGATCGATTTGACGGCTATCGGCGCGCTCGGGTTCGTGATCCTGGCATTGACCTCGACAAGCGCGTCCGTGCCGCCCCACACCATCGCGTGGATTTACGACAGCTCAGCCAATGAAACCATCGTGTATGTCAATCCGACGGACCAAACCCTCCAGATCGGCGATTCCAGCCTGGTGGAAGTTCATCTCCAGGGTATCGCGACCATCGATTCGTCGGACTTCATCGTGGACCAAACCGCGGCACCTGCCTTGGCGGTGAACGACACCATCGATCCGACCGCAGTCACGCAAAGCGACACGATCGTCATTGCGCTCAGCACTTCCGACACCTCCACTGACGCGACGAACAGTAGCGGTGCTCTTTCGTTCGAGGCAAGCTCAACCGCAATCGATGTAAACTATTCCTTCGATTTCGATCGGGATTACAGCGGGTGGAGCAACGAGCTCACCCCTTCCACCTCGGGCGAGACTGCAACCCAATCCATCCTCTCCGAACCGGCGGTCGTTTCGCGATCGATGGATGTATTCAGATTTGCCTTCGAACAGAGCGTGATCAACGACAGCATCCATCCGAACGGTATTGGTGCGGGCGGCATGGCGAAGGAGAGTCATGCCATGCTGGATGTCTCTTTGATCATGCCGGATGCACTCCTTGCAACCGACCATCATCTCGGTGGCGGCAATGCCGCGGAGGCTCATGGCCGTGGCACTGCCGATACTGGGATTGCGCTTGATGCCGCTCCGGAGAAAGTTGCCGGGAACGGCGGCGGCGCTCATTCGAATCCCCTTCAAGCCAGCGAACACGGTCATGCTCCGACTAAGGGGTACGACGAGCCGAATTCTCAACTGCACACCGCGGCAGATGGCGCGCCCGGCTCACACGGAAACTCGCAGGCAAATCCGCAGGGGCCCGATTCCTTCAATTTCGCGAATCCGGCGACTGAAACACCGAGCATCGCGTTTGTGAACGATGTCCCGTCGCCGTCCAATCATCACGAAGGCACGACACAACCCGACGGACATGGTGAAGCAGCGACAGCCGGCGAGAATTCGCAGCTGGATCATAGCACTCACGCTGTGGGCCATTTAGCCGAACATCATGTGCTGCACGATCTTCTGGTGTGACCTCTGCTGAAGATGCACATGCCAAGGGACGCATCGCGGAATATTCACCTAACGCTCGCCCAAGCGGAGAGGGAACATACCTTCTCGGCTTCCACTCAGACCGATCTCGGATTACCGCCGGTTCGGAGTCGCCATCGCAGCCGCCGGCTCGGGCGGCGTCAGGTGGCGCGGGACGATGATGGACTGGCCGGGGGTGAGCGGTGCGCTCTCCGGCAGCGAGTTGCTCTGCGCGAGCGACCACAGCGGCACGCGATTGGCCGCGGCGATGCTCGCCATGGTGTCACCGCGACGCACCGGCAGCCGCACGCCGCTGTCCCACAATTCGACCAGCGTGCCGGCGGGCACGAGATAGCGCAGCGGCACGGCATCGGCTTGAGTCTGCGCCGGGATACGCGACAACTGCGTGACCATGTCGAGGATCTGGCGGTGGATGTCGTCCGACTTCTCGATGTTGATGTGTGAGACCCGCGCATTCTCCTTCAGGTCGTAGCTCGCATAATGGCCGCGATAGCCGGGCTTGGTCACGACGTCGCCGCCGCCGAGCACGCTGTCGGAAAGGAAGATGTTGATGAAGCGCTCGACATTGAGCGGCACGTCGCCGGTGGCATGCGCGGGGTCGATGGTGATGACGAGGCTGATCGGAATGTTCTCCTTGGCCGCCATCTCGGAGATGACCACCGAACACAGCCCGCCCATCGAATGCCCGATCAGCACGATCGGCGCCGGCTCCTCCTTGTAGCTGGAGATGGCGCGGTCGCCGATCCATCGGCAGATGGTGAATTCGTAGACGTCGGCCGAAAAACCGGCCTGCGTCAGTTTTTCGCTGAGCCGGTCCATGCCGGTCGAGAAGATCGGTCCCATGGCGCCGCGGAACAGGTAGATTTTCGGCGGCGGCAGTGGCTCGGGTGGTGGAGGCGGCGGGGCGGCGGGCGCGACCGCGGGCTTCGGCTTGGCAGGTGACGCCGCAGCCATGCCGGTGCTGAAGGCGAGCAGCGCAACCGCTGCCAGCACCACAATTCGCCTTGGGTCCATCATCAGTCCAGCAGTCCCACCGCGGAAGGCAAAGGCCGTCCCCCAATGGCTTAGTGACCACCGATTGGGTGGAATTTGGGGCACGGAACCGGCGGCGCTATACCGCCGCGTGTATCAAGCTCCCTGGTCCGCTGAACGAGCAAGCTCCCGGCCCGTCACCGCCCACTCTTGAGCCGGCTGCGATGCGCGGCCTGCTTGGCGCGATTGCCGCAGATCGCCATCGTGCACCATCTCCGCGCGCGCCTGCGAGTGTGGTCGGCGAAGAGCATCGTGCAGTTATGGCCCTCGCACGCCTTCACGTTGGAAAACTGTTCCTCGCAGACGAATTTCGCCAAGGCTTCGCCGACCGGCAGCAGCAGCGATTCCGGTGATCGCCAGCGCCGCATCCTTTGCAGCGCAAGACCATCCCCCTCCTCACCATGACGCGGCACGATTTGCCGGAACGTCTCATCGCGCTCCAAAAGGCCGTTCAACGGGCCAAGCTCGCGCAGCGCCTTCGCGGTAAGCGGCCGGCCCGCATGCTCCAGAACGAAGCCACGAAACCACTCGCGCAAGGCGCGGGCCTGATCGGCAATCTTATCGAGCTCGCCCGGCCTCGCCCGCGCCTTCATCGCGTCCAACTCGTCCGCCGGCACCAGCTTCGCCTGCGCCAGCCAGTCGATCAGGCCATCGCCATCCTCAATCCAGTCGACGGGTGTATCGAGCGGCGTCGCGACCGAATTGAGGAAATCGAGGCCGAGGGAGTCAGCAATGAACATGGCGGGCGGTCTGACCATGAGAAATCCTTGGCCGATCTGAGAGAGACACCGCCCAAGTAACCTATTAAATGCCAATTGACAAGTTACTAAGAGGGCATGTAACCTCACGATCGACAATTAACAGGTTACGAATCACAATGGAGACGGTCATGACCCCGACGACGTACCGCACCGCAGACGTCGATGGATTCAAGGTGTTCTATCGCGAGGCCGGCACCAAAGGCGCGCCGAAGCTCCTGCTGCTGCACGGCTTCCCGAGCGCCGGCCACATGTTCCGCGACCTGATCCCGCTTCTCGCCGACAAGTTTCAAATCGTGGCACCGGACCTTCCTGGCTTCGGCCAGTCCGACATGCCTCCGCGCGAAACCTTCCGCTACACCTTCGACAATGTCGCGCGGGTGATCGAGCGCTTCACCGAAGTGATCGGCTTCGACCGCTTTGCCGTCTATGTCTTCGACTACGGCGCGCCGACCGGCTTCCGGCTCGCGCTGCGCCACCCCGAGCGCATCACGGCAATCATCTCGCAGAACGGCAACGCCTATGAGGATGGCCTCAGCGACGGCTGGACTCCGATCAAGACCTATTGGCAGGATCCCTCGCCGGCCAACCGCGACGCGCTACGCGCTCTCCTCACGCCGGAGGCGACGCGCTGGCAATATACCCATGGCGTTCCCGATACGACGACCGTGTCGCCGGACGGCCAGAACCTCGACAATTTCTACCTTGCGCGCCCCGGCTCCGATGACGTGCAGCTCGACCTGTTCGGCGACTACAAGAGCAATGTCGCGCTCTATCCGTCATTCCAGGACTATTTCCGCACGCACAAGCCGCCGCTCCTCGCGGTGTGGGGCAAGAACGATCCGTTCTTCATCCCGCCAGGCGCCGAGGCGTTCAAGCGTGACAATCCCAACGCCGTCGTTCAATTCTTCGATACCGGCCATTTTGCGCTGGAGACGCATGCAAGAGAGATCGCAGACAGCATCCGCGCGTTCTTGACTTAGCAGGAGCGATGGCCATGGTCCATGCGAGACGGACTCCGGAACGGTTGAGCGCATTTTCCGATGGTGTGTTCGCCGTCCTGATCACAGTGCTGGTACTGGAGCTTCGCCCGCCCGAGATCCCGACCTTCACGGCCTTGCTGGCGCTGTGGCCGACCTGGCTCAGCTATGCCGTGAGCTACGTCTTCATCGCGATCGTGTGGGCCAACCATCACCATCTGATGCGTTACGCGAGCGAAGCGACGCCGCGGCTGATGTGGTTCAACTTCGCGCATCTGTTCTCCGTGTCGCTGCTGCCGCTCTCCACTGCCTGGATGGCGGTGAGCGAACTCGCGCCACAGCCGGTCGCATTCTACGCCGCAGTGTTCTTCCTGGTGAACGCGAGTTACGTCGCCCTGATCTGGGATCTTGTCGGGCGGGCACCTCCGAGCGAGGTCTCGCCGAGAGACCGCAGCATCATGCGGATCCGGTCGGTCGTCACGCTCGGTATTTTCGCCGCCGCCGCCGGCGTGGCATTGAAATTCCCGATCCTCGGGCTAGCAATGTGTTGCGGCTGCCTGATCGTTTATTTGAAGCCGGAGCCATCAGGTGCCAAGGACGGCACACCCGTCGACGGCGGAGAATAGGGCACACCGCGCTCCCGCTGCTTCCTGCCTACAACGGCAGAATCCGGTTCAGCAATTCGAGCAAGGTGCGCTGCTCGGTCTCGCTGAGCGGAGCGAGCATCTTTTTGTTGTAGGGCTCTGTCAGCCTTGCTCCCTCGTGAATGAGCTTTGCACCCTTTGGGGTCAGCATGAGCTCGACGGCCCGGCGATCCGCCTTCGAGCGATTGCGCTTGATGAAACCCGATGATTCGAGCTCGTTCAGGATCTTGATCAGGTTCGGCAGGCGCAACCGGAGCAGGCCTGCGAGGCTGCTCGGGGGAACGCCGGGATTGTCGCGAATGACGGCGAAGATCGCATAGGTCGCGGGCGTCAGCCCCAATGCGGCGAACTCTTCGTAAAAGCCTTCGAAGAACTTCAGCTGCGCCAGCCGCAGCATGAAGCCGGGCGTGCGCCGGAGCGCTTTCAAATCCAACGATTGTTCCGGCTGCCGGGCGGACTTCACTGCGGATTTCACGGGCTCATGATCCTCAAGCGCGGCGGCCAAAAATCCGCCGAATTGACTCTCTCGAAAATAGATATAAAATATAACTATTATATAGCGGCACTAAGACCGCCCACGGGAGGAAGACAATGAACAGCAAATTCCTGCACAAATTGTGCATTTCGGCCTTGGTGCTGGCCGCAACACCGGCGTTCGCAGAGGACGCGGTGAAGATCGGTATCCTGAACGACCAGTCGGGTCCGTTCGCGAGCTATCAGGGCATCGGCTCGGTCGTCGCCGCCAAGATGGCGGTCGAGGATTTCGGCGGAAAGGCCGGCGGCAAGCCTGTCGAGGTCGTCGCGGCCGATCACCAGAACAAGACCGACATCGGGATCGGCATTGCAAGGCGCTGGTACGAGAACGACGGTGTCGATGCGATCTTCGACATCCCCAACTCGTCGATCGCGCTTGCGGTAGCCGGCATGAGCGCCGAGAAGAACAAGGTCCTCGTCGGATCGGGCGCAGGAACGGTGCTTCTGACCGGCGAAAAATGCACGCCGAACACCGTGCACTGGACCTACGACACCTATGCCTATGGGCGCGGCCTCGGCAAGGCCATCGTCCAGCAGGGCGGCAAGAAGTGGTTCTTCATCACTGCCGACTACGCCTTCGGACATGATCTGGAGAAACAGGCTGCCGAGGCGGTGAAGGCGTCCGGCGGCGAGGTGCTCGGCAGCGTGCGGCATCCGCTGGGAACGGCCGATTACGCCTCTTTCCTGCTCCAGGCCCAGGCTTCGGGCGCGAACGTCATCGGCTTCGCCAATGCCGGCGACGATACCATCACGTCGATGAAGCAGGCCGCCGAATTCGGGCTGACCAAGGACCACAAACTGGTCGGATTGATCCTGGGGATGAACGGGCTTCCCTCACTCGGGCTGAAGTTCGCGCAGGGCGCACAGATCATGAACCCGTTCTACTGGGATCTGAACGACGGCACCCGTGCTTTCGCCAAACGCTTCGCCGAGCGCATTCCGTCGAAGGCCTATCCGAACGACATGCAGGCCGGCGTCTATGCGTCAGTCATTCACTACCTCAAGGCGGTCGACAAGCTCGGCGGCGCCAAAGACGGCAAGGCGATCGTGGTGGCGATGAAGGAGATGCCCACCGACGATCCGCTGTTCGGCAAGGGCACCATCCGCAAGGATGGGCGTAAGATTCATCCGCTTTACCTGCTCCAGGTCAAGGCGCCGGAGGAATCGCATTCGGCCTGGGATTTGCTGAAGGTCGCCGGCACGATCAAGGGCGAGGACGCGTTCCGGCCGGAGAGCGAAGGCAAGTGTCCGCTCTCCGGTCAATAAGCAGTCCCAGGAGGTCACGATGACCAGCATCGCGTGCAGCCAGGCCGACCCGTTCGCGCCTGACTTCCTGGCCAATCCCTATCCCGCCTATGCAGCGCTGCGCGCGCTCGGGCCGGTATTCAAGCTCGAGCGTTACGACGTGTGGGCCATGGCCGGCTATGCCGAGGTCGAGGCGGCGCTGAAAGACTGGAAGACCTTCATCAGCGGCGAGGGCGTCGGCCTCAACGGGATGAATCCTGCCCTGCCGAAACCGTTGACGCTTCAGATCGATCCGCCCGACCACGACAAGGGCCGCCGCGTTCTCGGCCGCACCCTGTCTCCGGGCATCGCGCGGCGGCTGCGCGAAACGTTTCAGCGGGAGGCGGAGAAGAAGGTTTCGGAACTGATCGACAGAGGCACGTTCGATGCCGTGACCGATCTCGCCGAAGCCTACCCTATGAAGGTGTTTCCGGATGCGATCGGCATCCGGCCGGATGGACGCGACAAGCTGCTCGCCTGGAGCACGTTCGTGTTCGACAGCTTTGGTCCCGAGAACGACCAACTGGCGGCGTCGCGGAAGGAAGGCCTCGCGGCGCAGGGCTGGATCATGGAATGTTGCGCGCGAGATGCGTTGCGGCCCGACGGGCTCGGCATGATGATCTACCAGGCGGCCGACGAAGGCGAGATCAGCGAGCACGAAGCCACCCATCTGGTGCGGCCGTTCCTCACGGCCGGGATCGACACCACCGTCAACGGCATCGGCAACACGCTTCTGGCGCTCGCCGCGCATCCGGATGAATATCGCAAGCTCCACCACAGGCCGGAGCTGGCGCGCAACACTTTCGAGGAAGGCCTGCGCTACGATTCACCGGTGCAGACGTTCTTTCGAACCACCTCCCGCGACGTCGAGACCGCTGGCGGCGTAATTCCGGCCCACCGCAAGGTGCTGCTGTTCATGGCATCGGCCAATCGCGACCCGGCGCGCTGGGACAATCCGGACCGTTTCGAGGTCGAACGCGCCGCGACCGGAGATGTCGGTTTCGGCGCCGGCATTCACGCCTGCGTCGGCCAGATGATCGCACGTCTGGAAGGCGAATTGATCTTTGGCGAGCTCGCCAGGCGCGTGAAGACCATCGAGCTCACGGCGGAGCCCCGGCGCAGGCTCAACAATTCCCTGCGCGGGCTGGAGAGCATGCCGGTCCGCGTGACGGCCGCTTAAGCTGCGTCACGCAGGGTACGCGGGCCTGACGCGACGCGCCCTCAGTTGCGCGCCGGCGCTGTCGCGGCCGCCGCACGTGCGGGCCGCGCTGCACCGGGTTCGGCAACCGGTGCCGGTGCACGCGAGCGCAGGATCGCGGCGTCGATCTCGGCGATCACGCGGCGCTGGATCGCCTCGCTCTTGTCGATTGTGATGTGGCCGACGCCGGAGCCGCGCACGTCGACATTGTCGAGCTTGCCGCGGAAACCGTCGGCGCGCTTCACCGGCTCGCCGGGACCATCGCCGATATAGATGTTGATGTAGCGTTCGGCGCCGGTGGTGAGCTTGGTCTTGAACACGGAGTCGAGCCCGATCGCGAGCTTCACGGGCACGCCGAGGCGGTTGAGCTTGGCGATCATGTCCGGCAGCGCGGTGGCACCGGAGGAGTGCCCGACCAGCACGATGGTTTTGAGCCGGCCAGCCTTGTAGGCAGTCGCGGCTTCATCGGCGAGCGAGGACCAGGAGACGAAATTGGCGACCGTTACCGGAATGCCCTGCGCCTCGAGCCGGGCGCCGATGGTGTCGAGCCCGAGCGAGAAGATATTGAGCACGCCGCGCAGCAGATAGACATGGGTCGTGGCGGCCGCCTGGCTCGGCGCGGCCTTGGCGGTGGTCGGGCTGAGGGCAACAGCTGACAGCAGTAGCAGGCCCATCGCCCACACACGGATGGCGGACAACTGGCTCGCGCCGGCTGCGTGACGGCCGTTCGGTCTCATCGATCTTTTCCCGACATATGCTTTGCAATTGGCCGGAATCGTAGCCATGGCCTGCTCGCAGACGCAACAAAGAGCCGCGTGAGCGACAATCTTAGCCGCAGCCCGTGGCTGTTGCGCAACACTTGCCTGAAACCTGCCACTGAAGGGCCCGTTTTGAGGCCATTTTTCTCCGGGGAATTGCGACCGGGCAATGGCATTCCTATCTCAGGGCTCCGCTGTGCCGCCCCTCCCGGGACGGGTTCCAGCCCCCTTCCCCAATCCGCCGGCCATCATGTCCTCCATCATTTCCGTCGCCAATTTGTCGAAGACCTATGGGTCCGGCTTCAAGGCGCTCAAGAACGTCAATCTCGATATCAAGCGCGGCGAGATCTTTGCGCTGCTTGGCCCGAACGGTGCGGGCAAGACCACGCTGATCTCGATCATCTGCGGCATCGCCAATCCCAGCGAAGGGAAAGTCCTGGTCGGCGGCGAGAACATCCAGACCTCTTACCGCAAGGCGCGCTCGCTGATCGGGCTGGTGCCGCAGGAACTGCACACCGACGCCTTCGAGAGCGTGTGGGCGACCGTCAGCTTCTCCCGCGGCCTGTTCGGCAAGCCGAAGAACCCGGCCCATATCGAGAAGGTGCTCAAAGACCTCTCGCTCTGGGACAAGAAGGACAACAAGATCATCACGCTCTCCGGCGGCATGAAGCGCCGCGTGATGATCGCCAAGGCGCTGTCGCACGAGCCGCAGATCCTGTTTCTGGACGAGCCGACCGCGGGCGTCGATGTCGAGCTGCGCAAGGGCATGTGGGAGGTGGTCCGCACGCTCCAGCAATCCGGTGTCACCATCATCCTCACCACGCACTATATCGAGGAAGCCGAGGAGATGGCCGACCGCATCGGCGTCATCAACAAGGGCGAGATCGTGCTGGTCGAGGACAAGGCGACCTTGATGCAGAAGCTCGGCAAGAAGCGGCTGACGCTGCACCTGCAAGGCAAGCTCAGCACGCTGCCGGAGAGCCTCAGCCCCTACAAGCTCGACCTCTGCGACAGTGGCGCGACGCTGATCTACGACTACGACACCAAGGGCGAGCGCACCGGCATCACCAGCCTGCTCGGCGACCTCCGCACCGCCGGCATCCGCTTCAACGATCTCGACACGACGCAGTCGTCGCTCGAGGACATCTTCGTCGACCTCGTGAGGGCGTCATGAACTACCGCGCTGTCCGCGCCATCTACCTGTTCGAAATGGCACGTACCTGGCGCACGCTGCTGCAAAGCATCGTCTCGCCGGTGGTCTCGACCTCGCTCTATTTCGTGGTGTTCGGCGCCGCCATCGGCTCGCGCATCAGCCAAGTCGAGGGCGTCAGCTACGGCACTTTCATCGTGCCGGGCTTGATCATGCTTTCTGTCCTGACGCAGAGCATCGCCAATGCTTCGTTCGGCATCTACTTCCCGAAATTCGTCGGCACGATCTACGAGATCCTGTCGGCGCCGATCTCCTACTTCGAGATCGTGCTGGGCTATGTCGGAGCGGCCGCAACTAAGTCGATTATCTTGGGCCTTATCATCCTGGCAACGGCCGGCTTGTTCGTGCCGCTGCACATCCACCATCCGGTCTGGATGCTGGTCTTCCTGGTGCTGACGGCGGTGACCTTCAGCCTGTTCGGCTTCATCATCGGCATCTGGGCCGACGGTTTCGAAAAGCTCCAGATGATCCCGATGCTGGTGGTGACGCCGCTGACCTTCCTCGGCGGCAGCTTCTATTCCGTCGACATGCTGCCGCCGGCCTGGCGCACGGTGGCGCTGCTCAACCCGGTGGTCTACCTGATCTCCGGCTTCCGCTGGAGCTTCTACGAGATCGCCGACGTCAGCTTGTCCGTCAGCGTCGGCATGACGCTGGCGTTCCTGGTGATCTGTCTAGTGGTGATCTCGTGGATTTTCCGGACCGGTTATCGGCTGAAGAACTGATCTTCGTCGTCATTCCGGGGCGCGACGAAGTCGCGAGCTACGATGCGCAATTGCGCATCGGAGAATCCATTCATCACCAACTCTGCCGTTCGACGGATTCCGGGTTCGCCCTCTTCGGGCGCCCCGGAATGACAAGCTAAGTCACCGATAGCAGTGAAAGCGGTGATACCCGTCGTAGTATGCGCGGCAGCGACGGTAGTAGCGATGATGTGGGATGCCGAACACGCCCTCGACCGCGCCCACAGCGCCGCCGACACCGGCGCCGACCGCGCCTCCGACCACGCCGCCCACCGGGCCGGCAATGCGGTTGCCTTCATAAGAGCCCTCCTGGGCGCCGCGCACGATGCCCTGGGCATGGCCGGACTGCGGTAGCGATAACAGCGCGAGGACAATGGCGGCGGCTGCGAAAAGCAGGCGGACAGGTAAGTCGGCCGGCAATTGCGCTGCAGCGATGCGAGGTTTGTTCATCTTCGGTCCCAAAGGAAGTACCCAAAGGAAGTACAAGGGGTAAACGGCGGCGACGGCCGCCTGTCGAGGCAGTTATATTCAACGTCCGGAGCGGCCAAATGGTTGCGCCTTTGTGACGAATTGTCGGCGTCCGAACGCGCTGGCCCGCTCGCGAAAATGTCAGCACCGCCGCAGGTGGCGCGGTGCAAAGCGGCCTTGCTTACGACCGCCATCACGTTAACGATGGGCGGGCAGGCCGCTGGAACGAAAGCCGGATTGCAGGCATAGTGCACGCCGGGGATGGAGAGCCGCGGCGTTTGCGTGAACAGGCCGGAGGCCAAGATTCAAATGCGTTTTCCTCAAATGCGTTTCCAGATGCGTTCCTTTTTCATTGCTTTCAGCTCGTTGATGCTTTTGAGCGCGGGTGCCGCGCAGGCCAAGGTCGACATCACCATCGACAAGGACAATCAGCAGATGACCGTCGCCATCGACGGCGTCGCGCGCTATCGCTGGCCGGTGTCAACCGGCATTCCCTCGCGCGAAACACCGAACGGCGCGTTCCGCGCCTTCCGCATGGAAGAGGACCACTACTCCAAGGAATTCGACGACGCGCCGATGCCGCACTCGATCTTCTTCACCAAGATCGGGCACGCCATCCACGGCACGGATTCGGTGGGCCGGCTCGGCTCGCCCGCTTCCCATGGCTGCGTGCGGCTGTCGCGCCAGAATGCAACGACGCTCTATGCGCTGGTGCAAGAACAGGGCGTGCTCAACACCACGGTGACGCTGACCGGCTCTGCACAGGTGGCGCTAGCCCGCAATCCGCGCGGCCGCACCAACAATGCGGTGGCCCGCGCCCAGCAGCCGGCCGACGAGCAGTATAGCGCTGTCGGCGATCCCGTCACTCTGACGCCGCCGGCGCAGCCCGCCCGCCGCTACATGCCACAGGACGACAACTACATCTACCCGGCCGACGGCAGCGACACCGGCGCGCGCTACCCGGCACCGCGCACCAACCGCGTCTACGGCGCGCAGGTCTATCCGCCGCAGCCGCAGCCATCCTACGACCAGGGCTACGGCCAGCAGCAGGGCTACTACTATCAGCAGCAGCAGCCCCGGCCGTATTATCAGCCGCGCGGCGGCTACAATTACTACCAGAACTGATGTGATCTGACGCAGCGGCCGCACTCTCCTGCTCTTGCGTGTCAGGGGTCTGTGGCTCCCCCGTACGGCATGGTCACCGCATCCCTTCGCGCGACGAGCGAATCAAGGACCGCAGTCGGCCGCGGGAAATTGCGGCAATCTGTGCATGAATTGAGCAGCAAAACCGACGCAGGGAAGCAACACTCCCCAACCTTCAACGCTGCGGCGTTCCAGCCAAATTGACAACCAGGGGGTCGCCCTTATTGTCGTTCCAATTGTTTCTGGGACATGACATGACACGCGAGCAGATTTCGGATTTCTGCGTTACCGCCCTGGCAAATATCCTGCGAATTTCGAGGGACCGCGTCGATACCGGCACGAAATTCAACCGTCTCGGCCTCGATTCGGCGATGCTGGTCTACCTCATGATGGAGCTCGAGGAGAAGCTCGACCTCGAGCTGTCGACGGACGACTTTTACGACCACCCTACCGTCGAGGCGCTGTCGCGATTTCTCGCTGACAAGCGCGCGATTCGCTCCGCCGCCTGAGAGCGGCTGAAGCCGGCGCCCTCAAATGGAAACCTTCCGCTCGCTCGTGGCAGTCCTGGCCCGGCGCGCGGCAGACCAGGGCGATGATCGCGCCTATGTCTTCGTCTCCGATCGTGGGACGGAAGAAGCTGCCCTCACCTTCCGCCAGTTGCACGACGCAGCAACCGCGCTCGCGTCGCGTCTGATTGCGACCGCGCGGCCCGGCGACCGGGCCATCCTGGTGTTTCCGCCCGGCATCGAATTCCTGGTGGCGTTCTTCGGCTGCCTGATGGCGGGCATCATTGCCGTACCGATGATGATGCCGCGGCGAAACAGCGCCCGCGACGCCAGCGCCGCGATCCTCGCCAATTGCGCACCGTCGGTGGCGCTGACCACCTCCGCCTTCGCCCTGCGCGACGACTTGCACGCGCGCTTTGAGCGGGAACGCATCCGATGGGTCGAGGTCGATCTCTCTTCCGACGCCAGCGAAGCGCATGAAATGCCCGAGCCGGCGCCGAACGACGTCGTCTTCCTGCAATACACCTCCGGCTCCACCTCCGAGCCCAAGGGCGTGATGGTGAGCCACGCCAATCTGCTCGCCAATCTCGAGATGATCCGGCTCGCGCTCGGCAACACCAGGCAATCGACCTACGTCAATTGGGTGCCGCTCTATCACGACATGGGGCTGATCCTGAACGCGCTGCAGGCGCTCTATGTCGGCGCGACCTGCGTACTGATGGCGCCGAACGCGTTCATGCAGCGACCTCTAGGCTGGTTGCGAGCGATCTCGCATTATCGTGCGGAAGTGGCCTGTAGCCCGAATTTCGGTTTCGACCTCTGCGTCAGCCGCCACCGCGCCGAGCAGATGGACGGTATCGATCTGTCCTCGCTCAGGATCGCGCTCAACGGGGCGGAGCCGGTGCAGGCCGACACCATCGCACGCTTCACAGCGACATTTGCGCCCTACGGGTTCGATCCGCGCGCGGTGTATCCTGCTTACGGCATGGCGGAAGCGACGCTGTTGATCTCCAGCGGAAAGCGAGGCGATGGTCACGTCACGCGCAGCGTCAGCCGCGCAGGACTTCAAGCGCATTCAGCCGACGCGCCCTCCGACGCAGGCGATACGCAGGTCCTGGTCGGCAGTGGCCGCGCGCTGATCGGCGAGCGGATCGCCATCGTTGAACCGGACAGCCACTGCCGGCTGCAGGCCGACCGCGTCGGCGAGATCTGGATCAGCGGTGCCAACGTCGCGCGCGCCTACTGGCGCAACGACGAAGCGACGCGCGAGGACCTCAACGCGGAGATCGCCGGCGAGGACGGCCCGTGGCTGCGCACCGGCGACCTCGGCTTCCTCGACGAGAGCGGCGAGCTGTTCGTCACCGGGCGGATCAAGGACCTCATCATCATCCGCGGCATCAACCATTACCCGCAGGACATCGAGCGCACGGTGCAGTCGCTCGACGAAGGCTTGCGCGAAAACTGCGGCGCGGCGTTCTCGGTGCCGGACGAGAGCGGCGAAGAAACGCTCGTGATCGTCCAGGAGGTCGAACGTACCGCGCGCCGCACCATCGACACCGCCGAGATCAAGGGGCAGATCCGCGAGGCCATTGCCGATAGCCACGAACTCTCCGCACGCCACATCGCGCTGATCCGTCCAGGCAGGCTGCCGAAGACCACCAGCGGCAAGATCCAGCGCAAGCTGGCCCGCAGGCTCTGGCTCGACGGCGGTTTGGAGGAAATCGGCTGAGCCGTCAGAAACTGATCTGCGCCGCCTCGCCGTCGCGCAGGCTCGCCGCGATCCCCCGTTCGAGCTGGCGCGCGATAATCGCGCGGTAATGGATCAGATCGGCGAAATTGGCGGGATCGCGCGTCAGCACATTGTCGCGGCGATAGTCGATCAGGTTGCTGTTCGCCCGGCCGCTGACGATGGATCGGTAGGCCGCCTTGCAGGCTTCGTGCGCCGCCGCATCGCGGCTGCCCGGAGCAGGCACGATGGTGTAGAAGGTCGGCGGCATCAACAGCACGAGCGGCACGTCGCGCGGAAGCTTTGCGATCGCGCTTGCCAGCATTGCCGCGTAGGGAAATGGATCGGTGATCTTGCCCTCGAATGGCGCCGCCTTCGCAGGCTCCACGATGGCCGGCTGTTTCACGCCGGGCGGCCACACCTCCTCATAGCTCCAATAGCCGTCCGAGCGGACATGCCGGCGCACGCCGCGGCCGATGGCGATACGCTGAAAGGCGCGATCGAGCGCGGCCCAGGTAAAGAGTTTGCCGAGGTAGCGAAGCGCGCCGCCCTCGTAGAGCCAGTATGGAAATCCATCCTGCGGCAGCGGCGGCAGGGCATCCGTGCACCAGGGCTGATCGATCACGACGACCAGGGCCCGGATGGTCCGATGATGCCTGGCGAAGAAATCGAGGATCGCCAGGTCGCCGCGCGGATCAGCACCCGGCGCGACAAGCTGCACGAAGCGGCTGCCCGTCAAATTGTCGAGTTCCGCCGGGGCGAGCAGCTGCCCGGTGGAATTTCCCAGAATTGCGGAGTTGAATTGCGGATCGCGCGCCCGGCTGGCATTGGCCGTCCAGGGATTGCGATCATTGATGCCGACGATTCCGAGCCAGCCGAACCTGCCGCTGTCATAGGGATCGATCAGCATCACGAGGACGGCAATCAGCGCCGCGCCAAGCGCGAGCGTGCCGAAACAGGCGGCGAGACAGCGGCCCCAATCGGCCGAAACGTCAGAACTTGAAATAGACGAACTCATGGAGTCCCCCTTCCCCGATCTGGATCAGCAAGGCGAGGATGCCGACGCCAAGAAGCCCCGCCAGCACGACATTCGGCTTGCGGGTGAAAAACGCCACGACGTCCTGGCTCGCCGGCAGCAGGAAGGCCACGAGCGGCGCCGCCGCCAGCGGCCACAATTGTCCACCGCGCTCGAGCGGCAGTGGCGAAACCAGTCCGGAGAAGACGTGCCATGCCGCCTCGAGCGAACCGGCACGGAAGATCACACCGGTTGCGAGCACGAACAGCACGGTGAGAACCCAGCCGAGCCATGATGGAAAGTCGGGCCCGAAGCGGCGCCATAACGCGCAGGCGACCAGCGCCAGGCCATGCAGCACGCCCCACAGCACAAAAGTCCAGCTCGCACCGTGCCATAGGCCGCACAGCGCCATGGTGATCAGCATCGCGCCAAAGAACTGCACCGGCAGCCAGCGCCGCGGCAGGAGGCGCAGATTGACCAGCGGATAGAACACGTAATCGCGCAGGAACAGTATCAGCGTGATGTGCCAGCGCTGCCAGAAATCCTGGATGCTGGTCGAGCGCAGCGGCGCATTGAAATTGTACGGCAGCTGCACGCCGAATAGCAGCCCAAGGCCGATCGCGATGTCGGAATAGCCGGAGAAGTCGAACAGGATCTGGAACGAGAAGCAGAAGGCGAGCCAGGCATCGCCGCTCGCAAGCGTCTTGCTTGCGGCTTGCGCATAGATGGGATCGAGCAGATGCGCGATGCCGTCGGCGATCACGACCTTCTCGAACAGGCCGAGCACGATGAAGCAGGTCGCGACGCAGAACTGGCGCTGCCAGCCCGGTGCATAGACCTGGCGGCCGAACTGATGCATCACCTCCGACCAGCGCGCGAGAGGTCCGGCGATCGCTTGCGGGAAGAAAGCGATGTAGAGCGCGTAGCGATCGAGCGCATAGAGCGGCGCCTTGCCGCGCTTGAGATCGACCAGATACATGATGTGATGGAAGGTGAAGAAGGAGATGCCGAGCGGCAGCCCGATGTCGAGCGTCGGTAGCGACGCCCCAAACACAAGCCCGAGATTGGCGAGAAGGAAATTGGCGTATTTGAACAACGCCAGCACGGCGAGATCGAGCACAATCACCAGCGTGAGGACGCCGGACCATTTCATACGGCCATAAGTCAGCGACGCAAGCCAGTTGATCGCGATCGAGGCAGACAGGAGCAGGATGAAGGAGGGGCTGCCCCAGGCATAGAAGGCGAGCGACAGTGCGACCTGCACGCCGATCCGCACATGCGGAAAGGGATCGGCCAGGCGGTAGATCAGCAGCGCCGCCGGCAGGAAGACCAGGAGAAAGGGATAATCGTTGAACAGCATCGGTTCAAAGCCGCATCATCACCGGCTCTCGCGCCGGTCGATGATGCTCATCCCGTTTCCAGGTCGGGCGCCGCATCGCCCGGCTGCCGCAGCATGCGCCGTGCGATCTTCTCCTCACTCGGTACCTTGACGTCCCAAGCGAGTCCCAGCGCTTCCAGCGCGCGGATAAAGATGAAGCCGGGATCGAACTCGAACCAGCGCAGGCCGAAGGCGGCGGAATACGGGAAGGCATGGTGGTTGTTGTGCCAGCCCTCGCCCCAGGCGAGCCAGGCCATCACGCCGAGATTGCGGCTGTTGTCGTCACGGGTGACGAAGGGCTGCGCGCCGAACGTATGCATGATCGAGTTGATCGCCGACATGGTCTGCTCGACCACGAACATCCGGACCACACCGCCCCAGAGCATGCCGCTCAGCGCGCCCCACAGGCTCATGGTGGCAAGGCCGCCAATCGCGGCCGGCAGCAGCAGGCCAAGCGCAGCCCAGCTGTAGTAGTAGCTATTGACGGCCACCAGCGTCCGGTTCGCCATCAGATCCGGCACGTAATGCGCGACATTGGGATAATCGTGCTCGATCATCCAGGTCAGGTGCGCGTGCAGGAAGCCGCGCAGGCGGCCGAGCGCGCCCTGGCCGTGCAGCCGCGGCGAATGCAGATCGCCGTCGTGATCGGACAATTCATGGTGGCGCCGATGCATCGCCGCCCAGGACAACATCGGGCCACGCCCGGCCATCGATCCCATGACGATCAGGATCGCGCTCATCATTGTGGAGGTGGCAAAGGCGCGATGGGTAAACAGGCGATGATAGCCGACGGTGAGGCCGAGCCCGGTGATCAGCCAGAAGCCGAAGAACAGGCCGAGCTCCATCGAACCGATCGGCCGGTAGAACAACAGACCCAGTGCCACCAGCGTGCCGACGAAGGGCAGCACGTCGAAGATGATGAAATGCCGCCGCTGCATTTTGTGAAAATGCCGGCTGCGGATGATGCGGTGATCGCGATTCGCTTGCACGGGCGGGATTCCAGGCGGCTATGAGTACATAACCCCCGCGCGAGCGCAACCCAAGCCGCCGCCCAAGGTTTCAACAGGCGCAAAAGCCTGTAGAATGGGCCGGACGCGCCAAATTGCGCTCAGCATCACCCTTTTCGCTTGCCCTGCGAGCCGCCATGCCATCATTTGCCGCGACCATTTTGACTGTGATCTCGATCCTGATTGCGGGACAGGCCATGGGATCTGACTCGGCCTTCGATCTCGAGGCGCATCGCGGCGGGCGGGGGCTGTTGCCGGAGAACACGCTGCCGGCCTTTGCCAACGCACTGTCGATGGGCGTGGACACGCTGGAGCTCGACGTCGGCGTGACCGCCGATGGCGAGGTCGTCGTATCGCATGAGCGCGGGCTCAATCCCGATCTCGCCCGGGATGCGACCGGCGCCTATGTGGCACCGCCCGGTACGCCGTTCGTGAAATTGCAATTCGCCGCCGTCAGGAGCTACGACGTCGGTCAGATCCGGCCGGACAGTGCCTACGCAAAGCAATTCCCTGCTCAGCGCGCCATACCGGGGACGCCCATTCCCAGCTTGGGCGAGGTGTTCGCGCTCGTCCGAAAATCCGGCAACGCGCGTGTGCGCTTCAACATCGAGACCAAGATCGATCCGAACCATCCGGACGAGTCGCTCGATCCGCAAGGTTTTGTCGCAAAGCTGCTTGGGATGATCGAGGCGGAGGGATTTGCCGAGCGCGTCATGATCCAGTCGTTCGACTGGCGGACCCTGCTGCTCGTCCAGCAGCAAGCACCGAGAATTCCGACCGTGTACCTGACGCTCCAGCGCGGCTCGGCGCCGACCGTCGTGCTCGACAAGGCCAGCAACTGGACGGCGGGCTTCAGCCCCGCCGATCACGGTGGCTCGCTGCCGCGGACGATCAAGGCGGCCGGCGGCGCGATCTGGTCGCCCTATTTCGGTGACGTGACTGCGGCACTCGTCTCAGAGGCTCATTCGCTCGGACTGCGCGTCGTGGTTTGGACGGTCAACAAACCCGAAGACATGGCGCGCATGATCGAGACCGGCGTCGATGGCATCATCTCGGACCGCCCCGACCTGCTGCGGCAGGTCGCGGGCGAGAAGGGGATTGCGCTGCCGGCGGGAACGCCGGTCGAGCCGTAAGATCTATCCGTATCGTCATGGCCGGGCTTGTCCCGGCCATCTCTCTCACAGCGCAAAGAGCGTGGATGCCCGGGACAAGCCCGGGCATGACGGCGGCCCTACTCCCCCTCCTTCAGACGCCGGTACAGCGCGCCGAGGATGTTGGAATAGTCATCCGTCCAGACCCGCACCCTGTCGTCGGCTTCGGTCTCCTCCCATTGCTTGGAGGACGCGAGCTTGCCGACATCGGCCGCTTCGCGTGCGGAGATGACGACGTCGGTGGAGAAGATGTAATCGGCGTCGCGCCCGGAGTCCTCGTTATAGACCCAGCTCTTGAGATCGTTGGCATCGGCAATGCCGACCACGACGGGCTCGAGATCGAGATGCCGGTTGGAGACGTGCATCACCACGGCGCCGTGTGGGGCGAGCTTGTCCTTGTAGATCTTCATCGCCTCTTCGGTGGCCAGATGGATCGGGATCGCATCCGACGAGTAGGCGTCGACGATGATGAGATCGTAGGCGCCATCCGGTTCCTTCGCGAAGGTGAGGCGCGCATCGCCGATCACCGGCTTCAGGTCCGGCGCGCAGCTCGAGATGTAACGAAAGTTCTTCGGGTCCCGCGCGGCATCGACCATGGACTGGTCGATCTCGAAGAATTTCCAGCTCTCCCTGGGCTCGGCGGCACAGGCGAGCGTGCCCGATCCGACGCCGATCGCAGCGACTTTCAGTGGCGCGCCGTTGCGCTCGCGGATCGCGGTGATGGCCTGACCGATGCCGCCGTCCTTGTGGTAGTAGGTGATCGGCTCGGGCCGGCCGGTGACCGTCGCGCCGTCATCGTTGCGGAAGCGCTCGGCGCCGTGAATGGTGGTGCCGTGCATCAACACATGGAAATAGCCGCCGGGCGTCTCCACGATCTTGTGCACGCCGAAGAAGCTGCGCACGGTGACGACGCGGCCTTCGTCCGCCGGATAGACACGGATCAGTGCCAGCGCGAGCGCGACAGTGGCGAAGATCTTCCAGCGCCCGGCATTGAGCGCCAGTGCCAGCAGCGCGGCGAGCACGCCGACGGCGCCGGCCACCCAGACGCGATGGTCCTCGAACCAGGTCGAGAGGTTGCCCGTGGCGTATGACGGCACAACCAGGGCCAGTGCGAGCGCGGCGAGCACCAGCCAGTACCATTTGGCAAGACCAGCAAAGCGCTCGTTCGCCGAGGGACGGCACAGCGCGGCGAGCGCGACCAGGATCGGATATTCGGCGATCCAGGAGAAGGTAAAGGGCGCGAGAAGTCCGGCGAACAGGCCACCGACCATGCCGCCGAATGACAGCGCGACATAGAAGCCGGTGAGATATTTGGCGGCCGGCCGTGTCCGCGCCAATTCGCCATGGCAGGCCATGGCGATGACGAAGAAGCACAATTGATGACCGCCGAGCGTGAGCAGCAGGTTCTGCTCGCCGCCGAACGCAAGCAGGACGATGACGCCCGCGATCGCGACGGGCTGGAGCATCAGCATCCATTTGTGCGGCAGCAGCGGCCGCGACTGGAACACCACCACCCAGGTGAGCAGATACAGCGACAGCGGCAACACCCACAAAAGCGGCGCCGCCGCGACGTCGGTCGAGATGTGCGCGGTCACGGCGATGAGCAGGCCCGAGGGCACCGCGGCAAGGAAGATCCAGCGCAGGCGCGTCACGAGACCCGGCGCCGGCGCATTCGCATCCTCGGTTCGCACCTCGGTCACAGCGAGCTTCGGCGAGCGCAACAGCAGGACGCCGCAGGCGGCAATCAGGAGAATCAAGAGACCGTAGCCCGCAGTCCAGAACCGGTTCTGCGTGTGCAGCGTGAACATCGGCTCCAGCAGGAACGGATAGGACAACAGCGCGAGGAAGCTGCCGATGTTGGAGGAGGCATAGAGGAAATAGGGATCGTGCCCGGCGGGATGACCGGTGCGGACGAACCAGGCTTGCAGCAGCGGATTGTTGGCCGCGAGCGCAAAGAATGGCAGGCCGATCGACACCACGAACAGACCGAGCAGCCAGAACGCATAGCCCGAAGCCGGCGGCTCGCCATAGGCGCCGGCGATGCCGAGCGGCAGCATGGCAAAAGCCAATATCAGCAG
The DNA here is from genome assembly GCF_008123965.1 of Bradyrhizobium hipponense. Taxonomy (GTDB): domain Bacteria; phylum Pseudomonadota; class Alphaproteobacteria; order Rhizobiales; family Xanthobacteraceae; genus Bradyrhizobium; species Bradyrhizobium hipponense. Next base: position 7,547 of record NZ_VSTH01000168.1, on the reverse strand, counting down.
CAGCAGGTGCACCACGACGGGAACAACGCGGTTTTTGACCTGCATCAGCAGATGCGCATAGGCGTAGCCCGCGAGCAGCAGCGACTGGAAGAACACCATCGCCACCGACCATACCGCCGGCGAGCCACCGAGCCGCGGCAGCACCATTTTCGTGAACAACGGCTGCACCGAGAATAGCAGCAGCGCGCTGACGAAGATCGCGGCCGTGTAGACCGTGAGCAGCAGCCGGTTGCGGGACGAGGACGGATGCTCCGCGGTGGCGGGTTGCACGATCGAATCCATGGAAGCTCCAGCAAAAGCGTTTTCCAGCGAAGTGGGCACCGGTTCGCGCGAGAAAACGCGTCGTATAACTCCCCCGGCGGGCGCCGGACGCGCGCAATGGAGCACAAGGCGCCTGAACGGGCAATAAATGGTGTCGTGATGTTGCAGCGGGGAATGCCTGATATACAGGTACTATTCCGGTCTGGTCCTATCGGACCATGCCGGAGCGAGCGTGGAACATTTTGAATCCCTCATGACTGAAACCGACGTCGTCATCATCGGCGCTGGCCATAACGGCCTCACCTGCGCGGCCTATCTCGCGATGGCAGGCCTGCGCGTGCACGTCGTCGAGCGCCGCAAGGTGGTCGGCGGGGCCGCGGTCACGGAAGAATTCCATCCGGGTTTCCGCAACTCGGTCGCGGCCTACACCGTGAGCCTGCTCAATCCGCAGGTGGTCCGCGACCTCAAGCTCGCCGAGCAGGGCCTGCGAATCGTCGAGCGGCGCGTGCAGAATTTCCTCCCCGCGCCCGACGGCAGCTATCTCATCACCGGCGAGGGACGGACGAAAGAATCTGTCGCGCGGCTGAGCATGCATGACGCGGCCGCGCTCGACGGCTTTTCGCGCGAGCTGGAAGACATCGCGGACGTGCTGCGGCAGTTCGTGCTGCGCGCGCCGCCGAACCTGCTCGCCAGCTTCGGCACGGCTGCGATCCGCGAGGGCATCAACGCGTTGAAGACGGCCAACATCCTGCGCGGATTGACGCTGGAGCAAAGCCGCAGCCTGCTCGATCTCTTCACCCGCTCGGCCGGCGAGATACTGGACGAGCGGTTCGAGCACGATCTGGTCAAGGCGCTGTTCGGCTTCGATGCCATCGTCGGCAATTATGCCAGCCCCTACGCGGCGGGCTCGGCCTATGTGATGCTGCACCACGCCTTCGGCGAGGTGAACGGCAAGAAGGGCGTCTGGGGCCATGCCATTGGCGGCATGGGCGCGATCACGCAGGCGATGGCGCGCACCGCGCGCGATCGGGGCGTGATGATCGACACGGATGCGGGCGTGCGCGAGGTGATCGTCGAGCGCGAGCGCGCCGTTGGCGTGGTGCTGGACAACGGCACCGCCATCCGCGCAAAATATGTGGCGGCCAACGTCAATCCAAAGCTGCTCTATACGCGGCTGGTCGCAGCGGACGCCCTGCCCGCGGACTTTCTTGCCCGTATCCGCCACTGGAAGAACGGCTCCGGCACGTTCCGCATGAACGTGGCGCTGGACCGCCTGCCCTCCTTCACGGCGCTGCCGGGCGACGGCGATCATCTGACCTCCGGCATCATCCTGGCGCCCAGCCTCGGCTACATGGACCGCGCTTATCTCGATGCGCGCGCGCAAGGCTGGAGCCGCGCGCCTGTCGTCGAGATGCTGATCCCCTCGACGCTCGACGACACGCTAGCGCCGGCGGGCAAGCATGTCGCAAGCCTGTTCTGCCAGCACGTCGCGCCCGAGCTGCCCGACGGCAGATCCTGGGATAGTCATCGCGAAGAGGTCGCCGATCTCATGATCGCGACGGTGGACAGTTACGCGCCGGGCTTTGCGACGAGCGTGCTCGGCCGCCAGATTCTCTCTCCGCTCGACCTCGAACGGCAGTTCGGCCTTTTGGGCGGTGACATTTTTCATGGTGCGCTGACGCTGAACCAGCTGTTCTCGGCGCGGCCTATGCTGGGCCATGCCGATTACCGCGGGCCCGTGAGAGGCCTCTACCACTGCGGCTCCGGCGCCCACCCCGGCGGCGGCGTCACCGGCGCACCCGGCCACAACGCCGCGCAGGCGATCTTGAGGGATCACCGCGCGCTGTTCGGAAAACGTGGATAGTCTGTGGATGAGCTGTGGACAGACTGTTGAAAGGTCTGTGTCCAGCCCGGTGGACATTTGCACAACGCCGACCAGGACCAGCAGGGGAAATCCGGTCGGGAACCGAGGGATAAGGCGGTGGACAACCTAGCAGCGGCCGGTGGATAGCTTGTGGACGCCTCGTGCGCCCAAAAACGACGGCGCCCGCCAGGAGAGACAAATCCTCGGCGGGCATTCGTCAGGAATCAGCCTATGAAGAAAGTAGCCCCGCTGGGAAACGGGAGGCGGAAATTACTTCAAGGAAGAGCTAATCGAAGTGAACTTTTCGTTCATAGTGGTACCGAGACTGTTCACCACGGTGATAATCGCGAGCGCGATACCAGCTGCGATCAGCCCGTATTCAATCGCGGTTGCTCCGCACTCGTCCGACCAGAACTTCAAGACCATGCGCTTCAAGACTCGCCTCCATTTAAAGCTGTGTTAGTGGGTTCCAACACCCGTGAATTTACTGGATACAACCTGCGGATGGGTTAATCCGCAAGTTGCAAGTTGTGCGGAAATTTGGGAACAAAACTTCCAAAAATTGAACTCAGCGGAACCTAAGATGCAGCCCTCGCCAACCCATCGCGCCAGCTTTTCGGTCGGCAAAGAGGCCGCGGCCAAGCGCGTTGTCGACCTGCTCACCGAATTGCTTTTCGAGGGCGATGCGGCGGTCACGGCGTTCGAGCGGCCGGACGGACAATGGGATGTCAACTTGCATTTCGCCGATGCGCCGGACCAGGCATTGCTGCGCGAACTCGTTGCAACTTCAGCTGGAAACGAGATCGCCGCCACCCTCACCTTGGATACGGTCGAAGCCAAGGACTGGGTCAAGGCCAGCCTGGAAGATCTGGTTCCGGTGCCGGCCGGGCGCTTCGTCGTACACGGCAGCCATGACCGCGACCGCGTGGCGCCGAACAAGCTCGCCATCGAGATCGAGGCCGCGCTCGCCTTCGGCACCGGCCACCACGGCACCACCCGCGGCTGTTTACTGCTGCTTGACCATGTCCTGAAGAGTTCCAAGCCAAGCAGCCTGCTCGATCTCGGCACCGGCACCGGCGTACTGGGGATCGCGGCAGCCAAGGTGCTGCATCGAAAGGTGCTGGCCTCCGACATTGACCCGCTCTCGGTGCGGGTGGCCGCGGAAAACGCCGCACTGAATGAAGTTGGTAACCATGTCCGGGTCATCCGCGCCACCGGCTTCGGCGCGCTGGATTTCGGCAGATGCGGCCCGTTCGACCTGGTGCTGGCCAACATCCTTGCCAATCCGTTACGGCAATTGGCAGGCCCGATGACGCGACGCCTGGCGCCCGGCGGGCGCGTCATCCTCTCCGGCCTGTTGACGCATCAGGCGCCCGCCGTGATCGCCGCCTATCGCGCGCGCGGCCTGGTGCCGCTGCGGCATCTGCGGATCGAGGGGTGGAGCAGCCTGTTGCTGCGAAAGGCGGGGTGAAATGCGTAGGTGCGGTAAGGTGGGCAAAGCGAAGCGTGCCCACCACATTCATTGCGATCGACGAAACATGGTGGGCACGGCGCGCTGCGCCTTTGCCCACCCTACTACCGCATCGTCGACTTAGCTACTTCACCGGCTTTTTGTCACCGCGCGGCGATGTGCGCAGCGCGCGCTTGGCGCGGCGCTCGGCGAAACGATCGATCATCTGGCTGATGAGGCCGCGCCGCTTCTTCGGTGTGGTTGCGGCCGGGGTACGACGAGCCGGCGGCGAAATCTTCTCAAACGTGAACGCAGGCATCGTGTATCCCCTCGCCGTTGAGTAGAAACACTTGCTCGAATTTCCCTGTCCGGACGAAGCTCAGAGGCTGCATCCGTTTACTCCACTCGACTCAAGCGGAACTTTTTCAAGCACAGTCCATGCCAGATGCGATGCAAATGCGTCCAGATTGCGGACTCATCCCCATGATCCTAAAGTGATCCACCATGTTCGAAGCACACTTCCAGACATTCGAGGAGCCGGAGGCCGGCGTCGCATTGACGGCGCGGCTTGCGGCACTCCGCGAAGAGCTCGCCCGCCGCAAGCTGACCGGCTTCGTGATCCCACGCGCCGATCAGCAGCAGAACGAATATGTGGCGCCGTCGGAAGAGCGGCTTGCCTGGCTGACCGGTTTTACGGGCTCGGCGGGACTTGCCGTCGTTCTGACCCTGGAGGCCGCGGTGTTCGTCGACGGCCGCTACACACTCCAGGCCGCCAAGCAGGTCGACGCGAAGGCTTGGGCCGTGGAGTCGCTGACCGATCCGCCCCCGGAGACCTGGCTGTCTGCACATCTGAAGTCCGGCGACCGCCTGGGATTTGATCCGTGGCTGCATACTTTTGCGGCAGCTGAGCGCTTGGCCACCGCCTGCGCCAAGGCCGGCGCGGAGCTGGTCGCCGTCGACAGCAATCCGGTCGATGCGATCTGGCAGGACCGGCCGCAGCCGCCGCTGGCCCCGGTCGCCGTCCACGGAATGCAGCATGCTGGCGTCGGCGAGGCCGAGAAGCTGAAGCAGATCCAGACTGAGATCGCCAAGCTCGGCGCCGACGCGCTGGTGCTCTCCGACAGCCATGCCGTGGCATGGACCTTCAACATCCGCGGTGCCGATGTCGCGCACACCCCGCTGCCTTTGTCCTACGCGCTGGTGCCTAAGGACGGCCGGCCGACGGTGTTCATCGACCACCGCAAGCTCTCCAACCTGACGCGCGACCATCTCGAGCAATCGGCCGACGTGCGCGAGCCGGATGCGATGGCCCCGACGCTGATGGCGCTTGCCGAAAGCGGCGCCGCGATTGCGCTCGATAATGCCACCGCGGCTGACGCGCTCAGCCGATTGATCGCGAGCGGCGGCGGCAAGCCGGTGCGCGGCAACGATCCGGTTGCGTTGCTCAAGGCGGTCAAGAACACGACCGAGATCGCGGGCACCAAAACGGCGCACCGGCGCGACGCCGTGGCGCTGGCGCGCTTCCTCGCCTTCATCGATCGCGAGGCGCCAAGCGGCAAGCTCACCGAGATCGACGCGGTCGAGGCGCTGGAGACATTCCGCCGCGACACCGGCGCGCTGAAGGACGTGTCGTTCCCGACCATCTCCGGCACCGGCCCGAACGGCGCAATCGTGCACTACCGCGTCACCCGCAAGAGCAACCGCCGGATCGCACCCGGCGACCTGCTGCTGATCGATTCCGGCGCGCAATATGAAGACGGCACCACTGACGTCACCCGCACGATTGCCGTGGGCGAGCCTACGGACGAGATGCGCGACCGCTTTACCCGCGTCTTGCGCGGCCACATCGCGATCGCACTCGCGGTGTTTCCCGACGGCACCACCGGTGCGCAGCTCGATACGCTGGCACGGCAATATCTCTGGACCGCCGGCCTCGATTTCGAGCACGGCACCGGCCACGGCGTCGGCAGCTATCTCAGCGTCCACGAAGGACCGGCGCGGATTTCAAAACTCGGCACCACGTCGCTCAAGCGCGGCATGATCCTGTCCAACGAGCCCGGCTACTACAAGACCGACGGCTTCGGCATTCGCATCGAGAACCTCGAGCTGGTGATCGAAGCCGACATCAAGGGCGCCGAGAAAGCGATGAACGCATTCGAGACGCTGACCCTGGCGCCGATCGACCGCCGGCTGATCGACGTGGCGATGCTGAGCCGGGACGAACTCGACTGGCTGAATGCGTACCACGCGCGCGTACGCGCCGAGATACGGCCGGCGCTGGACGAGGCGACGAAGGCGTGGCTGGATCCGGCGACGGCGGAGTTGACGTAACGCAACGCATGGCGCTACGCGATTTGCGCAACACTCGTCCCACGAGAGGGTCATGCCCCGCCTTGTGCGCGCTTGCGCACTGGGGCGGGGCATCCAGTATTCCAGAGACAGCAAACGCGTGCGGAAAGGCCGCGGCGTACTGGATTCCCCGCCTTCGCGGGGAATGACACCGGTAATGTATCCGCAGCATCTCTGCTACAATTCTGCCCCTCCACGCATTCATCATAGCCATCCCAAAATCCGTATAGCCGCATTCCGAAACGCCGATATCCGTCTTGCGCGAGCAAGCTACAGTCCGATTCGAATTTCTACGAGACGGACACGCATGCACGGCATGATCAGCAAGCCGCCGGAAACGGCAGCGAACAGGAACCTCGCGACCTCGCGCGTGGTGCTGCTGTTGCTGGTCATGATGACCGGGATCGCGCCGATCTCCCTCTATATGCTGGTTCCGGCGCTGCCGGTGCTGGCGGCAAATTTCGGCAGCGACATCTCGATCGCGCAGATGACGGTGTCGCTCTACATGGTTGGCATCGCGCTGTCGCAGCTCATCATGGGCCCACTGTCGGACAAGTTCGGGCGGCGCCCGGTCCTGCTCACCGGCCTTGCGTTGATGGTCGCCGCCAGCATCGCCTGCATCTTCGCGCAGAACCTGCCGCAACTGATCGCGGCCCGCTTCTTCCAGGCGCTGGGCGGTGCGGCCGGCATGGTGGTGAGCCGCGCCATCATCCGCGACATTTATGAGCGCGAACGCGTCGCCTCCATGATCAGCCTCGTCATCGCCGCCCTGATGATCGGGCAGATGCTCTCGCCGCTGACCGGCGGCCTGATCGAGACCGCGTTCGGCTGGCGCGCGATCTTCTACGCAATCACCATCGGCGCGATTGCGGTCGCCGCCGGCATCGCGCTGGCGCTGCCCGAGACGCGCCGCAGCCGCGCGGCCGGCAGCGGCTTTCGCGGCGACGTCGGCATGCTGATCCGAAACCGCGACTTCATCGGCTATGTGATGTGCCAGGTGCTGGCTTCGCAGATCATCTTCACCTTTGCCGGCGGTGGGCCCTACATCGTGGTGACACAGATGGGCCGCAGCAGCGCCGAATACGGCGCTTGGTTCGCGACCACCGGCTTTGCGTATCTGGTCGGCAATCTGCTCTGCGTGCGCTTCGCACCGCGTCACTCGCTGGAAAGACTGATCTGGTTCGGGCTTGGCCTGCAACTCTGCGGCAGTCTATTGAACCTGCTCTGGAGCATCTTCGGCTGGAACGAGGCGCCGGCGTGGCTGTTCGGCACGCAGATGGTCGTGATGGCCGGCAACGCCTTCGTGATGGCGAATTCGGCCGCCGGCGCCATCAGCATCCGCCCTGAAGCCGCCGGCACCGCCTCCGGCGCGATGGGCTTCCTGCAGCAAGGCATCGGCGCGCTGATGTCGCAATTCGGCGCCTATCTCGGCGGCCATTCCGCCACCACGCTGCCGCTCACCTCTGCGGTCCTCGCCATCTCGCTGCTCTGCGCCTGCATGATGATCTTCGTCGTGCCCCGCCGCCAGGCGGTAGTAAGCGAGACGCTAATCGAGCAGGCGGAGGAGGAAGAGAGCGGGATGATGTGAGGGCTGCCCCGCGACATCCTTCTTCCTTCTCCCCT
>NZ_VSTH01000167.1 GCF_008123965.1 Bradyrhizobium hipponense | reverse complement strand
CCAATAGGCCCCATACAAGGTTTTCGGATGCCGGCCCTGAGCACGTGGTCATGAATGTGGGGTGCGCGAGGTCGAAGTCGCCGGCTGAATAGTCGAGAAGCAGCTGGAGCGACCAACCGGCGGGTTTGGCTATGCGCGGGCTCGTCATTCAAGGCGCCCGGCGAACGATCTTCTGCAAGGCATGGAATACGAGAAACAATGCAAGGGCGAGAAAGGCAACACTCGGCCAGAAGTAGAGAGCGTGCGATTCATAGTAGCGGCCGGGCAGATACGGGAATTCGCCTTGCAGCAGAAAGGTGCCGAGCATGGCGATTGGAAACGTGTAGATAGCAATCCAGATATTGGCAAGGCCATCGGGATTCGATCTCAGAAAATCCAGCCAGATCACTATCGCTCCCGCGACATAGACGGCGGGCGCGACGAATTTCATGACCGTCAGCAGTCTTGACGAGAACATCCTCATGTTATCGCCCGACGGAGTTGAGCGGCCGGCCACCACCGCCGTGCCGCGCTGCACCTGAGATGCAAATTCCGCCCGGTTCAGCCACCCCTTCGAGTCGCGCAGCTACATTCACTCCATCGCCGAGCAGGTTGTCGCCATCCGCCATCACGTCGCCGACGTTGATGCCAATCCGAAAGTCCAACCGGCGGTCCTGAGGAAGATCGGCATCGTGGCGGTCAAGCGAACGCTGGATTGCCACGGCCGCGCGTACCGCCTGGACTGCGCTACTGAACTCCGCAATTACGCTATCTCCGGCGGTCCCAAAAATCCTGCCCGCATGTTCGGATATAAGATCTGACATCGTGCGACGATAGGCGTCTAAAGTCCGCAGGGTCGCTTCTTCATCCGTCGACATCAAGCGGCTATAGCTGGCAACGTCCGCTGCAAAATTGCAGCCAAACGTCGCGTGATAGATGGGTCATTCATGGTCAATACGCCCAATATCTTGGCTGCCAGTCTAGCACGTGTAGACGTAAATCGCATCCTTCTGCGGCCTAAATCTTCTGCGTGAGTACGATGACCTTGGGTCGTGCCGTGCAGCCGTAACTCGCCAGTGCCGATCAACGAACCCGAATAAAGTTGATCTGCGATCAGGCTGGTACTGACATGCCCAGCGTCTTGCGAAGTAAGTTCTTGGCGCTTAAACACCAACAAATCTATTTCCGAAATGGTGATCTCGTTTGCGAAACGTCTGAGTTTGGTGCGTGGCTGACCTTAGCTCAGAGCACCGCTAGGTCTGGTTCCTGAAGGTGACCCGAACAGGGGCGTGCAAGCCGCCCAGCGCAGCTTTTGACCCAGAGCGGCCCTCACGGTTGACCACCTCTCTCTCGCTGCGACCTTGTTTCGCGGGTCACGGATGGGGACAAGCGTGTATCGTGGCCTTTGCACAGGCGTAACGCACCTTCAGGAGGAGCGTCGCATGATCGATAGACGAGGCCTCGTTGCAAGCGGGATTATTATCACTGTGCTTGCGCCGCGATCGGTTAAGGCGCAGAGACCAGGAAAAGTATTGCAAGTGGTTTTCTTTTCGGTTGCGGCTGGTCCGAACCCTCTTGCTGATTCCTTCAGGCGAGGATTGAAGGAGTTAGGTTATAGTGAGGGGCGGGACATCTCGATCCGGTACCGTTGGATGGCTGGTCATGAGAGCCAATATGACGATGTAGCGCGGGAGTTGGTCCAGAGTGAGCCGGACGTGATTGTCACGGCTGGCCATCCGCCAGCTGTTGCTATCAAGAAGGCTACAGCACAGATACCAATCGTCGCGCTTGCCGTCGTTAATCCCGTGGGAGGTGGCCTAGCTGCTAGCATCTCTCATCCCGGCGGCAACTTGACTGGATTTTCTTTGGAGGTCACGCCGGAAACAAACGCCAAAATGCTCGAGCTTCTGCACGAAGCAGCCCCTAAACTCACTCGAATTGGCGCACTTTGGAATTCTGCGAATCCTGGCAGCCGTTTCTACCTTGATGCGGTGAAGCAGGCAGCACAATCGCAAAAGCTTACTCTCAACGCGTACGATGTGCGCCGAGCCGAGGACATCGACACTGCGTTCCGTTCACTTCGCGGAAACGTCGAGGGGCTCATTGTTTTTCCAGAGGGGCTCCTATGGACGTATCGGCGTAATATCGTTGATGCTGCGCGGGAGGCACAACTAGCGACGATTTTTGGTTATCGCGATGCGACCGAAATGGGAGCACTGATGAGCTACGGCCCCGATCTCGTCGATCTCTTCAGGAGAGGCGCGGCATACGTCGACAAGATCATCAAAGGCGTCAAGCCTGCCGAGCTTCCTATTCAACAGCCGGCAAAGTTCGAGTTGGTGATTAATGTCAAGACGGCCACTGCCTTGAACATCGGGATACCGCCAACGTTGCTCGCCCGCGCGGATCAGGTGATTGAATAAACGTATTAGTCGTCCCGGCGCACTAGGTCCGGCCGCGCGTTGCAA
>NZ_VSTH01000166.1 GCF_008123965.1 Bradyrhizobium hipponense | reverse complement strand
AGGCCTTGAATGGTACGAGCGATCAATCGTCAGTCAATGAAACAAAACCAGCTTTGTTTTCGGCGACAGGCAACGAACGCTTCGCCAGCGATGCTGACACTGAAAGATTCGCAAGGATGTCTGCCCGCCCGGCTGCAAGCGGAACGCAATTTGACGCGGCGCAGCGCACTTTCTCGTCCAGAGACGCAATAAAATCGTTACAGCCGCCGCCGTTTCTCGGCGTGACGACTGCCCCCGCCTTTGATTGACGCTCTGCTCGCGAGCTTCATGCTTGCATCCAACTCAACAACACAAATTCATTTCGTCGACACCAGCGTGACTGCAGACGTAGAGTCTCGCTTGTTACAGCTCCCAATGCACGCGGATCTCACACATGAGCGAACGACGGCAGCTTTCCCTCAACTTCTTCATCTATCCAGACGGCCATCACGAGGCTGCCTGGCGCCACAGGAGGTCAGCCGCCGACCGTATACTCGACATAACCTACTACCAGGAGCTGGCGCAGCACGCCGAAGCGCACAAGTTCGACGCGGTCTTCTTCGCCGACGGCCCGGCGCTGGCGGACAATGTCCGCTACGCCCAGCGGTTTCGGCTCGAGCCGATCACCCTGCTCACCGCGATCGCCTCCGCCACCCAGCGGATCGGCGCGACCTCATCGACCACCTATACCGAGCCCTACAACCTGGCGCGGCTGTTCGCCTCGCTGGATCACATCAGTAGCGGCCGGGCCGGCTGGAACATCGTGACAACGAGCACGCCGCAGGCCGCGCAGAACTTTGGCTTGCCCGAGCATCCTCCGCATCACGAACGCTACGAGCGGGCGCGATCACGCGGCTTTGGGACAGCTGGGAAGACGACGCGCTCGTCAACGACCCGATCTCCGGGGTTTTCGCCGACACCGGCAAGATCCACGCGATTAATCACATCGGAAAGCATTTCCGCGTGCGTGGGCCGCTCAACATCTCAAGGACGCCGCGGGGACGACCGGTCTATGTCCAGGCCGGCTCTTCCGACGACGGACGTGCCTTTGCGGCGCGTTTTGCCGAGGCGATCTTCACCGCGCGTCAGACACTGGCGAGCGCCCAGGAATTCTACGCCGACATCAAGCATCAGGCGCGCCTTCGACCGCAGCCCCGATCAGATCAAGATCCTGTCCGGCATCAGTCCTTTCATCGCGAGCACGCAGATCGAGGCCGATCGGCTGCAGGACGAGTTCAACGAGCTGATCCAGCCCGAGTATTCGCTGCCGCCAGATGATCGGTCTCGACCTCTCCGGGTTTGATCTCGATGGCCCCTTTCCTCGTCATCTGATCGATACCGACGGCGCCCGCGACGTTGCCAGCCGTTTCAAGCTGGTGATCGACATCGTTGATCGCGAGAAGCCGACGATTCGTCAGCTCGTGCAGCGCCTGGCCGGCGCCCGCGGCCTGGGTGATTGCCGGACCGCCCGAGAAGATCGCCAACGACATTCAGACTTGGTTCGAGAACGGCGCAGCCGATGGTTTCAACGTCATGCCGCCCTGGCTGCCCGGCGGATTCGACATTTTCGCCGAGCAGGTCGTGCCCATTCTGCGCAAGCGCGGCCTGTTCCGTTACGACTACACGGGTACAACGCTGCGCGATCACTACGGCCCGGGGCGGCCGGCGAGCCTCTTCTCCAATGTGGTTCGGGCGATTGCATAGGTCGCCGACACTCTCCAAACTGTCGGTTCTTCACGAAACAAACGTACGGACACGAGTAGGTGGCAGAGATGGTTTGATCCAATCGATCGTGCGGCGAAAATGGGGTGATCGCCGGAAGGCAAGACTGAATGGAGGCGTGTTGATGCGCTGACCGACGAGGAGGTCGAAGCGGCGATCAAGAATGATCCCGACTGGCAGGAGTTCATGGACGTCGATTGGTCGGATGCCGTGCTCGTGATTCCACCGAAGAAGAAGGCGATTTCCATTCGCGTCGATGAGGACGTGTTCGAGTCTTCAAGCGCGAGAGCGAGGGCTATCAGCGCCGTCAACGCGGCGCTGCGGCCCTATATGCAGCAGAAGACGGGAAGCGCGCGTAATGACGCTGTAGGCCCGTCCCTCGACAGCCGCTTCGCCCCGTTTGACCTACAAGCTTTGATCGCGGCTACTTGATGCGGCGCCTTCCCCTTGCGACCGCGTATGCCAAATAATTCCAGAATAGCATCCGGGAAGAAGCGCTGATTACCAATCGCGCGCCGGTATCGTTTACGCGCAAGGCGGTGGCGGCACTCTCCGCGAGGTGTTCAAGGATGCGGAAGAGAACTCGTATGCCAAGACGGCTGCCGAGTTCACGCCGATAATCTTTTTTCGACCCGGACGGCATTTGGGAACACGACGCCGAGCTCGACCGGGGCGGTGTAACGAGACGCGGATTGAACGTTCTGCAGCTCGTCCAACAAGTGTTCCGTTATGGGCGCAAGGACCCTGCGTTGATGCTCGGCAAGCCCAGGTTCACCACGGACTTTGCGGAGATCGATGCCGTCGTTCGCACGCGCGCCAATCGCACAGCACAATCTGGCGGTTGCGCTGAATCCCTCGCGAGCTCATCCGCTGTTGCGCCGACAGCACTGTGCTGCGGTATCGCTTGACTGCCGCTCAGTATCGGTCCCGATAGGCGCCGCGCCGCTGGCGCGCGAACGCATACTGCGGATTGACCCCGCAATAGGCGTTAGTACCGCTCGCGGTAGCCATGCATTGAGCGTAGCTGGAGAATTGGCAATTGCCGGGATAGCCCCATATGCGCCCTTGCAAGCAGTAGCTATCCTGCCCAGCAGGCGCAGGCGAAAAATCATAGGTCTGAGCCGGGGCTTGCCCTGCTGCCAAAACCATACCCGTCATCAGAATAGTCAAAGCCACGGTGCGCATTGGAACCTCCTCGAAGTCGATACAACGCCAGTGCACCTAAGCAGTAGGCAATATTGATCCAAGTCAATTCACGTTCTCGCTCACAAAACTACGTATCACGCGTGACGTGGGCTTGATCGCTTGGGAACGGATAAAACTCGGCGGCGCTCGCGCTTTTCATTTTCAATTTGACCATCCCAATTGCGGCTTCGCAAGCGCGCGTCAGTTGGGACCTCAATCATTTCAAGCCGACGGTCTCATGTCGGCGTTTGGTACATCCTGTCATTGCGCTGCGGCAGTTAGCCCCGGCTTTTCTGACCAATTGCCACTACGTTCGTTCATCAACGCATCCATGCCATTGCGGTGCAGCCAAAGAAGCCCCCGGGCAAGTTGCCGTAAGTCGTTGCGGTCCGCGCCAATAGGTAACCTTCTTGCACGACGGAGAGCGTCGGCAGCCTGCCGCTCCAATGATGATAGCTTGCGTTCCATCTGCTGCCCGGCAAATCGATATTTGGCCCTTGGCGAACCCTTATCTAGCTCACTTCAAATATCAGCATTGTGAAATGGCCCACAATTCAGCCGCCAGCTTGTGCGCCAGCACTGTCACTCATTTCTATGCCAAATTGGTTGGCTTGCGCCTCGAGGAGGAACTCTCCAGCGGTGGTGGCCTAGCCTGTTAGGTGTGTCGCGCTCGCGACGTCACAATTGTTCCATTGGCCTTCGAGTCGTTTTTGACTTCACAGGGTGGCGAGTCCGGCGTTTGATTATGGTGGACCGTGGGTAAGGGCTTTCATCTCGAAAACGCTTTGAGGCGGGTCCAAGAGGTCCAGCGCCAGCGGTCTCTTCGCTAGCTTCATCGGGAGAGGCCGTCCGATGCCGACGCAAGTATGGGCTCTCGCCACGTCGATCGGCTGGACAGTCGTCGTGGCCGTGATCCTGCTCTATTTGATCTTCAGCCCTGGCTAATCCGGCGCCCCTTAAGGGTGCGAGACGCCTAAACGTCGTTGATTGCGCAGTCGTGTCCGCGGGAATGCCGGGCGGATAGACAAGATACAAGGCTGATCGTGCGACCTTAAAAGGAAGATCTGCTTCCACGTGTCGTGCGGAGGCACCTAGATGCGAAACGGGCCATTACGAATCGGAGATTGAAAGGGGCGTTCGCCTGAAGAAATAGCCTTGCGCGCGATCCAGCGCTCGCTCGAGTGACGCTGCTGTTGGTCGGACCATCATCCAGCCGTTTGGATAGCGGCGCTGCCGTATGGCAAGCCGATAAATCTGCAATAAGGATCGTCGGGACCGGCAATACTGTCGGGATGATGCTCAGACCGCCAACTGAGGCGCCCTACTTCTTTAGGAGCCTCGGCAGAACGGTTGCGAGGGGTACGGTACCGAGCGGTCGCCCCACTTCATCTGCGATGACCAAAACCTCCGATACGTGTGGCGTACCGCTCTTGATCGCTTCGGCTAGAAGCTCGCGCGCGGCTAATACGGCCTCACCCTCAGCCGCAGATAAATCTGGTAGCTCTGTTCCTTCCTCATCGAGCGTAATCTCGTCGCCGGCGCGTAGGTGAAAGTAGAATCGTCCCAAGGCGAACTCCAATTGAACAGAAACCTATTTGGTGAGTGGATTTTCGCAGACGTATACCAGCCTAGGAAGGAGGCAGCGAGCACCGCCAATTGGGACTACGCAACAATCGGCTCGTGTGTTGCGTTCGATACTGTACAGTAACGAGATGTCGATATTGATAAATGCAACGCGTTCCGCGTTGACGCGTAAATTCCGCGTTCGAGCGCTCCTTTCGACGGATTTCACCACACCGATCGTCCGATAATTGCGCAGCATTTGGATCTGCAAGGCCGGTGCGAGCGCTTTCCTACGCTGTGATCCGTCTGGTGCTCGAGGAAACAACTCGGCAGCTCAGTCGCGATGTTGACGTGTCCGAGCTGCACACACCTGAAGTGAATTCCGTGGCAAGAGGTATGACGGTCTCTTGCGCCACGGATGGCAACCATGGCAGATCAACTGCTCAAGGCGCCCAGCTCGTTGGTGCAAAATGCGCCACCTTCGTTCATTCAGGCCTGAGCAACGAGCGCATCGCCGCCATCGCCCGCTTTGGCGCGCAGATGATCCGCGTCGACGGCAACTATGACGATTCCGTCGTCCAAGCATCGCGAGTTGCGGCTCAAGAAGGTTGGATCACAGTGTCTGACACGTCCTGGCCTGACTACGAGCGGATCCCGCGCTTTGTAATGCAGGGATAGGCCGCACTTGTGAGCGAAGCACTACGCCAGTTGCCGGAGCCGCCGACACACGTCTTCATCCAGGCAGGCGTCGGTGGGATCGCCGCAGCCGTTGCTGGACATCTATCGGCTTTGTTGGGCGACGACCGCCCGTGCTTCACAGTTGTCGATCCCTCGCGGGCAGCATGCCTCCTCGAAAGCGCGCGGGCCGGGCATCCTGTCAAGGTAGATCATGGGCAATCAACCGTGATGGCGATGCTCGAATGCTACGAGCCTCCGCTCGTCGCTTGGCGCTTCCTTTCGCGCACAGCGGATGCTTTTATGGCTGTCGACGACGAGGACGCAATCAGCGGGATGAAACGTCTGGCAAATCCGAAGCATGGCGATCCCGCTGTCGTTGCAGGCGAAAGTGGTGGTGTCGGCCTCGCAGCCTTACTGAAGGCTGCTTCCGACCCGACCTTGCGTGGTAAGATTGGTCTTGGATCCAATGCACGGGTCGTCCTGATCAACACCGAGGGCGCGACTGTTCCTGTCCTGTACGAACAGATCGTGGGTGCGACGCCAGCGGAAGTGACCGCGAAGCATATTAAACCGGTCAAGAACAGGACAACGGATGGGGCGAGCTCGTGGGGCCTTTTGTAAGTCGTCCCATCCGTACGCCCTGGGAGACTGGCCAGCGTTCGGCTCTTACAGAAGGCTCATCGCCGCGCAGAGGCCGCCCCCCCCCGCGCGTCCCTTCGAGCTGGGCACGCGGATGGCTCACTCAGAAAGAGGGGTCTGGCATGCGCCGGTGCTCTCCGACTTGTCGGCTGGACTCAAAGCAGCCGCCGGTGGCATCAACGCCGGCAATGCCGCAGCCTATGCGCAGGCTGGCGCTGATGTTCTGGTGACGTCGTCACCCTATTTGGCGAAGCCGAGAGATGTACAGGTACGGATCCTCTCGGCCAGGGGGATGCCAGTCGGCCAATGAGTTTCAACTCGGGTACAGCCGAAGCAACTGAACTAAGTCCAAGAAAGCAGAGCAATGATGCCGAAGAATGCAAAGTTGGCAACCCGACTTCCTGCGCTGCTGGGGGCTGAGATTAGGCCTCTCGACCGTCCATAGAGCGAAGCTCCGCTCGAGTGCGGCAGGATCCGACAAGAGCCCATCCTTTCGGATCGCGAAGCTCAATCGCGTAGTCCGGACGTCGCGAAAGCATAACGCCAGGCTTGCGCTAGAACGGACGCTCCGTTGGATGGACCGCTCGCGTCCCCCAAGCCTTGCAGCGCTTGCGCGACGCGTTCCCTGGCCGCGTGACGCCCATGACGGAGGGGTCCGGTTCCCTCGTTCGGGAAGCCAATCGTCCGGCTGTCGAAGCTGAGGCGCCGCGGGTCACATCGCCCGATACGCCGCCGGGAAGCGTGATGGCCGAGGCATCGCCCGTTGCGCCGCCGGACGATCCGCCTTTCCCGATGGCTTGATGTAGGCGCGCGGGCCGTCCTGCTGGCTATCTATGATGCGAGCATTTCGCGATTAAGCATCAAACTATGTTTGCGCTTTTGGTTAGTTGGTTTCCAGGGCTGCGCATCGTGAGCTCAAAAGTGCCAATAAGGCCAATTCTTCTCGTAAGGCAAAAACTTGGGTCCAAATACAAGGCGCCTCGGCACAGCGGTTGCCGTCTGGCCCAAATGTTGCCCCTTGGTATGACACGTTGACAGAAAGATCATACGAGAGGAGCTCCGGTCTTGGCTAAAGTGCATCGCGTCCGGCTGGTTCGACGAGCTTAGGCAGTTCGGCATCAACTTGCTATGGCATCCGTCGGTCAGCGAAGAGACCGGCGAGGAGGTGGTCGAGGTGCTACTCGACCTGCTCCTGCTGAAAGGATCAGTGGCGCGGGAGCCGAACGACACCGGCCGCTTCAACATGCTCGCGGGCACCAACCGTTCGGTCTATCGCTGGATGCTCGATCCTGCGCCGCGCGCCGACTATGTAATCGCGGTCGGAAGCTGTGCGGCCTATGGCGGCGTGCCGGCCGCCGGATCGAACCCGACCGATGCGGTCGGCTTGCAATTCGAAGGGGCCGACAGCGGCGGTGCGCTGGGCGCGGACTTCCGCTCGCGGCTCGGTCTTTCCGTCATCAACGTCGCGCCGCATCCGGGCTGGATGATGGAAACCATCCTAGCACTGACCACCAACGACCTTGCCGCCACCGACCTCGATTCCTACGGGCGGCCCAAATTCGTCGCCAATCACCTTGCCCATCACGGCTGCTCGCGCAACGAGTTCTACGAGTTCAAGGCCAGCGCCGAGACCATGTCGGAGCGCGGCTGCCTGATGGAGCATCTGGGCTGCAAGGCGACGCAGGCGGTCGGCGACTGCAACCAGCGCTCCTGGAACGGCGGCGGCTCCTGCACCAAGGGCGGCTATGCCTGCATCGCCTGCACGTCGCCGGGCTTCGAAGGGGCGCAGAACTTTCTGGAGACCGCCAAGCTCGCGGGCATTCCGGTCGGGCTTCCGACCGACATGCCGAAGGCGTGGTTCGTCGCGCTCGCCGCGTTGTCGAAGTCCGCGACGCCGCGCCGCGTGCGGCTTAACGCGACCGCCGACCATGTGGTCGTGCCGCCGGGTCGCGCGACGACGAAGGGCAAGCCATGACGCGGATCACGATCGGCCCGTTCAACCGCGTCGAGGGCGATCTCGAAGTCCGCCTCGATGTCGAGAGTGGCCGCGTCATGCGCGCCGAGGTGACGGCGCCGCTCTAGCGAGGTTTCGAGCAGATCCTGGAAGGTCGGCCGCCGCTCGATGCGCTGGCGCTGGCACCGCGGATCTGCGGCATCTGTTCGGTCTCGCAATCGGTCGCGGCTGCGGCCGCCCTGCGCGCCGCCATGTCGATCGAGGCGGCGTCCAACGGGTTGCCCGCCACCAACATCGCCCATGCCGCGGAGAACGCGGCCGACCATCTGACCCATTTCTACATCTTCTTTATGCCGGACTTTGCCCGCGAGGCCTATGCCGCCCATGGCTGGCACGAGGAGGCGCGCGAGCGCTTTGCCGCCACCCGCGGTAGCGCGGTGCCTTGCCGGCGCGGGCGCGGCTGCTCGAGACCATGGGATCATTGCCGGAAAATGGCCCCACAGCCTGGCGTTCCAGCCCGGCGGCACCACGCGCGCCATCGATCTCGGCGAGCGGATCCGGCTCTTGTCGATCACGACGGCGTTTCGAGGTTTCCTCGAGCGTATCGTCTTCGCGGATTCGCTGGAGAACGTGCTGGCGATCGCAACCGCCGACGAGCTGGACGGCTGGCGCGATGGCCGCGGCGGCGACTTCGCGCATTTCCTGCGGCTTGCGGACAGTCTGGCATTGACCGGGCTCGGTCGGGGCACGGGGCTGATGATGAGCTACGGCGCCTATCATGGTATCGACGGCGAGTCGTTTCCGCGCGGCCTGTTCAGCCAGCGCGCAATCCGTCGAACCGCTGCCGCTGACGCAGATCACCGAGGACGTCTCGCATGCCTGGATGCGGGATTCCTTTGCGGATCCCGGCCATAGCAGCACAGTCCCAGATCCCGACAAGCCGGCGGCCTATAGCTGGTGCAAGGCGCCGCGGCTGTCGGGCCAGCCGATCAAGGTCGGTGCGATCGCGCGCCAGACGGTGGCGGGCCAGGCACTGATCATGGATCTGGTCGCGCGGGACGGCACCAACATGCGCAGCCGCGTGATCGCACGGCTGATCGAGACCGCGCGCATCGCGCTTGCCATGGAGCAGTGGACGCGCGCGCTGCGGCTGTCGGAGCCGTTCTGCGACAAATCGCGCGAGCTCCCCGACGGAAGCTATGTCGGCTTGGTCGAGGCCGCCCGCGGCAGTCTCGGGCACTGGATGGCGGTGCGCGACCGCAAGATCGAGCGCTACCAGATCATCGCGCCGACCACCTGGAATTTCTCGCCGCGCGATTCCTTCGACGTCGGCGGCCCGCTGGAGCAGGCGCTGGTCGGCACTGATGTCGGCGACGCCGGCCCGCGTGCGGTTGCGATCCAGCACATCGTGCGCTCGTTCGATCCCTGCATGGTGTGCACCGCGCATTGACCGGAAACTTCGTTGCCGGCTGCAAATCGAATTGTTTCCGCTTCTCGTGTTGGCAGCGTCCTCGCGTACCGTTCATGAAAGTGGTTCAAATTCGCAATGTTATGGAATCTCTCCACTTTTGAATCTCTCCAGCCTGTTGGCCTGCTTCTTGCTACCCTGCGTCATCGAAAAGTCAAAGCCGAAGGCGGGAGGATTCATGGGCGCGGCGACGGAAACGTTTTACAGCGTGATCAGGCGGCAAGGCATCACGCGTCGGAGCTTTCATAAATTCTGCAGCCTGACGGCGACGAGCCTCGGCCTCGGACCGCTGGCGGCGAGCCGCATCGCGAACGCGCTCGAGACTAAGCCGCGCGTGCCCGTGATCTGGATGCACGGCCTCGAATGCACCTGCTGTTCGGAGAGCTTCATCCGCTCCGCGCATCCGCTGGTCAAGGATGCGGTGCTGTCGATGATCTCGCTCGACTACGACGACACCATCATGGCGGCTGCGGGCCACCAGGCCGAAGCCATCCTCGAGGAGACCCGCGCCAAGCACAAAGGCCAGTATATCCTCGCGGTGGAAGGCAATCCGCCGCTGAACGAAGGCGGGATGTTCTGCATCGACGGCGGCAAGCCGTTCGTCGAGAAGCTGAAGATGATGGCCGAGGACGCGATGGCAATCATCGCCTGGGGCGCCTGCGCCTCCTGGGGCTGCGTGCAGGCGGCAAAGCCCAATCCGACACAGGCAACTCCGATCGACAAGGTGATCACCAACAAGCCCATCATCAAGGTGCCGGGATGCCCCCCGATCGCCGAGGTGATGACCGGCGTCGTCACCTTCATCATCACCTTCGGCAAGCTGCCCGAGCTCGATCGCCAGGGCCGACCGAAGATGTTCTACTCGCAGCGCATTCATGACAAGTGCTACCGGCGCCCGCATTTCGACGCGGGGCAGTTCGTCGAGGAGTGGGACGACGAGGCCGCGCGCAAGGGCTATTGCCTCTACAAGATGGGCTGCAAGGGGCCGACCACCTACAACGCCTGCTCGACCGTGCGCTGGAACGGCGGCGTGTCCTTCCCGATCCAGTCGGGTCACGGCTGCATCGGCTGCTCGGAGGACGGCTTCTGGGACAAGGGCTCGTTCTACGACCGTCTCACCAATATTAAGCAGTTCGGCATCGAGAAGAACGCCGATCAGATCGGCATGGTGGCGGCCGGCGCCGTCGGCGCCGCGGTGGCTGCGCATGCGGCTGTGACCGCTGTCAAGCGGCTCGCGACCAAGCGCGAAGACGCCGACCACAATAGCTGATCGAAAAGACACAGCAGGGCAGGACAATCATGGTTATCCAGACTCCCAACGGCTTCAATCTCGACAATTCCGGCAAGCGCATCCTCGTGGACCCCGTGACACGTATCGAAGGTCACATGCGGGTCGAGGTCAATGTCGACGCCGACAACGTCATCCGCAACGCGGTCTCCACTGGCACGATGTGGCGCGGCATCGAGGTGATCCTGAAGAACCGCGATCCGCGCGACGCCTGGGCGTTCACCGAACGGATCTGCGGCGTCTGCACCGGCACGCACGCGCTGACCTCGGTGCGCGCGGTCGAGAACGCGCTCGGGATCACCATCCCGGAGAACGCCAATTCGATCCGCAACCTGATGCAGCTTGCCCTGCAGGTGCACGACCACGTCGTCCATTTCTATCACCTTCACGCGCTGGATTGGGTCGACGTCGTTTCCGCGCTCTCGGCCGATCCGCGGGCGACCTCGACGTTAGCGCAGTCGATCTCGAGCTGGCCGCTGTCGTCGCCCGGCTACTTCAAGGATCTGCAGACCCGGCTGAAGAAGTTCGTCGAGTCCGGACAGCTCGGTCCATTCAAGAATGGCTATTGGGGCAGCAAGGCCTACAGGCTGCCGCCCGAAGCCAATCTGATGGCCGTGGCGCATTATCTGGAGGCGCTCGATTTCCAGAAGGAGATCGTCAAGATTCACACCATCTTCGGCGGCAAGAACCCGCATCCTAACTGGCTCGTCGGCGGCGTGCCCTGTCCGATCAATGTCGACGGGACCGGCGCTGTCGGCGCCATCAACATGGAACGGCTGAACCTGATCTCCTCGATCATCGACCGACTGATCGAGTTCAACGAAATGGTCTATCTGCCCGACGTGGCGGCGATCGGCTCATTCTACAAGGATTGGCTCTATGGCGGCGGCCTTTCGAGCCAGAGCGTGCTCTCGTATGGCGATGTACCAGAACATGCCAACGACTATTCCGCCAAGAGCCTGAAGCTGCCGCGCGGCGCCATTATCAACGGCAACCTGTCCGAGGTGCTTCCGGTCGACCACGCCAATCCCGACGAGATCCAGGAGTTCGTGGTGCACTCCTGGTACAAATATCCCGACGAGACCAAGGGACTTCATCCCTGGGACGGCGTCACCGAGCCGAATTACGTGCTGGGACCCAACGCGAAGGGCACCAAGACGGCGATCGAGCAGCTCGACGAAGGCGGCAAGTACTCCTGGATCAAGGCGCCACGCTGGCGCGGTCACGCCATGGAGGTCGGCCCGCTGGCGCGCTGGGTCGTCGGCTACGCGCAGAACAAGGCGGAGTTCAAGGATCCCGTCGACAAGTTCCTTCGGGATCTGAACCTGCCGATGTCGGCGCTGTTCTCGACGCTCGGCCGCACGGCGGCGCGTGCGCTCGAATCCGTCTGGGCCGGACGCCAGATGCGCTACTTCCAGGACAAGCTCGTCGCCAACATCAAGGCCGGCGACAGCTCGACCGCCAATGTCGACAAGTGGAAGCCGGAGAGCTGGCCGAAGGAGGCCAAGGGAGTCGGCTTCACCGAGGCGCCGCGCGGCGCGCTCGCGCACTGGGTCAAGATCAAGGACACCAAGATCGACAACTACCAGTGCGTGGTGCCGACGACCTGGAACGGCTCGCCGCGCGACCCCAAGGGAAATATTGGCGCCTTCGAGGCGTCGCTGATGAACACACCGATGGTCAATCCCGAGCAGCCGCTGGAGATCCTGCGCACCATCCATTCCTTCGATCCGTGCCTGGCCTGTTCGACGCACGTCATGAGCCCGGACGGCCAGGAGCTCGCCAAGGTCAAGGTCAGGTAGGAGAGGATCATGATGGATGCAGTTGCTCCTGCCTCGGACGCCAGGCCCGACCTCGCGGCGATCGCAGCCGATGCTTCCGGAGAACGTGCGGTGGGTCGTCCCAGCGTCTATGTCTACGAAGCGCCGGTACGGATCTGTCACTGGGTGAACGCGTTCTCGATTATCGTGCTTATGGTGACCGGCTATCTGATCGGAACGCCGTTGCCGACGGTCGCGGGCGAGGCGTCCGACAATTTCGTGATGGGCTACATCCGCTTCGCCCATTTCGCCGCGGGGCAGGTGCTTGCGGTATTCTTCCTCACGCGCATCCTGTGGGCTTTCGTCGGCAACCACCACTCTCGGCAGATCTTCTACATCCCGGTTCACCGCAAGCAGTTCTGGAACGAAGTGCTGCACGAAATCCGCTGGTACGCGTTCCTGGAGCGCGAGCCGAAGATGCATGTCGGCCACAATCCGCTGGCGCAGACCGCGATGGTCACGGGCTTCACGCTGTTCGTGGCCTTCATGATCGTCACCGGCTTTGCACTATATTCGGAAGGTCAGGGCATCGACAGCTGGCAGCACAAGCTGTTCGGCTGGGTGTTTGCGATCTGGCCGAACAGCCAGGACGTCCACACCTGGCATCATCTCGGGATGTGGGCGCTGGTCGTGTTCGTGATGGTGCACATCTACGCCGCGATCCGCGAAGACATCATGTCGCGCCAGAGCATCATCTCCTCGATGATCTCGGGCGAACGGCAATTCCGCGACTGAGACGGGAACGCCAAGTGAAGCCGACATTCTCGCAAGACGATCGCATCCTGGTGCTCGGCATCGGCAATATCCTGTGGGCCGACGAAGGGTTTGGCGTGCGCGCGGTGGAGGAGTTTCACCGCCGCTACGCCGTGCCCGACAACGTCACCATCCTCGATGGCGGCACGCAGGGGCTCTATCTCGTCAACTATCTGGAAGAGGCGGACCGCCTGATCGTGTTCGACGCGATCGACTATGGCCTCGAGCCCGGCCAGTTGAAGCTTGTGCGTGACGACGAGGTGCCGCGTTTCACCGGCGCCAAGAAGATGAGCCTGCACCAGACCGGCTTCCAGGAAGTCATCAGCGCGGCCGACCTGCTCGGCCGTTGCCCGAAACATCTGGTGCTGATCGGCTGCCAGCCGCTCGATCTCGAAGACTGGGGCGGGCCGCTGACGCCGCCGGTGCGCGACCAGATCGCGCCGGCGATCAATCTCGCTTGCGCCATCCTGGCCGAATGGGGCCTCACGGTGAGCCAGCGCGCCGAGCCATTGGCAGATATCGAGCGGCTGCTCGCCAATGACATCGATCATCTCCATTACGAGACGCGGCCGGCCTGATCGGCCACACTGCCGGAGATTTGCCCATGTGCCTCGGCCTGCCCATGACGATTGTCGAGACCGACGGGATCTCGGCGCTGTGCGCGTATCGCGGCGAGCAGCGCCCCGTCTCTGTGCTGCTGCTCTCGAATCCTCCGGTCGGCGCCAAGGTGCTGGTCTATATCGACACCGCGATCCGGCTGCTGGACGAGGACGAGGCACGCCTGATCGCGAATGCGATCGAAGGTCTCAGCGCGGCGCTCGACGGCGAGGATTGCGACCGCTTCTTCGCCGACCTCATCGACCGCGAGCCGCAACTACCCGAGCACCTGCGGTCCGACTAGGATCGCCGCTGCTTCTCCCGTTTGATGCGTTGACAACATCAGTGACCGGCCGGCCTCGGCGGCCGCTGTGCGCCTGGAAGGTCGATTTCTACCTGCAAAGACAGCTCTCACCAGATATGGCAAGTATCTTTCCATTGAAGCTTGGCTTACAGTCGGCGCCAAGAAATACATGATCTGGATCAATCGGATAAATCCGGACATGTGATAACCGATCCTGGCACGTGGCTTGCTAACCTCTAGTTCGGCAAAAACACAAGCTGGTCAGGAGAGGTTCGATGGAATTCCAGGTGGGAAAGCATGATCTGGCGCGGAGTGGTCTGCCCGAGGTCGATGCTGCGACGGTCGATCATTTTCTTGGCGGAGCGGACGAGGTCGGTGCGGTCGCGGTGCTGCTGTCGGCGGGCGATCCCAACCGCTTTCCGGAGGCAATCGATGTCGCCGTGGTGCTGCCCGAGCTTATCGCAGCGTTCGGCAATCGGCTGCGCGGTGCGATCATCGCACGCGACGCTGAGCGTGTGCTCGGCGAGCGCTTCGAGGTGCGGGTGCAGCCGACGCTGATCTTCGTCGCCAACGGCAAGGCGCTGGGGTTGATCGCCAAGATCCAGGACTGGTCGGTCTATGCCGACCGCATCACCAAGCTGATCGACCGGCCGCGCGGGCAAGGCGCCGCAGTCGCCGCCGTCACCATCGTTCCCCAGCATCGCGCACAAGAGGTCGGGCTATGAAGGCCGGCTTCTGGGATGCGCCCGAAGGCGCCGAGCAACCAGTCAACGTGTTTCCGATCGGCGACGAGAGTCTCAATGCAGCGAAGGGCAGCCTGACGGCGGCCGGCGCGCTCGCAAAGCTTGCAACGCTCGACAGTGCGGAGCTTGCAAAGAGCTGCCCGAACGCGGTCGCGCTGCTCTCGAGGATCGCGGATGCCATCGCGGATCAAAAGGCGAACGCGCCGACAAGACTGTTTCGGCTGGCCAATCTCAACGATCTCGAGAGCAAGCTGGTGGCCGACGTGCTCGGCGAAGGCGAGGTCGCCGGCGTCGTCGCGCTGCCGGACGGATCGCTGGCGCAGATCCAGGAATCGGTGCTGGCGGGAATTTGGCGTGTGCGGCTCGAGACCGACGCCACTTCCGAATATATCGAGATCGGCGCGGTTCCCGAGATCGTCAAGCGTGCGGCTGCCGACCTGACATCCGCCGATTTCGAGATCGGGCAGGTGCCGGAAGGCGCCATGAACATGCTGCCGGTGCTCGCCGAAATCCGCGAGCGGGCACAGGCCTGGCGCCCCGGCATTCGCTCGCAGATCATCAATTTCACGCTTCTGCCGATGAGCCCGGTCGACATGAGCTTCCTGCAGGACACGATCCGGAACGGACCGATTCAGCTGGTGTCGCACGGCTACGGCACCTGCCGGGTGCTCTCCACCGGCATCCGCAATGTCTGGTCGGTGCAGTTCTTCAACGCCATGGACACTATCATTCTCGATACGCTCGAAGTCGGCGGCGTGCCGACGGTTGCGCTGGCAGCGGACGAGGATTTCGAGGATTCCGCCGAGCGGCTGCAGGAAATCATCGAGGCCTACTTCAAATGAGCGGCTTCGAGAATTTTGGCGTGCGCCAGGACGTCGCCGACGTCACGCGGCTGGAATGCGGCATCTGCTGGACCGTCTACGATCCGGCGGATGGCGATGAGGTAGCGCAGATCGCGCCGGGCACGCCGTTCGCGGCGCTGCCGGAGGAGTGGCACTGCCCGAATTGCGACGCGCCAAAATCCAAGTTCATGGCGATCGAAACATGACAGGCAGCGCGCCAGCGAGTGCGTCGGGTCCTGCCGGCGACGCCGACGCCGCGGCGTGGGGCGAGCTTCTGGCCGCAGGCTACCGGGAGATCGGCGAGCGCGCGATGCGCGATCTACCCATCTACAACGATGCGCTCGGCGTCGAGGCGGTCGGTTTCCGTCCCTTCAACGGCATGATCGTCGGCATCATGGTCACGCCGTGGTTCATGAACGTGGCGATGCCGGCGGGCGCGGTGACGCCAGCCACCTCGGGCGCGACCGTGCGAATGCGTTTTCCCGCGGGCGATATCGAATTCACCCTCAGCGAGGTCGCCCGGATCGGCCGGATCGTGAGCTGCTCGCTGTTCTCGCCGATGTTCCAATTCGCGGACATGGATGCCGCGCGAGCGACGGCCGAAGCCACGCTTGCCGAATTGATGCTGCCGGCGGACAGCGAGGAGGCGGTTCGCCGCCGCGAGCCCGCGACAAGCCCGATCGATCGGCGTAACTTCCTGCGGGGTGCCTTGACGGAGCGGCATGCATGAGTCTCTCGTTCCGCAACGAGATCGATATTACGGTGCTGTTGTCCGGCGCCACGATCGCCGACGTCGCGATCAAGCCGCGCAACCGGCCGCCGCTGACGCGGCTGTTTGCGGGAAAGCCCGCGGCTTCGCTGCTTCCGGTGCTGCCGCGTCTGTTCTCGCTGTGCTCGATCGCCCATCACGTGGCGTTCCAGTCGGCGGTGGAAGCCGCGCAAGGGCGGGAGGCGGCTCCCGCAACGGTGCGGCGCCGCGTCACCGCAGTCGTCGTCGAGCGGCTGACCGAACTGCTGCGCGGCCTGTTCGTCGGACGGCTCGCGCTCGACGGCACAAACGCTCCCGCGGTGCGCGCCGTAATGCAGGCAAGCGCGCTGCTTGGGGGCGCGGACGAGGCCGTCCCGCCGGCCTTGCATCGCGACGCGGTGGTGCAGATCAAGGCCGCGCTCGGCGCGATGGGGATCGCCGGCGAAGAAGACGAGACGCTCGCGCCGGGCAGCCCGCTCGCCGCCTCCGTCGCGGGATGCCACGGCAAGCTGGTGTCAGAGCCGGAGGCCGATCCATCCTTCCTGACGGTGGCGGACGATTTAGACATCGTCACGCGTCTGCTGGCGGACGGTGCGGCCTATTCCGATGCGCCGGACCTCTGCGGCCGGATTCCGGAAACCGGCGTCTGGGCGCGCACGGCACGCCGTGAAGCGGTCTCGGCGGCGGAAGCGGGCTCCGCCGCGCGTCTGAAGGCGCGGATTGCCGAGGTCGCGCGGCTCTGCGCCTGGCTCGATCGTGGCGATGCGGATCTCGATGAAGGCGTCGTCGCGAGCTACCGGCTCGGCGCGGGCAAAGGGGCAGCCGCGGTCGAATGCGCACGCGGGCGCCTCCATCACGCCGTCGCACTGGACGACGAGGATCGCGTCGTCAACTTCGAGTTCCTGGCACCGACCGAGTGGAATTTTCACGCCCGCGGACCGCTGGTCAGGAGCCTCAAGGGCGCGACGCTCGCGACCGGCCGGCAGGGACAGGACGCGATTCGCGCGCTGGTCGGCTCCTTCGATCCCTGCGTCGGCTTCAGCCTGCAATTTCGCGAGGCCGGCCATGCATGAGATGGCGCTGTGCGAAGGCATCGTCGGTATCGTCGAGGAGGAAGCGCGCAAGCGCGCTTTCACCAAGGTGAACGTCGTCTGTCTGGAGATCGGTGCGCTGAGCCATGTCGCGCCGGAGGCGCTGAAATTCTGCTTCGAGGCCGTGGCCGCGCGGACCATCGCGCAAGGCGCGCGGCTCGAGATCGTCGAGACGCCCGGCACGGCTTGGTGCATGGCCTGTTCCAAAACCGTTGAGATCGGGCAGCGTTACGAGCCGTGCCCGTCCTGCGGCGGCTACCAATTGCAGGTGACGGGCGGCGAAGAGATGCGCGTCAGGGAATTGGAGATCGGCTGATGTGTACGGTCTGCGGCTGCAGCGACGGCAAGGCATCGATCGAAGATGCGCATGGTCATCATCATGATCACGGCGATGGCCATGAGCACGGCGGGCACCATCATCATCACCGCGGTCATGGCCACGACCACGGTCACCACCATCACCACGGTGGTGCCCACGACCACGCCCCCGATGAGGCCGGGCTGCTCGACTGCGGCGCCAATCCCGCGGGCCAGAAGATCGCCGGCATGAGCAGCGACCGCATCATCCAGGTCGAGCGCGACATCTTCGGCAAGAACGACCGGCTTGCGGCCGACAACCGCGCCCGCTTCGCGGCCGACGGCGTGCTCGCCTTCAACCTGGTCTCCAGCCCCGGCGCCGGCAAGACCTCGCTGCTGGTCCGCGCCGTGTCCGAGCTGAAGGCAAGCTTTGCGATCGGCGTGATCGAAGGCGACCAGCAGACCTCCAACGATGCCGAGCGCATTCGCGCGACCGGCGTGCCGGCGATCCAGGTCAATACCGGCAAGGGCTGTCACCTCGACGCCGCCATGGTCGGCGAGGCCTATGACCGGCTGCCCTGGCTGAACGGCGGCCTGCTCTTCATCGAGAATGTCGGCAACCTGGTTTGCCCGGCGGCGTTCGATCTCGGCGAGGCCTGCAAGATCGTGGTGATCTCGACCACCGAGGGCGAGGACAAGCCGCTGAAATACCCCGACATGTTCGCAGCCTCGTCGCTGATGCTGATCAACAAGATCGATCTCGCGCCCGTGCTCGATTTCGATCTGGCGAAGACAATCGACTATGCGCGCCGGATCAACCCGAAGATCGAGGTGCTGACGGTGTCGGCGCGCACCGGCGAAGGCTTTGCGGCGTTCTTTGCCTGGATCCGCAAGCGGATGGCGGCGACGACGCCTGCCGCGATGACGGCGGCGGAGTGACGATGGGCGGCGAGGCCACGGCGCGGGACGGACGGCGGCTGCGCCTGCACGTGCGCGGCGCGGTACAGGGCGTCGGCTTTCGCCCCTATGTCTACGGCCTCGCCACGCGCTACCGCCTCGGCGGCTTCGTCGCCAACGATTCCCATGGCGTCGTCATCGAGGTCGAGGGCGAGCGCGCGTCGGACTTCGTCAGGGCACTGCCGCTGGAAAAGCCGCCGCTCGCCCGGATCGACGAGATCTCGGTGCAGCCAGTCGGGGCGGTGGCGAGCGAGGGGTTTTATATCCGCGCGAGCGACCAGGGCAGGGTGTCGACACGCATCGTCGCCGATGCCGCGACCTGTCCAAAATGCCTGAGCGAGCTGTTCGATCCAGCCAGCCGGTTCTATCGCTACCCCTTCGTCAACTGCACCCATTGCGGTCCGCGCTATACCATTGCCGAGCGGCTTCCTTACGACCGCGCGACCACGGCCATGAAGCGCTTTGCGATGTGCAAGGCCTGTGCGGGCGACTATGCCGATCCCGACAGCCGCCGCTTCCATGCCGAAGCGATCGCCTGCCCGCAATGCGGCCCGCGGCTCAGCCACGGTATCGAGGACATTGCTGCCGCGATCGCCGCAGGCAAGATCGTCGCAGTCAAGGGGCTCGGCGGTTATCAGCTCGTCTGCGATGCCCGGGACGAGGCGGCCGTGCAGCGCCTGCGCCAGCGCAAGCAGCGCGACCAGAAGCCGTTTGCCGTCATGGTCGGCTCGGTAGACGCGGTCGCCGGCATCGCCGACGCCGTTGCTGCCGAGCTCGCCTTGCTCGAGACGTCGCCGCGGCCGATCGTGCTGATGACATCGCGCCATCGGCTCTCGCCGGCGATCGCGCCTGAGCTGGCGCGGATCGGCATCGCGCTGCCGGTCACTCCGCTCCTTCATTTGATCTTCGAGGCGCTGGATGCGGCGCATCCGCTTGCCGGCGAGAGCTGGGCGATCGTCGCCACCAGCGCTAATCCCGGCGGCGAGCCGCTTCTGATCGACAATCGCGAGGCCGAGCTGCGGCTTGCCGGCATCGCCGACCTCATCGTCAGCCATGATCGCGACATCGTCACCCGCGCCGACGATTCCGTGGCGGCCGTCGTCGCCGGCCGGACGCAGTTCATCCGCCGTGCCCGCGGCTACGTGCCGGAGCCGGTTCGGCTGACGCGACCGGTGCCGCCGATCCTTGCGGTCGGCGGCGCGTTGAAGTCGACCGTGACGGTCACGCGCGGCAGCGAGGCCTTCGTTTCCCAGCACGTCGGCGACCTCGACACCGCCGAAGGCGTCCGTGTCTTCGAGGAAACCATCGGCCACCTGCTGTCGACGCTGGACGTCGAGCCGGCGGTTATCGCCCATGATCTGCACCCGAACATAGCCTCGACCCGCTTCGCCGAAGCGAGCGGGCGGCGGCTGATCGCAGTCCAGCACCATCATGCCCATGCCGCCTCCGTGATGGCGGAGCATGGCCTCGCGGGATCTGCGTTGGCGCTGGTGCTCGACGGCTTCGGCCAGGGCAGCGACGGCGGCAATTGGGGGGGCGAGCTCCTGCTGTGCGAGCGCGCGCAGTTCCGGCGGCTCGGCCATCTGGCGCCGATGAAGATGGCGGGCGGCGATCGCGCCGCGCGCGAGCCGTGGCGCATGGCTGCAAGCGCATTGCATGGCCTGACCCGCGGCAACGCGATCGCGACCCGGTTTGCGGCGCAGCCGCAGGCTGCGCGTCTCCATGCCTTGCTCGACCAGCCGGGCGTACCTGTGACGACCAGCGCCGGCCGGCTGTTCGACGCGGCGGCGGGGCTGCTCGGTCTTTGCCAGGTGCAGAGCTATGAGAGCGAAGCCGCGATGAAACTGGAGGCGCGGGGTCGCGCGCCGCGCTCCATGAAAGACGGCTGGACGATCGAGGATGGGGTGCTGTCCCTGTTTCCGTTGCTTGCGCGCCTTGCGGCCGAGGGCATCGATCCGGTCGAGGGGGCCGGGCTGTTCCATGGCACGCTCGCCGCTGCCTGCGTCGACTGGATCGCCCGTGCGGCGCGCGAGACCGGCGTCACGACCGTCGCCCTGAGCGGCGGCTGCTTTCTCAACGCGATCCTCAGTTGCGAGATCGAGCGCGGCTGTATCGCCGCCGGTCTCTTGCCGCTGCTGCCGCGGCAAGTGCCGCCCAATGACGGCGGTCTCAGCCTCGGCCAGGCCTGGATCGCCGCGCTCCAACTTGAACAGTACGGCCTGGAAGGAACCGCCTGATGTGTCTCGCGATACCTGCTGAGGTCACGAAGCTCCTGCCCGACGAGATGGCGATCGTCTCGATCGACGGCGTCAGCAAGGAGATATCGGTCGCCTTGATCGAGAATCTCGCCGTCGGCGACTATGTGATCATCCATGTCGGCTATGCCCTGGCGAAGATCGATCCGGAGGAGGCAATGCGGACGCTCGAGCTGCTGCGCGAGCTTAGCGCCGAGGGGCAGGGAGCCGCGTCATGAAATATGCCGACGAGTTTCGCGACAAGGAGATCGCGCTCGGGCTTGCGAAAGCGATCCGCGCGGCAGCCGATCCGCAAAAGCTCTATCGCTTCATGGAATTCTGCGGCGGCCATACCCACGCGATCTCGCGTTACGGCCTCGAAGACATGCTGCCGAAGAACGTGCGGATGATCCACGGCCCCGGCTGTCCGGTGTGCGTGCTGCCGGCCGGACGCATCGACATGGCGATCCGGCTCGCCGAGCGGCCGGACGTCATCCTGTGCGTCTATGGCGACCTGATGCGCGTTCCCGGCTCGCAGGGCGCATCGCTGTTGAAGGCGAAGGCGCGCGGCGCCGACATCCGCATGGTCTATTCCACCATCGACGCGATCCGGATCGCCGAGGACAATCCCGGACGCGAGGTCGTGTTCTTCGCCATCGGCTTCGAGACCACGACGCCGCCGACTGCAGTCATGATCCGGCTGGCGGAGAAGAAGCAGCTCGAAAACTTCACCGTGTTCTGCAACCACGTGCTGACGCCGCCTGCGATGCAGAACATCCTGGAGAGTCCCGACATCCGCAACATCGGCCGGGTCGAGATCGACGGTTTCGTCGGGCCGGCCCATGTCTCGACGATCATCGGCACGGCCCCTTACGAGTTCTTTGCCGAGGAGTTCGGCAAGCCCGTGGTGATCGCGGGCTTCGAGCCGCTCGACATGATGCAGGCGATCCTGATGCTGGTGCGGCAGGTCAACGAGGATAGGCACGAGGTCGAGAACCAGTACAGCCGCGCGGTGAACCGCGACGGCAATCTCCGCGCCAAGGAGGAGGTCTCCGACATCTTCGAGCTGCGCGATCAGTTCGAATGGCGGGGGCTCGGACAGGTTCCCTATAGCGGGCTGAAGCTGAAGCGCGCTTACGCCATATACGACGCCGAGGTGCGCTTCGACATGCACGAGCTGCGCGTCGACGACAATCCCGCCTGCGAATGCGGCGCCATCCTGCGCGGCGTGAAGAAGCCGGTCGACTGCAAGCTGTTCGGCACCGTCTGCACGCCGGAGACGCCCATGGGCTCCTGCATGGTCTCCTCCGAAGGCGCCTGCGCCGCACACTGGACCTATGGCCGCTTCCGCGACCACCAGCAAAGGCGCGTGTCATGAAGGCCTACCAGCGCAAGCTCGACATCAGGAACGGCTGCGTCGACCTGTCCCACGGCTCGGGCGGCCGGGCCATGGCGCAGTTGATCTCGGGTCTGTTCCACGAGGCCTTCGGCAATGAATGGCTGGCGCGCGGCAACGACCAGTCGGCATTCGACGTTGGTGCCGGGCGCATGGTGATGACGACCGACGGCTATGTGGTCTCGCCGCTGTTCTTCCCCGGCGGCAATATCGGCTCGCTTGCAGTGCACGGCACCGTCAACGATATCGCCATGGCCGGTGCACGCCCGCTCTACCTCTCTGCAAGCTTTATCATCGAGGAAGGCTTCCGCTTCGCCGACCTCAAGATGATCGCGGAATCGATGGGCGAGGCTGCGCGCACGGCCGGCGTTCACATCATCACCGGCGACACCAAGGTTGTCGAGCGCGGCAAGGCCGACGGCCTGTTCATCTCGACCGCCGGCGTCGGGGTCGTGCCCCACGGGCTCGATCTCTCGGCGGAGAATGCCCGCGTCGGCGATCGCGTCCTGATCTCGGGCACGCTCGGCGATCACGGCGTGGCGATCATGTCGAAGCGGCAGAATCTCGCCTTCGAGACCGAGATCGTCTCGGATTCGGCGGCGCTGTACGATCTCGTCGCGAAGATGGTCGAAGCCGGCGGCCGCGGCATCCGCCTGATGCGCGATCCCACCCGCGGCGGGCTTGCCGCCACGCTGAACGAGATCGCCCAGCAGTCCGACCTGGGCTTCCATCTTCGCGAGGAGGCGATCCCGGTCAAGCCGGGCGTCGCGGCAGCGTGCGAGCTGCTCGGGCTCGATCCGCTTCATGTCGCCAATGAGGGCAAGCTGGTCGCGATCGTGGCGCCCGAAAATGCTGCTGCAGTGCTGGCCGCGATGCGGGCGCATCCGCTTGGCCGCGACGCCGCCGACATCGGCGAGGTCGTGGCCGACGATCATCATTTCGTGCAGATGGCCACGAGCTTCGGCGGCGGGCGGATCGTCGACTGGCTGTCGGGCGAGCAATTGCCGAGAATCTGTTGAGGCAAATCATGCGCATCCTGCTCCTGTCGCATTCCTTCAACAGCCTGACGCAGCGGCTGCATGTCGAGCTCAGGGATCGAGGCCACGATGTCGCGGTCGAGCTCGACAACCATGCCGAGGTCACGCGCGAGAGCGTGGCGCTGCATCGGCCGGACCTTGTGATCGCGCCGTTCCTGACGCAGGCGTTTCCCAACGACGTCTGGCGCAGCCTGCGCTGCCTGGTCGTCCATCCCGGTCCGCCCGGCGATCGCGGTCCGGCGGCGCTCGACTGGGCGATTCTGGACGGTGCAAGCGAGTGGGGCGTCACGGTCTTGCAGGCGGATGGCGAGTTCGACGCCGGTCCGGTCTGGGCGTTCCGCAGCTTCCCGATGCGGCGCGCGCCTAAGTCCAGCATCTACCGCAATGAGGTGACGTCCTGCGCGGTTGCGGCGGTGCTCGAAGCCGTCGCGGCGATCGAATCCGGACGGCCTGCCCCGCAGCCGATGGACACGAACGACCCGCGCATTCGCGTGCGCGGACCTTGCCGCCAAGCGGGCCGGGCGATCGACTGGCAGCACGACACCACCGCGACCGTGCTGCGCAAGATCGACAGCGCCGACGGCATGCCGGGCCTTGTCGACAGCCTGTCCTTCCAGGAGGTCAGGCTGTTCGATGCGCATGAGGCGCACGGCATCTTCGGCGTGCCCGGCACCGTCGTCGCGCAATGCGACGGCGCGCTGGCGCGCGCCACGGTCGATGGTGCGGTCTGGATCGGGCATGTCAGGAAGCTCGCGCCGAAGAGCCTGAAGCTGCCGGCGGCGAAACTCTTCGCCGCCGAGGCGGCGCATCTGCCGCACCGGCCCGGCGGCGGCTACGCCCCGATCCGGTATCGCGAGCATGGCGAGGTCGGCGAGCTCGCGTTCTCCTTCTACAACGGCGCCATGGCGACCGGCGACTGTGAGGCCCTGCTCGAGGCCTATCGCGCGGCGCTGGCGCTCCCGACCAGGGTGCTGCTCCTGACCGGCGGCCGGGATTATTGGTCGAACGGCATTCATCTTGCAGAAATCGAGGCGGCCGACAGCCCCGCGGATGAGTCCTGGCGCAACATCAATGCGATCGACGATCTTGCCCGCGCGATCATCGAGACCACCGACCGCCTGGTCGTCTCGGTCATTCGCGGCAATGCGGGTGCGGGCGGCGTCTTCCTGAGTCTTGCCGCCGACGAGGTCTGGGCAAGCGACCAGATCGTCCTCAATCCGCATTACAAGGACATGGGCAATCTTTACGGCTCGGAATACTGGACTTATCTGCTGCCGCGCCGTGCGGGCGCCGCGAACGCAACCCGGATCACGCAATGCCGGCTCCCGATGGGCGTGGCGGAGGCGCGGCGCCTCGGCATCGTCGATCGCGTGCTATCGGGCGAGGAGCTTGCCGATATAAGCCTTGTACAGCGCGGCGCCACCATGGCGTCGGATGCCGGCTTTGCCATGCGCCTCGCCGCCAAGCGGCAGCGGCGCGCCGCCGATGAGGCCGAGAAGCCCCTGCAATCCTACCGCGACGAGGAACTGCGGCGGATGAAGCTGAATTTCTACGGCTTCGATCCGAGCTACCACGTCGCGCGCTACAATTTCATCCACAAGGTGCCGAAGTCGCGCACGCCGCCGACCATCGCTGGTCACCGGTCCCGGCGTGCGCCAGATCGGCCTGTCGGCATGGCGGTGCCATCGTGAGCATTCAGCGAACCATTCTTTTCGTCGACGACGAGGTCCGCTCGCAGGAAGCGCTGCGGCGCGTGCTCAGGGAGGATTTCGAGGTGCTCTGCGTCGGCAATGCGACCGATGCGGAGAAGCTGCTGGAGGGCGAGATCGTCCACGCGATCCTCTGCGACCAGCGGATGCCGCACGAATCCGGCGTGAGCTTCCTGAAGCGCGTCCGCGAGCTCTGGCCGGATCCGGTGCGGATGATCATTTCCGGCTATTCGGAGTCCGAGGACATCATCGCAGGACTGAACGAGGCCGGCATCTATCAATACACCAGGCCCTGGCAGCCGGACCAACTGGTCGAAACCGTCAAAGAGGCGGTTCAGCTCTATCGGCTGCAGAAGGAGACCGAGACCGCCGGCGTCGACGTCAAGGCGACCTCTGGGCACATCAAGAAGGTCGTCTCGGTCAAGCGCGGAGTGCCAAGCAGCTCTACGATTTCGACCGCATCGTGCATTCGACGGAAAGCCCGATGCACGCCCTGATCGGGCTCGGCAGGCGCGCCGCCGACTACGATATCTCGGTTCTGATCAACGGAGAATCCGGCACCGGCAAGGAGCTTCTGGCCCGCGCGATCCGTTACGGCTCGGCGCGGGCCAACAAGGCGTTCGTGGTCGAGAACTGCGGCGCGCTGCCGGACGAGCTCTTGGAAAGCGAGCTGTTCGGTTGCAAGAAGGGCGCCTTCACCGGCGCCTACCAGGATCGCATCGGCCTGTTCGAGGTCGCCGATGGCGGCACGATCTTCCTCGACGAGATCGGCGAGACCTCCCCGGCGTTCCAGGTCAAGCTGCTGCGTGTGCTGCAGGAGAGCGAGATCCGGCCGCTCGGCGCGCAGCGCGTGCGCAAGGTCGACGTTCGCGTGGTGGCGGCGACCAACCGCGACCTGGAGGCCGAGGTCGAGGCCGGTCGCTTCCGGCGCGACCTGTACTACCGCCTCGCCGCCTTCCCGGTGCACATGCCGGCGCTCCGCGAGCGCCCGATGGACATCCCGCTGATTGCGGAGGGCGTGCTGTCGGCGGTCAAGAGCTCCTTCAACCGGCCGAATCTGCGCTTTGCGCGTACGGTGTCATCTCCACCTTCCCGAAGACAAGTCGTCTCCGGCCAAGGTCCATCATGTTTCATGATGGCCAAGGCGGCAATGCCGACAATGGCGCCGCGCCCTGCGACGAAATGACGAGATGGAGGGAGCCCCTGACGGGCTTTGATCCGGACCGCCGCCTGAGAGACCCAGGCGGCGATCCAGTGCGAATTAAGCGAACTTGGGGAAGTTCTAAGGCCGTGCGAAACGCTAACCCGGCCGGTGCGGGCACATCAAGTTTCGTAGTGTTGCTCCGGCCGGAGATTCATTGCAGCCACCAGGAAATTGCCACACATCGCCAACGGAGGTTCCAACGCATCACGGCCCATTCGCAAGCCTCAGCGCCGCCTCGACCGCGTCCGCCAGGATCTCCTCCGACAATTGCCGATCGCTCACCGCGCGCGACAAGCCGGCATTACAAACTTCGTCGCGGGTCAACCGGGCGCCGGCAAATCGACGCTCACGCAATTCTCGAAGACGAATCCGGGATACAGCGGCCTAGCGCGCGTTGCCGCCGAGGATCTAACCGCGATCTCCCCGCAGCATTACTTTTCGCACGTTGACTAGCTAAGCCGTGTAACGGCAACTTGAGGCGTGGGCCGATCTCTGCAAAACCGGCCTTCAAGTACAATGCTGAGTTGGGGCTACGGCTCCACATGGGTTGCCTCGGCGCCCCCACTTCAAGCTGGACCCAGTCCTTTAGCGTACCCAGGCCCACCGCAGCCTCAATGAGACGCATCGCGACCCCAGACGATCGCTGATCGGGCACCACGTAGAGTTCGGTGATAATACCGTAGGTTCCGCCCGCAAAAAGGGCGGCGCTTTCCGACAACATAATGAGGCCGACCGGGCGTTCCTCCGTGAAAGCCAGAAAACCATAGACGCGCTCTTTCATGGCCAGGAGCTCGACAACAAGCTGGGTATCCAGTCCACCCTGCTTTTGTCCGCCCTCAAGTTCGGCAAGTAGTGCAGCAACCATGTGGGTCACCGTTGTGGCGTCATCGATAGACACTTCACGCGTGGTCACCATGTCATATCCTCTTCTAAGTTTAACCAACATACGACGTGATCCAGAGACGGCATGGGGCAGGAGGCTGCCGCAGCACCCGATTCAAAACAGATACGCCGCGCAGTTGAAGGTCAGATGACGCCTTAGCTCACACTGAGGTGATAGCGTCTTCGTGTCGCTCCTAGCTAAAAACATCTCAGAAACTCGAACGATAACTTATCGAACATCGTAATGGTCGCACGCAGCGCTCTCTTCTTCTCTGGACCTGCGTGTCGCCCCACATCGTGTTCCTGCTCGCTCGGACGTTGCAGGAGTGCGGCTGACCGCTTGCGTCCCTGACCAGCAGCATTGCCTGAGATCAATGCTCTCAGAAACTTGTCGAACGCGCGAGTCCAAGACACACTGTTTTTCTAGTGTTTAGATAATCAGCTTT
>NZ_VSTH01000165.1 GCF_008123965.1 Bradyrhizobium hipponense | reverse complement strand
TCCTATGGGTGGCGGGTGGTCAGGAGAGGTAGGATTGGATTGCAAACCATCCAGCCTCGGAGGACCAAGATGATCAAGCTCGATCGCACTGAGACACCCGCCGCAGCGGAGCATGCCACGGTTTATCTGGCTTTTGAACTGAGCAAAGCGAAATGGAAGCTCGGCGTGTTGCTGCCGGGTTCGCAGAAGCTGAGCCGCTATACGATCGGTGGCGGCGACCTGGCCGCCTTGACGGCCCGGCTTGCCGACATGCGCAAGAAGGCTGCCGCAGATGGCCGGCCGGTACGTGTTTTGTCGTGCTACGAGGCGGGTCTCGACGGCCACTGGCTGCATCGATGGCTGATGGGACAAAGTGTCATCAACCATGAAATCGATCCCTCCAGCATCGAGGTGAACCGGCGCGCCCGGCGCGCCAAGACCGACCGGATCGATCTGGAGAAGCTGATGCGGACATTCCTCGCCTATCTGCGGGGCGAGCCGCGGGTGTGCAGCATGGTCCACGTGCCGAGTGTTGAGGATGAAGACCGCAAGCGCCGCACCCGGGAACGCGAGCGCTTGCTCAAGGAACGCACGGCTCACACCAACCGCATCAAAGGGCTGCTGCACGGCCAAGGCATCCGCGATGTCAGCCCGCTGGCGCGAACATTCATCAAGGATATTGCTAAGCTGCGCACCGGCGACGGTCGTCCGCTGCCGGCCCGGCTCAAGGAGGAGATTGCACGCGAGCACGAGCGGCTGTGCCTGGTGGCCCGGCAGCTCGCCGAACTCGAGGCCCAAAGCCGCGCCGAACTGCGCAGCCCACAGCCCGCTTCGCCGCAAGCCAGGATCATGCAGCTCATCGATCTCAAGAGCATCGGCTCGGTCGGCGGTGAGGTGCTGGTCAACGAGGCGTTCTATCGCGACTTCGACAACCGCCGTCAGGTCGGCGGCTACTTCGGCCTCACCGGCACCCCTTACGACAGCGGCCAGCGTATCCGCGAGCAGGGCATCAGCAAGGCTGGCAACCGGCGGGCCCGCAAGCTCGCCGTCGAGCTGGCCTGGCTGTGGAGACGCCACCAGCCCGACAGCGAGCTGACGCGCTGGTTCAACACGCGGGTCGGCGATCTCAAGGGGCGCATCCGCCGCATTGCCATTGTTGCCCTGGCGCGCAAGCTGATGGTGGCATTGTGGCGCTATCTGACCACCGGCGTCGTTCCCACCGGCGCCGTGCTGCGTCCAACCTTGTGAACGGTCGCACGCAATGACGACCGACGTGAGCCAGGACAGACGCGTGACCGTCGTCATCCAGGGGAGTAAACTACCCGCTCTCTCAGAGGGGTCCCGTCCTTGCTGGGCTTTGCCTTC
>NZ_VSTH01000164.1 GCF_008123965.1 Bradyrhizobium hipponense | reverse complement strand
ATCGTGGGCTCCACATAATTCCTAAAGTCTACAGGTCGGGTTGCAACGTAAATCATGAGGCCAGCGGGAGCCGTCAGCATGAACGTGTCCGGCGCAACGCCACAAACACATCACTCAGCACGGCAAGCCCAGGCGTTCCCCGCACCTCCACCCGGGCCCCCAGGAACTCAACCGTAACAGCGGCAGCTTCCGACGATCCGGACGGCGCGGCAGCCGCCGATGGCGACGTTTCCGACACCAAAGGCACGAATGTTACTGTATCCGCCGAAGCCGGCAGCACCAGTTGACCTGAACGCGCCCGGCGCCGCCAGTCATGCACCTGCTGGGGCCGGCAGCCATGGCGACGCGCGATATCTGTTACAATCGCGCCTGGCTCGAGGCTTTCCGCGACTATCTGGGCCTTCAAATCATCCGGCCACTGCTTTCGGCCTACTCCAGCATACACTTCGATACGCGGAGACAGCGGTCGTCTTATGTCGTCCGAATGGTTGTCCATTGTGAGCACCCTTGCAGAAGATGACTCTTCTAGCGGCGCTCACAAGACTGCGCACAAACAATCTGAAGGGCCTCGGCACCACGCTTACGATCAAGTCGCTGCCACCTTCAGGACTGGAGACATCGCTGTCATTCGCGATGGCCTCGCCTCCACGCGACCGAATGAGGTCGGCGACCTGTTCCGCTATCGTGGAGTCCTTCCCGAACCCCGATACGTCGGTCCCCAGGTCGTTCACCACGACCCGGGCCCCGCGTTCGGCGAGGAGTTCGACGTATGCCCGCCCCAGCCCGCGGCCTGCCCCAGTCACGACCGCGACCTTCCCCTCCAACGAAATTCGTTCCGTCATCTCGCTATCCTTTTCCGGCAAAGATTGAATGCGTCTGCTCGCAACCGTGACACCAACTGTCGGGGCGCTATGTCCCTTTGGCAAAGCCAGAGTCACGTCGCCCGCAATCGACAATGCGTCCGCTTCCGGGAAGTTCTCTGATGTCCGCTTATGACCCAGGCCGTGTGAAAACGTGCTGTTTCCGGTGATTCGCGCGGTAGGATTCCATGCACTTGCGGGGACGTCCAATGAAGCGCTTTGTTGAAGGGGTGGATCGCGGGCAGAGCATGCTGTTTCCGGCATCGCTCGATGACTATGTGACCGTGGAGGGGCGGTCTGACGATGTCCGTTCTCAGAGGTAGATCGGACGAGAACGGCACGCGGCCAAAGCGACGCGATTGACCCGAATGTATGGTCCGGCCGCGCGTTGCAAGAGGTTTCGTCAACCTGGCAGATGCGGTCTTGCATCAATGTATCCGGCCTCTGATTGGAGCGTGCTGTGCTCCGGGCCATCATGGATATCAGCGCGCATTCGAGCTGATTAGCGGACAGGCCTCGAACGGGCCATTCGGGTCACCAGTGTTCGCATGCGCCGGGAAGACCGATCCTCCATCGTCGTCTCATCTCTCGCAGACCTCGGTGGGTAAGGGATATTGGTTACGTCATC
>NZ_VSTH01000163.1 GCF_008123965.1 Bradyrhizobium hipponense | reverse complement strand
GGCCGGGACCCATAACCACCGGGGCAAATTATTGCGCGAAGCAGGTGACTCCGAGTCCCCGTAACTACGCCTGCCTGTGGTTATGGATCCCGGATCTGCGCGCGCTTGAGGCGCGCTTGTCCGGGACGACGTCGGCGAGAGATCTCGCCCGTTCAAACAACATTTCAAACGCCCTCGCGAAATTCCATCGCGTGGTATGACTCGCGTGAAAAATGCACGCTCGCGCTTTGGCCGCGCTGCGACTATTCTGCGGCCCAATAGTCTCAGCGACTCCGGGAGGAACAATGAAACACACCTACATTCCCCGCACCACCAACTACACGCTCAATCCCGGCGACGAGCTCAATGATTTGCGTATGTCGGACCAGGTCCGGCCGCTCTACGACCACGTCAAGAAATTCATTCGCGACACCGTCGAGCCGATGTCGATCGAGTTCAACAAGGCCGGTGAGAGCAAGGAAGACCGCTGGAGCTTTACGCCGAAGCAGCTCGATGTGCTGGAGAGGGCCAAGAACAAGGCCAAGCAGGAAGGCCTCTGGAACTTCTTCCTGCCCGACGACGAGACCGGCCAGGGCCTGAAGAATCTCGACTACGCCTATATCGCCTCGGAGCTCGGCAAGAGCCCGCTGGCCTCCGAGACCATGAACTGCTCGGCGCCCGACACCGGCAACATGGAGGTGCTGGAGCGCGTCGGCACCAAGGAGCAGAAGGAGAAGTGGCTGAAGCCGCTGATGAACGGCGAGATCCGCTCGGCCTATGTCATGACCGAGCCGAACGTCGCCTCGTCCGATGCCAAGAACATCTCGACGACGGCAAAGCTCGTCGGCGACGAATGGGTCATCAACGGCGAAAAGTATTACATCTCCGGCCTCGGCGATCCCCGCTGCAAGATCCTCATCGTGATGGTGAAGACCAATCCGGATGCGGCGCCGAGCAAGCAGCAGTCACAGATCCTGGTGTCGCGGGACACGCCCGGCGTCGAGGTACTCGGTCCGATGTACGTGTTCGGCCAGGACCACGCCCCGCGCGGCCACATGCACATGCGCTTCAATAATGTCCGGGTGCCCAAGGAGAACATCCTGCTCGGCGAAGGCCGCGGCTTCGAGATCTCGCAGCTCCGCCTTGGACCTGGCCGCATCCATCACTGCATGCGCACCATCGGCAAGGCCGAGAAGGCGCTCGATTTAATGGTGCAGCGGGGGCTGACCCGCGAAGCCTTCGGCAAGAAGATCGCCCATCTTGGCGGCAACATGCAGATCATCGCGCAGGCGCGCTGCGAGATCGAGGCGATGCGGCTGATGGTGCTGAAGGCGGCGAAGGCGATGGACGTGCTCGGCAACAAGGAGGCCCGCGTCTGGGTCTCCATGGTCAAGGCCATGGTGCCGGAGCGCGCCTGCAAGATCATCGACCAGGCGATCCAGATGCATGGCGCTACCGGCATCTCGCACTGGACCCCGCTCGCCGAGATGTATCAGGACGTGCGCCACCTGCGTTTTGCGGATGGTCCGGACGAGGTGCACTGGATGGTGGTCGGACGCCACGAGCTGAGCATGGCGTGAGGTTTCGCCTAGTGCAGCCCTGCCGTAGGGTGAGCAAAGTCGCGCTGTTGGCGCGCCGTGCCCACCATCACACTTTCCCGCACAGGGCGGTGGGCACGCTTCGCTTTGCCCACCCTACGATAGTCAGAGATGCGGCTACGACGCAGCAGCCACTTCGCCGATCTTGTCCTGCGTCTTGGTGTCGAAATCGCTGGCATCGTGGCGTTCGTGGAGCTGGCTTGCGGGATCGCCGGAGACGCGGTTGACCATGCGGCCGCGCTTCACGGCCGGGCGCTTGGCGATCTCATCGGTCCAGCGCTGCACGTTCTTGTAGTCCTTCACCGACAAGAACTCGCCGGCGCCATAGACCAGCCCCTTGGCGAGCGCGCCGTACCACGGCCACACCGCAATGTCGGCGATGGTGTACTCGCTGCCCGCCAGGTAAGCGTTGTCGGCGAGCCGTCGATCAAGCACGTCGAGCTGGCGCTTGGTCTCCATCGCGAAACGGTCGATGGCGTATTCGATCTTGCTCGGCGCGTAAGCGTAGAAATGGCCGAAGCCGCCGCCGAGATAGGGCGCGCTGCCCATCTGCCAGAATAGCCAGGACATGGCCTCGGTGCGGGTCTTGATGTCCTTCGGCAGGAAGGCGCCGAATTTTTCCGCGAGGTAGAACAGGATCGACCCGGACTCGAATACGCGGATCGGCTCGGGGCCGGAACGGTCCATCAGCGCCGGGATCTTCGAGTTCGGATTGATGTCGACGAAACCGCTGCCGAACTGCTCACCCTTGCCGATGTTGATGAGCCAGGCGTCGTATTCGGCGCCCTTGTGGCCCAGCGCCAAAAGCTCCTCCAGCATCACCGTGACCTTCACGCCATTCGGCGTCGCCAGCGAATAG
The DNA here is from genome assembly GCF_008123965.1 of Bradyrhizobium hipponense. GTDB lineage: Bacteria > Pseudomonadota > Alphaproteobacteria > Rhizobiales > Xanthobacteraceae > Bradyrhizobium > Bradyrhizobium hipponense. The sequence goes on along the minus strand of NZ_VSTH01000163.1, from coordinate 13,717 downwards.
AGCTGGAACGGATGGCGGCCGACCGGCAGCTCCTTGTCGTGGGTGGGACCGGCGACCGGGCGGTTGATGTTGGCAAACTGGCCGCCATTCTCCTTATTCCAGGTCCAGACTTTAGGCGGTACGTAGGCGGGGACATCGGTCATGCAACGGACTCCGGCGAAAAGATGCGTCTGCATTAATTAGCCCGCAAATGGCCGATGGCAAGGCCGCCCGATCTGCACGAGGCGCGGAGCTCACGCCCGTGTCATGCAGCTTGACCGTGCCGAGGAGCTCCTGGACCAGGCGCACTGCCGACGGCGTGTGCACGCAAGATGCACCATCAAATCCGGATTGGCATTGCGCAAGACGATGATCTAGCGTCGATGAGCCTTCGCCAAAGAGAGCAACAACAGCAACGCGGGGCGGCTGCCGGGAGAGAGCCATGAAATCGCCGATCTGCGACATGCTGGGGATCGAGTTCCCGCTGTTCGCCTTCAGCCATTGCCGGGACGTCGTTGCCGCCGTCAGCCGCGCCGGTGGCTTCGGCGTGCTCGGCGCCACCGTGCATACGCCGGACACACTCGAGCGCGAGCTGAAATGGATCGACGCGCACGTCGATGGCAAGCCCTACGGCATCGACGTGCTGATCCCCGAAAACATGTCCACCGCAGGCGAGAAGGACGTCACCTGGAAGAGTCTGGAGGCGCGGGTGCCGCAGGAGCACCGCGACTACACAAGCGATCTCCTGAAGAAGTACGACATCGAGCTCACAACGACCAGTGTCGCGGACAACCAGCCGCAGCCGTTCGATGCCAGAAATGCGCTGGAACTGCTCGAGGTGTCCTTCCGCCATCCGATCCGGCTGATTGCGAACGCTCTGGGCGTTCCGCCCAAGGCCATGATCGAAATGGGCAGGACGCATGGCGTGCCCGTCGCGGCCCTGGTCGGCGCCAAGGAGCACGCGCTGCGCCAGGTCGCAGCCGGCGTCGATATCCTCGTGGTGCAAGGCACCGAGGCCGGCGGCCATTGCGGCGAGGTCTCGACCATGGTGCTGGTGCCCGAGGTGATCAAGGCGATCAAAGCGATCCGCGATGTGCCGGTGCTCGCCGCTGGCGGCATCATGACGGGACGGCAGATGGCGGCCTGCATGGCGATGGGCGCGGCCGGCGCCTGGACTGGCTCTGTGTGGCTTGCGACCGTCGAGGCCGAGACCACTGAGATCTTTCGCGAGAAGATGATCGCAGCGTCCTCGCGCGAGGCGGTGCGATCGAAGGGCCGCACCGGCAAACCGGCGCGGCAGCTGCGTTCGGTGTGGACCGATGCCTGGGACCGCGCGCCGGAGAGCCCGGGCGCGCTGCCGATGCCGCTTCAAAGCATCATCAGCCGCGATGCCTTCAACGCGATCGACCGCGCGGCGGCGAGCGGCAACGTCAAGGCGCGCGATCTCGTCAGCTATTTTGTCGGCCAGGGCGTCGGCCTGATCGACAGCGTAAAGTCGGCGGGTGCCGTGGTGCAGGAGTTCAAGGAAGACTTTGCCGAAGCCGTCGAGCACATGAATGCGCTGGTGGCGGAGTAGTCGCCTGCGGCCCATCCTTCGAGGCTCGGCCAGCAGCGCAGATGCGCCGCTGGCCTCGCACCTCAGGATGACGCTCTACCCGTAGCCGTCACCCTGAGGCGCCGTAGCGTAGCGGAGGCCTCGAAGGGCGGCGGCGTGATCAAGATCTAGAATGTGAAGCAAGAATGACAAAATCTCCTACCTCCCCTGACCACATCCCCGTCATCGCTGGCGTCGGCGAGATCGTCGACCGCCCGAAGGAGATTACCGACGGACTCGAGCCGCTCGACCTGCTCGAACAGGCGCTGCGCCGCGCGGAAGCGGATGCCGGCGCGAAGCTGCTCGGCGAGGCGCAGTCGCTCGACGTCGTCAACTTCCTGAGCTGGCGCTATCGCGATCCGGAGAAGCTGCTGGCGCAGCGCCTCGGCATTACGCCCTCACATTGCTATTACGGCCCGGTCGGCGGCGAGAGCCCGATCCGCTACATCCACGAGGCGGCGCAACGCATTGCGCGCGGCGAATGCAGCGTTGCCGCTGTCTGCGGCGCGGAGGCGCAGTCGACTGCAACCAAGGCCGAACGCGCCGGCGCAAAGCTGCCGTGGACGCCGTTTGCGCATGACGTCGAGGAGCCGAAGCGCGGCGCGGCGTTCCAGAAGCCGCTGGCGGTGAAGCTCGGCGTGTTCCGGCCTGTGACCGTCTATCCGTTCTACGAAGCGGCGACGTCGGCACATTGGGGCCAGACGCCGCGCGAGGCGATGGAAGAGTCGGGAACGTTGTGGTCGCGCTATTCGGGGGCCGCCGCGCAAAATCCCAACGCCTGGCTGAAGCGGTGCTTTGCGCCGGACGAGATCACGACGCCGACTGCGGATAACCGCCTGATCGCGTGGCCCTATACAAAGCTAATGGTGGCCAACCCCATGGTCAACATGGGCGGCGCGCTGCTGCTCACCAGCCTTGCCAAAGCACGTGCGGCCGGCATCGCGGAAGACAAGCTGGTCTACCCGCTGGGTGGCGCCTCGGCGGAAGAGGCGCGCGACTATCTCTTGCGCGACCAGTTCTATGAGAGCCATCCGCAGAACGCGGTGCTGAAAGCCGTGATGGACCTCGCCGGTGGTGACGGCAAGAAGTTCGACGCGATCGAGCTCTACAGCTGCTTTCCTTGCGTCCCCAAGATGGCGCGGCGGACGCTCGGCCTTGGCGCCGACGTGCAGCCGACCGTGACCGGCGGGCTCACCTTCTTCGGCGCGCCGCTCAACACCTATATGACGCATGCGGCCTGCGCGATGGTGCGGCGCCTGCGCGACGGCGCAAGGCTCGGCCTGCTCTATGGACAGGGCGGCTTCGTCACCAAGCATCATGCATTGGCGGTCTCGAAGACGCCGCCGCGCGAGGCGCTGGCGCAGGAGACGAGCGTGCAGGCGGAGGCCGAGCGCAACAAGCGCGCGGTGCCGGAGTTCGATACGGAGGTCAGCGGCAAGGGCAGCGTCGAGAGCTTTACGGTGCTTTACGGCCGCGGAGGCGACGTCGAACACGGCGTCGTCATGCTGCGTACGGCAGATGACCGGCGGACCCTTGCGCGGATCCCCGCAAGCGACAGCGCCACGCTGGCACATCTGCTCGATACGGAACGTACGCCGGTCGGCTCGCTCGGCGAGATCAAGATGGCCGCCGACGGCGTGCCGGAATGGCGGGTGGCTTAGCTCTTGTAGGGTGGGCAAAGGCGCACTTTGCGCCGTGCCCACCGCTCTTCTCCGCGGCCAGGTGATGGTGGGCACGCTCCGCTTTGCCCACCCTACGAGATCAGCCTACCCCTTCGGCGCCTGCTTCTCCGACGCCGTCGCCGGCTTGCCCTTGGCGCCGGCCACGCGCACATGCTCGCCATCGGACAGACCGTCCGGCGGGGCCGTGATGACGCGGTCGTCGGGCGCTATGCCCGAGGCGAGTTCGATCTCGCGGCCGAGATCACGTGCGATCGTCACGGCTTTGAACAGCACCTTGTCGTCTCCGCCGACGGTGGCGACGCGCAGGCCGCTGCCGTTGAAGATCAGGGCGCTGGCGGGAATGCTCAGCGGCGCGGCATCGCGCTCGAGACTGAGCTTCACGCTGGCATAACCGCCGGGCATCAGTTCTCCGCTGGCATTGTCCAACCCAAGCTGCATGCGCGTGGTGCCGGAGGCGACGTCGACGGCTTGTGAAGAAGCCTCCACCGTCGCCTGGAAGGTCCGGTTCGGATACTCCGGCAGCACGATGACGGCCTTGGCGCCGATCTTGATCGCCGGCACGTAATTCTGCGGCACGTTGACATAGACCCGCAGCTTGGTGATGTCGGAGACCACGAACATCGCCGGGCCCGAGCCGCCGCCCGCGTTGATCAGCGCACCGACGTCGGTGTCGCGCGCGGTGACCACGCCGTCGAATGGCACCGTGATCTTCTTGTAGCCGGCCAGCGCCTCAAGCCGCTCGACATTGGCCTGCCCGGAATGGACGGCCGCGTTCTTGTTGGAGAGATCGGCGGTGCGCTCGTCGATCTCCTGGGCGGAGACGAAGTTGGAGGCGACCAGCGTCTTGCGCCGGTTCAGCGTCGCCTCCGACAGCCTTGCGCTGGCCTGCTGGCTGGCGAGGTCGGCACGGGCCTGCAAGAGCTGCTGGTCGAGGTCGGGCGCCTCTATCTCGGCAATCACTTGGCCGGCCTTGACGCGGGCGCCGATGTCGGCGCTCCAGCTCTTCAGATAGCCCGAGACGCGGGCGAAGATGGGCGCGCGATAGTACGCCTCGAGGCGACCCGGCAGATCGAGGGTGGCATTGCGGGACTTGGCATTGGGCAGGGTCACCGCGACGCTGGGGACGGCCTGATCGTCGGTCCATTCCTTCAGCCTGGAGCCCTGCTCCTCGCGAGCCCGGATGCCAGTGCCGACCACGAGGCCTGCCGCGATCAGCGCCACCACGCCGAATATGCCCAGTTTCCGGCGCGACGCCGGTGAGCGTGGTTCAGTGGGCGACATGCGAAGTCTCCGATGAGGCGGCAGCTTTGGCGCCTTGTTTCTTGTGAACCATGCTGAACACCACGGGAACAAACATCAGTGTGGCGAAGGTTGCAAAGATCAGGCCGCCGATCACAGCGCGGCCGAGCGGCGCATTCTGCTCGCCTCCCTCGCCTAGTCCCAAGGCCATCGGCGCCATGCCGATGATCATGGCGAGCGCGGTCATCAGCACCGGGCGGAACCGCACGAAGCCGGCTTCGAGCGCGGCTGCGATGGGATCGCCGAGCTGCTCATAGCGCTCGCGGGCGAAAGAGATCACGAGCACACTGTTGGCGGTGGCAACGCCCATGCACATGATGGCGCCGGTCAGCGCCGGCACCGACAGTGTCGTCTCGGTCGTGAACAGCATCCAGACGATGCCGGCAAGTGCGGCCGGCAGCGCCGTGATAATGACGAACGGATCGGACCAGGACTGGAAGTTCACGACGATCAGGAAGTAGATCAGCACGACCGCCGCCAGCAGGCCGAACACCAGGCCGGTGAAGGCACTGTTCATGGTCTGAACCTGGCCGAGCAGCGCAACGGATGAGCCCCTCGGCACCTCCTTGGCGGTATCGGCGATCACCTGCCGGATGTCGGCGGCGACCGCGCCGAGGTCCCGGCCCGATGTGGTGGCAAAAATCTGCACCAGCGTCTGAATGTCATATTGCGACACCACCGCGCTCGACGTCGATCGCTTGATGTCGGCGATGCCGCCGAGGATCGGCGACTGCGAGTTGCCGGTCGCCGTGATCGGCAGCGTCTGCAGCGCGCTGAGCGAATCGATCTGGTACTGCGGCGTCTGCATCACGATGGAGTAGGACACGCCGTTATCGGGGTTGAGGTAGTAGGTCGGCGCCACCTGCGAGGAGCCGGCCAGATTGACCACGAGGCTGTTGGTGACATCGCGCTCGGTCAGTCCGACATATTGCGCGCGGGTGCGGTCGACATCGATGTTGAAGGTCGGATTGTTCGGCGACTGCTGGATGCGCGCGTCGGCGATGCCCGGAATACGCCGGACCTTGGCCAGCAAGGTGTTGGCGTAGGCGAAGTTGGCCTGGGCATTGGCGCCGCGAATCTGGAGGTCGATCGGAGCCGGCGCGCCAAAATTCAGGATCTGGCTGACGATGTCGGCCGGCAGGAAGGCAAAGCTGACGCCGGGGAACAGCCGCGGCAACTGCTCGCGCAGCACGCGCACGTGCTCCTCGGTCGGCTTATGGCCCTCCTTCAGCTTGATCTGGATATCGCCGTCCTGCGGGCCGATCACGCCGGTGTTGTTGTAGGTCATGTTGATGCCGGAGATGGGCATGCCAATGTTGTCGGTCAGCGTCTCGATTTCGCCGGGGATCAGCTTGCGGATCGCCTTCTGCACGTCAGCGAGCTGGTTGGCGGTCTCCTCGACGCGGGTGCCGACCTGGGTGCGGACATGCATCAGGATGTTGCCGGCATCGACCGCCGGGAAGAAGTTGCGCCCCAAGAACGGCACCAGCGCGAAGGACGCACCGACAACGCACACAAAACCGATCACGAACACCGCGCGGTGGGCCAATGCGAGCCCGAGAGAGTTGTGGTAACCGCCGCGAATGCGCTCGAAGCGCGCCTCGAAGCCGCGCTGGAACCACACCAGCGGATTACGCGATGTCGGCGGCGCGCCCTCGTGATGCACATGCGACTGCAACAGATAATTGGCCATGGTCGGCACCAGCGTGCGCGACAGCAGGAACGACCAGATCATCGCGAACATGACAGCTTCGGCCATCGGCACGAACAGGAAGCGCGCGACGCCGGTGAGGAAGAACATCGGCACGAACACGATGCAGATGCAGAGCAGCGAAACGAAGGCCGGCGTTACGATCTGGTTGGCGCCGTCGAGGATCGACTGCTCGACGGGCTTACCTTGTTCCAGATGGTAGTTGATGTTCTCGATTGTGACCGTGGCGTCGTCGACCAGGATGCCGACGGCAAGCGCAAGCCCGCCCAGCGTCATGATGTTCAACGTCTCGCCGATCGCTGACAGCATGATGATGGCGCCTAGCACCGACAGCGGGATCGAGACCGCGATGATCACGGTGGAGCGCCAGCTGCCGAGGAACAGCAGGATCATCACGCTGGTGAGCAGCGCCGCGATCACGCCCTCGACGGCGACGCCTTGGATCGCGCCGCGGACGAACACCGACTGGTCGCCGATGAAGCCGATCTTCAGCGCGTCCGGCAGCTGATCCTTGACGTCGATCACCTTCTGCTTGATACCCGCGATGATGTCGAGCGTCGAGGTCGCACCCGCCTTCAAGACCATCATCAGCACCGAACGGTTGCCATCGACATGGACGATGTTGGTCTGTGGCGGATTGCCGTCGCGCACGGTCGCAACGTCGCGCACATAGACCATCGCGCCATTGACGGTCTTGATCGGCAGATTGCCGAGCTCCTCGATCTTCAGCGGCGAGTTGTTGAGCTGGATGTTGTACTCGAAGGTGCCGATCTTCTGGGTTCCGACCGGCGTGATCAGGTTTTGCGCGGCCAGCGCGTTCGCGACGTCCTGGCCGGACAGGCCGCGGGCCTGAAGCGCGGTCGGGTCGAGATCGATCTGGACCTGGCGCTGCTTGCCGCCGAACGGATACGGGATCGCCGCGCCGGGCACGGTGACGAGCGGCGTGCGGAGCTGGTTGATGCCGATGTCGGCGAGGTTCTGTTCGGTCAGCCCCTCGCCCGACAGTGCCACCTGGATGATCGGCACCGTCGAAGCCGAGTAGTTCAGGATCAAAGGCGGCGTCGCACCCGGCGGCATCTGCTTCAGCAACGTCTGCGAGATCGCGGTGACCTGGGCGTTGGCGGTGCGGATGTCGACATTGGGCTGAAAGAAGATCTTGATGATGCCAAAGCCGTTATAGGAATTGGCCGTGATGTGCTCGATGTCGTTGACGGTGGTCGTCAGCGCCCGCTGGAACGGCGTGGTGATGCGACCGGACATCTGGTCCGGCGGCAGGCCGGTGTACTGCCAGACCACGCCGATCACGGGAATGCGGATGTCCGGAAAGATGTCGGTCGGCGTCCGCAGCGCGGCAAGCGGTCCGATGATCAGGAGCAGGAGCGCCAGCACGACAAACGTATAGGGTCGGCTCAGGGCAATACGGACCAGAGCAATCATTCGCGAGGCAATTCCAGGTCAAGCGAGGATACGGAATCCGCCCGCACGCGGATCTTCTTCCCCCTTTACCCGAGCACCGCCGAAAACGCTAACCTCCGGCGACACTTCCGCATTCACTTCCGTGCTACCGCGCTGCAAAATAGGCATCGCAGCTATGCAGCTTGCGCCCGCGACATTGCAACCGCCTCGTCAACGTAGACGAGCGGCGCCGGGGAGCATTGCTCGCTGCAATTGCGCGCTTACGCCGCGCGGACGTTGGTCAGGAATTTGCTGACCTCGGACTTTAGCCGGCTCGAGTCGTTCGACAGCATCTGCGCTGCCGACAGCACCTGCGAGGAGGCCGTGCCGGTCTCGGTCGCGCCCCGCTGCACGTCGGTGATGTTGGAGGAGACCTGCTGGGTGCCTTGGGCTGCCTGCTGCACGTTGCGGGCGATCTCCTGGGTCGCCGCGCCCTGCTCTTCCACCGCAGCCGCAATGGCCGAGGAGATTTCCGACAGACGTTCGATAGTCGAGGAGATCTCCTTGATCGCGCCGACCGAGTCGTTGGTCGCCGCCTGGATGCCGGAGATCTGCTGGCCGATCTCGCCGGTTGCCTTCGCGGTCTGTTCGGCGAGCGCCTTCACCTCGGAAGCCACCACCGCGAAGCCGCGGCCTGCCTCGCCGGCGCGCGCCGCCTCGATGGTCGCGTTCAGCGCGAGCAGGTTGGTCTGGCCGGCGATGGTGTTGATCAGCTCGACGACATCGCCGATGCGGGAGGCCGCCTTGGACAGCTCGCTCACGCGCTCGGTGGTCGTGCGCGCCTGGCCGACTGCGTCGCCCGCCATCCGCGCCGATTCCTGCATCTGCCGGCTGATCTCGCCGACCGAGGAGGCCATCTCCTCCGTCGCCGAGGCCACCGACTGCACGTTGGTGGAGGCCTCTTCCGAAGCTGCCGCGACCGTGGTCGCCAGCCGCTGGGAGCGGTCGGCGGTCGAGGTCAGTGTCGAGGCGGAGGCTTCGAGCTGGGTCGAGGCCGAGGATACCGTCTGCACGATCTCGCCGATCATCGTTTCGAATTCGCGGGTGACGTTGTCGACGCGGCGGCCGCGCTCGATCTTGGCTTCGGCATCGGCGGCAGCCGCTTCATCGGCCGCCTTCTTGGCGATCAGGGCCTCCTTGAAGATCTGAAGCACGTCGGCCATGACGCCGATCTCGGTCTTCTCGCCGCGATGCGGGACTTCGGCGCCGAGGTCACTCTTGCCCAGCGCCTGCATCGGCCGAATGATGGAGTTGATGCCGCTGGAGACGTCGTGAACGAGATAGAAGCCGACGCCGATGCCGACCACGACCGCCGCACCGAGGATGATCGAAACCAGCATGAATGCAGAGAAATAGCTGTCCGCGGCGTCCTGAGCCGCCTGATCGCCACCCTTGGTGTTGAGTTCGACATCCTTACGCAGGACCTCGTCAGCCTGCAGTCCGATCTTGTTGACGGTCTTGGTGTTCAGCTCGTGCGCCTCGTGCGGTACCTTGCCGGCTTCCTTGCGCGAGATCGCCATGACTTCCTGGGTGCCCTGCTTGTAGGCGTCCCAGAGCTTGGCCCACTCGTTGTACAGCGCCCGCTCCTCAGACGAGGTAATCATGGGCTCGTACGCATTGCGGAATTTGGTGTTGGCCTCGACCACGCTGGCCAGCGTCTTTTCGGCCGCCAGCTTCTCTTCAAGAGTCTCCGCCAGCATGTGCTCGCGGATCACGTTGCGATAGGTGATGACGCCGGCCCTGAGATCTCCCAGCACCCGCACGCTCGGCATCCAGTTCGCGGTGATGTCGACCGCATTGGCGTTCATCGCCCGCATCTTCGTGACGGCGAGCAGACCCATGCCGGTCATCGCAACCAGCAGGAACGCCACGACGCTGATGATCTTGGCGCGGATGGAGATTTGGTAGAGCATAGTGGGTCTCTTTGTACTGGCGCGGGCGCGCGTCCGGACGTCTTACGAACCAAACAAAGGGAGCAGCGCCGACATCAGACAACAGAGCACCTGAGCAGATGTTAACTACGACTCCGTACGAGTACGGAAGCCCGAAACAACATGGGGCTAAGAATGCTCTGCGCTCAGCGCATGAGTCCAAGCGCATCCGTGAAAAACTCGGCACCGCCGAAATTTCCGGACTTCAAAGCAAGCAACATGTCGCCTTTTTCAGCACCGACCGCGCGCAGCACCGGAACGCCCGCGGCGATTTCTACTCCGACGAGAAAACCGGGAATCTTCAACCGATCGACCACCGCACCGGACGTCTCCCCGCCGGCAACGACCAAGCGCTTGACGCCGGCCTGCACCAGCCCCTCGGCGATATCAGCCATTGCGTGCTCGATGGCGAGGCCGACCGCGTCGCGGCCGTGGCGCGCCTGGAGCGCTGCGACCTGATCCGACGCCGAACTCGACGCGATCAGGACCGGACCATCGACTACTCGCGGCTTGGCCCATTCCAGCGCGCGCTGCGCCTCGCCCGCCCCCGTAATGATACCGTCCGGATCCAGATGAAGCACCGGCATGACGGCTTCTGCCTTGGCGATCTGCTGAAGCGTGGCCTGCGAGCAGCTTCCAGCAAGGCAGGCCGCCGATCCGCCGACCGGAGCCCCCGCCGCGCTGCTTGCCGTTGTCGATTTGACCTCGCCCGTCGACACCAGCGCCCGCGCTAGTCCCAAACCAATGCCGGAGGCGCCGACAGACAACCGGTGCCCGGCCGCAACGAGGCCGATGGTTTCGAGGTCGCGATCGAACACGGCGTCGATGACGGCGGCTCCGATGCCCTTGCCCGACAATTCGGCAAGGCGCGCCCGCACGGCATCCGCCCCGCGCGTGACGGTCGCGAGGTCGACGAGGCCGATTTGCGTCTTGCTCTGCCGAGCCAGCACGCGCACCAGGTTGGAATCACGCATTGGGTTGAGCGGATGGTCCTTCAGCGGGCTCTCGTTCAACGGCACGGCACCGACGAACAAATTGCCCTGGTAGACGGTGCGGCCGGTCTCCGGGAAGGCCGGCGTCACCAGCACGACGGCCTCGCCAGAATCGGCACGCAGCGCGTCCATTACCGGGCCGATGTTGCCGGCATCGGTGGAATCGAAGGTCGAGCAGATCTTGAACAGCACGTGGCCTGCGCCGCGACCGCGCAGCCATGCCTCCGCCGCGCGCGAGCGCGACACGGCAAGGCCCGCCTCGATCGAGCGGCTCTTCAGCGACACCACGACGGCGTCTACCTCGGGCAGCGCGAGATCGTCCGCGGGCACGCCGATGGTCTGCACGGTGCGCAGGCCCGCGCGCGTCAGCGTGTTGGCGAGATCGGAGGCGCCGGTGTAATCGTCGGCGATGCAGCCAAGAGATAGTCTCGCTGCAAGTGTCACGGCTTTACTCCCGCATAAGGCTTGAACCAGGCAAGACCGTCGGTGGTCTTGCCGCGCGGATTGTATTCGCAACCGACGAAGCCGGCATAGCCGAGCCGGTCGAGTTCGGCGAACAGGAACGGATAGTTCAGCTCCTCGCCGTCGGGCTCATTGCGCGAGGGAATGCTGGCGATCTGGACGTGGCCGATGATCGGCATCATCTCGCGCAGCCGCATGGTGACGTCGCCATGGATGATCTGGCAGTGATAGATGTCGAACTGCAGCTTCAGATTCGGAAGCCGCAGCTCGTGGATCAGATCGCGCGCGAAGCCGAAATCGTTGAGGAAGTAGCCGGGCACGTTGCGTGAATTGATCGGCTCGAGCACGATGTCGATGCCGTGCGGTCCGAAGAACTCCGCGGCCCACGCCACCGACTTGTAGAACGCCTCGATCGCGACGCGCTCGCCGCGATTGGCGATGCCGGCCATCAGGTGCAGGCGCTTGACGCCGGTGGCCTTGGCGTAGGGCAGCGCGGTCTCGAGGCTCGCCTTGAGATCGGCGAAGCGCGCCGGCAGTGCGGCAAACCCCTTCTCGCCGGCATTCCAGTCGCCCGGTGGCAGGTTGAACAAGGCTTGCGTCAGGCCGTTGCGCTTCAGCCGCTCGCCGACCGCCTCGGCCGGATGCTCGTAGGGAAAGAGGAACTCGACGGCCGTGAAGCCGGCTTGGGCTGCTGCATCAAAGCGGTCGAGGAACGGCACCTCGGTGAACATCATTGAGAGGTTGGCGGCGAAACGGGGCATTGGATCCTCTTCCTTATTTGTCTTATTTGTCGCCGGGCAACTTGACGCCGGTGACTTGCGCATACATCCGCGCCACCGACGCGTCATCGTCGCGGCCCATGCCGGCGGCTGACGTCATCAGGAACATCTGGAGGGCCGCAGCCGAGACCGGCACCGGGAATCTGGCGGTGCGCGCCATATCCTGGATGATGCCGAGGTCCTTGACGAAGATCTCGACCGCGCTGCGCGGCGTATAGTCGCCGTCAAGCACGTGCGGCATGCGGTTCTCAAACATCCAGGAATTGCCGGCGGACGCCGTGATCACCTCGTAGACCTTGCTGATGTCGAGGCCCTGCTTGGCGGCGAACGCGATCGCCTCCGAGGCAGCGGCGATATGCACGCCGGCAAGCAATTGATTGATCATCTTGAATGCAGCGCCCTGCCCCGCGGCATCGCCGAGTTCGTAGAGCTTGGCAGCCATGGCATCGAGCGCCGGTCGCGCTTTCGAAAAGGCAGCCGCACTGCCGGAAGCAAGGATCGTCAGCTCGCCCTGCGCGGCGCGCTGTGCGCCGCCGGAGATCGGTGCATCGAGGTAATGCCGGCCGGTCGCCTCCAGCTGCTTGGCGAGACGGCGCGCCACGTCGGGATCCATGGTGGCGGAGGAGATGAAGACGCTGTCCTTCGGCATCGTCTCGGCGGCGCCGTCCTTGCCGAACAGCACCGCTTCGGTCTGCGCGGCATTCACGACGACGCTAACCACGACGTCGGCGTCCTTGGCCGCCTCGGCCGGAGTCTTGGCGCCGGCACCGCCGTCCTTGACGAAGCGCGCCACCGCATCGGTGGAGACGTCGCAGCCGGTGACGGCAAAGCCTGTCTTTTTCAGCGAAGTCGCCATGCCGAAGCCCATCGAGCCGAGCCCGATGACGGCGATGCGCTGATCTTGTGACGCGGAGGCGGACATGCGGTTGATCCTTACGAACGTTTCCCGGACGGCCGCCCTTTGCGGCAGCTCATGGCATCGAATAACACGGCTTGGCCGCGCTGCCAAAGCGTGAGACAAGCAGGCATGACGGCCATGAGCGAGACACGGCTTCGCGAGGACATCTGCCGCTTCGGGCGTTCCCTGTTCGAGCGCGGGCTGACGCCTGGCTCCTCCGGCAATATCAGCGTCAAGATGCATGATGGCGGATGGCTAGTGACGCCCACCAATGCCTCCCTCGGCTTCCTCGACCCGGCGCGGCTGTCGCGGCTGGATGGACGGGGGCGCCTCCTCTCAGGTGATGCGCCCACCAAGGAAGTTCCGCTGCACACAGCACTCTACGACACGCGCGAAAGTGCACGCGCGATCGTGCATCTGCACTCGACCCATTCGGTCGCGCTCTCGATGCTGCCGGAGATCGACCCGCGCGCCGCTCTGCCGCCGATGACGGCCTATTATCTGATGAAATGCGGCGCCACCGCGCTCGTGCCCTATTACCGCCCCGGTGATCCCGCGGTCGCCGATGCGATCAAAGGGCTGGCGGGGAAATATTCGTCGGTGCTGCTCGCCAATCACGGCCCGGTGGTCGCCGGCGATACGCTGGAGGCCGCGGTGTTCGCGACGGAGGAGCTGGAGGAGACGGCAAAGCTGTACCTGCTGCTGCGGGGGATGAACCCGCGGTATTTGTCGGCGGAGCAGGTGACGGATTTGGTCAAGGTGTTCGGGGTGACGCTGCCGGATCATGGGCATTAGCCACACACACCGACGTCATCCTGAGGTGCGAGCCTTGCGATGCAATTGCATCGCAAGGTGAAGCCTCGAAGGATGGGCCACGGGCGCTTTGCGGCCCATCCTTCGAGGCGCGCAAGGGCGCGCACCTCAGATCCTATGGG
>NZ_VSTH01000162.1 GCF_008123965.1 Bradyrhizobium hipponense | reverse complement strand
CCGCTTGACTCAGTAGTATTGTCCTGCCCTTCGTCAATCTTGATGGCAGCAGCGAGCAGGACTACTTTGTCGACGGTGTCACTGAAAGCCTCACAACCGACCTGTCGCGCATTCCTGGCGCTTTCGTCATAGCTCGTAACACTGCGTTCACTTTTAAAGGCAAGCCAGTGAACGTCCGCGTGATCGGCCGCGAACTTGGTGTGCGCTACGTGATGGAAGGCAGCGTGCAGGGCGGCGGCGACCGCATTCGTGTCAACGCGCAGCTCATCGACACGGAAACCGGCGCTCACCTCTGGGCCGAGCGTTTCGACAAGCCGCGCGCCGACATCTTCGACATGCAGGACGAGATCACCACGCGCCTGGCCCGGACCGTCGGCATCGAGCTCGTTGCCGCAGAAGGCCGTCGGGCGGAGCGCGAGCGGCCGAACAACATGGATGCCGTGGACCTGGCCATGCGCGGCTGGGCAATCCTCAATCAACCCTTGTCGCTACGCCGCGACCGCGCGGCGTGTGACCTGTTCGACGCGGCGCTTCGGTTGGATGATCGCAATGTCGAGGCGTTGGTCGGTCTCGCCTTCTATCATGGTAACGAACTTCGCACCTTCGCTTCGACCAATCGGGACGAACAGCTACGTATCGCCGAGACGGCGATCACTGAGGCACTGACGCTTGCTCCGGGCAACGCGTTAGCCCATTTTGTCCATGCCAACATCTTGCATGTCTCCGGCGCGGCGCGAGCTTGAGTTCGCTATCACCCTTGATCGCAATCTGGCCTGGGCCCATGCCGACGCAGGCTTTTTGAAGGTGTTGCTTGGGCGCGCTGAAGAGGCCGACGCCGATCTCACGCGCGCAACCCGGCTGAGCCCGCGCGATCCCGGACTGGATCGCTGGTACGCCTTGCTCGGGATCGCCGACCTGTTCCTCGGCCGACTCGAGTCAGCCTTGGACCGGCTTCGTAAATCAGTCGGAATAAATCCAAAGGTCGCGATGCCCTATTTCTTCCTCGCAGCGGCCTTGGCGCTGAGCGGCCGCGCTGGGGAGGCGCAGGAGGCGCGGAATGCCGGCCTCCGGCTCGACCCGAACTTTACCGTCGCCAGGTTTCGCAACGAGCGGCGCAGTGAAAACCCGACCTTCCTGGCCCAGCGCGAGCGCATCTACGAGGGCCTAAGCTTGGCAGGCGTGCCGGAAGGCAAATAGAGCTTGTTACGGGGTAATGGCAGTGACGGCCGGATTCGGGGCAGAAGCTGACTGACGCCGCCTATTCGATCACTTCGTCGGCAAACGCGAGCAGCGCGGGCGGCATTTCGAGGCCAAGGCTCTTTGCCGCTTTGAGGTTGATCACGAACCTCGAAGGTCCTCATTGGCCTTAGGCCATCGCGTTTCGACAGAGACAGTCTGGCCATCGACAAATCCCATCTGTTTGAGACCGCGACGAAACGCATCTGCGAAAGGCTCCGATCCGGTGCTCGTGCCGCCGAGAGTTCCGATCACCGGTGATGCCGATTTCTGCGCGTGAGCCCCTAGCGGCAGAACAACTACCGCGCCCCCAATCGCTCTCAGGAACTTGCGCCGGCTCACTTCACTCTCCCTGCGGAAGAACTGGTTGGGTAGTTCAATTGCTGGCATACCGAAAACGGTAAGAATGCCCACCGCCATAGCTTTTCGGCGCGCCGCTATTCGCAGCTTGCGCTCCAGGTCAAACGACGAAATGCCGGACCAGGCTGCGCATAGTCTGCTTCACCTCTGGCAGCGGACAGCATTCATGAGGAGCACGCACCGTCGCCCTTTGCCGACCTTTGCCACGATACCATCATGCCGGTGTTTTGCCCGACGCGTCAACGTGATCGCGGACAGCGAATGTCATCGCGGCGCAGCTCGAAAACGCCTTATCGATCAAGGGGTGTTCTACTGTGCATGGGGTTGTTTGCGACTTTTGTTCTGGTCGTCGTGACCGGGCGCGAGAATTTCGAGAAGCGGCTCGCCTCCTGCTCCCACCCGACCCTCGCGCATACACAGCATGCAAGCTTGCGCCTGTGGCAAGCCGCGCGGCCGTAGTACATGCCGCAAGTCCCTGTACACACGCCGCCGGAGCAAAAGCGCAGGCAATGACAATCACGTTACCTGCCGCTGCGCGCCAGCCCGATCATCCCGTCGCCGACGGCCTGCCCGCGATGCGCCGCCGTTGGGCGATCGCAGCGATCTTCACCGCGCTTGCGATGGCTTCGCTCGACACGGCGATTGCCAACATCGCCCTTCCCGCGATTGCCGCCGACCTGCATGTCAGCCCGGAGCAGTCGGTCTGGGTCGTCAACGTCTACCAGATCGCACTGGTCGCGACGCTGCTGCCTCTTGGCGCGCTCGGCGAGATCGTCGGGCACCAGCGCATCTATCTCGGCGGCCTCATCCTGTTCACGATCGCCTCGCTGCTCTGCGCGGTGGCGTGGTCGCTGGACAGCCTGCTCGTCGCGCGGACGCTGCAGGGCCTCGGCGCGAGCGGCATCATGAGCGTCAACACCGCGCTGGTGCGCTTCGTCTATCCCGGACGGATGCAGGGGCGCGGCTTCGGCCACAACGCGCTCGTGGTCGCGACCGCCTTCACCTTCGGTCCGTCGATTGCGTCCGCCATCCTCGCGTTCGGACCGTGGCCGTGGCTGTTCGCGGTCAACATCCCGTTCGGCCTGGTCGCGATCGGCATCGGATTTGTCATGCTGCCGAAGACGCCGCGAGCGGATCACGGCTTTGACTTTCTCGGCGCGCTCCTCGCCGCCGCCTGCCTCGGCCTGTTCATCACCGGCATCGGCAGTGCGGCGCATAATCTATCGCCGGCTGTCGTTGCCGTCGAACTGGTCACTGCGCTCGTGCTGGGCTTCGTCCTGATGCGCCGTCATGCCGACCATCCCGCGCCGATGTTGCCGATCGACCTGTTCAGCCGGCCAATGTTCGCGCTGTCGGCAGCAACCGCCGTGTGCTCCTTCGCGGTGCAGGGCCTCGCCTTCGTCTCGCTGCCGTTCTATTTCGAGGACGTGCTCGGGCGCTCGCAGGTCGAGACCGGCTTCTTCATGACGCCGTGGCCGCTGGTGGTCGGCTTCATGGCGCCGATTGCAGGCCGCCTGTCCGACCGTTACGCGGTCGGCCTTCTGGGCGGCATCGGCCTCGTGCTGCTCGGCCTCGGCATGGCATTGCTCGCGATGCTGCCGGCCAACCCCGCCATTGCCGATATCATCTGGCGGATGGCGATCTGCGGCATGGGTTTTGGCTTCTTCCAGGCGCCCAACATGAAAGCGGTGATGTCGAGCGCTCCGCCGCACCGCAGCGGCAGCGCCTCGGGCATCGTCGCGACCGCACGCCTGACGGGACAGACCACCGGCGCAGCCCTCGCGGCGGCCTGCTTCGCTCTTGCGGGCCACAGCGGCGCAACGGTGGCGCTGGCGCTCGGCGCGGGCTTTGCCGCGCTCGGCAGCGTCATGAGCTTCCTGCGGCTGGCGGTGAAGTAGACCTCAGGTCAAGCCAGATGCCGGGCCGGTGTCGCGGCGACGGCAGCCGAAACCACCGTCTGTTCGTCCAACTCGGCCAGACGCCCATCGATCGCATCGATGACCTTGCGCGAGAACGGCCCGAGATGCGCATAGGCCGCGATCATCTGCACGGCGATTCGCGCCGATGTAGTGTCGCGCTTGGCGCAATTCATGAAGGTCTGCCAGAGCGGGCCGCGCGCCTCGGGAAGGGCGGTGACGACGCGGTGCACGGTCTCCATTGCGCCGACCCTGGCACGGATGTCGCCCTCGGCCAATTCGTGGCGCTGCCTCGAGCGGTCGAGCAGCGTCATCAAGCGGTCGACGCGGCTCGCATAGGCGGCCGGGCTATAGATGTGCTCCAGCACCTGCTTGTAATCCATCAGGATGTCGCGCAACGGGCGGATCGGATCGAAGTTGATGCCGCTCGTGCACTGGTCGGCGCCGAGGGTCGGGGCGAGATCGTGCCCCGGATGCAGCCGGCCTTCACGCTCCAGGCGCCGCGTGAGCTGCGTGTTCGGCAGGGCATAGAGCAGGCCGACCATGCTTACGGGAATGGCGGCTTCCTCGATGAATTCGATCATGGCCTCAGCCATCGAGGCCTTCTCGTTGTCGAAGCCGACGATGAAGCCGGCGGTGACGAGCATGCCGGCGGCGTAGATCTTGTGGATGCTCTCGGCAATGTTGCGCCGCGTGTTCTGCTTCTTCCGCATCGCGACAAGCGTCGCCGGATCCGGACTTTCGATGCCGACGAAGACGGCGAAGAAATTGGCCGCTCCCATGAGATCCAATAGCTCGGGATCGTCGGCCAGATTGACCGAGGCTTCTGTCGACAATTCGAAGGGATAGCCGTGAGCGCGCTGCCATTCGGCAAGCTGCGGCAGGAACAGCCTGAGCGACTTCTTGTTGCCGATGAAATTGTCATCGACGAAGTCGAGATGGCCGCGGTAGCCCATGGCGTAGAGCCGGTCGAGCTCCGCCAGCATCTGCGTGTTGGTCTTGGTTCGCGGGACTCGCCCGTACAGCTCGATGATGTCGCAGAACTCGCAGGTGAACGGGCAGCCGCGCGAATACTGCACACCGAGATAGAGGTAGTCCTCGAATTTGAGCAGGTCGAAACGCGGCACCGGCGTCTTGGTGACATCGGCCTGGAATTTCGGCGCGGTGAAGACGCCGGAGCGTGCACCGCCCTCCCAGGCCGCGATGAATTCGGCGATGACGCTTTCGGCCTCGCCGAGCACCCGGAAGTCGGCGCGTTCGTAGATGTGCGGGCTGGACGTGGCATCCGGACCGCCGACCACCACCGGCTTGCCAGCCGCGCGGCACAGCTCGATCAGGCGCAGCGTGTCGCCCTGCTGCGGCATCATGCCGCCCGTGAAGACCACGTCGGCCCAGGCGAGGTCCTCGTCCCCGAGCGGCGCCGTATTGCAGTCGACCAAGCGCACCGTCCAGCTCTCGGGCAACATCGCGGCAACGGTGATCAGGCCGAGAGGCGCAGCGGGGCGCTTCACACCCATCAGTTTGCAGGATTCGCCAAAACTCCAGAAGGACTCTGCCGAGAACAGCGGATAGAGCATCAAGACGTTGCAAGGGCTCGGCACGTTCATGGAACTCCTTCTGGCTTCGCCGCAGTCTAGCAGAGCGGCGAGGTCTTGCACCCCAGCAAAAGGGACAAACTGTGGCCGCTGTTCAAAGGGTCTGTAAGCGCCAAAGCCGGGAGATGTCGCCCCAAGCCCTGCCCCCGGGCGTCCAGGGAGGGGGAATCTCCGCCGGTCACCCCGCGGACTGTTGATTTGAACAGTTCCAGCTTGCCGGACAAATTGCGCCCCTGAGCCCAACCGGTGGATTGGGCCAATCAGGGGACTTGCGATGGCAAATCTAACAATCAACGGAAAAACCGTTACGCTCGAGGTCGAGCCGGACACCCCGCTGCTGTGGGCAATCCGCGAGAACGCCGGCCTGACCGGCACCAAATATGGCTGCGGCATCGCACAATGCGGTGCCTGCACCGTTCACATCGACGGCGTGGCGATGCGCTCCTGCGGTGTCACGGTCAGCGAGGCCGAGGGCAAGAAGATCACCACGATCGAGGGACTGGCGTCCGGCAACTCGCTGCACAAGGTGCAGGAAGCCTGGATCGCCCAGGACGTTCCGCAATGCGGCTATTGCCAGAGCGGCATGATCATGGCGGTGGCGGCGCTCCTGAACGAGAAGCCGAAGCCGACCGATGCCGATATCGACGAGGCCATCACCAATATCTGCCGCTGCGGCACCTTCCAGCAGGTGCGCGAGGCGATCCACACGATCGCAAGCGCGTAGGGAGCCGTCACATGAACAAGCACGTTTCGCCCAAGATGAACCGCCGCGCCTTCGTCATCGGCACCGCCACGCTCGGCGCCGGCCTCGCAATCGGCCTCGATATCCCCTTCGGCGGCCCGGCCGTGGTCCGCGCTGCCGACGGCTCGCCCGAGATCGGCGCCTGGGTCGTGATCAGGCCCGATGACACCGTCGTGATTCGCGTCGCCCGCTCCGAGATGGGCCAGGGTTCGCTCACCGGCCTCGCCCAACTCGTCGCCGAGGAACTCGAATGCGACTGGACCAAGGTCACGACCGAATACCCGACACCCGGCCAGAGCGTCGCCCGCAAGCGCGTCTGGGGCGATTTCTCGACCGGTGGCAGCCGCGGCATCCGGTCCTCGCAGGACTATGTCCGCAAGGGCGGCGCCACCGCGCGCATGATGCTGATCCAGGCCGCGGCCAATGAATGGAAAGTGCCGGCATCCGAATGCACCGCGGCCAACAGCGTCATCACCCATGCCCCGACGGGGAAGAGCACGACCTACGGCAAGGTCGCCGAAGCCGCGGCAAAGCTGACGCCACCGGCTGACGTCAAGCTGAAGGACCCGAAGGACTGGAAGCTGGTCGGCAAGGGCTTGCTGCGCCTCGACACCGCCGACAAGACCACAGGGGCCATGATCTACGGGATCGACGTCAAGCTGCCGGGCATGCTGAATGCCGCCATCAAGGATTGCCCGGTGTTCGGCGGCAAGCTGAAGAGCTTCGACGAAGCCAAGATCGCCGGCATGAAGGGCGTCAGGAAGGTCGTCAAAGTCGGCGATACCGCGGTCGCGGTCGTTGCCGATACCTGGTGGCACGCCAAGACCGCGCTGGAAGCGCTGCCGATCGTTTGGGACGAGGGCGACAACGCCAAGGTCTCGAGCGAGTCGATTGCAAAGTGGCTGGCCGAGGGTCTCGACGACGCTCAGCCGGCCTTTGTCGGCAACAAGAACGGCGACGCGAAGGCAGCGATTGCTGGCGCCGCCAAGAAGGTCGAGGCCGTCTACAACTATCCCTACCAGAACCACGCCACGATGGAGCCGATGAACGCCACCGCGCTTTACACGGCCGACAAATGCGAGGTCTGGTGCGGTACGCAGAATGGCGAGGCGGCATTCGCAGCGGTGCTGGAGGCCTCCGGCCTGCCGGCGGAGAAGTGCGACGTGCACAAGGTGATGCCCGGCGGCGGCTTCGGCCGGCGCGGTCAGACCGACTATGTCCGCCAGGCGGTCGCGATCGTCAAGCAGATGCCGGGTACGCCGATCAAGCTGTTATGGTCGCGCGAAGAGGACATGGCGCACGGCAGGTACCACCCGATCACCCAGTGCAAGATGACCGGCGCGTTCGACGCCAACAACAATCTGATCGCCCTGCACTACCGCCTGTCCGGGCAGTCGATCCTGTTTTCGCTCCGCCCGGAAGCGCTGCAGAACGGCATGGATCCGGCCGCATTCCAGGGTGTCGCCCAAACCGGCGAGGCCGCGTTCGGCTACTCGGTGCCGAACCTCCTGGTCGAGCATGCGATGCGCAACCCGCACGTTCCGCCCGGCTTCTGGCGCGGCGTCAACGTCAATCACAACGCGATCTACATGGAATGTTT
Organism: Bradyrhizobium hipponense; assembly: GCF_008123965.1. Lineage (GTDB taxonomy): Bacteria > Pseudomonadota > Alphaproteobacteria > Rhizobiales > Xanthobacteraceae > Bradyrhizobium > Bradyrhizobium hipponense. Next base: position 17,497 of record NZ_VSTH01000162.1, on the reverse strand, counting down.
CATGGACGAGCTGGCTCATGCCGCAGGTCAGGACCCGCTCGAATTCCGCCGCAAGCTGATGGGCAATCACCCCAAGCATCTGGCGGTGCTCAATGCCGTGGCCGAAAAGATCGGCTGGGATAACCCGGCGCCGCAGGGCGTCTATCGCGGCATCGCGCAGGTCATGGGCTATGGCAGTTATGTCGCCGGCGCTGCCGAAATCTCGGTGACCGACGGCAGCAAGATCAAGGTGCACCGCATCGTCGCCTCCACCGATCCCGGCTACATCGTCAACCCGGCACAGGTGGAGCGGCAGATCGCCGGCTCCTTTGTCTATGGCCTCTCCGCACTGTTCTACGGCGGCTGCACCGTCAAGGACGGCCGCATTGAGCAAACCAACTTCGACACCTACAACTCGATGCGAATCAACGAGATGCCGAAAGTGGAATCGGTGATGGTGCCGAGCGGCGGCTTCTGGGGCGGCGTTGGCGAGCCGACCATCGGCATCGCAGCACCCGCGGTGCTCAACGCCTATTTCGCGGCGACGGGCAAGCGCATCCGCTCGGTGCCGCTGCGCGACCAGAACATCACCTTCGCCTGAAAAGACGGCTGCGGCGGCCGAAGAGAGCCGCCGCAGCCTTTGGTCGGATGATCCTGATGACGACGCGCCCGGTGACACGGCGGAATGCCATGTTCGGCATTACCGCGGCGGCCGCAACGTTGGTGCGGCCGTCGATGTCGCGCGCGCAATCCGCTGGCCGGATCGTCGTGATCGGCGGAGGTTTCGGCGGCACGGCCTGCGCCCGCGCGTTGAAGCGGGCCAACGCGGCCCTTCAGATCACCCTGGTCGAGCCGAACAAGGTGTTCATCGCCTGCCCGTTCAGCAACGAAGTGATCGCCGGCCTGCGCGGCATTGAGGCGCAGCAATTCGGTTATGACAAGCTCGCCGCCGACGGCATCACAATCATCGATCAGGCTGCGACCAGGATCGACCCGCAGCAGCGACGCGTTACGACATCCGACGGCCCCTCGCTCACCTACGACCGGCTCGTCCTCTCACCCGGCATCGACTTCCATTTCGATGCCCTGCCCGGCTACGACGATGCCGCATCGGAAAAGATGCCGCACGCCTGGAAGGCGGGCGCGCAGACGCTTTTGCTGCGCAAGCAGCTCGAAGCGATGGCGGACGGTGGCACGGTCGCAATCGCTATCCCGGCCAATCCCACGCGCTGTCCGCCGGCGCCTTACGAGCGCGCCAGCCTGATCGCGCACTACCTGAAGACAAAGAAACCGCGCTCGAAAGTCCTGGTGCTCGATGCCAAGGACGGTTTTCCCCAGCAGCGGCTGTTTGAGAAGGCATGGAAGGACCTCTACGGCGGCATGCTCGAGCGCGTGGCGCTGTCGCAAGGTGGCCGCGTTACCTCCGTCGATCCATCCACAAACACCATCATCACTGAATTCGGCAATTACACCCCCGACGTCGCGAACGTCATTCCACCGCAACGCGCAGGGCGCATTGCCGGGATCGCCGGCGCGACGGATATGACGGGTTGGTGCCCGATCGATCCCGTGACCTTCGAGTCGAAGCTGGTCCCAAACATCCATGTCATCGGCGATGCCTGCCTCGGCGGCGGCATTCCCAAATCGGCGTCTGCCGCGAGCACGCAGGGCAAGGCCTGCGCCGCTGCAATCGTCAATCTGCTTGCAGGCCGCTCGGCGGAAACCCCGCGGCTGACGGGCGTCTGCTACAACACCGTTGCGCCTGCTTACGGCTTTTCGCTCGCCGGCAACTACCAGCCGAAGGGAGACATCTTCGTCGAGGTCGAGGGCGGCGCGACAAGCCCGGCCGATGCGCCGAGCGAGTTGCGCGCCCGCGAGGCGGTCGAGGCCGAACGCTGGTTTCAAACCATCACGGCGGACACCTTTGGCTAGAGCATGATGAGATCAAGCTGTCGCCACCAACACGGTGCGCTCCCTCCCCCGCCTGCGGGGGAGGGCTGGGGAGAGGCTGCTTCCAGAATCAAGAACCCCCAAGAGGAAACAACCCTCACCCGGCGCTATGCGCCGACCTCTCCCGCAAGCGGGAGAGGTAAGTGGAGCTCGCGGCCAGATCTCTCGTCTCACACCCGATTGATTGTCACTGCGCTGCTCGCAATAAATCTTGCAGTTGCAGATCTTGCAGTTGCCGGTGGTGCGAAAGCCGAGCACCTAGTGCCCTACAGGATCGTCGGCGACGGCATTCCGGAGTCGCTCACCGGCTCGCCGGGCGATGCCGCGCGCGGACGTGCGCTGGTGCTAGCGCGCAGTACGACTTGCATCCTTTGCCATTCCGGCCCATTTCCGGAAACCCGATTCCAGGGCGACCTTGCGCCTGACCTCAGGGATGCGGGGAACCGCTGGTCGGCAAGTCAGTTGCGACTTCGTCTGGTGGATGCCTCGCGCTTCAACCCGCAGACCATCATGCCGTCTTACTATCGCAACGACGACCTCGTGCGCGTTGGGCGCAATTTTGCCGGCAAGCCGATCTTGGCGGCCGCCGAGATCGAGGACATCGTGGCCTTTCTTGCAACGCTTCGGGACTAGGACTGTTCATGCCAACCACGCGACGACGATTCTTGAGCCTTGCCGGCGGCGTCACGGCCGCCGGGACGATTCCGATCGTCGTGCTGCGGCCGCTTAACGCGACGCCCACGATGCTCAACGCAGCTATCCGCAACTTCGTCGGCGAAGCTCCGATACGGACGGGCAAGATCAAGCTCGACATCCCGCCGCTGGTCGAGAACGGCAACACGGTGCCGATGACGGTCAGCGTCGCGAGCCCCATGACGGCGGACGATTACGTCAGGAGCATTCACGTCTTCAACGAGAAGAACCCGCAGCCGAATATCGGCAACTTCTATCTCGGACCCTCCTCCGGCCGCGCCCAAATCTCGACCCGGATCCGGCTCGCCGATAGCCAGAAGGTGGTCGCGATCGCGCGCCTCTCCGACGACACGTTCTGGCAGGCCGCAGCCGAAATCGTCGTGACTCTGGCCGCCTGCACCGAAGAGGTGAACTGATGGCCGCGCTGATCAACGTTCCCACGAAGGCCAAACGCGGCGAAATCATCGAGATCCGCGCACTGACCTCGCACATCATGGAAACCGGGTTTCGCCGCACTGCCGCCGGCGAGCTCGTGCCGCGCGACATCATCACGAGCTTTACTTGCCGCTACAACGGCAACGAGATTTTTCGTGCCGACCTGTTTCCGGCGATCGCGGCCAATCCTTATCTGTCCTTCTTCACTGTAGCGAAGGAGAGCGGCAAGTTCGAGTTCGAATGGATCGGCGACAACGGATATTCGTCCACCGCGTCGGCATCGATCACCGTCGAATGAAGTTTAGGCGTGCCATAGCGGCGGCGGCATTCGCCGTTGCGTCCTCTGCCCTGCTCGCCGGCGAGATCCCGCCGGGGGCGCGCCGTTCCGGTTATTCCTTCATGGGTCCCGAGACGCGGGCCATGCAGGATGACGACACGTCCAATCCGGGCATGCTGTTCGTGCTCGACGGCCAGGCGTTGTGGATGAAGAAGTCCGGCAGCGCCGACAAGGCCTGTGCGGATTGTCATGGCGACGCGCGCAGCAGCATGAAGGGCGTCGCCGCGCGCTATCCCGCTTTCGACAGGACGCAGGGACGCCCCGTTACGCTCGACCAGCGCATCAATCTCTGCCGCGCCGGTCACCAGCAGGCGACGCCGCTGCCTTACGAGAGCCACGACCTTTTGGCGCTGTCCGCCTTCGTCGCCCACCAGTCGCGCGAGGTTCCGATCACGGCGGGAGACGATCCACAGCTCAAGCCCTTCGTAGAGCAGGGCCGCGACTTCTTCAATCAGCGCGAAGGCCAGCTCAACCTTTCATGTGCAAATTGTCATGAAGACAACTTTGACAAGCGTCTTGCCGGCGCGCCAATCACGCAGGGACAGCTGACCGGCTATCCGCTCTATCGCCTGGAATGGCAAACGCTGGGTTCGCTGGAGCGGCGGCTGCGCAGCTGCATGACCGGTGTCCGCGCCCAGGCCTATGATTACGGTGCTCCTGAGTTGGTCGCGCTGGAGCTCTATTTGATGTCGCGCGCGCGTGGCCTGCCGATGGAGACGCCGGCCGTACGTCCTTGATCAGCAGATTAGGACTAGGCAGGCGTGCCACGGTCGCTAGTATCCCCCCAAATTGAGTCACAGGGAGGGACCGAAAGTGGTTAACCACAATATCTCGCGCCGTACGCTCTTGACTGGCACCGCCGCAGCTGGCGCGCTCAGCCTGACGGGAATGCCGGCGCGCGCCGAGGTGAACTGGAAGAAATACGCCGGCACCAAGCTGGAGGTGATCCTCGCCAAGGGTCCGCGCGGCGACAACCTGCAGAAATACATCAAGGAGTTCACCGACCTCACCGGCATTCAGGTGGAATCCGAGCAGATCCCCGAGCAGCAGCAGCGCCAGAAGGTCGTGATCGAGCTCACCTCGGGCCGGCCGAGCTTCGACGTCGTGCACCTCAGCTATCACGTGCAGAAGCGGCAATTCGAGAAAGGCGGCTGGCTCGCCGACATGACGCCCTTCATGAAGGATCCGACGCTGACCGCGCCCGATCTGGTGGAGAGCGATTTCTCGGCCGCGGGCCTGCAATACTGCAAGAACGACAAAGGCCAGATGCTGTCCCTGCCGTGGTCGGTCGACTATTTCATCCTCTACTACAACAAGGAGCTGTTCCAGAAGAAGGGCGTCGCCGTCCCGAAGACCCTCGACGAGATGGCCGCGGCCGCCGAAAAGCTCACCGATCCCAAGGAAGGGACCTACGGCTTCGTCGGACGCGGCCTGCGCAACGCCAACATGACGTTGTGGACCAATTTCTTCCTCGATTATGGCGGCGAATTCCTCGACGCCAAGGGCAACATCCTGACCGACGGTCCGGAAGCCATTGCCGCGACAAAGCTCTACCAGACGCTACTGACAAAGGTCGCGCCGCCCGGCGTTGCCGGCTTCAACTGGATGGAGTCAATGGCCTCGTTCACGCAAGGCAGATCGGCGATGTGGATCGACGGCGTCGGCTGGGCGCCGCCGCTGGAAGATCCGGCCGCCTCGCGCGTCGTCGGCAAGGTCGGCTACACAGTCGTGCCTGCCGGACCGAAGGGGCAATATTCTGCGACCTATGGCGACGGCATCGGGATTGCCGCCGCCAGCAAGAACAAGGAAGCCGCCTATCTGCTCTGCCAGTGGGTGGTCTCGAAGCAGCAGGGCGCACGGCTGTTGCAGGCCGGCGGCGGCGTGCCGTTCCGCAACTCGATCCTGAACGATCCCGAGGTCCAGAAGGGCGTGAAGATGCCGGCGGAATGGCTGCAATCGGTGATCGATTCCGCCAAGATCAGCAAGCTGGGCCTGCCCGTGATCATTCCGGTCGCCGAATTCCGGGATCTCGTTGGCGCCGCGATTACGTCAACCCTTGCCGGCGCCGATCCCGCAACCGAGTTGAAGAAGGCGCACGAGCAATTCCGGCCGATCCTGGAGCGCAGCGAAAAGGCGTGAGTGCAATCATACAGGCTAATCCGGCCGCGGCACCGTCAGATGCCGCGCCGGAGAAGGAGCTGCGGCCGCCTTCCTACTGGCCGTTCGTGGTGCCGGCGCTCGTCGTCGTGATCGCCATTATCATCTTTCCGTGGGTGTTCACGATCTGGATGAGCCTGAACGAGTGGAAGGTCGGCTCGCCGACCAGCTTCGTCGGGCTGTCCAACTATCTGCGGCTGACGAGCGATCCCCGTTTTCTCGAAGCGGTGGGTCACACGATGGTCTACACGGTGCTGTCGGTGCTGCTGCCGCTGGTGCTCGGCACGCTGGCAGCCGTGGTTTTTCACCAGAAATTCGCCGGCCGCGGCTTCCTGCGCGCCCTATTCATCATGCCGATGATGGCGACGCCCGTCGCGATCGCGCTGGTCTGGACCATGATGTTCCACCCGCAGCTCGGCGTGCTGAACTATTTGCTGTCGCTGGTCGGAATACCTTCGCAGCTCTGGGTGTTTCATCCCGCAACCGTGATCCCGTCGCTGGTGCTGGTCGAGACCTGGCAGTGGACGCCGCTGGTCATGCTGATCGTGCTCGGCGGCCTCGCCGCAATCCCGGCCGAGCCTTATGAGAGCGCCCAGATCGACGGCGCCAGTTTCTGGCAGGTCTTTCGCTTCATCACGCTGCCACTGATCATGCCGTTCCTGTTCATCGCCGGTATGATCCGCATGATCGACGCGGTCAAAAGCTTCGACATCATCTTCGCGATCACACAAGGCGGACCAGGCTCGGCGTCGGAAACGATCAACATCTATCTCTATAGCGTCGCCTTCACCTATTACGATCTAGGCTACGGCTCGGCGATCGCGGTGGTGTTCTTTCTCCTCATCGTCGCACTCGCAGCCGTGATGCTTTACATGCGCCAGCGCATGCTGTGGACCGAAATCGCGAGCGGCGCATGAACCCAGGTCAAATCAACCTGCGTCAGATCATCGGCAGAATCGGCCTGTGGCTCGCGGTATTCGTCATCGTGTCGCCGGCGATACTGTTCTTCCTGTGGATGGCCTCGCTCTCGCTCAAATTTGAAGTCGACAATGCCGCCTACCCGCCGGTGTTCATCCCGGAGCGTTTCGCCTGGAAGAACTATGCCGACGTGCTCGCCTCCAACCGCTTCCTGACCTATTTCGTCAACAGCCTGATCGTGACCGGCAGCGCGACCCTGCTGGCGCTCGTCGTCGGCGTTCCCGCCGGCTACGGCATCGCGCGCATGGCCGCGCACAAATCCGCGATCGTGATCCTGATCGCCCGCATCACGCCGGGATTGTCGTATCTGATCCCGCTGTTTCTCATGTTCCAGTGGCTCGGTTTGCTCGGTACGCTGGTGCCGCAGGTCATCATCCATCTGGTGGTGACGGTGCCGATCGTGATCTGGATCATGATCGGCTATTTCGAGACGACGCCAATGGAGCTGGAAGAAGCCGCCCTGATCGACGGCGCCACGCGCTGGCAGGTCTTTCGGCACGTTGCACTGCCGATCGCGCGACCGGGAATTGCGGTCGCCTTCATCTTGGCCGTGATCTTCTCCTGGAACAATTTCGTCTTCGGCATCGTGCTGGCGGGACGGGAGACTCGCACCCTTCCCGTCGCCGTCTACAACATGATCTCGTTCGATCAGTTGAGCTGGGGCCCGCTGGCGGCGGCCGCGCTGATCGTCACCTTCCCGGTGCTGCTGCTGACGGTGTTCGCCCAGCGGCAGATCGTCGCCGGGCTCACCGCGGGTGCCGTCAAGGGTGGATGATCGCTCCTCTTCCTGCGAGACGGCGCTGCGCCATAATGCTTGAAGACGAGTGCTCTCATGTTGCCCATGTCCGGCTTTTCGGGCCTTCGTTGTAAGCAGGCGGCGCTTGCGCCGCCCGCATGCCGTCAAAAGGCTCGGGCGGTGCGGGGAGGCTGTGATGCGGCCACCGCATCGAGCCGCAGGTCCTTGCGGATCCCGGCGTCCACCAGACCAGCAGGCGCGAACCTGCGAAGCAACCGCAGGCGGTTCGCGAGCTTGCCGGCCGCATACCGGACTTTCGGGTGCGCTGCGCTCGCCGCTTTCAGAACGGTCTCGGCCACGACGCCGGGGGACTCGGCCGTTGTCATTACCTCGTTCACCCGCTTGGTGACGCCCGCGCGAGCCTCGCGATACTCATCGAGCTTGGCATCCGGCTCCATGAAGTTCGCGTCGAATGGCGTCTTGGTGTACGCAGGCTCGATGACCGAGACTCGGATGCCCCTCGTGCGCAGTTCATGGTCGAGCGATTCCGAATAGCCTTCCACCGCGTGCTTGGTTGCGGCATAGAGTGCGCCATAAGGCATCGGCAGAAAGCCAAGCACGGAGCCGATATTGATGATACGACCATTCCCTTGGCGTCGCATGTGAGGCACGACGGCGCGCGTCATCCGGACCAGTCCGAAAAAGTTCGTCTCGAAAATTGATCGGGCCTGATCCATCGAGCTCTCTTCCGCTCCCGCAGGGGCAACACCGAAGCCGGCGTTGTTCACGAGCAGATCGATGCGGCCGTCGCGTCGTATCACTTCGCTGACCGCGGCTTCGACGGATTCATCGCTGGTCACATCGAGGGCAAGCATCTCGAACGGCCGCCTGCCGCCCTGCGCGCCTCGTCGGCTAGTGCCGTAGACCCTGTAGCCGGCTTTCGCGAGCCGCTCCGCCGTGGCTTCGCCGATGCCTGACGAGGCGCCGGTAACAAGCGCAATTGGTGTGTTGGTCGTATTCACGAGCTTTTCCTTTTTGACGGTGCCGGCCCCGAATTGTTTTGATTACGATCGTAAGCATTGATATAGATGACGATCGTCATTATTATTGTCAAGACCCGGCACCTGGATTTGCGAAATGCGCGTTTCAAAGGAACAAGCGGCCCAAAATCGCGACCGTATTCTCGAGGCCGCCTCCCTCCTTATGCGAGAGCGCGGTATCTCCGGCATGGGTGTCGACGCGCTGGCCGACGCCGCCGGGATGACCCATGGCAGCATATACAGTCAGTTCGGTTCCAAGGAACGGCTTGTCGAAGAAGCAGTGGCCCACGCCATCGCAGCCAAAGGGCGAGAAGTGCCCGATGGACTTGCGCTCGGCGACTACGTTTCCGAATACCTCTCGGCGGGGCATCGCGACAAACCGGGAAGCGGTTGCCCCTTCGCCGCCCTTGTTTGTGAGATGCCGCGCCAAGGCGCCGGAGTGAGAGAACGTTTCACGGCCGGAGTGCGGGGCATGATCGGGCTGCTGGGTGGTCGAATGGCCTCGACGCTAAAGCTACGGCAGCGCGAAGAGAAGGCGCTGGCAATGGCCGCCTCCCTGGTCGGTGCGCTCGTGCTGGCCCGGGCCGTGAACGATCCCAAGCTGTCGGACGACATTCTTCGCGCGACCAGGAACAAGTTGGCGGACTGACCTCTCGCCCCGACGCGAGGTTTGAAATTCCCACTGTTTGATGGCCGATAGCAGTCGAGCAACGGGTTGGACGAGGACAAGGATGCGGCCGGGTGACGCGACGGCGCCCGGCCACGATGCATGCTGGCCTAACCTACTCCGCCGGTGCCGCCGTCATCTCCGCATGCGGCATGTAGTGCTCGCTGGCGCGACGGCCGAGAACGTACAATCCGGCAGCCGTCACGGCGTAGGCGAAAGCGACAGGCGGCGTCACGCCAAAGCCGCCGCCGATACCCACGGCCTCGCCATGCATGAAGCCGAAATAGGTGAGCACGGCACCAACCAGCGCAAAGGCGGATGCCTTCTCGAAGTCGCGCTCGATGATGAAGACGCCGATCGCACCCAGTATGAGGCCGCCAAGAATGGAGCCGCCGCCCATGATCTCGAGCCCGTAGTAGAACACGCCCTGTTGCGGCAGGGCGGCAATCGCAGCAGTCTTGACCGCGTCAGCCTTGTCGGCGGCAAGCCCGCCGACAGTGGTCGCGGCCATCATGGTCGAGCCCAGCATGGTGTCGATCTGAAGCTTGGCCCAGGCCGCAAGATGCGGCGTCAGCGCCAGCATGATGGCAGGAGCGTGCTTGACCGGCGTGGTCTGGAACGCCTGCGCGCCGATCAGCATGCCGATATAGAGCAGGATCGGCGAGATCGCGACCACCGGCACCAGCGCCAGCAGCACCGAGATGATGCCGAACCATGCCAGCACGACGACCATGATGCCGGTCGCGGCCGAGTAGCCGATGCGGCCCCCCATCGCCTTCCAGCCGGGATGGCCGATATAGACCGCGTTGATGAAGGGATTGCCCATCAGGCAGCCGATCAGGCTGACCAAGCCGTCGGCGGTAAGCACGCGCGTGGTCGGATATTCGTCGCCGGCCGCTTCCGCGCTCTCGACATTGTCCATGGCCTCGACGAGGTCGTAGATGCCGAACGGAATGGCGGTGACCAGGATGACGCCGAGGAATTCGAAGCCGGAGAAGACGTAGCCTACGGCCGGGATCGGCACCGAGAAGCCGAAATTGGCAAAGGCATCGCCAACGCCCTTGACGCTCAGCCCGCCGAGACCGAGGCCGAAGAGGTTCGAGCCCCAGGCGATGATCATGCCGACCGCGATGGCGACGAGGCCGGCAGGGATGCCGCGCCAGTATTTCACGCCGCCAAACCAGCTCACCAGGATGATGGCGAAGCAGACCAGGCCGATCTGCGGTGTCATGTACATTTCGAGCGCCGGCCGCATCGAGATGAAAGTGACGGAAACGCCGGCGAGCGTGCCGAGCAGCGCCGCGCGCGGCGTGATTTTTCGGATGAACGGCGCGATGAAGCCGCCGATCATGAGGATGAAGCTCTGGAAGAACACCCAGACCAGGCCGGCCGACCACCCCTTGAGCGGATCGCCGGTCTTGATCGTGATCGGTAGCATGATCACGAACGTGACGATGAACATGTGCGGCACGCTGACGCCCGAGGGCAGCGCGCAGACGTCGTTGCGTCCGGTCTTTTGCGCGAGACGATAGGCCAGGTACGCGTAGTAGAAGGTGGAGAGGCACATCATCAGCCCGAGCGCGGGCAGGATGCGGCCGAACACGAGACTGTCCGGCATCTTCAAGACGAAGCGCAACAGGCCCGTGAGCACGAGCATGTTGACGAGGATGTTGGTGCCGAAGCCGAAAAACGCGTTCCAGTCGCCCGGTGTCCATAGCGCCGGCTTGAACCCGGACTTATTGATCTCAGATTTGCCGGCCGTTCCCGTCAATGCGCTCATGGTGATGCCCCTAAGCTGGTGTGGAAATCTTCAACGCCTCCAGTACTGCGGCTGAGTCCGTGACCCAGCCGAAGATGCCGCCCTGGGCCTTGATCATCTTCAGGCCCATCTCGTGAAATTCGGGGAAGTAGGACGCGCAGCCGTCGGAGATGACGACGCAGCGATAGCCGCGGTCATTGGCTTCGCGCACCGTGGTGTTGACACACACCTCCGTGGTGACGCCGCACACCAGCAGATTCTCGATACCGTATTTCTCCAGCACGTCCGTGAGCTCGGTGGCGTAGAACGCACCCTTGCCGGGTTTGTCGATCACGACCTCGCTGTCGAGCGGATAGAGTTCAGGAATAATGTCGTGACCGGCCTCGCCGCGAATGAGGATGCGCCCCATCGGGCCGGGATCGCCGATGCGCAGGGATGGCGCGCCGCGCTCGACTTTCGCCGGCGGCGCGTCGGAAAGATCGGGCAGATGCCCTTCGCGGGTGTGGATCACCAGCATGCCGGTGTCGCGCGCCGCCTTGAGCAGCGCACCGATCGGCTTCACCGCGCGCGCGAGCTGGCTGACATCATTGCCGAGCGTCTCGCCGAAGCCGCCCGGCTCCATGAAATCGCGCTGCATGTCGATAATGAGGAGCGCGGTGCTTGCCCAGTCGAGCTTGATTGGCTCGGGCTCGGCGCTGATGACGCCCTGTGTCGGCTTGACTGAGTTCAACATGACGCAGGCCCCGCGAGAACTCTCTCTGCCAGGAGTTCTGCAAGCGCCATGCCATTGTGTACAATTGCAATGGGGCAGGCGCTGTGGAGAAATTCGCTGCGTACTCAGAAACTTACGCCCGCAACCGATTGCTGCTTATTCCCTGTGCGGCGGCTTTGCGGCGGGCATTTGCTCAAAGGATGAGCGGCGAAGCGGCGCGTTCACTCGCCGTCATTCCGGGGCGACGCGTGAGCGTCGAGCCCAGAATCCATCTCACCTCATAGCTCGCGGCCCGATGGATTCCGGGCTCGCGACTTTCGTCGCGACCCGGAATGACGAGCAGAGAGTACAACGCCTACCGCCCCGCCCCATACAGACGTCGATACTCTTCCTCATGGGGCGCGCATGAGCCCTTCGGCGTTCCCATGTTGAGCCGCATCGTCGCGACGACCGCATGTGCCTCGTCGAACGCGCGCGTCTTCACCCCGGCGCTTTCGGCGCGGCGACTGCCACGAGCCATGATCAGCGGGAGCGCCACGGATGCGGCCGATGATATTGACTTCACCAGCCCATGCTCTTGACTGCGACCAGCTGCTTCGCAACCGGAATTCCCTCCCGCAGCGCACACCCCTCGCAAGGACTTTCGAAATGACGCTGATGCAGGTCGAGCTGGACGATAAATATCGGCTCGAATCGAAGCGGATCTTCCTGTCCGGCACGCAGGCGTTGGTTCGATTGCCCATGTTGCAGCGCGAACGCGACCGGCTTCAGGGGCTCAACACCGGTGGTTTCATCTCGGGCTATCGCGGCTCCCCGCTTGGAATGTACGACCACGCGCTGTGGCGTGCGAAGCCGCACCTCGCACAGCACGACATCGCCTTCGTGCCCGGCCTGAACGAGGATTTGGCGGCGACCGCCGTCTGGGGCAGCCAGCAGGTCGGGCTGTTTCCCGGCGCCAAGGTCGATGGCGTGTTCGGCATCTGGTACGGCAAGGGCCCCGGCGTCGACCGCTCGGTCGATGCGCTCAAGCACGCCAACGCTGCCGGCACCTCGCGCAACGGCGGCGTACTGGCGCTGGCCGGCGACGACCATGGCTGCCAGTCCTCGACGCTTGCGCATCAGAGCGAGCAGGTGTTTGCGGCGGCGCTGATCCCCGTGATCAATCCGGCGACGCTGCAGGATTACCTCGACCTCGGCCTCTACGGTTTTGCGCTGTCGCGCTTCTCCGGCTGCTGGGTCGGCTTCAAGGCCATCAGCGAAACCGTGGAGAGCTCGGCGTCGATCTACAGCGATCCCGAGCGCATCCAGATCAAGCTCCCCGACGATTTCGAGATGCCGCCCGGCGGCCTCAACATCCGCTGGCCCGATCCGCCGCTTGATGCGGAGAGGCGCCTGTTCGGCCCGAAGATGGCCGCGGTGCAGGCTTTTGCGCGTGCCAACCAGCTCGACCGGATCGTGCTGGATTCAAAGCCCGCGCGGCTCGGCATTGTCGCCACCGGCAAGGCCTATCTCGATCTGCGCCAGGCGCTCGCCGATCTCGGCATAACCGACAAGGATGCCCAGGATCTCGGCCTTCGCATCTACAAGGTCGCGCTGACCTGGCCGCTGGAGGAAAGCGGCGCGCGGCGTTTCGCCGAGGGTCTTCAAGACGTGCTGGTGATCGAGGAGAAGCGCGGCTTCATCGAAGACCAGCTGATGCGCATCCTCTATAACATCGATGCGTCGAAGCGCCCGACCGTCACCGGCAAGCGCGACGAGCGCGGCGCGCCGCTGCTGCCGAGCGAGGGCGAGCTGACGCCGACCATCGTTGCGTCCGCGCTGGTGGCGCGCTTGCGCAAGCTCGGCCATCACAGCCCGGTGCTGGAGCAGCGGCTGGCGCGGCTCGAGGCGTTCGATGATCCCGTCACCACCAGCGCGCCGATCAAGCTGGCGCGCACGCCGTTCTTCTGCTCGGGCTGCCCGCATAACAGCTCGACGAAAGTGCCCGAAGGCAGCCGCGCCATGGCCGGCATCGGCTGTCACGGCATGGCCTTGAGCATGCCGACGCGCCGCACCGATTTGATCTCCCATATGGGCGCCGAGGGCGTGAACTGGATCGGGCAGTCGCCCTTTACCAGCGAGCAGCACATTTTCCAGAACCTTGGCGATGGCACGTATACGCATTCCGGACTTCTCGCCCTTCGGGCGGCCTCTGCCGCCGGGATCAACATCACCTACAAGATCCTCTACAACGATGCCGTCGCAATGACCGGCGGCCAGCCGGCCGAGGGCGGCTTCAACGTCGCGCAGATCGCGCACCAGGTCTGGGCCGAAGGCGTCAAGCGGCTGGCGATCGTCTCCGACGATCCGGGCAAGTACCCGGAAGGCAATTACTTCCCGCAAGGGGCGACCATCCATCACCGCCGTGAACTCGACGCCGTGCAGCGCGAGCTGCGCGACATCAAGGGCCTCACGGTCATCATCTACGACCAGACCTGCGCGGCCGAGAAACGGCGCCGCCGCAAGCGCGGGCTCTATCCCGATCCGGCCAAACGCGCCTTCATCAACGAGCTCGTCTGCGAAGGCTGCGGCGACTGCTCGCAAGCCTCCAACTGCGTCTCGGTGCAGCCGCTGGAGACCGAGTTCGGCCGCAAGCGCCAGATCGACCAGTCGAACTGCAACAAGGATTTTTCCTGCGTCGAGGGCTTTTGCCCGAGCTTCGTCACCGTGCATGGCGGCACGCTGAAGCGGATCAAGACCTCGGCGGTCGATACCGGGCAATTGTTCGCCGACCTGCCGCTGCCGCCCGCGCGCGAGCTCGACGCCCCCTACAATATTCTCGTCACCGGCATCGGCGGCACCGGGGTCATCACCATCGGCGCGCTGCTCGGCATGGCTGCCCATGTCGACGGCCGCGGCTGCTCGGCGCTGGATTTCACCGGCCTGTCGCAGAAGAACGGCGCGGTGATGAGCCACGTGCGCATCGCCCAGAGGCCGGAGGATATTTCGGCGGTCCGCATCACCACCGGTGGCGCCGACGTCATTCTCGGCTGCGACATGATCGTCTCGGCAGGTCCCTCCGCGCTCAGCCGCGCCGAGCGCGGCGTGACCAAGGCCTACATCAACGCCGACCTGCAGCCGACCGCGAGCTTCGTGCAAAACCCCGATCTCGATTTCGAGATGGGCGCGATGCAGACCGTGCTGCGCGACGCCATCGGCGACAAGAACCTCGACATCATCGACGCCACGGGCATTGCCGCGGCGCTGATGGGCGACACGATTGCGACCAATCCTTTCATGCTCGGCTTCGCTTTCCAGAAGGGTGCGATCCCGCTGTCGCTGGAGGCCTTGCTCCGCGCCATCGAGATCAACGGCGCCGCGATCGAGATGAACAAGCTCGCCTTCACCTGGGGGCGCATGGCCGCCCACGACATGTCGCGCGTGCGCAGCGTGCTCCAGTTCAAGAGCCGGACTTCCGCCCCCACGAAGTCGCTAGACGACGTCATTGCCACGCGCGCAGAGTTTTTGACGGGCTATCAGGACAAAGCCTACGCCGAGCGTTATCTCGCGGCCGTTGCCAAGGTGCGTAAGGCGGAAACGGCCGCATCCACCGAACTGACCGAAGCGGTGGCGAAGAACCTCTTCAAGCTGATGTCCTACAAAGACGAGTACGAGGTGGCGCGGCTTTACACCGACGGCAGCTTTGCCAACAAGGTCTCGGAGAAATTCGACGGCGATTTTTCGCTGAAGTTCTATCTGGCGCCGCCGATCTTTGCGCAGCGTGACAAGGTGACCGGGCATCTCCAGAAGAAGGAGTTCGGCGGCTGGATGATCCACGCCTTCCGCGTTCTCGCCAAGCTCAAGTTTCTGCGCGGCACCGCGTTCGATCCGTTCGGGCGCACCGAGGAGCGCAGGACCGAGCGGAAGCTGGTCGAGGATTATCTGGCGATGATCGATCAGCGGATCTCCGGGCTGAAGCCAGCTCAGATCCCGCTGCTGACAAGACTCGCACGCGTGCCGGAGATGATCCGCGGCTTCGGCCACGTGAAGGAAGCCAACATCAAGCAGGCGGCTACAGAGAAAGCGCGGCTTGAAGCGGAGCTGGAGAACAGCCGCTTTGCGGCCGCGGCGGAGTAGCGGATAGGGCGCGACCCCGCTCCTCGTCATTGCGAGGAGCCCTTGCGACGAAGCAATCCAGAATCCCACCGCGGAGACGGCCCGGATTGCTTCGCTGCGCTCGCAATGACGAGATTGTGGGACCAGCGTGCCCCGCTGTCATCTGTCATCGCCCGGCTTGACCGGGCGATCCAGTACGCGGCAGCGGCTGTTCTGGATCGCGCTGCCTCTGGAATACTGGATGCCCCGCTTTCGCGGAGCATGACAGCGGAAAGCACGGTTAGACTGAGGCCGACACGCCGCCGTTCACCTCTCCCTGCGGAAGAGGTGAACGGCGGTCTCGGCTTTGGCCAAGCGAACCAAAGTTCAGCGCGCCGGCTTGCGCTCGACCGGATCGATGTCGATCGCGCGCAGGCGGCCGAGCCGCAGCACGTCCATCGCGAGCCGCCGGCCGATGCGGTCGCGGTCGAGCACGCGGATCAGATCGTCGACGCCGTTGATCTCGACGCCGTCGAGCCTGATCACGACGTCGCCGGGCAGCAGCCCCGCCTTCGCCGCCGGCCCATCGGGCTCGATCTGGGCGAGCAGCGCGCCCATCTTGTTCTCGACGCCGGCCAGCACGGCGTGCCGCCGCGGGATCGGCGCGGTCTGCCCGGCGACGCCGATATAGGCGCGGCGGACATAGCCGTGGCGGATGATCTCCGACAGCACGAATTGCGCGGTGTTGCTGGCGACCGCGAAGCAGATGCCCTGCGCGCCGCTGATGATGGCGGTGTTGATGCCGACCACCTCGGCATGCGACGACACCAGCGGCCCGCCGGAATTGCCGGGATTGAGCGCGGCATCGGTCTGGATCACGTCCTCGATGGTGCGTCCGCTGACCGAGCGGATCGAGCGCCCGAGCGCCGAGACAACACCGGCCGTCACGGTCGATTCGAAGCCGAGCGGATTGCCGATCGCGATCACGAGCTGGCCGCGGCGCAGGGTCTTGGAGTTGCCGAGCGCAGCATAGGGCAAGTCGCGTACGCCGTTGGCGCGCAACAGCGCCAGATCCGTGTCGGGATCGACACCGAGCACTCGGGCGTCGCCGACATGGCCTTCGACATCGCGCAGCCGGATTTCCTTGGAGGTGCCGACCACATGGCTGTTGGTGAGCACGAGGCCGTCCGGCGAGATCACGATGCCCGAGCCGAGCCCGCCGCGCTCGCGACCGTTCGGCACCTTCGGCCCGGTCTCGACGCGCACGACGGCAGCGCCGACGCGATCGGTCACGTCGATCACGGCATTAGAGTAGGCATCCAGCAGGGCCCGGTCGTTGTCCAGGGCAGCCGGCGTCGTTCGCGATGACGATCCGTCACCGGCGATGTCTGAGGTCAAATCCAACATGGCAAGAGTCCTTGAAGCTCACACAGATGGTGGCCTGTTCGCTCTCGCGCAAGTGGCCCGCTTGGGGCGCAGGGCTGGACTACCAAGGTGGCTAGGTCGCCCGCCGCAACCTGCCCGCCCTCGCCTTGACCGGATCGAGCAGCGACCAGTCGCCGTCAGGGAGCACATGGCCCTTGGGAAACGGCGCGCGCAGCTCGAGCCCGAGCGAGCGCAGCACGCGGTCATCGCGGTAGTAGCATTGCAGCACGACGCGGACGAGCGTTGCGGCCGCGGCGCCGCCAGTTGATCGGAACTGCTCCGCGACGCCATCGCGTGCGGTAGGCTCGAGGTCCGCCAGCGGCATGCCGGCGAGCCGGCCCAGATGATCCAGCGCAGCCGTCACCAGCTTGGCGTCGCGGCCGAGCGTGGCGTGGATGTCGGCCTGGATGATGTCGTCATCGGCGCCGGGCACGCGGTATTCCTCGCTCGCCGGAATGATCATCGCGGCACTGGTGCGCAGGTCCTGGCGCTGCCGCGGCGTGAGGGGGAGCTGATCAGTCATGGCGATCCTCTTCTAGCATTACAGTTGCTTTT
>NZ_VSTH01000161.1 GCF_008123965.1 Bradyrhizobium hipponense | reverse complement strand
GTGGCGGTAATGTGAAGGAATGCCGGCTCGGCGCGTGAGTATCGCGAAAATCCTCAGATCCGGCACAGGCTTTGCTCCGCATTATTTTTCGGCGTCCTCTGCAGTCGTTTGACCAGCAGAGGAGACGATGATGCTGAAATCCAGTGAAGACCTGATCGCCCAGCTCAAGGCCGTACTGGCCGGCCAACGCTATCACCCGAGGACGATCAGTAACTACTGCGGGTGCGCGCGCAGATTCCTCGATTATCCCGAACGGCGGGAAATCCAGGTTGAGCACGTGACCGAGGCGCTGGTGTCGACATACATAAGCCATGCGAGTGGGATGTTGCGCAAACGCCATGGTCGATCAGGGCCACACCAGCACCCGATCCCGCGCGCCGGAATCCATGCGCTGCTGCGGCTTGTGCAGGGCCAGTGGCCACCCTCTCCGAAAGCAGCCTGCGCCGCCGAGGCCGAGCGATTTGCGATCTGCGACGAATACGAGGTCTGGCTTCGTGAGGCGCGAGGCCTCGCCCCTGCTAGCATCGAGGCTTTGATCTGGGAGGCCCGGCACTTCCTGACCTGGCAGTTCAGGCGGAACGGTGACAATAGCCTGAGGAGCCTGAGGGTCGACGACATCGACCGCTATATGGAAATGCGCGCGCCGAAGCTGACACGCAAATCGTTGAGCGCCGTCGCGAACCGCTTCCGCTCTTTGTTACGGCATCTGCACCGGGTCGGCCGTACCGCGATCGACTTGTCGCCGCATGTCATCGGTCCGCTGATCTACGCCTATGAGGGCGTGCCCTCGATTCTGGAGCGAGATCAAGTTGCCGCCGTCCTGAAGGCTGTAGGAAAGGACAGGACACCGAGGGGGTTGAGGGACCATGCGATTCTGCAATTGCTTGCGACCTATGGGCTGAGGTCGAGCGAAATCTGCAACCTGCGGCTTGAGGACATCAACTGGCGGGCGGAATCGATCCGCATCCGGCACACCAAGACCAGGGCCTGTTCCTTCCTGCCCCTGATGGAGCCGGTCGGCGAAGCAGTGCTTGCTTATTTACGTGCGGGGCGGCCGGCGATCGACGCCCGGGAAATCTTCATCCGCATGCGCGCTCCCTATCGCAAGCTCAGGATGTTGGACAGCGTGGTACGACGCCGGCTGCGCCACGCCGGTGTCAAGCTGCCGGGCAAGAGCGGTGCCCATGTCTTCCGACATGCACGCGCGGTCGAGATGTTGCGCGCATCGGTCCCGCAGAAGGTCATCGGTGATCTGCTCGGGCACCGGTCGGCGGAATCCACGGTGCCCTATCTCAAGCTTGCCACCGAGGACCTCAGGGCCATCGCACTCGACGTGCCGGAAGCGGAGGTGCTTTCATGACAACATGGCCAGATCCCGAACGGCAGTTGATCGCGCGCTATCTGGCAGGCCTTGGCCTGCGCCACGCCGACAGCTGCGCCTCTTACAGGCAGGTGCTGAACAGCTTCCAGGACGTCGCTGAACGCCATGCCGAGCTCGGCAAGGATGTTCTGGTGGCCTGGCTGCAGACATTGTCCGACCATTGGATGGCGACGACGCTGCTGAACCGCACCCGCATCATCGATCGGTTCCTCGATCACCTTCTGAACATCGGAGCGATCGAGCGCAATCCCGTCACCGCCTTGTGCGAGGCATGCAATATCAAGCGATGTCGGCCGATCTGGCGCGCACTGGCGTCGCATGACCCCGAACAGGCCCTTGCCGAACTCCGCCAGCCCAAGCCGTTCGGCAGCATGCTGGGCGGGATCATGGCCGAGCACGTCGCGCTGATGCGCAACAGAGGATACAAATACACCTCGCAGCCCGCATGGTTCTTGCGGTTCGATCGGTTCCTGCAGTTGAATCCTGCATTGCAGGATGAACCGGTCGAGGTGATGCTGGAGCATTGGAAGAAAGCAAGAACGACACTCAATCACGCTGCGGAGTGTGAGAAACTGGAGCGGATCCTTGCGAGGGTCCTGCGCCATAAGAATCCGTCGCTCCCGCCGCGCCGCCCGGACCCGCGACCGCAGAAGGAATTAGCGAAGCAGTGGCGCAAGCCTTACATCTATACGCCGACCGACGTACGGCAGATGCTCGATATTGCCCGTTCCTATCCTTCGCAACGGGCCCCGCTGCGTGCGCCGAGCATCTATGCCATGCTCCTGCTGGCCTATTGCGCGGGGCTTCGGCGTGGCGAACTTGCCCGTATCGATCTTGGTGACGTTGACTTCCGCGTCGGCACAATCACGATCCGGCAGACCAAGTTCTACAAGACGAGGATCCTGCCGTTGTCTGACAGTGTGATCGCCGAGCTTCGGGCTTATCTCGATGCGCGGCAGCAGGCCGGTGCACCGCAGGATCCGCACTCCGCCCTGTTCTGGCACGAGGGGCGCAACGCCCGCTATACAAAGCAGGTGATCGCCTTGTTGCTCGTCGACGTGATCCGCCGAGCCGGGCTGAAGCCGCCAGAAGGGCGAATGGGTCCCCGTCTTCATGACCTGCGCCACTCGATGGTCGTGCACCGTATCCTCGAATGGTACCGCTCGGGTATCAATCCGCAAGACCGGCTGCCGTTCCTCGCGACATATCTTGGCCATAAGGATATCCACTCCACCCTCATCTACATCACCGTTACACACGACTTGCTGCATCTTGCGAACGAGCGGTTCAGGGCCGTAGGCGCGCCATGCCTCGATCTGGGGCAGGAGGTGCGGCCATGAACAAGGCGAACGCGTTCCCGGATTTGATGCGTGCGTTCTTCTACGAATGGCTCGTCGAGCAACGCAATGCATCGATCCACACGGTCCGGTCCTATCGTGACACTTGGCGGCTGTTCCTGCGGTTCGCCGCACAACGCGCGGAAAAGAAGGTGGCGGTGATCACACTGGCCGATCTGACTGCCGACGGGGTGGCCGCCTTCCTCGGTCACGCCGAGCACGACCGCGGCGGTACGATCGGCACGCGCAACTGCAGGCTTGCCGCGATCCGCAGCTTCTTCAACTTCGTCGCAACCAAGGACCCCGCATCGATCGCTCAGTGCGTGGAAATCCTTCACATCCCAGTCAAGCGGGCGCCGGTGTCGGAACCCTGTTATCTGGACCCTGCGGAGGTAGCAGCGATCCTTGCCCAGCCAAACCGCTCCACACTCGAAGGCATACGCGATCACGCACTGCTCTCGTTCCTCTACAACAGCGGGGCACGGATACAGGAGGCTCTCGATCTATGTCCCAGGGCGATCCGCTTCGATAGCCCAAGTTGCGTTCGTCTTACCGGCAAGGGCCGCAAGGAACGCATCTGCCCACTCTGGCCGGAAACCGTGCTGTTGCTGAAAAAGCTGCTGGAGCGACAGCCGCGTGCATTGGACCAGCGGCTGTTCGTCAACCGCTATGGCGAGCCGCTCAGCGCATCCGGCGTTCGGTTCAAGCTTGCGGCCTATGTGAAGGCAGCAGCCGAAACCACGCCAACGTTGCGGACTAAGCATGTGACGCCGCACAGCTTCCGACA
>NZ_VSTH01000160.1 GCF_008123965.1 Bradyrhizobium hipponense | reverse complement strand
CCGCCGGTCGCCGGTACGGCCGCAGACATTGCCCTGACGCGGCGCTCATCCGATTGGAGGCGCCTGTCGGCGGGAGCCGGAACCAAAGGACCACGGCTGCACGATTGGTGTTATCTCGAATTGGCAGATCTGGAGGTCGAAGAATCAAATGACACAAATCCAGGGCTCTGGACCCGCGGTCTGCTGATCCGTCGTCGCATCGCCGATGGAGACCTCGCCTTCTTCACCACCTGGTGCCCAGCGGGAACGTCAATTGAAACGCTGGTCGCGGTCGAAGGCCATCGATGGGCGATCGAGGACAGCTTTGAAACCGCGAAAAACGAGTTCGGGCTCGATCACAACGAGAGCAGATCCTGGCATGGCTGGCACCGTCACGTATCCCTGGTGATGCTCGCCTTCGCCATGATGGCCGCGATCCGACATCGCGCTAACCCGCCACCGCCAAAAAAAACCAGCCGCCGAACCAAGGCAAAAACCAAGACATCGCCACGCCGTCATTGATCCGTTGGTCAATCCAGGAAGTCCGCCGCATCGCCATCAGACTCGCTCGAAAGCGAATCCAGCCCGCACATATCATTGCATGGTCATTCTGGCGTAGAGCTCACCAAGCCGCAGCTCAACGAGCCCACTTCAAAGCAAACAAACGACAACTGTAATGCTAGTGCTCGCGCGGCGATGAAAGTACACTCCCTCCCCCGCTTGCGGGGGAGGGTCGGGGAGAGGGTGCCTCCACAAAGAGACTGCCCCAGAGGAAAGAGCCCTCACCCGGCGCGTTGCGCCGACCTCTCCCGCAAGGGGGAGAGGTGCACCGAGCGCGGCTGGATTTGACCGTAATCATTCTCAATCGAACAAATTGGCGAGGCGCTGCTTCATCTGGTCGGCGACGTAGAGCGCGATGGCCTGGATGGTCGACGTTGGGTTGACCCCGCCCGAGGTGACGAAGATGCTGCCGTCGACGATGAAGAGATTTTTCACGTCGTGCGAGCGGCCCCATTCATTGACCACGGAGGTTTCAGGATCGGTGCCCATCCGTGCCGTGCCGAGCAGATGCCAGCCACCCCACGGGATCGGCGAATTGATGCAGATGTCGGTGGCGCCTGCCGTCTCGAGAACCTCCCGGCCGCGGGCCAGCGCATGCTCCATCATCTTCCGGCTGTTCTCGCTGATGGTGTAGTCGATCTTCGGCGCGGGAATGCCGTGGCTGTCCTTGAGAACGGGATCGAGCGTGACGCGATTGTGCTCCTCCGGCAAATCCTCGCAGATCGCGGAAAATCCGAGTCGATGGCCGTTGAGCTTGCGGAAGACGCGGTGATGATCGGCGCCCCAGGGCAGAATGCCCTTCTGCTCGCTAGCGACGGCCTCGAACACGGGTCCTGCGCCGCGCACGAACTGGACCCCGTAGCCCCGCACGAAGCCGCGCGACAGGTCCGTATCGTACCACTCCTTGCTCCACAGGCAGGTCGGCGGCGCGCGATTGGAATCGGTCGGCTCCCTCACATAGCCGTAGATCTGCGCGTAGGGATGGAACATCAGGTTCTTGCCGACCATGCCGGATGAGTTGGCAAGGCCGTTCGGGAAGCGGCCTGACGCGGAGTTCAAAAGCAGGCGCGGCGTGCCGACGCCGTTGCAGGCGATGATGACGACATGCGCCGGCTGAAACTGCTCGACGCCATCCTTGTCGTAATAGACCACGCCCGAAGCCATGCCGTTCTCGTCGGTGGTGATCTCGCGCACCCGGCAATGGGTGCGCAGCTCGACGCCGGCGCGGATCGCATGCGGCCAATAGGTGATGTCGGTCGAGGATTTCGCGCCCTGCGCGCAGGCCGGCGTGCAATGGCCGAGATTGATGCAGCGCGCTCGGCCCTCATAGTCCATCGTCGCAACCGTGGTGTCCGACGGCCACCAATGCCAGCCGAGCTTGTTCATGGCCTTGCCGATGATCGCACCGGACAAGCCCAGCGGCTGCTGCGGCATCGGCGGATGCGTCAGCGGCGACAGCGGATCGCCCGACAGGCCGGATGTCCCCATCATCCGGTCGTTCTCTTCGAAGAATGGCGTCAGCGCGTCGTAGTCGATCGGCCAGTCGTCGGCGACACCGTCGAGCGTCTTGACCTTGAAATCGGAGGGGTGCAGCCGCGGCCAGTGCGCGGTGTACATCACCGTCGAGCCGCCGACCGCATTGTAGTTGACGACCTTGATCGGCGAATTTTCATCGTTGATCGGATAGTCCTCGGGCCGGCCGCGGATGTTCGGGCTGGACGACCACTCGCCGTAGAACTTGGCTTCCCAGTCCCGACCCGTGCTGGGATATTCCGCCGGGTTCATCCAGCCGCCCTGCTCCAGGCAGAGAATGTGCATCTTGGTCTCGGCCAGCGACCACGCGACCGCGGCGCCCGAAGCGCCGGCGCCGATGATCAGGACGTCCACGGGGTCTTTCATCGCAACCTTGTCCTCCCGCCCTCGCCGCTTCCCAGGCGATTCGGCCATCATGGCACGCGGGCTGACGCAGACGATAAGATCAGAGCGACCGGCGAGTAAAGCCGCGGGCCTGGAATGTCGCACTTCGCGGGGCGCAGACCATTGGTATCGCCACATCCGGATGCTAGGAAAAGAGGAAAGAGCAATCGATAGCGAGCCCGTATGTCCTTGAAGAATTCCTTTGCCGCCGCCCGCGCTTTCGCGCTTGTTTTGTTTCTTGCTCTGTCCGGATTTCTGGCCAGCTCAGGGCCGGGGCTCGCGTTGACTGCGACAGCAGCGGTCCGGGACGCCAATTCCATCCAGCTTGGCGACGTCACCTACCGGCTCGACGGCGTGGACGCGCCGGAGCTGGACCAGGTCTGCATCGACGATCACGCCGACGCCTGGACCTGCGGCGTCGATGCGCGTGACCAGCTGACGAAGCTGGTCGGCGGACGTCCGGTGCGCTGCGACGATGTCGGACCCGAGAAGAGCTTTGGCAAACGCCACCGCGCCATCTGCACCGCCGAGGGCGACAAGATCACGCTGAACGAGCAACTGGTGCGGCTCGGCTTTGCGATCGGGCGGGAGCCGATCAAGGCGAACATGAAGTCGGCAGCTGCCGAAGCCAAGACGGCCGCGGCCGGCATCTGGAAGGGCTGCTTTGTTGCACCGCAAGAGTTCCGCACCGGCAAGAAGGACGGCGCGCTCCTGGGCACTGCCTGCCGCGCCGACCGCGACAAGGAGATTCGCGCGGCGCTGTTTCCCGACGAACTGACGATGCCACCGAGTTGCAGCATCAAGGGCAAGCTCGCGGTGCGGGCGCGGGTCACCGGCAATATCGGAATCTATCATCTGCGAGGCTGCCCGAGCTACCCGGCAACAACGAAGCCGGACCGCTGGTTCTGCTCGGAGGAGGACGCCCAGGCCGCCGGCTTCCGCAAGGCGTATAATTGCCGCCGGCCCAAGTGAAACTCCAAGTAGAAACTCCAAGTAAACGTCCGGGTGGAGCTCCGCCGTGAGGAACCCATCACGCAGCCGTGAGCGGTATCGGGAGACAGTATTGATCCGGAATTGAACTCCATCAGGAGTTGTTGCATTTGGAAGGTGCGGTAGTGCCATGCGCTATCGCTTCTTTGGCAGCAATCCGGCTTCGGCCCGATTGTCCTTGCTTGGGCGTTTCCTCCCTAGACTTGGGCCGTTTGTCATCAACAAGCGGCTCTTCTTTTTGCAACGGGGCTGCCCTCGGCCTCT
The DNA here is from genome assembly GCF_008123965.1 of Bradyrhizobium hipponense. Lineage (GTDB taxonomy): Bacteria > Pseudomonadota > Alphaproteobacteria > Rhizobiales > Xanthobacteraceae > Bradyrhizobium > Bradyrhizobium hipponense. The sequence continues at coordinate 22,741 of NZ_VSTH01000160.1, read as the reverse complement.
CTCACTGCATTCGCATGATCTGGTCCATCGGCGGCATGTTCGCATTCAGGTGCGACATGATCCAGACTGAGCCGCCAACCACGAGGAATACGATCAGCAGCCCGAAGGCCAGCGCCAGCACGTTATTGGTGTTATCCGGGCCCGTCGTGATGTGCAGGAAGAACACCAGATGCACGCCCATCTGCGCGATCGCCAGCACGATCAGCGCCACGGGAATGGAAGGCTGCCAGACCAGATCGGTGCCGGCGATGAAGAACGACGTCGCCGTCAGGAGCAGAGCCAAGGCGAGGCCGACGACGTAGCCGAGGATCCTTTCGCCGACGCTATGTTGCTCTTCCTCGCCCGGTGCAAGGTCATGTTCGGTCCGCACATGGGTCTGATCGCTCATGCGCCACCTCCAAGCAAGTAGACGACGGAGAAGATCGCGACCCAGATGATGTCGAGCGCGTGCCAGAACAGCGCAAAGCACGTCATTCGCCGCAAGATGTCGGCGCGAAAGCCTTTCGCGAACACCTGGGCCATCATGGTCAGAAGCCAGAGCACGCCCGCCGAAACGTGCAGACCGTGGCATCCGACCAGCGAGAAGAACGCGGTCAGGAACGCGCTGCGCGACGGACCGTAGCCGCGCGCGACGAGGCCGGCGAATTCGCGGAACTCGATCGCCAGGAATATTAGCCCCAGCACGCATGTCACGGCCATGCCGAGATAGAACCAGAACCGGTTGCGCACGTCGGCCGCAATGCTGGCCATGCCGCAGGTGAAGCTCGACAGCAGCAGACAGACCGTCTCGATCGCAACGTTCCTCTGCTCGAAGATCTCGGAGCCTTTCGGGCCGCCGGCGGTCTGGCCGGAGAGCACGGCATAGGCCGCGAAGAAGCAGGAGAACATCACGATGTCGGAGAGCAGGAAGATCCAGAAGCCGTAGGCCGTCACGATCCGCTTCGGCGCTGGTCCCGGATGCTCGATGACGAGGCCGATGTGATGGGGATCGGCGTGGGCGTGGCCGACGGCTGCGGTCATCGACATCAGGTTGCTCCCGCCATGCTGACGAGGCTGCGCCGCTCCTCGAGATTGATGCGGTCGATCCGCGCGACCTCCGCGGCCGGGATGACGTATTCATCGTGGTCGCGCCAGGCGAAAACGACAAAGGTCGCGAACGCGCCGATGCCGCCCAGGATCACCATCCACCAGATGTGCCAGATCAGCGCAAAGCCCATGATGCTGGCGAAGAACGCGCAGACGAAGCCGGTCGGCGAATTCCGCGGCATCTCGATCTCATGATATTCGCGCTCTTCATGCTCGAGCGATTGCTGCCGGGCATGGATCTTTATATCCCAATAGGCGTCCTCGCCGCGCACATCGGGATCGAACGCGAAATTGAACACCGGCGGCGGCGACGCGGTTGCCCATTCCAGCGAACGACCATCCCAGGGATCGCCGGTGCGGTCGCGCAACGCCTCGCGGTTGCGGATGCTGACGACGAGCTGCAAGATCTGGCAGATGACGCCGATCGTCAGTATCGCCATGCCAACAGCCGCAACCAGCATCCAGGGCCGCCACGCGGCAACATCGTAATGCTGCATGCGCCGCGTCATGCCCAGCATGCCGGCGACGTAGAGCGGGATGAAGGTGACGTAAAAACCTGTGAAGGTGAACCAGAATGCGAGCTTGCCCCAGCGCTCGTCGAGCCGGAAGCCGAACGCCTTCGGAAACCAGTATTCGAAGCCGGCAAAGGCGCCGAACAGCACGCCGCCGATGATGACATTGTGGAAGTGCGCCACCAGGAACATGCTGTTGTGGAGCATGAAGTCGGCCGGCGGCACCGCGACCAGCACGCCCGTCAAACCGCCGATGATGAAGGTCACCATAAAGCCGACCGACCATAGCATCGGCGTCTCGAAGCGGATGCGGCCGCCATACATCGTGAACAGCCAGTTGTAGATCTTCACGCCGGTCGGTATCGCGATGATCATGCTGGCGATGCCGAAGATGGCGTTGACGTCGGGGCCCGCGCCCATCGTAAAAAAGTGATGCAGCCAGACCATGAAGGAGATGACGCAGATCGCCATGGTGGCGAGCACCATCGAGCGATAGCCGAACAGCGCCTTGCCGGAAAAGGTCGAGACCACCTCGGAAAAGATGCCGAAGGCCGGCAGCACCAGAATGTAGACCTCCGGGTGCCCCCAGGCCCAGATGAGGTTCATGAACATCATGACGTTGCCGCCGGCTTGGTTGGTGAAGAAGTGGAAGCCGAGGTAGCGGTCGAGCAGCAGCATGGCGAGCGTCGCAGTGAGGATCGGGAACGCCGCGACGATCAGCAGGTTCGAGGCCAGCGTGGTCCAGCAGAACATCGGCATGCGCAGATAGTTCATACCCCTGGTGCGCAGCTTCAGCACGGTGGTGACGAGGTTGATGCCGGCCACCAGCGTGCCGACACCGGAAATCTGGAGCGACCAGGCGTAGTAGTCGACGCCGACGCCGGGCGAGTAGGACAATTCCGATAGCGGCGGAAAGGCGAGCCAGCCGGTGCGCGCGAATTCGCCGATCACCAGCGAGAGATTGACTAGCAGCGCGCCGGTCGCTGTCAGCCAAAAACCTACCGAGTTAAGCGTCGGAAAAGCGACGTCGCGTACGCCGAGCTGAAGCGGCACGATCAGGTTCATCAGCCCGATCACGAATGGCATCGCCACGAAGAAGATCATGATGGTGCCGTGAGCCGAGAAGATCTGGTTGTAGTGCTCCGGCGGAAGATAGCCCTGCGACTGGTAGGCGACCGCCTGCTGAATCCGCATCATGATGGCGTCGCTTCCGCCGCGCAGCAGCATCACCGAAGCCAGCAGGATATACATCACGCCGATGCGCTTGTGGTCGACGCTGGTGATCCATTCGTGCCAGAGATAGGGCAGATGCCCCTTCACCACGACCCAGACCAGCACGGCCAGGATCCCAACCAGCACCACGGCGCCCGCGATCAGCGGGATCGGCTGGTCGAACGGGATCGCCGACCAATCGAGCTTACCGAGCATCGTGGCCTCCACTCTGCGACCGGCCGGCCTCGGACAACAGCTCCGGGCCTGGCCCTGGCGGAATGTGCTGGGTCGCGATCAGGTCGAACAGCCGGGGATCATCCACGCGATAGGTCGGCCTGCCCTTCTCGACGCCCTGCTGCATCAGCTTCTTGTAGCTGTCCTCGTTCAGCACGGCGTCGGTCTTCGCCGTGGTCGCCACCCAATCCGGAAATGCAAGCGGCGAGATCACGTTGACGTCGAACATCATGTCGGGAAAGCCGTCGCCGGAGAAATGCGCCGACAGCCCCTGGAGCTTGCCTTCATTGTCAGCACGCAGGTTCAGCTTCGTCACCATGCCGTTCATGGTGTAGATCATGCTGCCGAGCTGCGGGATGAAGAACGTGTTCATCACGCTCGACGAGGTCAGCTGGAAATTCAGCTCGGCGCCGGCCGGCACCGTCAGCGTGTTGACCGTGGCGATGCGCTGGTCCGGATAGATGAAGAGCCATTTCCAGTCGAGCGAAACGGCCTGGATGCGGACCGGGCTGCCGGTGCCCGGCACCGGCGCTGCGGGATCGAGCTGATGCGAGCCGATCCAGGCGACGCCGCCGAGCAGGATCACGGTGAGCGCCGGGATCGCCCACACCACCATCTCCACGCGCCCGGAATAGACGAAGTCCGGCTGAAAGCGCGCGCGGGGATTGGACGCGCGAAACCAGAACGCGAACGCCAGGATCGCGATGATGGTCGGCACCACGATCGCCAGCATGATGAAAACGGAATCGACCAGGATCGTGCTATTCGCAGCAGCAACGGGCCCTTGCGGATCGAGCAGATTCATCGGCAAGCCACTGGCGGTCGGGAAGCCCCCGGGAGAAGCGTAACGCAAAAAGCGCCCTGGCAGCAAACGCAGTTGTATGAAGTCGGTTCCTGCGAAGCAGCAGGCCTTTGCGCGTGCACGCACTTTCCTTGAGGCAACGGAGCCATGCATGTTCGGTGGGGACGGCGTGCACCGAACGCCACCACTCAACGACCGATCGCTCTTCTGCTTCGCTTGGCGCGTGCTATCGTGATGAAAAAGCAGGGAGAAAGCGTCATGCGTCTAGCCGAGAAGATTGCCATCGTGGTCGGCGCCGGCCAGAGCCCAGGTGAAGGCATGGGCAACGGCCGCGCCACCGCGCTGACCTTCGCGCGCGAGGGCGCCAAGGTGCTTTGCGTTGATCATCATCTCGAGTCCGCACAGGAAACTGTCGCGATGATCACCGCGAGCCAAGGAACTGCGGCGGCCTTCAAGGCCGACGTGACCAACTCCGCTGACATCAGGGCGATGGTGGCCGATGCGAAGGCGCGCTGGGACCGCATCGACGTGCTGCACAACAATGTCGGCGTGAGCCTGTCCGGCGGCGACGCCGAGCTGCTGCAGCTGACCGAGGAGGCGTTCGAGCGCGTCGTCGCCATCAATTTGAAGAGCTGCATTTTCGCCGCGAAAGAAGTGATCCCGATCATGCGCGCGCAGAACAGCGGCGCGATCATCAACATCTCCTCGATGGCGGCGATCACAACCTATCCCTACGTCGCCTACAAGGCGACGAAATCGGCGATGATCGCCTTCACCGAGCAGCTCGCCTACCAGAATGCGGAATACGGCATCCGCGCCAACGTCATCTTGCCGGGCCTGATGAACACGCCGATGGCGGTCGATACCCGCGCCCGCGAATGGCACAAGACCCGCGCCGAAGTCGAAGCCGAACGCGACAGCAAGGTACCGCTGCGCAAGAAGATGGGCACCGCGTGGGACGTGGCGAATGCCGCGCTGTTCTTGGCGTCGGATGAAGCAAACTTCATCACCGGCGTAACGCTGCTGGTGGATGGTGGGGCAAGTGTGAGACGGGGGTGAGCAACGAAGGCAGCTGCCCTTTCCTTCTCCCCTTGTGGGAGAAGGTGGCGCGAAGCGCCGGATGAGGGGTCTCTCTCGGCAAATTCACTCGCGAGACGACTCGCGGATAGAACCCCTCACCCGGCTTCGCTGTCGCGAAGCCACCCTCTCCCACAAGGGACGAGGGTGCACCTCCGCCGCGGCGCGATTCTTATTCTAATGCGTCACCCGCCAGATCGTGCCGTTGCCGTCTTCCGAGATCAGCAGTGCGCCGTCCTTTGCCACAGCGACTCCGACCGGTCGCCCCCACACCTCCTTGTCATTCACGACAAATCCCGTGACAAAATCCTCGTACTCGCCGGTCGGCTTGGCGTCCTTCATCCGGATGCGGATTACCTTGTAGCCGGTGCGCCTCGAACGGTTCCAGGAGCCGTGCTCGGCAGCGAAGGCGTCGCCCTGATACTCGGATGGAAATTGCGTGCCTTGATAGAAGGCCATGCCGAGCGAAGCCGAGTGCGATTGCACCAGCACGTCCGGCAGGGTCACCTTGTCCTTCAGGTCCGGCCGCGCGCCGGGATGACGCGGGTCTTCGTTGGCGCCGATATAGAACCACGGCCAGCCGTAGAACGCGCCCTCCTTCACACTGGTCACATAGTCGGGCACGAGATCGTCGCCGAGGCCGTCGCGCTCGTTGGTCGAGCACCAGGGCAGCCCTGTCTGCGGCTGGATCGCGAGGCCGACGCAGTTGCGGATGCCGGTGGCGTAGAGTTTGCGGTCCTTGCCGTCGGGAGCGAAGGCGAGCACGGCGGCGCGCTCGGCCTCGTAGCCCCACGGTGCGCCGAGCGGCTGCGCCTTCGACCACGCCTCGAGCCCGCCGGGCGGATTGCCCATGCCATCGCCGGCATTGCCGGCCGAGCCCACCGACACCAGCATGCGCCTGTTGTCGGGCGTGAACACGATGTCGCGGGTGGAGTGGCCCGATCCAGACAGCAGGCTCGCAACCACCGTCTCCGCCTTGGCCGGCGCCTTGAGGTCGCCGACGCGATAGGGAAAGCGGACGACGCTGCCGGTGTTGGCGACGTAAAGCCATTGCGGATTGTCGCCGTTCGGAAAGAACGCCATGCCGAAGGGACGATTCAGTCCGGTGGCATAGATTTCGTTGGTTGCGACCTTCGCGCCGCCTTCCTCGAGCCGCAGCGCGCGAATGCGCCCTGCTCCGGTCTCGGCAACGAAAATGTCGCCATTCGGCGCGACGCGGAGCACGCGCGGGCTGGACAGACCGTCAGCCAGCAGCTCGATCGTGAAGCCCTGCGGCACCTGCGGCACGGCGCTGCCGCGCGCCACAACGCGCGTCGCATTGGCGACCGACGGCGAGGCGCCGGGCTTGGGCAGATCCTGCGGGCGGATCAGCCTGACGACACCGGGCTTGTCGGCTTGCCAACTGCCGAACGCATCCTTGCCTTGCAGCACAGGCTCAGCCTGCGCGCCGGCGCAGACCGATAGCATCCATGCAGCCAGCGTCATGTGCGACACATGCGTCTTCACGATATCTTCCTCCCGGTCTTGTCTGCCAAATCCCACGTCAGCTCATGCCCGCACGATGTGCAACGGCGCGCGGGCATCGTACTGGAAAATAACGTGGATCGGTGCGACACATTGTAAGGGCACGGCCGCCGGCTGCGGTCATCAAAGCCGCGGATCGCTGTCGCGATTGATGGGGTGATCATGTGGGGATCGATCGTATCGGAATGGGCCAGCCTGCTGCTGCGCTGGCTGCATGTCGTGGCGGCGATCGGCTGGATCGGCAGTTCGTTCTACTTCATCCATCTCGATCTCAGCCTGAAGCCGAACGCCGACCTGCCGGATGGCGTGCAGGGCGAAGCCTGGCAGGTCCATGGCGGCGGCTTCTACCGGATCATGAAATATCTGGTCGCGCCAAGCCAGATGCCGGAGGAACTCACCTGGTTCAAATGGGAGGCCTACACCACCTGGCTGTCCGGCTTCGCGCTGATGGTGGTGGTCTACTATCTCGAGGCCGACCTGTTCCTGGTCGACAAATCGATCCTCGATCTGACGCCGGTCCAGGCCGGGCTGTTCAGCCTCTCGAGCCTCGCGCTGGCGTGGCTGCTCTATGAGGTCGCCTGCCGCACCCGCCTTGCCCAGCGCGAGCTCGGCTTTGCCATCGGCGGCTACCTGTTCCTGGTCGCGCTGACCTTCGCCTTCACGCACGTCCTCAGCGGGCGCGGCGCCTTCAACCAGATCGCGGCAATCATCGGAACCATCATGGTCGCCAATGTCTTCGCGGTGATCATCCCGAACCAGAAGAAGATCGTGGCCGCCCTGATCGCCGGACAGGCACCCGATCCGAAGCTCGGCAAGACCAGCAAGGAGCGCTCGGTCCACAACAACTATCTGACATTGCCGGTCGTCGTGCTGATGATCAGCAACCACTATCCCCTGCTCTACGCCACCCGCTTCAACTGGATCATCGTCGCGATCATCCTGGCACTCGGCCCCGTGATCCGCCATTTCTTCAACGAGCGGCATGCAGGACGCAAGTCGCCATGGTGGGTGTGGGGCGTGGCCGCGGCGGGCGCGATCGCGATCCTCCTCCTCTCCGCAGCCGGCCCGCGCGAGGTGAAGACGGGCGCGCTATCGGCACAGCCGACGCTCGCCGCTGTCGAGGAGATCGTGATGTCCCGCTGCAGCATGTGCCACGCGGCCGAGCCGGTCTGGGCCGGCATCGTCACCGCGCCGAAAGGCATCCTGCTCGATGGTCCCGAGAGCATCCACCGCAACATCCGCCTGATCGGCCGCGTGGCGGCATGGTCCAATGCGATGCCGCCGGGCAATATCACGGAGATGACCAGCGAGGAGCGCGCCATCCTCGCCGCCTACATCAGCGAGCAGGCCCGCTGACGCCATCGACCGCAGCGTGTCGATAGCGCATTTCGCGGAATGAAATTCCGCATCTCCTCCCGATTTCAAAATGACTTGAGCGTCCATCCATCGTACACAGGACGTGCTACGGTCGTTGGCGCGATCGTCAGCTCAGTTTGAGGCATGCCGGGGAAATCACAGTGGCCCTCAAGAACGTCATCGGTATCGACCACGCCGTGGTCATGGTGAAGGACCTCGACAAGGCCGCCGAGAATTACAGGCAGCTCGGCTTCACGCTATCGCCGCGCGGCACCCATAGCGCGCATATGGGCACCGGCAACTACACCATCATGTTCGACCCGGACTATATGGAGCTGCTCGGCGTGCTGGCGGCGACCGAGCCAAATGCGCCGGCGCGCGCCTTCCTCGACGAGCACGGCGAGGGCATCGAGCGCATCGCGTTCACCGCGGTCGATTCCGCCGCCGGCGCGGAGGAGATCCGCGCGCGCGGCCTGGTGCCGATCGGCCCCACCGATTTCGAACGACCGGTGACGCTGCCGAACGGCACGGTGTCGGCGGCAAAATTCCGCACCTTCATGTGGCCGACCGCGGAGGCGCCGGGCGGCGTGCGCATTTTTGCCTGCCAGCACAAGACCCGCGACACCGTGTGGATTCCCGAGCTGATGAAGCACGCCAATGCCGCCAGGCGGATCAAGCAAACGCTGATCGCAACACCCGAGCCGGCGAAGGAGGCTGCGCATCTGGCACGCCTGATCGACCGCGAGCTCAGGGCCGAGGCCGACGGCGCGGTCAGTGTTCCCTCCGGCGGCGGCCGCGCCGACTTCGTCTATCTGACGCTGGACCAGCTCGCAAAGCGCTATCCCGGTGTGCCGCTTGCGGGCCTGTCCGAGCGTGGCGGCGCGGCGCTGGTGCTCGTCAGCGACGATCTCGCGGCGACCGAGAAGGCGCTCGGCCCGGCCGGCGTGCGTAGCGGGACCGCGATCTGCGTACCGCCGGCCAAGGCCAACGGCACCCTGCTCGCCTTCATTGCCGGCTGATTTGAACCAGTTCTTTAACGTGTATTTACCAGGCGGCCCTCCCGCTTCGACGAGGATTCCGTCGGCGCATCGAGGAAGACGACCGGTGTGCCGCGCTTGACGTTTTCGCCCAAGGTGCGGGCGTCCCAATTCGTCAGCCTGATGCAACCGTGGGAGGCCGATTTGCTGACCCTGTCGGGCTCCGCTGTCCCGTGGATGCCGTAGCCCTGCCCGGACAGGCCGATCCAGTACGATCCGACCGGGTTGTTCGGACCCGGCTTGATGTCGAACGGCTTCCTGGATTTGACGCCCGCGAACTTGTAGTCGGGATTGTAGTGATAGGTCGGCTTGTCGTTGGTCGAGGTGACCTTGAGCGTCCCGGTCGGCGTCGGACGATCCGGGCTGCCGATCGAGGCCGGATAAAACGCGACGAGACGATCGGCTCCGTCAAACGCCTTCAGCGTCGCGCTCCTCTTGTCGATATCGATCCGCGCTACGCGCGGCAGCTCCCGCTGTGCCGGCACATTCGCAACGGTGATCGCCTCCCCGACCTTGTCGAAAGCTTTGCCGGGATTGAGGGCCTTGAGCAGATCTCCGCTCATGTGGAATTTCTCCGCGAGCCCTTCGAGAGGGCTGGTGTAGCTCAGCGCCTTCAGCGATTTTATCTCCTCGAGCCTGGACGGCAGCGCCTTCAGGAATGGTCCCTTCACGTCGGCGTCGGTGATCTTGTAATCGACGACGAAGGGACCTTCGCTCGCGGCATTCAGCCTGTCCCACAGCTCGGGCGCTATTTCCTTGTCTGAGGCGATGCCATTCTGCTCGGCAAATGCCTTCAGCGCTTTCTGCGCGTTCTCGCCGAACTTGCCGTCGATCTCGCCCGGCGAGAATCGCGCGCGATCGAGCAGGATCTGAAGCTTCGTCACCGATGCGGTGACCTTGTCGACGGAAGGCTGCTTTGCGGGACGCTTAGCCTCGTTCACCGCTGCCGCGTCGAGATTGCCCGCTGCCGCCGGCACGATCAGCGACAGAAGAGCCACCACTGCGAACATCCAGCGCATCATCTGCACGCGTCCCAATTCGCAAGTCATCCGCAAACGTCCGGAGAGTTTCTCTTCGGGAACACCGTAGTAACACCTGCGGAACCGATGAGATCGCAGCTTTGCCGCAATCGCAGGGTTAAGAACTCCTTATCGTCATCGCCAGCGCATCGCCGGCCGTTCACCCACAGTTCGAGGTTCTCCACGCATGCGATTTGTCGTCGCGGCTTGCGCCGCGCTTCTGGTTCTGATGTGCGACCTCGATCCGTCAGCGTCGCGGCAAACACCAGCTTTCAACAACGCCGCTATTCTGAACAGTCAAGCCTCCCCACTTGTTCCGGTCGTCGAGCTCTTCCTCGCGAGCGTGCGGGCCATCGAGCTGGCCAACGCACGCGCGTCCTATGAGGAGACGGCCGAGCCGCCGCGCGCGATCGAATCCGCCGCACCGGCCCCGGCTTCACCGACTGACCAATTCTGCAACGCGCTCAGGGAAGCAGCCGAGGCCAGCGGCATTCCGGTGCCGTTCTTCGCCCGCCTGATCTGGCAGGAGAGCCGATTTCGCTCCAACGAGGTCAGCGGCGCCGGCGCACAGGGCGTCGCGCAGTTCATGCCGGAGACGGCCGCGGAGGTCGGGCTCGATGATCCCTTCGATCCGATGAAGGCCTTGCCGGCGTCGGCAAAGTTCCTGCGCAAGCTGCGCGACGATTTCGGCAATCTCGGCCTTGCCGCAGCCGCCTACAACGCGGGACCGGGCCGGATCCAGAAATGGCTTGCCAAAGAAAGCGGACTGCCGCGCGAGACGCGCGACTATGTCCGGATCATCACCGGCACCAAGGCGGAGGATTGGATCGAGCGCTCGGAGGCGCTTGCGATCCGGATCGACCTGCCGCGCGAGGCCCCCTGCGAAGGTATCGGCAGCCTCTCCAAGACCAAGGACGTCGCCTGGGTTCAGGTCAACCTGACACCTAACGTCACCACCATCATCCGCAACGCCGAGCAGCTGGCGGCGCGATCGACGGCCAACCGTGCGCGCAAGCGGTTTGTATCCTTGCTCCGGAAAAATGCCTCGGCTCATGGCAAGGCGCGCGATATGATCGCGGCGCGCGCGGCCGCTAGGAGCGCCAAAGCGCGCGCGATCCGTTTCGCATCGCGCGAGCGACCCTCGACTTGACGAGCATCGGGAAGCCGCTGGTGCAGCGGCTCCCGATCGTTACGACGACGCCAGGAACCTGCGATGACATCGAAGAGCGCCGGAATCCTCGCCTATCGGATGCGGCCGGATATCGAGGTCCTGCTCGTGCATCCCGGCGGGCCGTTCTGGCGCAACAAGGATCTCGGCGCATGGTCGATCCCAAAGGGCGAGTATGCCGGCGGACAAGACGCTGAGGCCACTGCGCGACGTGAGTTTGCCGAGGAGCTTGGGCTGGAGCTGACTGATACGCTGATCGCGCTGGGTGAGGTCAGGCAACGCGGCGGCAAGATCGTCAGCGCCTTCGCTGTCGAGCTCGACATCGATACGCGCAGCATTCGCAGCAACACGTTCGAGATGGAATGGCCGCCGCGCAGCGGCAAGCGGCAGAGCTTTCCCGAGGTCGATCGCGCCGAATTCTTCGCTCTCGACGAGGCAGACAAGAAAATCAACGAAGGCCAGCGTCCGCTGCTCGGCCGCCTGGCGCGTCTGGTCGGCGGCCGCTAGAGCGGGAGAGCCGACGGCCAAACACAAGACGCGAAAACAACCCCATGCACAGTAGCCGACGCCTGTCCGAACAAGGACTTGCACGGGGACAGGGTTTGCACGGACAAGAATACGCGCGCCGCAACGCCGTTTGACTCGTCGGGCAAAACACCGGCAGAATGGCATCATCGCGAGAGTCCGTCAGCGCCTGCCCCACCGGCCCCGGGCGCTTGGACAGCCTCAGCGAAACACCCGACATCTCAACATCGTACAGCGCGCCACCGCGAGCGGTTTGATCTGCACGCATCGCGTCCGCGCGCCAATCCTGCAAGGACACAGCCCATGACGACATCTGCGAACCACAACCCGACGGCATCGATCGCATCGAACAATCACGCCGCCCTCGCGGCAAGCCCGCGGGTCAAGCTCTCCCGGCGGCGGATCAGGATCGACCATCCCGACCCGCGCGCCGGCGCGCGGCTGCTGGCCGACGCGCTCGGCGCCGTCGACCGCGACGCGCTGGATGGCCTGCTCAAGCAATTGGTGAAGGCCAGCGTGATCGGCCAAGAGCCCGACGAGGCCAACCTCGCCTTCATGATCTCGATGATGAAGAGCATCGGCCCGCGCGATTCCATCGAGGCCATGCTGGCGGCGCAGATGGTGTGCGTGCACGTGGCGGCGATGCGCTCCGCCTTTCGCCTCGCCTGCACCGACGACATCGCGCAGCAGGAGAGCCTCACCCGCGCCTTGGGCCGCCTGGTTCGCATTTATCCGGCCCAGATCGAGGCGCTCAGCCGCTATCGCGACAACGGCGAGCGCAAGATCACAGTACAGAACCTGTCGGTGCAGGACGGCGGCAGCGCCTTCGTCGGCAACGTCACGCAGCATGCGAGCGTGATCGTGTCGGAGCCGGGCTTCGCCAAAGCAACAATGGATGCAGGGCCGATCCAGGCAGCCAAGGCCGGCGAAGGCTACCGCCGACCCATCGACGCAGAACAGGCTGCCACCGCATGATCAGCCGCCACGCCCGCAACACCGCGGCGATGCGCGCGAGCCCGCGCTGTGGGGCCAGGACACGCAACGGCGGCGCGTGTTGCGCGCCGGCGGTGCACGGCAAGACGCGCTGCCGGATGCACGGCGGCGCGGCGCGATGCGGCGCGCCGCGAGGAAACCGGAATGCGCGCAAGCATGGCCGCTTCACCAGAGATGCGATCGCCGAGCGAAGGGCCGTTCGCGCGCTCCTCGGCGAGACATGGGACCTGCTGCGAGAGCTCAATTCCGGTGAGTAGGGGCGTAGGCGAAGCTTCGCTCTGCCTACGATAGTGCCCTTGAACGCATTATAGACCGTATAAAATGCCCTTAAGAGCAGTTCACTAATCGACTTGTGTCATTCGCGCCAATTTTCCCGCGGTCTTCCCGATGTCCGGCCTAGCCTCGACTGCCGACGAGCCGGACACGATGGCAATGTTCGCCTTCGGGCCACGGGCCGACATATACGGCAGCCATTGCGACTATTCGACCCCGCCCGCGCGGCCTTTCCCCCAGGATCGACGAGAGCGCCGGCCCTTGGCCAGCTGGAGCACGAGGTGACGATGCCCGGGGATCTTTTTGTCGGTGGGCCTGACGTGCATCGCCGAAGCGGCTTCAGCAGGCACTCTTGGTCGTCGGATCGTGACATCGCATGGCGCGCTACTGCAATGGGCGTGCTACACTAGCAGTTAGAGGAGTTCCCCGTCACCACCGCGGAGGTGGGACATGGACGTCGAGAAGTGGCTGCGCGGCTTAGGACTGCAACAGTACGTGGCGGCGTTTCGCGACAATGCCATTGATGCTGAGATCCTGCCCGAGCTGAGCGAGGCCGACCTTGAGAAGCTCGGGGTGGTGCTCGGACATCGCAAGCGACTGCTGAAGGCGATTGCAGCGCTCGTCGCCCCGGCACCGGCGGTGAAAGCTACACCGGTCGGTCTGGCACCGTCACACAGCGACGGCGCAGAGCGTCGTCAGCTTACGGTGATGTTTTGCGATCTGGTCGGCTCGACGGCGCTCTCGGCGCGGCTTGATCCAGAGGACATGCGCGAGGTGATCGGGACGTACCAGGCCTGGGTAGCCGAGGTGGTGGGGCAACACGAGGGCTTCGTGGCCAAGTACATGGGCGACGGGGTCCTTGTCTACTTCGGGTACCCGCAGGCGCTTGAGAATGACGCCGAGCGCGCCGTGCGGGCTGGTCTGGCGCTAGTCGATGCCGTCGGACGGCTGCAAACATCGGAGCGGCTGCGGGTCCGCGTCGGCATTGCGACGGGTGTAGTTGTCGTCGGCGATCTCATCGGTTCGGGGGCCACACAGGAACGTGGGGTTGTTGGGGAGACGCCCAATCTTGCGGCCCGCCTGCAAGGTCTGGCTGAGCCGAATACGGTACTGATCTCTGCCAGCACGCGCCGGCTTACGGCCGGGCTTTTCGACTATGACGATCTCGGTGCAGTGGAGGCCAAGGGATTTGACAAGCCGATCCGGGCTTGGCGGGTCGTGGGCGACAGCGCCGTTGAAAGCCGCTTCGAGGCACTCCGGTCGGGTGAGGCGCTGCTCGTTGGACGCGAGGCTGAAATGGGCTTACTCCTGCAGCACTGGGCGCAGGCCAAGGCAGGGGACGGCCAAGTCATTCTGCTCTCAGGCGAACCAGGAATCGGCAAATCTCGCCTTTCGAATGCCTTGCTAGAGCGCATCGGCAACGAGCCACACGTCCGGCTGCGCTATTTCTGCTCTCCCAATTATCAGGCCAGCGCGCTCCACCCGCACGTCGCCCAGCTGGAACGCGCAGCCGGCTTTGAGCGCGAGGACTCTCCGGAAGCGAAGCTCGACAAAATTGAGGCCCTGCTCGCCCCGACGGCAACGCCGAACAATGACGTAGCACTGTTCGCCGAACTGATGTCCGTGCCTACCGCTGATCGCTACCCTTCGCTGAACTTCAGCCCACAACGAAAGAGGGAAGAAACCTTGGAGGCGCTCCTCCGGCAGCTCGAATTGCTGTCGCGGCACCAGGCGATACTGATGGTATACGAGGACGTGCATTGGATTGATCCGACTTCCCGCGAACTGCTCGATGCTGCAGTAGAGCGGGTGAAACGCCTGCCGGTGCTGCTTCTCGTTACGTGCCGTCCCGAATTTACGCCGCCTTGGGTTCAGGACGTCACTGTGATTTCCCTCAGTCGGCTCAATCGAGAGGAGGGCGCTGCACTGGCGGCGGGAATCGCCGGTAATAATCCGCTGCCGAGCGACATTCTGGCCGAGATCGTCGAACGCACGGATGGTGTGCCGCTCTTCGTAGAGGAACTGACGAAGGCGGTGCTGGAGGCAGACATTGGCGAAGGTGACCCGCGCTCTTTGCTTGCGAGAAGCCATTCAAGCGCTATCGCTGTTCCTTCTACGCTTCATGCCTCTTTGATGGCACGTCTGGACCATGTCGGCACCGCTGCCAAGGAGATCGCGCAGTTCGGTGCCGTTATCGGCCGAGAGTTCTCCGACAAACTGCTGAGCGCGGCGGTGCACTGGGATGCAACTGAGCTGCACCGCGCGCTGAACCGACTTTCCGAGGCGGGGCTGGTGTTTCGGCGCGGCACATCGGAAGATATCATTTACGCCTTCAAACATGCGCTAGTTCAAGACACAGCTTACGGCACGCTATTGCGTGGCAAGCGCCGGGAGCTGCATGCGCGCATCGCACGGGTGCTGGAAGCGGAGTTCGCGGAGACTGCGCAGAAGCAGCCCGAGCTGCTGGCGCACCATTGCACGGAAGCGGGGCTCGTGGAGCAGGCGGTCAAATATCGGCTCGGGGCGGGGCAGCTGGCGCTAATGCGCTCGGCAATCGCGGAGGCCATCACGCAGGTGACGAGGGGATTGGAACTGGTACCCTCGCTGTCGGACCCGGTTCAACGAAACGTACAGGAATTGGGGCTTCAAGCAATCCTCGGTCAATCGCTCATGGCGGCGAGGGGTTTCTCCGATCCGGATACTGGGCGCGCTTACCGGAGAGCGCATGAGCTGTGCGGGCAAATCGGCGAGGCCCCGCAGCTGTTTCCAGTGATGGTCGGACTTTTCACCTTCTACTACGTTACTTCCGAATTGGAGGCGGCGCTTGAGATCGCCACGGAATTGCTTGAGGCAGCCGAACGGCAAGACGATGCCACTGGCCGGCTCATCGGGCACTACCTGGTCGCGATTGTTCTGCAGCACCAGGGCCAGCTTTCGTTAGCTTCTGAGCATTGGAGCCGAGCGCTGGGCTTTTATGATCCCGAGCGACACCAGGAGCTGGCCTTTGCCTACGGAATTGATTTCTACGCCTCAATTCTGACTTACCTATCATGGGTCTGGCTCGCTCTCGGGTTTCCCGATAGAGCGGCAACCTCGCACAGGGAGATGATGGCGAGGGTGAAGCAATTGCCTCATGTGTTCGCGGTAGCGACCAACCTCGGAATGGGTTGCGCATACTTGCTCCTCCGTCGCGACGTCGAGGAACTGAGGCCACACGCAGAAGCCACCTTTTCCGTGTGCACTGAACAACGTTTTCCTTTCTGGTTGGCGGCGGCGATCCTATCCCGAGGATGGATCATGACCCGAGAGGGTCGGCTGATCGATGGGATCACCATGGTCCGTAAAGGTATTGACCTCTATCAATCCACGGGGGCAGAAATCGAACTGCCTCTGATCCGTAGTGCGTTGCTTGAACCGCTTGTCGCGATGGGCGAGACGACCGAAGCCTTGACTGTCGTGGATGACACTCTGGCCGTTCTGGAGCGCAACGGGGATCGCTGGCTCGAAGCTGAAATGCTGCGGATCAAAGGCGCGGCGCTGTTGTCGATCCACGACGCTCAACAGGCGGAGGCCTGTTTGCAACGAGCAGTCACGGTCGCCCGAAATCAGGGCGCCAAATTGTGGGAGCTTCGTGCTGCTGTAGCTCTGGGCCGGCTCTGGCGCGATCAGGGCCGACATGGCGATGCGCATGACCTGTTGGCACCGGTCTACGGCTGGTTCACCGAGGGCTTCGAGACGCCGGACCTGCAGGCTGCCAGGGATCTGCTCGATGAACTTGCCTGCGCCGCGCCTTCGAGCCCAGGAATCTACTAACCGCCCATCGATGGTTGCTTTTCATCACTTCTGCTTGGGTCATTAGCTCCACATGCCCATCAGCCGCATGGCGCCCTATGACTGCAAACCTCTGAAAGCAGACGTAATCTGCTCGTCACCGTTCGTGCTCGCCTCCACCAACTGAGGAGCACGAACATGTCCATTGCGCAGCAGGAGAGCCTCACCCGCGCCTTGGGCCGCCTTGCCCGCATTTATCCGGCCCAGATCGAGGCGCTCAGCCGCTATCGCGACAACGGCGAGCGCAAGATCACGGTACAGAACCTGTCGGTGCAGGACGGCGGCAGCGCCATCGTCGGCAACGTCACGCAGCATGCGAGCGTGATCGTGTCGGAGCCGGGCTTCGCCAAAGCAACAATGGATGCAGGGCCGATCCAGGCAGCCAAGGCCGGCGAAGCGCACCACCGACACATCGACGCAGATCAGGCTGCCACCACATGATCAGCCGTCACGCCCGCAACACCGCGGCGATGCGCGCGAGCCCGCGCTGCGGGGCGAGAACACGCAACGGCGGCGCGTGTTGCGCGCCGGCGGTGCACGGCAAGACGCGCTGCCGGATGCACGGCGGCGCGGCGCGATGCGGCGCGCCGCGAGGAAACCGGAATGCGCGGAAGCATGGACGATTCACCAGCGAGCGGGTCGCGGAGCGAAGGGCCGTTCGCGCGCTCCTCGGCGAGACATGGGAACTGCTCCGAGAGCTCAATGCCGGTGAGTGACGGCGGTCCGCGGAGCTTTCGCCCTGCTTACACCAATGCCCTTGAACGCATTATAAAGCATATAAAGTGCTCTTAAGAGCAGTTCACTGATTGACTTTGGGTCGTTCGCGCCGGTCTTCGCGATATCCGGTCTAGCCTCGACTGCCGACGAGCCGGACACGATGGCGATCTTCGCCTTCGGGCCAGATTCGGTCCTCATAATGCGCAGGCGCAGACGGCCGGTCTTCCTCCGGGATCGGAAAGACACGGCGTGCGGAGCAGTCGCCCGGCCCATGCGTTATTTCGACTGGCCGCTAAGGTAGTGGGCCCTCCGGGGCGAGGCCGCTAGGCGCGCTTGCTACGCTTCGCCGTCTCGCACTGTTTGTTGCAGCCGGCATCGAGCCGCTGGCAGCGATTCCTTTATGCGGCTCGCCATGGCGTCAACCGCGGAATCCAGCGCGGCACATTAGTCCGAAAGCTCTCGTAGTCCGTGCCGAATGTTTGCTTGAGCGTCGGTTCTTCATACATCACCACAAAGACATGAAAAAAAAGCCAGAGTAGCGCTCCGTACCAGAGGAGACGCCAGTCACCAAACAAAAAGGCCTGACCAAAAATGACTGCGACGACCGCTATGTAGATCGGATTTCGCACGTAGCGATAAAGGCCAGTCACTACGAGCTTTTGTGTCGGCGCGATCGGGGCGGGCGTCCCCAGCCCCTCCAGCGCAAAACGAGCAAATGAATCCACAAGTCCGGGCACTCCGACGATGATCAATATACCGCCGAGGATGCGGGTTAGATCGACGCCGAAAAAAGCTGGCCGAAATTCCCACTGCGTGACCCACCAGGGGACGAAGCCTGCCAGCACCAACGGCGCGATGACGAAGAACAGAGCGGAGCCCAAGACGGCAATTGCTTTCGACATTGCGTGCTCCCACGACCCGACAAGAATAGCTTAGCAAATCACTTTCTGCACGAGCATTGAACGCGGCTCCACAATCAGTTGTCCCGGCCGTCGAGTTCTCTTCACCTCGCTTCTGATCTTCAGGCTGAGTTCCGGTATGGGTCAAAAGCGGCTGGCGAGCCAAGCGCAGATCGGCGTCCGGTTGACCAGCGATAGCCGACATCACGGCGGCTGAGCCGCTCTTCGGCTTAGGGCCAACAGCTGCCCTTCCTCCGCGCTCAACTCGTGACGTTTCACCGCGCCCAGTGCACGCCATTTTGAGATAGACTGGAACACCTTAGCGCTGAAGACGAGAGCCGGGAGGAGCCCATGGATATCGGGGCCTGGCTGTGTGATCTGGGGCTGGGACAGTACGAGCAGGCGTTCCGGGAGAACGACATTGATGCCGAGGTCCTCATGGACCTCACGGCCGAGGATCTGATCGGGCTTGGGGTCGTCTCGATCGGCCATCGCCGCAAGCTGCTCGCCGCCATTGCTGCACTGCGCGCCGGCTCAATGTCGGCTACCACCCTTATTTCGACCGTACCTACCGTCACCTCCGGAAACGCTTCGCTTGGAGCCGAGGCCGAGCGCCGCCAGCTCACCGTTATGTTTGTTGACCTGGTCGACTCGACCGCGCTCGCGACACGGCTCGAT
The DNA here is from genome assembly GCF_008123965.1 of Bradyrhizobium hipponense. GTDB lineage: Bacteria > Pseudomonadota > Alphaproteobacteria > Rhizobiales > Xanthobacteraceae > Bradyrhizobium > Bradyrhizobium hipponense. The sequence goes on along the minus strand of NZ_VSTH01000160.1, from coordinate 3,798 downwards.
CCGGAGGAAATGGCCGAAGTCCTGCGGACCTATCAGAGCGCGGTGGCGGGCGCGATCGCGCGGTTCGAAGGGCACGTAGCGAAGTACATGGGCGATGGTGTACTGGCCTATTTTGGCTATCCGCGCGCCCACGAAGATGAGGCCGAACGCGCCGTGCGGGCCGGCCTCGCCGCGGTCGCGGCGGTACACAGCCTGGCATCGGCGCACGGTGAGATGCTGGCGGCCCGCATCGGCATCGCGACCGGCCCGGTCGTTGTCGGTGAGTTGATCGGCGAAGGCGCGGCGCGCGAGGAGACGGTGGTCGGCGACACGCCGAACCTCGCGGCGCGCCTGCAAACCCTGGCCGAGCCGGGCACGGTGGTGATCTCCGCCCGCACCCGAGAGCTGATTGGCGGGCTGTTCGAGCTCGCCGAGCTCGGCCTGCAGATCCTAAAGGGATTTCCCGTTCCGGTGCGGGCGTGGCGTGTGGTCGGCGAAGGCGCCGCCGAGAGCCGGTTCGAGGCGTTGCACGGCGCAGGCCTGACACCGCTTGTCGGTCGCGAGCATGAGATCGGCCTGCTGCTCGAGCACTGGGAGCGCGCCAAGGAGGGTGAGGGCCAGGTGGTGCTGCTGACGGGCGAGCCTGGCATCGGCAAGTCGCGCCTCCTGCGGGCGCTGCGCGGGCGACTTGAAGATGAGCCGCATACGGTCCTGAGCCACTACTGCTCGCCGCACCATCAGACCAGTCCGCTCTATCCGGTGATTGGCTTGCTGGAGCGCGCGGCGGGTTTCGCCGACGACGATTCCGCCGCAACGAGGCTCGACAAGCTCGAGGCGCTGCTTGCGCTATCGAGCGATGATGTCACCGGGGCGGCCCCGCTGCTCGCCGCATTACTTTCGCTGGAAACCGATACGCGGTACCCGCCGCTCGACATGAGCCCGCATCGGCAGAAGGAGCGGACACTCGAGGCGCTGGTCGATCAGGTCCTGGGACTCGCAACCCGCCGGCCCGTCCTCGCCCTGTACGAGGACGTGCACTGGGCCGATCCGACCTTGCTCGAGCTGCTCGATCTCCTGATCGACCGGGTGCAAGGCGCTCCCGTGCTCGTCCTCATCACCTTCCGGCCCGAGTTCGCGCCGTCTTGGACGCGCTATGCCCATGCCACCGCGCTGAGCCTCAGTCGGTTGAGCCGCCGGCAGGGGGCGGCCATGGTCGCGCGGCTGAGCGGCGGCAAGGCACTCCCTCCCGCGGTGCTCGACCAGATCGTCGCCAAGACGGACGGCGTGCCGCTGTTCGTCGAGGAACTGACGCGGACCGTGCTGGAGACCAATCTGCTCCGGGATGAGGGCGACCACTACGCGCTCGCCGGACCGCTGCCGCCCATGGCGATCCCGGCCACGCTCCAGGAGTCGCTGCTGGCCCGGCTCGACCGGCTGGCCCCAGCCCGAGAGGTCGCCCAGATCGCGGCCGCGATTGGCCGAGAATTCTCCTACGAACTGCTCGCGATGACGGCGGCGCTGCCGGAGAGCGAACTGCACGCGGCGTTGGACGACCTCGTCGATTCGGGTCTGGTATTCCGGCGTGGGACGCCGCCTCAGGCGACCTACAGCTTCAAGCATGCGCTCGTGCAGGACGCGGCATATGCGACCCTCGTTCGCGCGAAGCGGCAGCGCCTGCACGCCCGCATCGCTGCCGCGCTAGAGCAGCATTCTCCGGAGACAGTGCAGGCGCAGCCCGAGCTTCTGGCCCATCACTACACGGAGGCAGGACTTGCCGAACCGGCGATCGATTATTGGCTGAGGGCGGGACAAGCAGAGATCGCGCGGTCGGCCACAGCAGAGGCGATCACGCAATTGACCAAAGGGCTCGACCTGATTCCTGCTCTCCCCGACGACGCCCCACGATGGCGGCGGGAACTTGAGCTGCAAATCGCGCTCGGCGTCGCCCTGATGGCCGCAAAGGGCTGGGCCGCACCGGACGTCGGGCGGGCCAACGCACGGGCCCGAGACCTGTGCGAGCGCCTCGGCGAGACGTCGCGGCTCTTTCCTGTTCTCTATGGGAAGTGGGTTTTTCACGTCGTAAGGGCGGAGCTCGAAGCCGGTCGAACTGCAGGGGAGGATTTGCTCCGCCGCGCCCAGGCACAGAACGATGCTGCCGCCGAAACCATCGGCAATCGAATCGTCGGAACCGCTGAATTGCTTCGCGGCGAGTTAACGGCTGCGCGCGCCCATTTGGAGCGGACGCTCGCCCTCTACGATCCGACCGCCCATGGGTCGCTTGCCTTCCTGTTCGCGCAGGACCCCAGTGTGGCGGGACTTTCCGTTCTATCCTGGGGACTGTTCGCCCTCGGCTATCCTGAGCAGGCCCAGGCGAGGAGCGAAGAGGCATTGAGCGGCGCGAAGGAGTTGTCCCACCGCAACACCCTCGGCTATGCCCTGCTGTACGGCTGCATCCTGTCGCAGCTTCGCCAGAATCACGACGAGGCCGGCGATCGGGCGAATGCGCTGATCGCACTGGCAGCCGAGCAGGACGCCCCACACTTCCTCGGAGCCGGTATCATCATTCGCGGTTGGACGCTGGGCGAGGCTGGAGATCTTCGGGCCGGTATCGCGCAGATCCGGGACGGGCTTTCGATGTGGCAGGCCACCGGAGCGGGCTTCCTGGTGCCCTATTTCCGAAGTCTGCTTGCTGAGGTCCACGGCCGGTCCGGTGCAGTGAACGAGGGCTTGGATATTGTTACCGAGGCGCTGCACCGAGTGGAAGAAACCGGCGAGCGATGGTTCGAGGCCGAGCTGCACCGGATGACGGGCGAGCTGATGCTACGGCTGCCTAACGCCGATGCGAGCGCCGCGGAAGCACGGTTAAGCCATGCGGCGGCAACCGCGCGCCAGCAGGGCGCCAAGCTCTGGGAGTTGCGCGCAGCGACACGCCTTGCACGATTGTGGAGAGAACAGGATCGGTGTGCTGAGGCACGAGACCTGCTCACGCCACTTTATAGCCAGTTCACCGAGGGCTTTGCGACTCCGGATCTACAGGCTGCCAGGGCAATACTTCGAGAGATCACCGCTCGCTGCGAGCCGACGACGGATCCCAAATACCAGTAGTGATGCTGCATACACTAGCAAGCGCTTGGCTAATTTGACCTCGACCGGAATCTCGTCGGTTTTCAGCAGTGGCGTGCCGCCCTGTGAATGGCGCGCTCAGGATCATTTGCGTCGATTTGCCCGCGTCTTCGGTAAGCCCGCTCTGGCCTCAACTGCCGACGTGCCGGACGCGGTAGCGATCTTCGCCTTAGGGCCCATAAGCGGAAGAATTTTCAATTATGCCTCCAGGGTTGCTGGTGCGCGCATCCTCACTGGTGACCTCTGCCGGAGGGGGGTAGATAGAGAATGCCGTACTTCGCGTAGATCTGTGCTGGCATCGACTGCTCGATCACTCGCGCCACCGCAATATCAACAGCTTTAATCAGTGCATCGTCCGCGCCGCGAAGCCCGACTGAAACGCTCCACTGCAGTGCCGGTTCTGGCTCGTATCCGTGGGGTATCCTCACTGCCGTGCTCGGGTGTTCGTGCTGATACCACCCGATAGTCACTGGGTTTGTGGCGCCGACTTCGATTTCGCCTGCTTCGACCGCGGCAATTATGTCCTCTTGGGAGGCGAAGACCGAAACGCGAAAGCCGTGTTTGGCCAGCCACTCGTGCTCGATGGTTCCAACCGTGACGCCAACCTTCTGACCGTGCAAATCGTTAAGCCGCCGAACCGAAGACTGAGATGAAACCACAAGAACAACACCGCTGTTTGCGTAAGGTCTCGAAAAG
>NZ_VSTH01000016.1 GCF_008123965.1 Bradyrhizobium hipponense | reverse complement strand
GCCGTCCTTCGGACGGCTGCGCCCGGCCATGACGAGATCTGTCGTATGATGCCACCCGTTTTCCGATTTGCCCCCAGTCCGAACGGTGCTCTGCATCTCGGCCACGCTTATTCCGCGCTGCTCAATCTCGACCGCGCCCGCGAGTCCGGCGGAAGGTTCTTGCTGCGCATCGAGGACATCGATGCGACACGCTGCCGGCCCGAGTTCGAAACTGCGATCTACGAGGACCTCGCCTGGCTCGGCATCGCCTGGGAGAATCCGGTGCGGCGGCAGTCCGAGCATCTCGCCGACTATCGCGCCGCGCTGGACAAGCTCTCGGCGCTGGGCCTCGTCTATCCCGCCTTCGAAAGTCGCGCCGAGATCGCAAGGCTGGTGGCCGTGCGCGAGGCGGGTGGGCCCTGGCCGCGCGATCCCGACGGCGCGCCGCTTTATCCCGGCAATGCGAAATCGTTGTCTGCCGGCGAGCGGACGCGCCTGATCGCATCCGGCACACCCTATGCGCTGCGGCTCGACATGGCGGCCGCGTGCGGCCGTGTAGGTGGCCTGACCTGGAACGAGCTGGGAGAGGGCCCCAACGAGGAGCGCGGCACTGTCCCGGCGCACCCGGAGGCCTGGGGCGACGTGATCCTGGCCCGGAAGGAGACGCCCACGAGCTACCATCTGTCCGTGGTCGTCGACGACGCGCTTCAGGGCGTGAGCGAGGTGGTCAGGGGCCAGGATCTGTTTCATGCCACCTCTGTCCATCGGCTGCTCCAGGAGCTGCTCGGCCGGCCTGCACCCACCTATCGCCACCACAAGCTGATTCGCGACGAGGCAGGCCGGAAGCTCGCGAAATCGAGCCGTTCGACCGGCCTGCGCGACCTGCGTGCCGCCGGAGCTACGCCCGCCAGCATCCGCCGGTTGGTGGGATTAGATTAAGTTTCTCGGGGGGTTAGCAAAAGGTCGCCGTGACTCACGGCATCGCTCCGTGCCATGCTCGCCGATGAGCGCGGGGTTCGAAGCGGGTACTTCGAAGGGGAATTATGGCGGCGAAAACGCGCGCAGCGCGCACCACGCGGACGTCCAGGCGATCGCCTCGGAAGCGATCCGGGGCGGCCGTCAAGGTGCGCAAGCGCAGCACAAGGGTGGTTGAACCGGACGTGGTCCAGGCGGCGCTCGCCGCCTTTGCCCACGAGGTCCGTACCCCCCTGACCGGCATTCTGGCGATCAGCGACCTGCTCGCAACCTCGGACCTCGGGGAGCGGGAGCGACGCTGGGCCGACACCATCAAGGCCGGGGCCGAGCATCTGGCGAGCCTTGCCACTTTGTTTGTGGACGCCGCCCGGACCGAGAACGGCGGCAGCACGCTGCGGCAGGACCTGTTCGACCTGCAGACACTCGCCCGCAGCGCCGGCGATTCGCTTGCCGGGCGCGCCGCGGCCAAGGGCCTCCAGGCCCAGGTCGAGATCTCCGAAAAGCTTCCCGGTCTGGTGGTGGGTGATCCCGTCCGCTTGCGTGCTGCGCTGGAGAACCTGATCGATAATGCTGTAAAATTCACCGACCAGGGGGGCGTGGCGCTTGCGGTCGTACCCTGCCGTCTGGCCAAGAGCAGGGGCAAGGCAAAGGACAAGGCAAAGGACAAGGCGAAGGATAAGCGCAGGGTCGGCGTCGCCTTCGCGGTGTCCGACAGCGGCATCGGCCTGACCATGGCGGAGATCAAGCGGCTGTTCCGCCCGTTCACCCAGGCTAATGTCACCATTGCTTCGCGCTTCGGCGGCGCCGGCTTGGGGTTATCCTCGGTGAAGCAACTCGCGCGCGCGATGGGCGGCGACATCACCGTCGCGCCGCGGCGCGGCGGCGGCGCCACCTTCACGCTGACGGTGTCGCTCGACGCGGCGGGACCGGCGAGGTCCCGCAAGTCGGCCGACGACGAGGCGGAGGCGGTGTCGGGGCTACGCGTGCTCAGCGTCGAGGACAATCCGTTCGGCCGCGTCGTGCTCAACACCATTTTGACCGAGCTCGGCCATCATGCAGAGTTCATCGGGCGCGGCGAGGATGCCGTGAACCGGCTTGCGCAGGGCACCTTCGATGCGGTGCTGATGGACATGGTGTTGCCCGGCATCGACGGCGTCGAGGCGATAAGACGAATCCGCACCATGCCGGCGCCGCTCGCTCAAATCCCCATCATCGGGGTCTCCGGCCGCGGCGAAGACGAGGCGGCCTCGCGCGAAGCCGGCGCCGATGCCTTCCTGATCAAGCCTGTGTCTCCGCGGGCTCTAGCGACTGCGCTGCTTGAAGCGAAACGCCGTGCGGAAGCCGCGACTTGATGATCGCGGCATTGAGTTCGCCGCCATAGACGAAGATCGCGGCGATGAAATACAAAAACACCAGTGCGATGATCACCGAGGCGAGCCCCGCATACATCGTCACGTAATTGTTGGCGAAGCGCGCAAGGTATTGCCCGAACACGATGCCGGAGATCAGCGACGCCACCATGGTGAAGACGATGCCGGGCAGGATCTGGAGGAAGCCGCGCCTTCCCGCCGGCAGCCAGGCATGCAGGATGATCAACGCCACCACCAGCGCGCCGACGGTGATGCCGTAGCGCAGCCAGGTGAGGATGCTTTCGTTGGACTCGACGAACAGCGGAATGTGGCGTCGAGCCGCCTCGATGATGAGTGGTCCGAGCACGATCAGGAACGCCATGGCAAGCGCGGTGAAGGCCGCAACGAGCGTGTAGCCGATCGATTCCAGCCGCAGCCAGTACCACGGCCGCATCTCCACCACCGCGTAGGCGCGATTGAGCGCGACGCGCAGCGCCTCGACGCCGTTGGAGGCGAAATAGACCGAGAGCACCGCGCCGATGGTGAATACGCCGGTGCGGGTCGTGGTCAGCACGTCGTGGATTTCGCCCGAGATCGAATCGGCGACCTGCTTGGGCCAGACCTGGAGCATCAGGCTGGCGGCCTGGTCGGCGAGCTCCTTGGAACCGAAGAAGCCCGCGAGCGAGGTCAGCACGATCAAAAACGGGAACAGCGCCATCAGCGTCGACAGCGCGATATGGCTTGCGATCGCCCAGCCGTCGTCGGCCAGGAACGTGTAGAACGCGTCCATCGCCACGACATAGATGTAGCGGATTGCTTTCACGCGCCACCCGTATTGGCTGTCGTCTCTCGCTTACGCTCGCGGCGTCGTTTGCCTCGGCCCGCTTGCGGGGAGAGGCCGACGCGCTCGGCAGCGCGCTTGCGCGCCTGAGCGCGGCGGGTGAGGGGGAGCCTTCGCGAGGACGGTGAGAGTTGGACTCGCGGAGAGTCCCCCTCACCCGAATTCGATCTGCGATCGAATTCGACCTCTCCCCGCAAGCGGGGCGAGGTGAAGGGCGACTGCATCAAATCCAAAATCATCCAGCCAGCTTGTGATATTATTGGCTTAAAAGCCAGATCGTGAACACCATGGCGGACCGGCGCGCACGGTGTTATCTACCCCCAATGGCATCTGTCCTGAGTAGTTTTATCCTGCCGGCGGCGGCCGGCGCCGTGGCGTTGGTGCTGCTGCTCGGCCTCATCAACATGATGCGCGGCGGCTCGCCCAACACCTCGCAGAAGCTGATGCGTTGGCGCGTGCTGCTTCAGTTCGTGGCGATCGTCATCGCCATGCTCGCAGTCTGGGCGATGGGACGTTAAACATGGTCGTGCTCAACCGCATCTATACGAAAACCGGTGACGACGGCACGACGGCGCTCGGCTCGGGCGAGCGGCGTCCGAAGTACGATTTGCGCATCGAGGCCTACGGCACGGTCGACGAGACCAATGCCGCGATTGGCGTGGTGCGTCTCCATACCCATGACGCGCCCGAACTCGATGCGATGCTCGGCCGGATCCAGAACGATCTGTTCGATCTCGGCGCCGATCTCGCCGTGCCCGAGCGTGAGGGTAAAGCTGAACGGTTGCGGGTGGTGGCGAGCCAGGTCGAGCGGCTCGAGCGCGACATCGACGCGCTCAATGGCGAGCTCGCGCCGCTCACCTCCTTTGTGCTGCCGGGCGGCACGCCAGCCGCCGCCCACCTACATGTCGCGCGTACGATATGCCGCAGGGCGGAACGCGTGATCGTGGAACTGGCGGCCCGGCCCGGCGAACCGGTCGGCGCGGCTGGCATCCAATATATGAATCGTCTATCGGATTTCCTGTTCGTGGCAAGTCGGGCCGCCAACCACAATGGTGCCGGCGACGTGCTCTGGGTTCCGGGCCAGAACCGCTGACCCATTGGGCGGGCGCGTTTCTGAGAACTAAAATTAGGCCGCTTCGCGCGTTGACCGCGCCGGATCAGGCCTTTAGGTTCCGCGCCAGTTGATAATCCCCCTCCCAAATTGAGTGAAAGAGGATCGATGAAGGTCTTGGTGCCGGTAAAGCGGGTGGTCGATTACAACGTCAAGGTCCGCGTCAAGGGCGATGGATCGGGCGTTGAACTCGCCAACGTCAAAATGTCGATGAACCCGTTCGACGAAATCGCGGTCGAGGAAGCGCTGCGCCTGAAGGAAGCCGGCAAGGCCACCGAGGTCGTCGTGGTATCCATCGGACCGGCGCAGGCGTCGGAGACGATCCGCACCGGTCTTGCCATGGGCGCCGACCGCGGCATCCTGGTGAAGGCCGAGGGCATCGTCGAACCGCTCGCGGTCGCCAAGATCCTGAAGAAGGTCGCCGACGAAGAACAGCCGGGCCTGATCATTCTCGGCAAGCAGGCCATCGACGACGACAGCAATCAAACCGGCCAGATGCTGGCCGCGCTGCTCGGATGGTCGCAGGCGACATTCGCCTCCAAGCTCGAGGTCGAAGGCTCCGATTTCAAGGTCACTCGCGAAGTCGACGGCGGCCTCCAGACCGTCAAGCTGAAGGGGCCGGCGATCGTCACCACCGATCTGCGTCTCAACGAGCCGCGCTATGCGTCGTTGCCCAACATCATGAAGGCCAAGAAGAAGCCGATCGCGGACAAGACCGCCGCCGATTACGGCGTCGATCTCACCGCGCGCCTCGAGGTTCTCAAGACCACCGAACCGGCGGGCCGCTCGGCCGGCGTCAAGGTCAAGGACGTCGCCGAGCTGGTGTCGAAACTCAAGAACGAAGCCGGGGTGCTCTGATGACGACGCTTCTGATTGCCGAACACGACGGTGCGTCGCTGAAGGATGCGACCAACAAGGCCCTGACCGCGGCCGCCGCGCTCGGCGCGGATGTCGAGGTGCTGGTCGCCGGCGAAAACGCCAAGGCCCCGGCGGATGCCGCCGCCAAGCTCGCAGGCGTCAAGAAGGTGCTGCTCGCCGACGGCGCGCTTTACGCGCACGATCTCGCCGAGCCGCTGGCCGCGCTGATCGTCTCGCTGGCCCCCGGCTACGACGCCATCGTCGCTCCCGCGACCTCGCGCTTCAAGAACGTGATGCCGCGCGTCGCAGCGCTGCTCGACGTCATGCAGGTCTCGGAGATCACCAAGGTGATCGCCCCCGACACTTATGAGCGTCCGATCTATGCCGGTAACGCCATCCAGACGGTGAAGTCGAAGGACGCCAAGAAGGTCATCACGGTCCGTACCTCGACCTTTGCCGCCGCGGGTGAAGGCGGCAGCGCGCCGGTCGAGAGCGTCGCTGCAGTGGCCGATCCGGGCCTGTCGACCTTCGTCGGCGAGGAAGTCGCCAAGAGCGACCGTCCCGAGTTGACTTCGGCCAAGATCATCGTCTCCGGTGGTCGCGCCATGCAGAGCCGCGAGAATTTTGCCAAATACATCGAGCCGCTGGCCGACAAGCTCGGCGCCGGTGTCGGTGCCTCGCGCGCGGCGGTCGACGCCGGCTATGCGCCGAACGACTGGCAGGTCGGCCAGACCGGCAAGGTGGTGGCCCCCGAGCTCTATGTCGCCGTCGGCATTTCCGGCGCGATCCAGCATCTGGCCGGCATGAAGGACTCCAAGGTGATCGTCGCGATCAACAAGGACGAGGACGCGCCGATCTTCCAGGTCGCCGATTACGGCCTCGTCGCCGACCTCTATCAGGCGGTTCCTGAGCTCACCGAGGCGCTCGGCAAGCTCGGCAAGTAAAAACGGGGTAAAACACTGGCCGGAGGTGTACACTCCGGCCGGCGTTTTCTTTGGCGTGGGGCACGCCGGGGGAGCGATCCAATCTAGGTTTCGAGCCAAGGTTCTGATTAAATCAGGCTTCTGGTAAAATCGGCCCCCCGGCTCAAGGGGATAGGCAGGGCGCGATGTGCGCGCCGTTCCGGTGGATGGCAATATGGCTGCAATAATCAAGAAGGTCGGCGTGATCGGCGCGGGGCAGATGGGCACTGGCATCGCGCATGTCGCGGCGCTGGCCGGCTTCGACGTGGTGCTCAATGACATCTCGGCCGATCGCCTCAAGTCGGGCATGGCCACCATCAACGGCAATCTGGCGCGTCAGGTCTCCAAGAAGGCCGTCACTGAGGAGGCCAAGACCAAGGCCGTTGCGCGCATCGCGCTCGCCGAAAAGCTGGACGACCTTGCCGACTGCGATATCGTGATCGAGACTGCGGTCGAAAAGGAAGAGGTCAAGCGCAAGATTTTTCACGAGCTCTGCGCGGTGTTGAAGCCGGAGGCGATCGTGGCCTCCGATACCTCCTCGATCTCGATCACACGGCTCGCCGCCGCCACCGACCGGCCAGAGCGTTTCATCGGCATTCATTTCATGAATCCGGTGCCGTTGATGGAGCTGGTGGAGCTGATCCGCGGCATCGCCACCGACGACCACACCTTCGAGGCCTCCAAGGAGTTCGTGGCCAAGCTCGGCAAGCAGGTCGCGGTGTCCGAGGATTTCCCGGCCTTCATCGTCAACCGCATCCTGCTGCCGATGATCAACGAGGCGATCTACACGCTGTACGAAGGCGTCGGCAACGTCGAGGCCATCGACGCAGCGATGAAACTCGGCGCGCACCACCCGATGGGCCCGCTGGAGCTCGCCGATTTCATCGGCCTCGATACCTGTCTTTCCATCATGCAGGTGCTGCATGAGGGGCTGGCGGATTCGAAATATCGCCCGTGCCCGCTGCTGGTGAAATACGTCGAGGCCGGCTGGCTCGGCCGCAAGACCCAGCGCGGCTTCTACGACTATCGCGGCGCCAAGCCGGTTCCGACGCGGTAAGCTGCATTGGCAGTGCCGTAGGGTGGGCAAAGGCGCGCAGTGCCATGCCCACCATGCCTCCGCAATCGCGATGATGATTGGTGGGCACGCTTCGCTTTGCCCACCCTACGGTCCTTCGTGTCGGGCTGTGTCGCAACACGAAACCGTCCAAAATCTCTACCTCTCGTTAACCTCACGTGCCTAGGTTACAACCGGTAAGAAGGTTTCGCGTAATGGACATGATGGCGATGGTCAGCACCATGCTGGCCGCTCAGCAAGGCGCGCTGCAGTCGAATATCTCGGCGACGCTGATGAAGCAGAACGCGGACGCGGAGAAATCCACCGTCCTGACGCTGCTCGGCGCCGGCCAGCCTTCGCTTGCCAATGTCGGCCCCGGCGTCGGCGGCAATCTCAATATCGCCGCTTAACAATATCTCGGCTTAGTAAGACGCAGCCGCCGGGCTCACCGCCGCACGGATCAGCTTGAGCGCGTCCTCGCTTGCCCATTCCGCCGGTCCCGCGATCGTCGCGATCTCGCAGCCCTGCGGGTCAACAAGCACCGAGGTCGGCATGCCCAGGGCCCGGCCTATCGCCTTAAGATCCTGAAAAACCTTGGCCTTCTGATCGTTGAAATAACCGAGCCGGGTTAGATTGGCCTCTTTCAGGAAGTTTTTGGGCTTCTCCGGGTCGCGGGTGTCGATATTGATCGCCACCACCTCGAAATTCGGACCCGCCAGCTTGCCCTGGAGCTCGTCCAGCGCCGGCATTTCCTTGCGACACGGCACGCACCATGTGGCCCAGAGGTTGACCAAAAGCGTCTTGCCGCGGAAGTCGGACAGCTTCTTCGGCTTGCCGTCGGCATCCTCGAAGGCGAGGTCCGGCAGCTTCAGGGGCGCGGTCGCCATGGTCAGCGCCGCGACCTCGCCATGGGCGAGCGGGGCGATCCTCGTGGCTGTCGTCACCGCCGCCCGGCAGAGGGGATCGCCAGAAGGCGCCCGGCTCAGGCCCAGCCCGTACAGCGCGGCGAAGGAGGCGAGCCCCCCGACCACCACGGTGGCGATCACGACCGGGATCCGGCGCGTGGCCGACCGTGCTTTCCGTTGGCCGGGCATATCGTTGGGGTCGAGCATATCGTTTGTCATCCGGTCGCAGATATGGCTATCAGAGGCCTCTTAATACGGCTGGCGGCGGCCAGCAAACGTGCGGCACGGCCGCAGCTGGTGACAGCAAGGGCCGCAGCCGGCGACAGGCAAGGCGTGAGCAGGGGATCATGAGCAACAAGATGTGGGGCGGCCGGTTCTCGGAACGTCCCGATGAGATCATGGAGGAAATCAACGTCTCCATCGACGTCGATCGGCACCTCTTTGCCCAGGACATTGCAGCGTCCAAGGCCCACGCCGCGATGCTTGCCGCGCAAGGCATCATCACGGCCTCTGATGCGAAAAATATCGGCAAGGGTCTAGACACGATTTTGTCAGAAATCGGCAAGGGCAGCTTCGAATTCAAGCGCGCGCTCGAGGACATTCATATGAATGTCGAGAGCCGCCTGTCCGAGCTGATCGGCCCGGCCGCCGGCCGCCTGCACACTGCGCGTTCGCGCAACGATCAGGTTGCAACCGATTTCCGTCTCTACGTCCGTGACATCATCGACGAGACCGACGCCGCGCTCGCTGCGTTCCAGCGAGCGCTGGTGGAACGCGCGCTCGAGCATGCTGCAACGGTCATGCCCGGCTTCACGCATCTGCAGACCGCGCAGCCCGTCACCTTCGGCCACCATCTGCTTGCCTATGTCGAAATGGCCGGCCGCGACCGCGGCCGTTTCCAGGATGCGCGCAAGCGGCTGAACGAATCCCCGCTCGGCGCTGCCGCGCTCGCCGGCACCTCGTTCCCGATCGACCGCCACGCCACCGCCAAGGCGCTTGGCTTTGACCGGCCGATGGCGAACTCGCTCGATGCGGTCTCCGACCGCGACTTCGTGCTTGAGACGCTGTCGGCGGCCTCGATCTGCGCGGTGCACATGTCGCGCTTTGCCGAGGAGATCGTGATCTGGACCTCGCCGCTGGTCGGCATGATCCGCCTCAGCGACAAGTTCACCACCGGTTCCTCGATCATGCCGCAGAAGCGCAACCCGGATGCCGCCGAGCTGGTGCGCGCCAAGACCGGCCGCGTCATCGGTGCGCTCAATGGTCTCCTGATCGTGATGAAGGGCCTGCCGCTCGCCTATCAAAAGGACATGCAGGAGGACAAGCAGGGCGCCATGGAGGGCTTTGCCGCGCTGTCGCTCGCGATCCGCGCCATGACCGGCATGGTCCGCGATCTCGTGCCCGACGAGGCCAAGATGAAGCTTGCCGCCGGCGAGGGCTACGCCACCGCGACTGATCTTGCCGACTGGCTGGTGCGGACGCTGAAGATACCCTTCCGCGAGGCCCATCACGTCACCGGCCGCATCGTCGCCAAGGCCGCCGAGGGCGGCGTGGCGCTGCACGAGCTGCCGCTCAAGCAGATGCAGGCGATCGAGCCGAAGATCACGAAGGACGTGCTCGGCGTGCTCTCGGTCGAATCGTCGGTGAAGAGCCGCACCAGCTTCGGCGGCACCGCGCCGAAGAATGTGGCGGCGCAGGCCAAGGCCTGGCTGAAGCGGCTGGAAAAAGAGCGAAAATTGGGCTGAGGGCAAAATTTCGCTTATGTTTCATGGTGATCCGGCTCTCGCCAGAGTGCGCCAACCTCTGTATGGTGCGGCCGTGTAATGGGGATTTCGTCGTGACGTCAAAGTTTCGCCCGGCCGGTTCTGGGTGGGCCATCATTGTCCTTAGCCTGAGTGCGCTTGCGCTTGCCGGCTGCGGCCGCAAGGGCCCGCTCGATCTGCCGCCGACCGCCTCCAGCGCGTCCACGGCCAATGTGGCCGGGCCGACCGACACCGAGATCGAAGCCCAGAGGACGCCGAGTGTGTTCAATCCCACCTATGGCGCGGACGCCCCGCCGGCGGCGGCCAAGGGCAAAAAGAAATCCTTTATCCTCGACCCGCTCCTGGACGAAAGACCCAGCCGGTAGGCTGGGGTAGCTGAGCCAACGCCATGAACCATTTCGACTACCGCAACGGCGTGCTGCACGCCGAGGCGGTGAACCTGTCCGAGCTCGCCACGGCCGTCGGCACGCCGTTCTATTGCTATTCGACCGCGACGCTGGAGCGCCATTACCGCGTCTTCACCGACGCCTTCGCTGGCGAGAAGGTGCTGGTCTGCTACGCCATGAAGGCGAACTCCAACCAGTCGGTGCTGCGCACGCTGGCCAAGCTCGGCGCCGGCGCCGA
>NZ_VSTH01000159.1 GCF_008123965.1 Bradyrhizobium hipponense | reverse complement strand
CCACCGGCGTGCAGACCGCATCCAACTCCGGCGGTACGGCGACCCTGAGCACCGCAACCGGTCAGACCAACTCCTCGCTGGTCGCTGGTTCGCTGCATATCTCCACCGGCGCCAACGCGGATCTGTCGATCACCGGCACGGGTAATGCACTGTCTTCGCTCGGCCTGACCGGTTCGACCGGCACCGGCACCGCCTTCACCGCGAGCCGTTCTGCGGCGTCGGGCGGCGTCTCGGGCAAGACCTTGACCTTCTCCTCCTTCAACGGCGGCACGGCGGTCAACGTCACCTTCGGCGACGGCACTGGTGGCACGGTCAAGACGCTCGATCAGCTCAACACGGCTCTTCAGGCCAACAACCTGAGTGCCACGATCGACGCCAACGGCCTGCTCACCGTCTCGGCGACCAACGACTACGCGTCCTCGACGATCGGTTCGGCCAGCGCAGGTGGCACCATCGGCGGCACGATCACATCGGCTCTGAGCTGGTCGAACGCCACCGCGCCCGTCGCTGACGCAGTTGCCCAGGCCACCCGTACCAACCTGGTGTCCCAGTACAACAACATCCTGACGCAGATCGACACGACCTCGCTGGATGCTTCGTTCAACGGCGTCAACCTGCTCAACGGCGACCAGCTCAAGCTGGTATTCGACGAAACCGGCAAGTCCAACCTGAACATCACCGGCGTGACCTTCAACTCCAAGGGTCTGGGTCTCGCGGGGCTGGTACAGGGCACCGACTTCATCGACAACGCCGCGACCAACAAGGTGCTGACCAGCCTGAACTCGGCCTCGAGCACCCTGCGGTCGGAAGCCTCGACTCTGGGTTCGAACCTCTCCATCGTGCAGGTGCGCCAGGACTTCAACAAGAACCTGATCAACGTGCTGCAGACCGGCTCGTCCAACCTGACGCTGGCCGACACCAACGAGGAAGCGGCCAACAGCCAGGCACTGTCGACCCGCCAGTCGATCGCGGTGTCCGCGCTGTCGCTGGCCAACCAGTCGCAGCAGAGCGTGCTCCAGCTGCTCCGCTAAATCGCGGCAGACATCGCAATCAAGTCATGGCGGCGGAGCTTCGGCCCCGCCGTTTTCTTTTTGCGCAGAGCGATCGTGAAGGAGACCTGATCGCTCCTGGAAAAGTAACCGTTGGTTATGGTTAACGGGCCGCAAACGCCACAAAAGATCGAGGGATTTCAAGCGGATCATTATCGGGGCAAACGTGCTGGCGCCGCCTTATGGTGAACCAGCGCTTACGGTTGCCGAGCGGGTTTCACCCTTTGTTAGCCATGTCCGCGCAGGCTGTGCGCGTCACTCGATCCGAAGCGGTCGAACGAAGACGCGTAAACCAGAAGGGTAAGAGTTATGTCCGGTATTGTTCTCTCTGCGTCGGTTCGCCAGAACCTGCTCTCTCTCCAGTCCACAGCCGACCTGCTCGCCACCACCCAGTCCCGTTTGTCGACTGGCAAGAAGGTGAACTCGGCGCTCGACAACCCCACCAACTTCTTCACGGCACAGTCGCTCGACAACCGCGCCAGCGACATCAACAATTTGCTCGATGGCATTGCCAACGGCGTGCAGGTGCTGCAGGCCGCCAACACCGGCAT
>NZ_VSTH01000158.1 GCF_008123965.1 Bradyrhizobium hipponense | reverse complement strand
AGCGGGGGCCGGCGCAGGGGCAGCCGGCGTTTGCGGATTGGCCGTGGCTTGCTGCGGTACCTGCTGGTCGGGCTGGGTCTCGTTCTTCTTGGCCTTCTTCGCCTTGCCCTGGCCGGTGTTGTCATAGACCCCGGGGATCGACACCGTGCCGCGATCGGGATCGATGCGGATGGTGCGCCCGCCATATTCGAAGGTGTATTGTGCCTGAGCAGCCGTGCTCGCCAACAGGAATGCGGCCGTGGCCAACAGCTTCCTCATTTCCGTCTCCTGAACAGATGGTCCCGCACCGACGCTTACGCCCCGGTCCGATCGCGAAAAGTGATCTGGATCACTTTCATCCGTATAAGTCGTCTTCCCGTGGGTTCGGGTTCAATAGGGATCGGGTTCAATACGCCCGGAAACGGTCCACAGTTTGGCCGCCGTCGAGATTGAGGTACGAACCCCGGCCTAGTCGAACCAGGCCGCATAGATTTTCTTATAGCTGCCATCCTCCATCGCGATGTGCAGCCACTGGTCGACGAAGGCCTTCAGCGCCATGTCGCGCTGCAGCCAATAGGCTTTCTCGGAGAAGTCGAACGGCTTGTCTGGATGTACCGCGCAGAGCACGCCGGCATGTTGCTTCTGCTGGTAGCGGGTCTCGGAGGCGTCCGTCATCATCAGGTCGGCATTGCCCTTGGCGATCTCATCGAAGATCACGGTATTGTCCGGGAAGACGGTGATCTCCGCGTCCTTGACGTTGGCGCGCGCGAAGCGCTCGTTGGTGCCGCCGGGATTGACGATCACCCGGGTGCCCTTCTTGTCGATGTCGGGAAGCGTCTGGTACTTGCCGACATCGGCGCAGCGCGTGATCGGGGTCTTGCCCTCGCGCACGATCGGCGTGGAGAAGAAGCCCTTCTTCTGCCGGTCGAGCGTCACCGATACGCCGCCCATCGCGATGTCGAACTGGTCGGATTCAAAATCCTTCATCAGCTTCGGCCAGGCCGTCGGCACGAACTCGACCTTGACGCCGAGCGCCTTGCCCAGCGCCTCCGCCATGTCGACGTCGAAGCCGCTGAACTGCTGCGTGGCCTTGTCGAGATAGGTGAAGGGCTTGTAGTCACCCGTCATGCCGACGCGCAACGTGCCGCGCTTGACGATCTCGTCGAGGCGCGAGGGCGCCGCTTGCTGCGCATGTGCCGGGAAGTTCGCCAGCAACGCCACGGCCAAAGCCGCCAGAATTCGAACGAGCATGTCTTTTCCATCTCCGCGTGAGCTGTCATTATGCAGCTCTTGAGGTTGGATTTAGACCAGATGCCAGTCGCTGGCGAGATGGAATTGAAGGGAATCCCGAGGTGACGATCTCGATGTACGAGGCCTCGGTCGGCCTCTTCGTACCGTATTTGCGCAACCTGTCCGGACTGCTCGACAAGGGCGTGGCCCATGCCGAGGCTCGCAAATTCGATTCCGCCATCCTGCTGGGCATGCGGCTGTCGCCGAACATGTACGATCTGGCGCAACAGGTCGGCGAGGCCTGCCGTCACGCCGTGGTGGCTCCGGCCTTGCTGGCGCAGCGCGAGCCGGTGGCGCTGCCGGCGCTGGAGCACGACATGGCCGGACTTCAGGCGCGCATCGCGACATCGATCGAATTCATCGAGAGCCTGCCGCGCGCCGCCATCGACGCCGCGGCAGAGCGGGATGTCACCTTCAGGCTGAAGAACGGCACCGAGCTGCCCTTCACCGGGCGCTCTCTGCTGCTGACCTTCAGCATCCCGCAATTCTTCTTTCACGTGACGACCGCCTACGACCTGCTGCGTCACGCCGGCGTCGAGCTAGTGAAGAAGGATTTTTTAGGCCGGAAGTAGAAGCTGGGTATCCTCTCCCCAGCGGGCCAATCGCATATGGGAAGCGGATTCCCTGCGGCCTATCCTTCGAGACGCCCGCTTTGGCGGGCTCCTCAGGATGAGGGCGGAGTGCGCGGCAGCAGTTTTCAATGGGCCCGATGCCAATTAGCCT
Source organism: Bradyrhizobium hipponense (assembly GCF_008123965.1). Lineage (GTDB taxonomy): Bacteria > Pseudomonadota > Alphaproteobacteria > Rhizobiales > Xanthobacteraceae > Bradyrhizobium > Bradyrhizobium hipponense. The sequence goes on along the minus strand of NZ_VSTH01000158.1, from coordinate 22,579 downwards.
CATCCTGAGGAGACCGCTGAGCGGTCGTCTCGAAGGACGAGGCGCTTGCTCAGGCCGCTCCAAGTATCATATGTGATAGCCCTGCCCAGCGGGGAGAGGTGTGCCGACGCGCGGCAATCCACTGAACGTGCTGAGCGCTACGCTTCACCCTTGCGCTCGAATTCGGCGAGCGAGCTGCGGCCGGCAATTTCGCTGCGCAGCTCCTCGAAGCGGCGATGCGCATCGTCTTCGTGCTCGTCGACGAAATGCACCGCGGCTTCGCTCGTCATCGGACCGCTGATGACGGGCGTGGACTGTTCGCCGATGGTCTCGTGCACGTAGTACTGGCCGTCATCGCCACGATGGACCGTCCATTTGAGACGGATCGCCACCATCGGCCCGGGGCCGACTTTGCTGTAACCGTCGGCATCGGCCGGCTCCGGCACCAGCGGCTGTTCCTCGACTTCGGGATGCTCGTCTGCGATCGCATGCTCATCGACCGCGGCCATCTCGGTTTCCGTCTCGGTCACGGTTTCCCGGACGACGAGGACGGGTTCGGGGTGCTCCAGGATGCTGGCGATGGTCGCCAGCGCGTGGTCGGTCGGGTCGATTTCTGACAAGGTCCATCCTCCAGCTCGAGGCGACCGGCAAATCTGTCCCACTGCCGGCGCGGCAGACCTATTACGCGGGTTTGATTAAGGCTGAGTTGGGGCTCGATCTGCACCAAAATGGGACGCATTCTGGCGTTCCGAAGGCGTACGGCTTCTCCGCTCGCCTTGGGAGCCCGCCTTGGGATTTTCTCAGCTAAGCACGTCCTGATTGATGATGTTCTGCCGGATCGGATCGCCGTCCAGCACACTCAGGATGTTGCGCGCGGTCTGCTCGCTCATACGGCTCACCGCCTCGACGGTGACGCCGGCGACGTGCGGGGCCATGATGACGTTCGGCAGCGCGAACAGCGCGTTGCTGACCGGCGGCGGCTCCACTTCGAACACGTCGATGCCGGCGCCGGCGAGCTTGCCCGAAACCAGTGCTTCGTACAGCGCCGTCTCGTTGACGATGCCGCCGCGCGCGGTGTTGATGAGATAGGATTTCGGCTTCATCAAGCCGATCCGTGCGGTGTTGAACAGGCCGACCGTCTCCGGCGTCTTCGGGCAATGGATGGTGACGAAGTCGGCTTGAGGCAGGGCGGCGTCCAGATCGGCGACGGGCTCGCAACCGGCGGTCTCGATCTCGGCGGCTCCCTTGTAGGGGTCGTAGACCTGCACGTTCATTTCCATCGCCAGGCAGCGCTTGGCGGTGCGGGTGCCGATACGGCCGAAGCCGATGACCAGCACCCTCTTGCCGTACAGATCGAATGGCAGCATGCCGAGCCGGTCGGCCCATTTGCCGTCCTTGACGCAGGCATGCATCTCCTGCGCGCGCTTGGCCAGCGTCAGCATCATGAACAGCGCCGCTTCCGCGACCGAGGGCGAGTTCGCGCTGCCGGCGACCATTAGCGGCACCTTGCGACGGGAGAGGGCGGGCACGTCGACAGCGTCGTAGCCGACGCCGATCCGTGTCACCACCTTCATGTCCCCGGACGCCTCGAGCTCGGTCTGGCCGAAGGCGGTGGCACCGAGCGCCACGCCATGGACCGGCGCGTGGCTCTTCAGCAAGGCCTCGAAGTCTTTCGCCGAGATCAGGTTCGGAAATTCGACGAGCTCGATATCGTCCCGCTGGGTGAGGAGGGCGCGTGCCCCTTGCGACAAAGTTTGTGTAACGAAAATTTTCTTCTTGTTGGTCGCCATCGCTCCCTGCCTGCTCGCGTTTCTTCCGTAGCCGTCACAGCACGGCGCCGGTCGCTTCGTTTAGCAGGTGCATGTTGTTGAGGTCCACCGCCAAACGCATCGGAGCGCCGTCCTTGGCGCCGGCATTGGGGTCGACACGGCCGCAGACCGGCGTGCCTTCGAGCCCGAAATAGACCAGCGTCTCCATCCCCATCGGCTCGGTGACGTCAAGCACGGTGTCGAAAGTCTCGACGCCGGGCTCCAGATGCGCATGCGACTCCGTGAGATGTTCGGGACGAATGCCAAGCAGAAGCTTTTCAGTTCGGGGCAGCACGTTGTAGCGGGCGGCGCGGGCCGGCGGCAGCGGGAAGGAGATGCGGTCGGTCAGGCGGATGTTGAGCTTGCCGCCGGCATCCTCCAGCCGGCACGGGATGAAGTTCATGGCGGGCGAACCGATGAAGCCCGCGACGAAGCGCGTCGCCGGCTTGTGGTAGAGCTCGTTCGGCGTCCCGATCTGCTCGATGCGCCCTTTGTTCATCACCACGACGCGATCGGCGAGCGTCATCGCCTCGACCTGGTCGTGGGTGACGTAAACCGTGGTGGTGCGGACCTTCTGGTGCACTTTCTTGATCTCGATCCGCATCTGCACGCGCAGCTTGGCATCGAGATTGGACAGCGGCTCGTCGAACAGGAAGACTTTCGGATTGCGCACGATGGCGCGTCCCATGGCGACGCGCTGACGCTGGCCGCCGGAAAGCTGCTTCGGCTTGCGGTCGATCAGGTCGGTGATGTCCAGAAGCCGTGCGGCTTCCGTCACCCGGGCCTTGATCTCGGCCTTGGGGTAGTGCTTGAGCCGAAGTCCGAACGACATGTTCTCCGCGACCGTCATGTGCGGATAGAGCGCGTAGTTCTGGAACACCATCGCGATGTCGCGGTCCTTCGGTGGGACGTCGTTGACGACGTCGCCGCCGATCATGATGTCGCCGTCGGTGATGTCTTCCAGCCCCGCGATCATCCGCAGCGTCGTCGACTTGCCGCACCCGGACGGACCTACCAGCACGATGAACTCGTGGTCGGAGATGTCGAGATCGATGCCGCGCACCGCCTCGACGTCATCGTAACGCTTGACCACTTTTCGCAAAGCAACGTCGGCCATAAATTTCAACCCTTTGTCGCGCCGGCGGTCAGGCCGGCAATGTAGTAGTCCATGAGGAAGGCGTAGATGATCAGCGGCGGGGCGGCACCGAGCAGCGCACCGGTCATGATCTGCCCCCAGTTGAACACGTCGCCCTTGATCAGCGTGGTGGTGATGCCGACTGGCAGCACGAACTGGTCTACGGACGTGGTGAACACCAGGGGATAGAGGAATTGCGCCCAGGATACCGTGAAGGCGAAGATCGTCGCCGCAATCAGGCCGGGTAGCGCGACCGGGATGAAGATCCGCATCAGGGTCTGGAGCCAGGAAGCACCGTCGATGATCGCGGCCTCATCGAGCTCCTTCGGGATCGAGGCGAAATAGCCGATCATGATCCAGGTGCAGAAGGGCACTGTCAGCGTCGGATAGATGAGCAGCAGCACGTACCATCTGTTGAGCAGGGCGATCCCGGTGAAATCCTGGATGACTGCGAGCATCTTGAACAGGGGAATGAACAGCAGGCTGTCCGGAATGAGATAGGTGAGGAAGACTCCGGTCGCGAGCGTCGCCGAGCCCCAGAACTTCATCCGCGCCAGTGCGAAGGCCGCGGGGATGCTGATCAGCATGGTGACGATCACGACCACAATCGAGACGATCGCGGAATTCCAGAAGAAGCGCAGGAATTGGTTTGAGGTGAGAAGCTCGAAGTAGTTAGACAAGGTGGGATGGAACACCCACCACGGGTTGGTAGCGGCCGAGATCTCCGCGCTGCTCTTGAGCGAGGTGATCAGCATGTAGATGGGCGGTATGAGCGAGAAGGCCGCAAACAGCACCAGGAAGAAATAGGACCATCGCAGCGCCCAGGTGCGGTCGCGGCTCATGCTGCCGTATTTGACCTTGCGGCTCGGGCCGCCCTTGTCGATTGCAAGCATGCTCATCAGGATTCGTTCCCGCGTTTGGAGACATCGCGCAGGATGAAGATCGCTGCGACGGCGAGGATCGGCACCATGAAGAGCGAGACGCAGGCGCCGAGCGGAATGTCGCTGCTCTGGATTCCGACCTGGAACGCCCAGGTTGCGAACAGATGCGTCGAATCCAGCGGGCCGCCGGAGGTCAGGATGCGCACGATGTCGAAATTGGCGAACGTCACGATCAGCGAGAACAAGGTGGTGATGGCGATGATGTTGCGCATCATCGGCAGCGTGATGAACCAGATCCGCTGCCACCAGTTGGCGCCGTCAATGGCTGCCGCCTCGTAGAGCTGGTCGGGAACCGACTTCAGCGCCGCCAGATACATGATCATGAAGAACGGCGCGCCGTACCAGACATTGACGAGAATGACGGAGAAACGCGCCCAGGACGCATCGCCGAGCCAGGGGATGGGCCCGATGCCGAAGAACGAGAGCGTGTAGTTGAAGGCGCTGTAGGACGGATCGAACAGCCAAAGCCAGGCGAGCGTGCTCATCGCAGGCGGAATCACCCAGGGCACCAGGAGCATGCCGCGCCATTTGCGCTGGCCCTTGGCCGGGATGTTATGCACGAAATGCGCGACGATGAAGCCGATCAACGCCTTGAAGATGACGGCAGTGATGGCGAAGAGGCAGGACTGCTTCACCACCATCCAGAACGTCTCGCGCTTGAACAGGAAGGTGAAGTTGCCGAAGCCCACGAACTTCTGCATCGACTTGTTCAGGGTGGCGAGGTGGACAGAGTAGAGCGCGGGATAAAGCACGAGTGCCGCGATCAGGAGGATCAGCGGCAGCGTCAGGAAGAACGCCACGGTCGATTTGCGCCCGAGTTTATTGTGCAGACTGGCCCGCTTGCGCGGGCTCGCAGCACGGGCGAGGCGACCTTGCTCAACGACGGCATCGGCCATTACGTTAGCCTTTTTCGAAGGATGTGGAACGGCGAAGCCGGCACAACGGTCGGCTTCAGTTGGGACCGGATAGAGCGGCGCCCCGGCGGCTCACGCGCGATTGCGTGAACCGCCATGGCACACACCGGCATCAACTCCGCATGAAGCCTTCGCACTCGCCTTCGGCCCAGGCGAGCGCGGTTTCCATCTTCTCGCCCTGCGCGTGACGCAAGGCCAGCTTGGTCAGCGTCGCCTGGAAGTAGATCTGCTGCGCGATCTTGGGGGGCGCGGGCGATGCGGCGATCGACAGCGTCTGTTGCTTATGCGGGTCCGGATAGTGGTAGAGCGTGCCCTTCGGTGGCCCTTCCTCGGCCCAGGTCTTCAGCTTCGTCATGTTCGCATAGGCCGGAAGATCGTAACCGCCGCTCACCGCGACGAATTTCTCGATCGACGACGGCTGCGACAGATGGGTGAGCAGGCTCTTGGCCGCTTCCTTGTTCTTGCCGAAGCTCCAGACACCCCAGAAATACGGCAGGTAGGGCGCGAAACGTCCTTTCGGGCCGGAAGGGAAGCCATGCGTCCAGCATTGCTCGGCCACCTGCGGCGCGTCGCGCTTGGCGACGGCCCAGGCGCTCGGCGGATTCATGATGAGCGCGCCCTTGCCGGAGATCAGCCATTTGTTGTTGGAGGCGTCGTCCCAGGACGGCGCGTCGGGCGGCAGGAACGAGATCAGCTTCTTGTAGTATTCCAGCGCCTGTCGCACCGCATCTGTTTTCACGGTGATATCGCCCTTGGCATTGACGAGCTCGGCCCCGAAAGACTGGAAGATTGCCCCGGCCGTGTCGACGCTGTCGGTGGTCTCGCCCAAGCCGATGCCGAACGGAAAGCCACCCTTCTGGCAGGCTTCCGCCGCCTTCAGAAATGTCTCCATGGTCCAGTTGTCGGCTTTCGGCGGGCTGCCGGCCGGATACATCTCCTGAACGTCGATGTTGGCGTATTTCTTCATCAGATCGATGCGGGTGCAGGGCCCCTTGATCTGACTACCAGGCGTCGCGGGTACAGCGAGCCATTTGCCGCCGGACTGGCCGAGATATTTGACTGTGCCGTTGACCTCGCCGTTCTGCTTGATCAGCGGCTCCATGACATCGTTGAGCGGCTCGAGCTGATCGGCATAGGCCTGCGGCCACCATGACGGCATCTGGAGAATGTCGTGACCGGAATTGGCCTGGGCCTCGGCTGCTGCGGTCAACTCGATCTTCTTGTTGTTGCTGGTGATGTAGTCGATCGAGACCTCGACCTTCTCCTTCGCCGCCCATTCGTTGACGAGGTCGGTGGAGGCTTTGTTGGCGCCGGGCACCCAGTGGTCCCAGAAGCCGATCGAGAGTTTGCCCGCGGCGTAAGCGCGTCGGACATAGGGCGCCGTGATCAGCGCCGCAGAGGACATTGCAGTGGTAGCGACAAATTGACGTCGCGTCAGTGTCTTGCGTGACATCTCGTTTCCTCGCTTGGATGTTTTATTGTTCTGGCGTTTCCTGAACTTTCCGAGTTTTACTTTTTTGATTTTCTTGTTGGAAGTTTCTTGTTTGATGCCGTCGCCGCGGCGGCAAAATCGCGCGCGCCGCGGCAAATTGGTAGCGCGATCAGATCATGATTGATCGGCTCTGTCGAGGAAGCCGAACTGCTCGCAGTCTAGAACTAATGTCGGTCCGGCACGTGCTGCGCTGCTCGATGGCGCGCGTGCGAGGTGAACCACCGCGGCTCATTTTGCGACGCACACTTTGCGCGATGCCGCTTGGGACGTTGCATGCGCAATTACGCCGCAGTTTCGAATAAGCCTGCATAACCGCTTCGCGCAAAAGACTTTTCGGGCGTGGATAGCGATTGGCGGCGCCTAGACCTCGAAGCTGCGAAAACGATAGAGTTGAACCCGGCGGGTGGTTCTCACCCCAACAGGCCGATCGGATTGACGATGGAGACGAGAATGATCAACCCGGCACCGCCAGCGCGGCATTACCTGCGACGATGGTGCGCGCTGGGGTCCGTGCTCACGTTGCTGCTCGGCGCAGCCGCGGTTGCGCACGCGCAAGGCCTGGTCAAAGGCGTTCAGGACGGAGCGGCGGCCGGTAACAAGGCGGCCGGTCCGGTCGGCGGCGTGCTGGGCGGTGCAATCGGCGGCGTGGTCGGCGTCTTTACCGGCGTCCTCGGAGTCGGCAACAACAGCCAAGCGCCGGCCGCCAAAGATGGGGCCAAGGACGGTACGAAGGATGGAACCAAGGACGCCAAGCAGCAGGGAGCCGCAAAGGACAAGGATGCCAAGAGCGCCAAGTCCGGCAAGGGCGCTAAGGGAACCAAGGAAGCCAAGAACGCGCCCCAGGACAAGGACGTTACTGTCCTGACCCAAAGCGGCGCGCCGCAGCTCACGGCCGAACAGATCGTCGCCAACAGCGATTCCTACATCGAGCGGATCAAGGCCGAACTGAACCTCACGCCCGATCAGGAGAAGCATTGGTATGGTTTCTCGAGCGCCATGCACTATCTCGGGCATAATGGCGCCGAGCGGCTCAACCTGCGGGTCGCGCGCGCCAAGCGGGATCCGCCGGACGACATCGTCGAGCAGATGCGCAATGAGGCGCAATTCCTGATCGATCGCGCCGCCGACCAGCGCAACGTCGCCGACGCGGCCGAGCCGCTCTATTCGAGCCTCGACGACAAGCAGAAGCAGGTCTTCATCCAGGAGATGGTGCGCCTGAGCCACGAGCGCGGATTGGATTGATCAACTTGAAGCGGATCGAGCGCATCCGGATTAACGCCGCGTGCCACGAATTCGTGAATGCTCCCACAGGCTCGGTTATGATTAGCTTCATACAATGGCTGCGGGGTTGAGATGGCAAGCGGACTCTCCGTTTTCCTGGTTGAAGACGAAGCGCTGATCCGGATGATGATGGCTGACATGGTGGAGGAGCTTGGCCACCACGTCGTCGCCGAAGCGCATAACATTCAGGACGCCAGCGCCTATGCGATGACCGCGCAGTACGACCTCGCGATCCTCGACATCAATCTCATGGGTGTCTATGTCGATCCCGTTGCCGACCTGATCGAACGCCGCGGCAAGCCGTTCCTGTTCGCGACGGGCTACGGTCCGGAACTGCTGCCGTCCTTGCTCCGGCGCAGGCCGATCCTGCGCAAGCCGATCTCCCTCGACCAGCTCAAGGCGATGATCGATTCGATGTTTCCCAAGACGCCTAACGCTGTTCCAAGCTGATCGAGGCCCAAACGAATTGGCCGCCCCGAAGGCGGCCATTGATGTCAGGGACCTGTGTTGTCGCCTCACATCAGGCCGGCGCCGAGGTCGATGCCGTGCGCCATCAGGCCGAAAGAGGCGGCCAGGCCTGCGCAGCAGATCAGCAAGATGGTCTTGAACGAAGAATCGCCAGGATGCGTTTCAGGACGCGTTTCGACAGCGATTGCGGCAAGTGTAATCATGCTCATGTTCATTCCCCCCTTTTGTTGACCTGAATTGCATCAGGTGGGGAACTCTTAGAGCAAAAAGTTTTATACGGGCTTGATGGGGATCGTTAACGCAATCGCAATCGGATGCGTGTTCTCGCGAACAGAGGCGGGTCCGCAAGTCTTAGTTGCGGCCGAGCTTCAGAACGTTGGCGATGGTGTGGGCGGTCATGGCAGCGCGGTCCGAAGCGCGCTGGGCGGCGAGCCGGTCCCGCGCCTTTTCCTCGATCAACAGCTCGATCAGCGCACGTCGCTTGTTCTCGTCATCCGCCTCGATCAGCAGGCGGTGATAGCGATGGTAGTCGAACCCAATATCCTGCTTACGCATGTCACGCCCCGTACACACCGCCACAGACGGGCGGGATTGTTTCCTATCGGAAACAAACCGGCAAGTGCGATCCTGCGTGGAACCGCGCGGACTATGCAATCACCTGTGTATATCGGGCCGTGAGACGGAGCCGACCAAGCGTGCACCGGCTCAATCGGCGTTGTGGCTGGCAAACATCCTGAGCCCGACGAAGCTGGCATCGGGCTTGACGACAAGCCGGGTGGGAATGTTGCGCAGATAGTCCTGAAACCGTCCCTTGGCCTCGAAGCGCGCCCGGAATGCGGACGCGGCAAGGAATTCCGGGAAACGCGGCACGATCCCGCCGGCGACGTAGACACCGCCGCGGGCACCGAAGGTTACGGCGAGATTGCCCGCGACGGAGCCGAGGATGGCGCAGAACATCTCCAGCGTCGCGCGGCTGAGCTCGCAGCTGCCGTCGAGGGCTGCCTTGGTGATGGCGGCTGCATCGCGCTGCAGCGCCCGGTTGCCGTCGACTTCCGCCATGGCCTCGTAGAGATTTTGCATGCCGGAGCCGGAGAGCGCGCCGCGCTCAATGGAGACATGGCCGAGGCGCCGGCGCAGGCACGCGATCACGCGTTCCTCGCGCTCGTTCTCCGCCGGCAGGGTGGCGTGGCCGGCCTCGGTGACGACGGCGAGCCGGGCGCCATGGCGTTCGACCAGGCAGGAGACACCGAAGCCGGTTCCCGGTCCGACTACTAGCAGGGGTTCTCCCGCCATGCCGGACTGGCCACCGAGCGGGATCAGGTCGGCGGGCTGCAAGGCGGGCAGGGACCAGGCTACCACTTCGAAATCGTTGAGCACGTGCACGCTGTCCAAGCCGAGCGCCGGCTGGAGCTCTTTGCCATCGATGACCCACGGGCTGTTGGTCATGACGCAGCGGTTGTTGGTCACGGGACCTGCGACGGCCAGCACGGCCCTTTTCGGCTGCTCGCCGCCCGATCGGCGAAGGACATCGATGATGGCTTCCCGGACTGTCGGGAAATCGGCGACCTTGACATAGTCGATCGGTCCGATCCGCTCGCCGTTGCTTGGCTTGCCCTTGCCAGATCCGCCTCGGTCCGTTCCGTCTTGGCTCGGTTCGTCCTGGCTCAGCGCAAAGCGCGCGTTGGTGCCGCCGATATCGGCGAGAAGAATTTTTCCTGTTCTGCCGATATCCATGACGTCAACGCTCCCACCGCCTTGCAGCTGCGGGAGCCCATTCCTCCGCTCCTTCGCCCGATCCGCGTGTCGCGGCCGGATTGAGAATCCGCCCTTGGATGCCTCTAGTCAACTTAAGTCAACTCGGACGAAGCCAAACCGTTGCATTCCGGAAAACGGGCAAACCTGCCATTCAGGTAGATCGCCGCACGCGTCGGTGGTTGCGAAGCGGCGCGGGAAGATCGACATTGGCAAGAGCGCTTGGTCGTGCCAGGCGGACGGAATGGAGCTGCGATGAAGATTTCCGAAGCCGACGTGCTGCTGGTGATCGACGTGCAGAACGACTTCTGCACCGGCGGAGCGCTCGCCGTTCCCGGCGGCGAGAAGGTCGTCCCCGCCATCAACCGCATCGCCCAAAAATTCACCAATGTGGTGCTGACGCAGGATTGGCATCCGCACGACCACGTCTCCTTTGCGTCGAACCATCCGGGCCGGGAGCCATTCCAGACCCTCGAGCTCGACTATGGCACCCAGGTGCTCTGGCCAGCACACTGCGTACAAGGCACGGCCGGTGCCGAATTCCACCGGAATCTGGACGTCGTGCGGGCAAACCTCGTGGTGCGCAAGGGATTTCGCCGCGGCATCGATTCCTATTCGGCGCTGTTCGAGAACGACCAGAAGACGCCGACCGGCCTGCTCGGATATTTGCGCGAACGCGAGCTGCGGACGGTCTTCGTCGCCGGCCTCGCGCTCGATTTCTGTGTGCGCTTTTCGGCGGAGGACGCCCGCAACGCGGGATTCGAGGTTGCCGTCATCGAAGACGCCTGCCGCGGCATCGACCTCGACGGCTCCGTGGCTGCGACCCATCAGAGCTTCAGGGAGCGCGGCATTTCCATCGTTGGGCTTGAGGCATTCCTGTGAAGATCGCGAGGTAGTTGTGGCGGAAAAGACCGGCAAACGGCCAAGCGGACCCGAGCATGTCCCGGAAGTCCCCTTGCTGTGGCCGTTTGCGGCGGCGCGTCTGGCCATGGACGCCTGTTTCTGGTGGCTGGAGCGGGAACCGGCGAGGAAAGACGACAGCCGCCTGCCTTGGACAACGCCCAATACCGTTGCGCTCGAGCTTGCAACCATGCGCCTGCGCGATTGCACCAGGGCCCGGTCCGGTCAGCCGGCCCTGGTCTGCGCGCCCTATGCGCTGCATCGTGCCTTGATCGCCGACTTCGCGCCCGGCCACAGCGTGGTGCAGTCCCTGCGAAATGGCGGTATCGAGCGGGTCTATCTCACGGACTGGCGCTCGGCATCGCCGGACATGCGTCATCTCTCGATCGACAGCTATCTCGGCGATCTCAACGTCGCCATCGACGAGATCGGTGCCCCGGTCGATCTGGTCGGACTGTGTCAGGGGGGCTGGTTGTCGCTGCTCTATGCGGCTCGTTTTCCGGCGAAGGTGCGACGGCTGGTCCTGGTTGGCGCCCCGGTTGATCTTGCGATCGACTCGTCGCTGTCGCGGCTTGCTCGCAACGCGCCCGAAATGGTCTACGATCAGCTCGTCGCGCGCGGTGGCGGCAATGTCAGCGGCGAGGAGATGCTGCGGTTCTGGTCCAGGGCGCCGAGCCGCGACGACATCGCAGCGGCGTTGCAGATAGACCTCGCGGATGAGGAGGCCGCGGCGCTGCTCGCGCGTTTCGATCGCTGGAACACGGAAACGCTCGACCTGCCGGGCACCTACTATCTCCAGATCGTCAACTGGATTTTCCGGGAGAACCGGATTGCCACCGGCGATTTCACAGCCCTCGGCCGCGCGATTGATCTGAAAGACGTCAAGGCCCCGGTCTTCCTGCTGGCGGGGCTCGACGACGAGGTCGTGCCGGCCGCGCAGGCGCTCGCCACCGCCGAGCTGCTCGGTACGCCGCCAGCGTTCGTTGCGGCGGCCTCCGAGCCCGGCAATCATCTCGGTCTGTTCATGGGCGCGCGCACGCATGCGCATGCCTGGCCCCGGATCGCCGAGTGGCTGCGTGACGATCTGCCCGGCGTGCTGGCGCGCAGCGCCTGACACCGCCACGGGTGGGACAGGCGAAGTTGCAATTCCGTTATGCATGACGGCGAATGGCCTGCACGAGGCGACGTCGATGGGCTAAATATAGCCTGACCCGACGGCGGCCGGATCATCTCCGCCGTTCGCGAAGAGATCAAGGGTACTGCGCTCGATGAGTTTTCACTCGATTTACGCCCACGGATTTGCGCGCGTCGCGGCCTGCGTCACCACCTCCCATGTGGCCGATCCCACGGCCAATGCCAAGGCGGTTCTGGCCGCGGCGAATGCGTGCCATGAGCAGTCGGTGGCGGTGGCCGTGTTTCCCGAGCTGTGCCTGTCCGGCTATGCGATCGAAGACCTCGTGAAGCAGGATCCGCTGCTCGATGCGGTCGAGCGGGGGCTGGCTGCGATCGTCGAGGCCTCGTCGGCGCTGATGACCGTTCTCATCGTCGGCGCGCCGCTGCGCTTTGGAGCGCGTATCTACAATTGCGCCGTCGTCATTCACCGCGGCACCGTTTTGGGCGTGGTGCCGAAGACGTACCTGCCGACCTATCGCGAGTTCTATGAGGGACGGCATTTCGCCTCGGGCGCCGGGATCGTCGGGGAAGCGATAGCGTTCGGCGAGCTGCGCGCACCGTTCGGTGTCGACCTGCTGTTTGCGGCGGAGGACGTTCCGGGCCTGACCATCGGCGTCGAGATCTGCGAGGACATGTGGATCCCGGTGACGCCGGCATCGGAGCTGGCGCTCGCGGGCGCGAGCGTGCTGATCAATCTCTCCGGCAGCCCGATCACGATCGGCCGGGCGCGCTCGCGCGCACTGCTGTGTCAATCGACCTCGGCGCGCTGCCTTGCGGCTTACGTTTATTCTGCCGCCGGAGCAGGGGAGTCGACCACTGATCTGGCCTGGGACGGCCAGACCTCGATCTATGAAAACGGCGTGCTTCTGGCCGAGGGCGAGCGGTTCCGGCAGGGCGGGCAGATCACCCTCGCCGACGTCGATCTCGACCTGCTGCGGCAGGAGCGCGCGCTGATGGGGACGTTCGATGACAACCGCCGCCAGCGCGAGGGCTTCTTCCGTAAAGTCGCCTTCGCCGTGAAGCCGCCGGCCGCCGATATCGGCTTCCAACGCAAGGTCGAACGTTTTCCGTTCGTGCCGAGCGAGGAGAGCCTGCTCGAACAGGATTGCTACGAGGCCTACAACATCCAGGTCGCCGGCCTGGTGCAGCGCCTGCGCGCCACCGGCACCAAGCGTGTCGTCATCGGCGTATCGGGTGGGCTCGATTCCACCCACGCCCTGATCGTCGCCGCCAAGGCGGTCGACCTGCTCGGCCTGCCGCGCGAAAACATCCTCGCCTACACCATGCCGGGCTTTGCCACTGGCGGCGAGAGCAAGACGAATGCGTTTGCGCTGATGAAGTCGCTGCAGACGACCTGGCAGGAACTCGATATCCGCACCACGGCCACGCAGATGCTGAAGGATATCGGCCATCCCTTCGGCAAGGGCGAGATGGTCTACGACATTACGTTCGAGAACGTGCAGGCGGGACTGCGCACGGATTACCTGTTCCGGCTTGCCAACCATCGTGGTGGCATCGTCATCGGCACCGGCGACCTCTCCGAGCTCGCGCTCGGCTGGTGCACCTATGGCGTCGGCGACCAGATGGCGCACTACAATGTCAACGCGGGCGTACCGAAAACGCTGATCCAGCATCTGATCCGCTGGGTGATCGCGTCGAAGCAGTTCAGCGACGATGTGAACCGAACCCTTTCGGCGATCCTGTCGGCCGAAATCTCGCCCGAGCTGGTTCCGGTCAAGCCCGGCGAGAAACCACAAAGCACCGAAGCCTCGGTCGGGCCATACGAGCTCCAGGATTTCAACCTGTTCTACACACTGCGGTTCGGCATGCGGCCCTCCAAGATCGCCTTCATGGCGCTCCAGGCGTGGAAGGATATTGCCAAGGGCGAGTGGCCGCCGGCTTTCCCGAACGACCGGCGCAAGGCCTATGATCTCCCCGAGATCCGCCGCTGGCTGGAGGTGTTCCTGCGCCGCTTCTTCGCCTTCAGCCAATTCAAGCGATCGGCCATGCCCAACGGCCCGAAGGTTTCGGCCGGTGGCTCGTTGTCGCCGCGTGGCGACTGGCGCGCGCCGTCCGATTCGAGCGCAGCGGCGTGGCTCGAGGATCTGGAACGGAACGTGCCGGTCTGAGCGGGAGATGAGCCATGTCGGCCGGCGATGAGCCCGAGCAGAGCGGCGACCAGAGCAAGGTCCTCAACGGCCTCTACATCTTTGAGATTGAGATGCGCGACGGCAAGCGCGGCCAGGCCAAAGGTGTCGTCGTGCTCTGCGATGGCCGCATCATGGGCGGCGACAGTTATTTCTACTACACCGGCAGCTACACCTTGCGGAACGGCAAGTGGCGCGGCGACATGATCGTCAATCAGCACACCGAGGCCGTCGGCAAGACACTCGCGTTCGGCGGCAGGGAAGTGACTGCGGCTTCTCGGGCGACTACTCCGCCGACGCCGCCGAGGTTGAAGGCATGGCGCTGGTCGGCAAGACCAGCGTGACATTCACGGCACGGCTCACGCTGAAGGATGCGATGTGAGCACGACCTGATCCGGCACGCCGATGAGGCGCACGGCCGCCGATCTCCTCAGGAACCTTCGCACGCAAACCACGTTCGCGTTTGTTGTAGAATCATGAGGAGAGGAATATGCGCAAGCACTTGATGCTGTCGACTGCTGCCGTCGGGCTGATGCTCGCATCGGGTTTGGCCTACGCTCAGGCGCCCGGCGAGCGGAAAGACGAACCGAGACGGACGGAGGAACCGGCGAAAGGCGCCGCGCAGCAACACGATCGTGGATCGGCTCAAGAACGCGGTCCGGAACGCGCGCAAGGCCGCCAGGAAAGAATGCAGGGGACCGCCGGACGCGAGGACAAGGGCGGCGCCAATCGCCAGGCTAACGAAGAGAAGAACCGGCCCGCGGCGGCTTCCGAGCGCAATCAACCCAACGCGAAAGACGCGAAAGAGCAGGCGCAAGAATCCCGTGAGCCGGCGCGAGGTCGCAACCGTGGGGCGGAGAGCGCAAAGCAAGGTCGCGAGAGTGGCAAGAGCAGCGCAGAGACCAAGAGCAGCGCCGAGACCAAGCAGGATAAGTCCGCGCCGCAGAAATCAACGGCCGAGTCCGAGAAATCAAAGGCGGGAACGGCCGGCCAGCAGAATGATCGAGCCGGCACGGCGGCAAACCAGAACGAGCGCAACCAGAACCAGCCGCCACGCAATGCAGCCGAACAACAGCCGCCTGCGCAACAGGGCAACCGTCCGGCAACGGCAACCGACACGAGCCGGACACCTCCGAGCACCAATGCACAGACCGCGCCGGCTCAAACCGGCACGCAGACCAATCAAGCCAATCAAACGACCCAGAGCAACGCGCAGGTCGATCAGCAGACCCGCGTCACTTCCGAGAAGCAGGTGCGGATCTCCGAAACGCTGAGCCGAGAACGCCTGGCGCAGCCAGAACGCGATCTGAATATCTCGATCCGGGTGGGCGAGACGATTCCTCCGCGCGTACGCCTTTATCGGCTGCCGCCCGAGATCGTTTCGATCGAGCCCGAATATCGGGACTACGAATATTTCGCTACGGATAACGATGTCGTCATTGTGGAGCCCCGGACCCACCGGATCGTGAGCCAGGTGCCGCGCGATCCTTCGCGAGCCCGCGCGCACATGGGTGGCGGTGCCACCTCAAGCATGGCGGCGGCCGGCGGCAGCAATGTGAACTGCCGGATCATGCGGCGCGATGCCTCAGGCAACGTCGCGGAAGCGGAACCGTCGACGGTTGGCTCGAGCGCCCGCACGGATTCGTTGAGCGTGACTGTTCAATTGCCCGGCGGCGGCTCGTCCGCGCCGATCGCGCTCGGGGCTGCAGCCGGCGATATCGTGGTCGCCACGCAAGGGCAGGACGATTGCACCGTCACGATCGAACCGCAGACGCGGTGAGCGCCCGCGCCAACAAGACGGCACACGAAAACGCGCCGCCAGGCTGAACAGCCGGGCGGCGCGATATCGCGTTCGATGTCAAAAGTTCGAGGTCCGGAGTGCCTAGGAGTCCGGACCTCTCACCTTGCCTCAGCCTTCAATCCCCGCCCCATGCGGTCCCCCAACCACATGTCGCGCGATCAGAGGGTGATGCCCTTGGAAGTGGCCGCCGATCGATGTCCCGCGATGTACGCGACATCGCAATAGGATTCCATTCCGGATCACTACGGAGACACGCGCACGCTGCGCACTGCAAATATGCGCGTTACGATCAAGACGTGATCGTCCTGCCCGAAATCGATGCAGACGATCGGCAGGATGTCCACATCCTTCAGCGTTGCAGAACCTGCATTTCACCGGCCTGTCATTGAACTGGTTTAGCGCTGCTCTCGTCATCGCTGACGGCCAAGGAGAGCAAGCTATGTCGAAGCCGGTACTGGGCGCCGCATTGTCCATCAGATCGATCCCCGCTCACCGCGACTGGCTCCTGGAACGGCAGCGCGATCTCGAAATCCAGGACTTCTTTCGCGCCGACCTGCTTGACGGCGACTGGCGCAGCGCAGCCGGCGACATCAAGCAGATGCTCGCAGGCCACACCGGCCGGCTCGGCATTCACGGGCCGTTCTGGGGTTTCAAGATCGACAGCCACGACGCGATGATCCGCCAGGCAGTGACAAAACGCCTGCTCCAGGGGTTAGATGCCGCCGAATTCCTCGGCGCGACGCAGATGGTGATCCATTCGCCTTTCACCACCTGGGATCGCAACAATCTCGACCTCTACCCCGAAAATCGCACCAATCTGATCGAGCGCGTGCGCGCGACGCTCGCCGAGGTGATCGCTCGCGCCGAGACGATCGGCTGCGAAATCGTCCTCGAGAATATCGAGGACAAGGATCCGCGCGACCGCGTGCATCTGGCCAAGGCGCTAGAGAGCACCAGGGTGCGCGTCTCGCTCGATACGGGACATGCCAATTATGCGCATGTGTCCACCGGCGCGCCGCCCGTCGACTATTACGTCGATGCCGCCGGCAACATGCTGACGCATGTCCATCTCCAGGACTCCGACGGCTTTGCCGACCGGCACTGGGCGCCGGGCGAGGGCAACATCCACTGGACCGCCGTCTTCCGCGCGCTCGGCCGGCTGACCTCCAATCCGCGGCTGATCCTCGAACTGCGCAATCACGACGACGTCCGCGCCGGCGCCGCGCATCTCGCCGCGCTCGGCCTCGCTGACTAACCGGCATCACAGAGGGCAGGGGTTAACGTCATGAGCAAGCTCACCCGTCGCACCATCCTGAAGTCCGGCACTGCAGCCACCGGCGCGCTGTTCCTACCGCGGTTTGCGATCGCGCAAGGCGACAATCGTCCGTTGGTGACGATTGCGGTGCAGAAGGTCACGAATTCGAACGTGCTCGATGTGCTGCGCGAGCAGTCCAATGTCGGCGAGCGCGTGTTCTTCTCCTCGATCTGGGAAGGGCTGATCTCCAAGAACTGGCGCGGCAGCCTCGAAGCCGTGCCGGGGCTCGCCACCGAATGGCGCCGCATCGACGACGAGACCGTCGAGGTGAAGCTGCGCCAGGGCGTCAAATTCCACAATGGCGACGAGCTGACGGCGGAGGACGTCGTCTTCACCTTCAGCCGCGAGCGCATGTTCGGCGAGACCGAGGCCAAGAGCCGCTCCACCATCCAGGCTTTTGAAAAGATCCCGACGCCTCGGCCGGGCAAGGAGCTGCCGCCGGACGTTCCTGCGGTGGCGCGCCGGATCTGGCCGGACCTCGTGCGCGTCGATGCCGTCGACAAGTACACTGTACGCTTCTACAACGCCACGCCCGACGTCACGATCGAGGGCCGGCTGTCGCGTTACGGCTCCGACATCGCGAACCGCCGGGCCTGGGCCGAATCCACCAGCTATCTCGACTGGGCGCGCAAGCCGATCACCACCGGCCCCTACAAGGTCGTCGAGCTCAAGCCCGACGTCTCGCTGACGCTGGAAGCGCATGACGAATATTGGGGCGGCCGGCCGCCGCTCAAGCGAATCCGCTTCCTCGAGGTGCCCGAGGTCGCAAGCCGCATCAACGGCCTGCTGTCGGGCGAGTACCAGTTCGCCTGCGATATCCCGCCGGACCAGATCGCCGGCATCGAGAAGAACGCCGCGTTCGAAGTGCAGGGCGGCACCATTCTCAACCACCGCCTGACCGTGTTCGACAAGAACCACGCCCAGCTCGCCAATCCGCTGGTGCGGCGCGCCTTCACCCACGCGATCGACCGGCAGGCGATCGTCGACAGCCTGTGGGCCGGTCGCACCCGCGTGCCGAAGGGCCTGCAGTGGGAATTTTACGGCGACATGTTCAACGCCGACTGGAGCGTGCCGGCCTATGATCCAAAACTCGCGCAGGATCTGTTGAAGCAGGCCAACTACAAGGGCGATCCGATCCCCTATCGCCTGCTCAACAACTACTACACCAACCAGGTCGCAACCGCGCAGGTCCTGGTCGAGATGTGGAAGTCGGTTGGCCTCAACGTCCAGATCGAGACCAAGGAGAACTGGTCCCAGATCATGGAACGCGCGCCGACCCGGGCAGTGCGCGACTGGTCGAACTCGGCGGCCTTCAACGATCCCGTCTCCTCGCTGGTTGCCCAGCACGGGCCGAATGGCCAGCAGCAGCAGATCGGCGAATGGACCAATGCCGAGCTGAACACGCTCTCCGAATTCCTGGAAACCTCGATCGACCGCGCGGCGCGCAAGAAGGCGTTCCGCCGCATGCTGGAGATCGCCGAGCGCGAGGACCCGGCCTTTACGGTGCTGCATCAGAACGCGACCTTCACAGCCAAACCGAAGTCGATCAAGTGGAAGGCGTCGCCGGCCTTCGCGATGGATTTCCGCGCCGGCAATTTCGAGGCGTAGGCTATGCCGCCACTGGTGAGCATCGAAGGCCTGAGCGTCGCCTTCAACGGCGTCCCGGTCCTGCGCGGCGTCGATCTGAAATTGCAGAAGGGCGAGGCCCTTGGCCTCGTCGGCGAGTCCGGGTCCGGCAAGTCGGTGACCTGGCTGGCTGCCCTGGGTCTGCTGCCGCGGCACGCGCAGGTGTCGGGTTCGGTGCGGCTCGACGGACGTGAAATCCTTGGCGCCGGCGAAGCCGAGCTCGACCGGGTGCGGGGCGGGCGCGTCGCCATGATCTTTCAGGATCCGGCGAGCGCGCTCAATCCGGTGCTGACCATCCGCAGGCAGCTTTGTGAAACCCTGGCGCTGCATCGCGGGCTTTCGGGCGCTGCGGTGAAGGCGGAAGCGCTGCGGCTGCTCGATCTCGTCGGCATTCCCGATGCGGCGCGGCGGCTGTCGGCCTATCCGCACGAATTCTCCGGCGGCCAGGTCCAGCGCATCATGATCGCGATGGCGCTGGCCGGAAATCCCGACCTGCTGATCGCGGATGAGCCGACCACGGCGCTCGACGCCACCATTCAGGCGCAGATCCTGGAGCTGCTCTCGTCGATCCGCCGCGAGATGGGCATGGCGATGGTCCTGATCAGCCACGATCTCGGCGTCGTTGCAGAGAACTGCGACCGTGTCGCGGTGATGTATGCCGGCCGCATCGTCGAGGAGGCACCTAGCAACCAGCTCTTTGCCGACCCCGTGCATCCCTACGCGCAAGGCCTGATCGGCGCGCTGCCGCCGCTTGACGGGCCGCGCCGCCGCCTCATCGCTATTCCCGGGACCGTGCCCGATCCCGCCAGTATGCCTGATGGCTGCGCCTTCGCGCCGCGCTGCGCCCTCGCGGCCGAGCCGTGCCGCCACGCTGCGCCGAGCCTGGCGCCGGTTGCCGACAACCGTGCCGTCGCCTGCATTCGCGCCGAGGCCTCGCGCCGGGCGCTGCTGGGGATGGCCGCCGAATGAGCGCGCCGCTCGTCGAAGTGGCCGCGATCTCGCGCAGCTACAGGATGCGTTCCGGAATGTTCGGGCGAAGCACCGCAGTTCACGCAGTCGATGGCGTGTCGCTGACGATTCCCAGGGGTGAAACGCTGGGTCTCGTCGGCGAGTCCGGTTCAGGCAAATCCACCACCGGGCGGATAGTGCTCGGGCTGGAGCCGCCGGATCGCGGCGAGGTGCGGTTTGACGGCAAGCCGATGGCGGCGCCCGCAACGGCGGCGTGGCGCGCACAGCGCGCGCGCATGCAGATGATCTTTCAGGACCCGCTGGGCGCGCTGGACCGGCGGTTGCCGGTGGCTGCGCAAATTCGCGAGCCGCTGGACATTCACGGTGTCGGCATGGCCGCCGAGCGCGAGGAACGCGTGCGCGAATTGCTGCGCGCGGTCGAGCTGACGCCGGCGCATGGCGCGCGTTATCCCGGCGCACTCTCCGGCGGCCAGCGTCAGCGCATCGTGCTGGCGCGGGCGCTGGCCACAAAGCCCGACTTCCTGGTCTGCGACGAGCCGGTCAGCGCGCTCGATGTCTCGATCCAGGCACAGGTGGTGAACCTGCTGGCCGATCTCCAGGCGCAGCTGTCGCTGACCTTGCTGTTCATCAGCCACGATCTGCGCGTCGTCAGGCAGATCAGCAATGTGGTCGCTGTGATGTATCTCGGCCGCATCGTCGAACTTGGCAGCGCCGATGATCTCTTTGCGCGGCCGGAGCACCCGTACACGCAGGCGCTGGTCTCGGCCTCGCCGGCGCCGGGCCGCCGCAGCGCAGGCCGCATCGTGCTGTCAGGCGATCCGCCGAACCCGGCTGCGCGCCCCCAGGGCTGCGCCTTTCATCCGCGCTGCCCACGCGCGGTTGCGCGTTGCGCGACCGAGACGCCAATTCTGTCTGCGGTCGGTGGAGATCGCCAGGTCGCGTGCCATCTCGTGACGGGCTCCAAACCTGCGACCAAGCCCGAGACCAAGGCCGCGACGCGGGACGCGGCGTGATGGGACGCTATTTCGCAATCCGCATCGGACGCGCGATGCTGACCATCGTCCTCGTCGTCACCTTCGCCTTCGTGGTGTTGCGCCTCTCCGGCGATCCCTCGCTGATGATTTTGGGACCGGAAGCGCCGCCGGAGGTCCTCGCGGCGTTCCGCAAGGCCTGGGGTCTCGATGATCCAATCTGGATGCAGTATCTTGATTACTTCGGCGCCATTGCCAAAGGCGAGCTCGGTCGCTCCATGCGCGACGGCCGGCCTGCAATTCAACTCGTGCTGGAGCGGATTCCGGCGACGCTGGCGCTGACGCTGCCGGCCTTCGCGTTCAAGGTGGCGCTCGGCATTCCCGCCGGCATCTACGCCGCGCTGCATCGGGGCTCGGCGATCGACCGCGCCGTGATGACAGCGGCCGTCGCGGGCTTCACCGTGCCGAGTTTTGTTCTCGCGCTGCTGCTTGTTCTCGTCTTCGCCGTGCAGCTGGGATGGCTGCCGTCGGGCGGGCAGGACAGCTGGCGTCATGCGATCCTGCCAATCGCGACGCTGAGCCTCGGCGGCGCCGCGGTGCTGGCGCGCTTCACCCGCAGCGCGATGCTGGAAGTGCTGGGCCAGCCCTATATCCGCACTGCCTCGGCCAAGGGCGTGCCGTGGCGCAAGGTGGTGACATCGCATGCGCTGCCGAACGCGGCGATCCCGACCGTCACCATTTTGGGCTTTATGGTCGGCACGCTGATTGCGGGCGCGGTCGTGGTCGAGAGCGTGTTTTCGTGGCCGGGAGTAGGGCGCCTGCTCGTTGTTGCCGTCGCCAACCGCGACCTCGCCGTCGTGCAATGCATCCTCTTGCTGGTCGCGCTGACCATGGTCACGTCCAATCTGATCGTCGACTTCCTCTACGGCTTCCTCGATCCGCGGCTGCGCATGAAGGGAGCGCATGCATGACGGACGCAGCACTCAAGGACACCGCCGTCCGCCGCCGCATCAGCCTTCCCGCGATTCCGGTCTCGGTCGCGCTTGCAGTGGGCTGGATCATCGCGATGCTGGTGATTGCCGCCCTCGCCGAGAAGATCGCGCCCTACGGCTATACGCAACTCGACCTGCGCAATCGCCTGGCCGCGCCCGGCAATGTGGTGCATTGGCTCGGCACGGACGAGCTCGGCCGCGACGTGCTGTCGCGGCTGCTCGTCTCGATCCGCATCTCGCTCCTGATCGCGTTCGGCGCGACGGCCATTTCGGCGATCGTCGGCACCACCCTCGGCTTCCTCGCCGCGCATTTCCGCGGGGCCCTCGAGCAGTTCGTGCTGATGCTGTCTGACTTCCAGGCCAGCATGCCGTTCCTGATCATGGCGCTCGCCGTGCTGGCCTTCTTCGGCAATTCGCTGCCGCTGCTGATCGGCCTGATGGGCTTTTTCGGCTGGGAGCGCTACGCCCGTATCGCCCGAGGGCTCGCCATCTCCGCCAATGCGCAAGGCTACGCGGCCGCGGTCCGCCAGCTCGGCGCGCGGCCGTCGCGGATCTATCTGCGCCATATCCTGCCCAACATCGCCTCGACCCTGATCGTCTCGACCACGTTGGTCTTCCCCGAGGTGATCCTGATGGAATCAGGCCTGTCCTTCCTCGGCCTCGGCGTGCAGCCGCCGATGACCAGCCTCGGCAATATGGTCGGATACGGCCGGGAATATCTGACCCGGGCGCCCTGGATCATGCTGGCGCCGGCGGCGACGATCGTGGTGACGACGCTGGCCGTCTCCGTGATCGGCGACTGGCTGCGCGATAGGCTCGATCCGACCTTGCAGTAGGGGCAAGGCGAAGCCCAAGCCCCGCTATCGTAGCCTGGATGGAGCGCACGCTCCATCCAGGCTTGTATGGGGATGTGGT
>NZ_VSTH01000157.1 GCF_008123965.1 Bradyrhizobium hipponense | reverse complement strand
TCCCCATACAAGGATGACGGCGGAGTTTGTGGCGGCGGTTCAGAAAGCTACAGCCCCAGATACGCCTTTCGCACGTCCGGGTTGCCCCTGATTTCTGCCGCCGGACCCTGCATCAGCACGCGGCCGGTTTGCAGGATATAGGCGCGGTCGGCGATCTCGAGGCATTCGGCCATGCGCTGCTCGACGATCAGCACGGTCATGCCGGCATCGCGGATGCGTTTGACCGCCTGAAAGATCTCGTCGACAAGCTTTGGCATAATGCCCTGCGAGGGCTCGTCCAGCATCAGCAGCCGCGGCCGCGTCATCAGGGCGCGGCCGATGGCGAGCATCTGCTGCTCGCCGCCGGAGAGCGTTTCGGCGCGCTGGTCCAGGCGTTCGGACAGGCGCGGAAACAGCGTGAAAACGAGATCGAGCGGCTCTTCGCGATTTGCCTCGCCGCGGTACAGATAGCTGCCGAGGCGGAGATTGTCGCGCACGGAAAGACGCGGAAACAGGCGGCGGTTCTCCGGCACGTAGGCGATACCGGTGGCCGTGACATGATGCTGCGCCATGCCGTCGAGACGCTTGCCGTCGAACGTCACGGTGCCCGAACGCGGGCGCTCGGCGCCGGCAATGGACTTGAGCAGCGTCGACTTGCCAGCGCCGTTGGCGCCGGCGACGCAGACGATCTCTCCCTTGGCGACTTCGATGCTGACCGCGGAGATCGCGACCAGGCCCTGATAGGCGGTCGTGACTTCATGCACTGACAGCATGACGATCTCCCAGATATGCGCTGATCACCTTGGGATCGCGCACGACCTCAGTGGGCTTGCCCTCGACCAGCACCTTGCCGAGGTCGAGCACGATGGCGCGATCGACCAGCGGCATCACGATCTCCATGACATGCTCGACCATCAGCACGGTGATGCCGGCATCGCGCACCTTCCGCACCAGCGCAACGCCGGTCTGCGCCTCGGTCGGCGTCAGGCCGGTGAGGACTTCGTCGAGCAGCAGCAGTTTTGGCTCGGTCGCGAGCGCGCGCGCGACTTCGAGGCGGCGCTTCTCGGCCGGCACGAGGTCGCTCGCGCGCACATCGGCGCGAGCGGCAAGGCCGGTGAACTCCAGCACCTCATGCGCCTTGCGGCGCGCCTCGCGCATCACGGTGTTGCGCACGAGAGCGCCGACAATGACGTTGTCGATGACCGTCATGGTCTCAAAGCTCTTGACGACCTGGAAGGTGCGACCGACGCCGCGCTGGCAACGCTCGGCAGCCGGCATTTTGGTGACATCCTCGCCGTCGAACCAGATCGTGCCCTGGGTCGGCGGCAGCACGCCGGCGATGAGATTGAACAGCGTCGACTTGCCGGCGCCGTTCGGCCCAATCAGCCCGACGATTTCGCCGCGCCCGACCGAGATCGAGACGTCGCTGTTGGCGACAAGGCCGCCGAAGCGCTGCCAGACACCGCGGGTTTCAAGGAGCGCGGTCATCGTGTGGCTCCCTTCGACTTCGCGCGCGAGAACAGGCTCACCAGGCCTTGCGGCAAGGCCAGAGAGATCAGCACGATCAGTGTGCCGTAGACGATGAGATCGACGCCGCGGCCGGACCCGCCGATATAGGAGCGCGTCAGCTCCGTCATCGGGATCAGGATGGCCGCGCCCAGCACCGGGCCCCAGAGGGTGCCGATGCCACCGAGCACGGCCGGCAGCGCCATCAGCAGCGAGAACTGGAAGCCCATCACGCTCTCAGGATCGATATAGGCGAGAAACTGCGCATAGAAGGCGCCGCCGATGGCAACGAGAAAAGCTGAGACGGCAGCCGCGCCCATCTTGGAGTTGAACACGACGACGCCGAGGCTCTCGGCAGCTTCCGGATTGTCCTTCACCGCGCGCCACCAAAAACCCCATTTGGAGTCTTCGAGCCACCAGGTGACGAACCAGGCGAGACAACACAGCACGAGCGCGAAATAGAAGTACGGCAGCTTGCTGCGCATGAACTGGAATTTCAGCCAGCTGTCGCCGCGCACCGGAATGGTGATTCCCATCGCAGCCCCCGCCCACTCCCAGTTCTGGAACAGGAGCAGCCCGATCTCGGCAATGACGATGGTCGCGATCACGAAGTAATGGCCGCGCAAGCGGAAGAAGGGATAACCGAGCCCCATTGCGATCAAGGCCGCAATCACGCCTCCGCCAAGCATGCCGAACCAGGGCAGCACGCCGAACTTGGTGAACAGGAGCTCCGTGGTGTAGGCGCCGATGCCGAAATAGAGCGCATGGCCGAGCGAGATCTGTCCGCAATAGCCGGACAGGATGTTCCAGCTCTGTGACAGCGCCGCATACATCAACGTCAGGATCAGGATGTTCTGGACGTAGACGTCCTTCACGAACAGCGGCGCGAGAGCGGCCAATGCGGCCAGCACCGCGGCGATGACCAGGTCGCGGCGGCGCCGCGCGGCAAAATTCTTGTCCATCACATCTGCCCGAACAGGCCGCGCGGCCGGATGAAGACGACCAGCAGGTACACGGCGTAGATGCCGACCGACTTCAGCGAAGGCGGCAGCACCAGCGCGGTGGTGGCTTCGACGAGACCGACAATGATGCCGCCGGCGAAGGCGCCGAACACGCTGCCGAAGCCGCCGAGCGCAACCGTGACATAGGCGATCAGCGCAAAGGACGCGCCGACGTCGGGATAGATATAGAAGAAGCTCGCCATGATTGCGCCCGCAAGACCGACCAGCGCAGCGCCGAGGCCCCAGCCCAGCGCGAAGACGCGGTTCTTGTCGATGCCGACCAGCGCCACCGCGCCAGGGTCTTCACGTGTCGCCTCGAGCGCGCGCCCGAAATCGGTGCGATGGATGAAGAAGTAGAGGCCGGCAAAGGCGAGAATCGAGACCAGCGCGCCGATCAGTTGCGGCTCCGGCAGGAAGACGCCGGCGAACGAGATGGTTTTGCCGCCAAGCCAGGACTGCGGAATGCTGCGGTAATCCGGCGTGAAGAAGAACTGCGCCAGCCCGCGCATCACGATGGCCAGGCCAAAGGTCGAGAAGATCTGCACCATGCCTGCGTTGGCCTTGGCCCGCATGGCGAAGCGTACGATCAATAGATAGACCACCGCCCCGAACACGAAGAGTGCCGCGGCGACCAGCGGCGCCGACAGCAGGGGGTCGATGGCGAAGAACGCAAACAGGAAGAAGCTGACGTACATGGCGATCATCAGAAACTCGCCATGGGCGAAGTTCACGACGTCCATCAGGCCGAAGATCAGCGCGAGGCCGACGGCGATCAGTCCGTAGAGCAGGCCCATGAGAAGGCCGCTCGCAAGACTCTGGATAATGGCTTGGGCTGTCATTGGTCAGCCTCCACCCGAGAAGTGCCGCAGTAGAGCTTCGTCATTGCGAGGAGCCCTTGCGACGAAGCAATCCAGACTGTCTCCGCGGATACATTCCTGGATTTCTTCGCTGCACTCGCAACGACGATGCGGTGAAGCAGTTCGGTGCTCTCGACTGTCACGGTGTCTGGCCCCCCACCTGCCCAGCGCGCCGCTTATTTCATCGGCCAGATCGCCTCGGCGATCGCAGCCTGCGGCGGGAAGATGGTGACGAACTTGCCGCCGACATATTGCAGCAGCACCGGATCGGCGTCGTTGTTCTGGCCCATCTCGTCGAACTTGACGCGCTTCCAGGGCATGATGGTCTGCTCGCCCGGGATATCGGTCGCCGCCAGCGCATCGCGGATCTTCTCGCCATCGGCCGACTTGGCGCGGTTGATCGCGTCGGCGAGGATGATCAAGCCCATGAACTGGCGCGAGGTGAGATCGTTGAAGTCCTTGCCCGACTTCGCCTTGAACATCTCGTTGATCTTGCCGACCATCGGGCGCTTCTGCGCGAGGTCGAGCGAGAAGGTGCCGCGCGAGATCACGCCTTCGAGCTTGTCGCCGACGGCGTCGTAGAGTGCCTTCTCGGAGAAGCCGGCATCCTGCGCCACGATCGCGTTCGGCTTGTAGCCGAGCTCGGCCATGGTCTTGACCAGCAGGATCCCGTCGGTGGTGTAGCTCGACGGCATCAGCACGTCGGCACTGGAAGTCTTGATCTGCTGCACCTCGGCGGAGAGCGACGGCGAGTTGGCGCGGTACTTGATGTCGGTGACGATCTTGTAGCCGCGCTCGCCGGCGATCTTGGCCTGGGCATTGGCGGAATCGGTGCCGAAGATGGTGTCCTCGTGGAACAGCGACAGCGTCTCGATCTTGGTGCCCTTTTTCTTCATGGCATCGAAGAAGTCAAACATCGCGGCCGAGTACATCTCGTCGTGCGGGGAGGCGCGGAAGTAATATTTGAGACCGCGGCGATGCAGGCTCGGCGACGAGTTGTCGGCGGACACGAACGGTATCTGGTAGCGTTCGCAGATCTGGCTGACGGTGACCGCGACCGCGCTCTGGTAGGTGCCGATGATGGCGGAGACCTTCTCCTGCGTGATCAGGCGCTCGGCCTCGGCGCGGCCCTTTTGCGGATCGGCCTGATGGTCGGCGAACACGAGGCGAATCTTGGCGCCGCCAAGGCCCGGCAGGCCCTCGCCCTTCGCCAGCGGCAGGTCGAAATCGGTGTCCTTGTTGATGACCTCGAGCGCGGTCTCATAGGCCTTCTGCGCGTCGACGCCCTGCTGGGCGCTGCCGCCGGAGAAAGGATAGATGACGCCGATCACGACTTCCGAGGTCTGCGCGCGGGCCGCCAACGGTAGCAGTGCAGCAGTGGCGGTGGCGCCTAGCAACACGTCGCGGCGAGTGATCGTCATGGCAAAGTCCCCTGTTACTGAATTTCGGCTGATCGAATGAAGTGATTGATGGATGTGGTAAAGCCCGAAGAAGCAGCAAACGCTGCCCACTAAATCACGGCCATGGTCCTGTTCTTGAGATCCGTCACCAGCATCAGGCCGGGCGAATGCGTGATCGCGAATGGCAGCTTGGCGGCGTTGATCACCGATTGCGGCGTCACGCCGCAGGCCCAGAACACCGGGATCTCGTCGTCGGCGACCGGCACCGGATCGCCATAGTCGGGCTTGGCGATGTCCTTGATGCCGATCAGGTGGGGATGGCCGAGATGCACCGGCGCGCCGTGCACGGCGGGATAGCGCGAGGTGATCTGCACGGCGCGGATCGCATCAGCCGCCTTGAACGGGCGCATCGACACCACCATCGGGCCGGCGAACGGACCGGACTCGCCGCACGCGATGTTGGTGCGGTACATCGGCACGCGCACGTTCTGCTCGATGTGGCGGATCGGCATGCCCTCGTCGAGCAGAGCCTCTTCGAATGAGAACGAGCAGCCGAGCACGAAGGTGACGAGATCGTCGCGCCAATGCTTCCTCACGTCGGTCGGCTCGTCGACCACCTCGCCGTCGCGCCAGACGCGGTAGCGCGGCACGTCGGTGCGAATGTCGAGATCGGCGCCGAGCGAGGGAATGTGGGGGCTGCCGACGTCTGACATGCCGATGATCGGGCACGGTTTCGGATTGAGCTGGCAGAAGCGGTGAAAGGCGCTGGCGTATTCCGCCGGCAGGATCGCCAGATTGCCCTGGACGAAGCCGGGGGCAACACCGGCGGTCGAGCCGACCTGACCACGTCGGTAGGCAAGCCGCGCCAGACGGCTCGGGAGGGTGTCGGGCGTTTCAGTTTGCTGCGCTGCCACCAAAACAGTCATGTGATCGACCTGCCTATAAACTCGACAAAGACAGCCAACACCAAGCGTGCTATAAAGTCTAATCTTCGTTTCTAATCAATATCGATAAATATACCTTATCGATTTGGGAAAATCCTTCCAATGCTGGACTTCAGATCGATCGAGACATTCCTCTGGGTTGTGAAGCTCGGCAGCTTTCGCGGCGCCGCAGCGCGCCTCAACACGACCCAGCCGGCGATCTCCCAGCGCATCGCCCAACTGGAGCGCGAGATGGGCGTGAAGCTCCTCAACCGCGACCATCGCGTGGTCTCGCCGACGCCGAGTGGCCGGCAAATGATGGTCTATGCGGAGAAGCTGATCGGTCTGCGCGCCGCAATGGTGGCCGAGGTCGGCGACCGCTCGGCGATGCGCGGCGTGATGCGGCTCGGCGTTGCCGAGACCATCGTGCACACATGGCTGCCGCGGCTCGTCAAGAGCATGAACGAGGTCTATCCGAACCTGTCGCTCGAGATCGAGGTCGACATCACGCCGAACCTCACCGCTCGCCTGCTCGCGCAGGAGATCGAGCTTGCATTTGTGGTGGGACCGCTGTCGGCCTCCGGCGTACATAACCGCGTGCTGGCGGATTATCCCATTGGCCTCCTCGCAAGTCCGTCGCTCGGACTTGGCGATGGACCGGTCACACGGGCGGAGCTGGCGCGGTTTCCGATCATCACCTTTCCGCGCAAGACCAGGCCCTACGAGGTTGTGCGCGAGGTGTTCGACCGGCCCGAGCTGCCGCCGATCCGCCTGCACGCCTCCGCTTCGCTTGCGACCGTCATTCACATGGCGGTCGAGGGACTTGGCATCGCCGTGATCCCCAACGCCATCGTCGAGAACGAGCTCGCGGACGGACGGCTGCAACTGCTCGATACGGACCTGAACATCGCGCCGCTGACATTCACGGCGAGCTGGCTCGCCTCGCCCGACGTGGTGGCGGTGGAGCGCGTTGCGGAGCTTGCACGGCAGATTGCGCAGAGCAGCCTCGCGGTTGACGAGTCCGCGCCAGCGCGTCATTGAAAAAGACGCCGGACAATTGAGAGACTGACCGCATGAGCCGAGCCGCCACCAATCTGCAAATCGATTCCGCCCGCCTCTGGGGCTCCATCCACGAGACCGCGCAATTCGGCGCAACAGCCAAAGGCGGCGTGCGGCGGCTCACGCTAAGCGCGGAGGACAAGCAGGTGCGCGACTGGTTCCGCAAGGCTTGCGAGGACGCCGGCCTGGAGGTGCATGTCGATGCGCTCGGCTCCCAGTTCGGCTTGCGCAAGGGACGGGACATGTCGAAGCTACCCGTCGGCATCGGCTCGCATCTCGATACGCAGCCGACCGGCGGCAAGTATGACGGCATCCTGGGAACGCTCGGCGCGCTCGAGGTGATCCGTACGCTCAACGACGCCGGAATCGAGACAGAGGCGCCGATCTGCGTCGTCAACTGGACCAATGAAGAGGGCTCGCGCTTCGCGCCTGCGATGATGGCCTCCGCCGCCTATGTCGGCGACTTCACCACCGATGACATTTTATCGCGCAAGGACGCCGATGGCACGACCGTCGGCCAGGCGCTGGACGGCATCGGCTATCGCGGCGACAAGCCGGTCGGCTTCCAGAAGCTCGGCTGCTTCGTCGAATTGCACATCGAGCAGGGTCCGATTCTGGAAGCCGAAGGCAAGACCATCGGCGTGGTCGATTCCGGCCAGGGCGTACTCTGGTACGATGGCAAGATTTCCGGCTTTGAGAGCCATGCGGGGTCGACGCCGATGCCGCTGCGGCGCGATGCTCTGGCGACGCTGTCGGAGATCGTGCTGGCGATGGAGAGCATCGCGAAGCAGCACGGGCCGAACGCGGTCGGCACCGTCGGCGAAGCCGTGATCGCAAATCCCTCGCGCAACGTCATTCCCGGCGAGATCGCCTTCACGATGGATTGCCGCAGCGCGGATGGCGCAATCATGGATGGGCTCGATCGTGACCTGCGCGCTGCGATCGCCGAGATCGCCGCGCGTCGCAAGGTCGAGGTGACCATCGACCTGGTCTGGCGCAAGCCGCCGACGCACTTTGATGCCAAGCTCATTGCGGCGGTCGAGAATGCGGCCAAGACGCTCGGCTATTCCTCTCGCCGCATCACCTCCGGCGCCGGCCACGACGCCTGCAACCTCAACACCGTCATGCCGGCCGCAATGGTGTTCGTGCCCTGCAAGGACGGCATCAGCCACAATGAGCTGGAGGATGCCACGCAGCCCGACTGTGCCGCCGGCACCAACGTGTTGATGCATACCGTGCTGGCGATTGCCGGCGTCGCATCCTGATTAAGTGGAGTAGCGCCATGCGCGGAGTTTTCGTCGACGCCAACGAAGCCCTGGCCGTGATCATGGAGCGGCTTGAGCAGCTTGGCGATCCCAAGGTGAGGATCCACAGGGATCCCGATATCAAGCCCGAACAGTATCCAGACATCCTCGACGGCGCAGAGATCGCGATCGTCGATCACACCGCGTTGCCGACCGAGGTCGCAAGGAAGTGCACGGGCCTTAAGCACGTCGTATTTCTCGGCACCGGCGCGCGCAGCTACATGAACCCCGAAGAACTTAGCCAGCTCGGCATCTCCGTGCATCTGATCAAGGGTTATGGCGACACGGCGGTCGCGGAATCCGCGATCGCGCTGATGTGGGCGTCGGCCCGTGGGATCGCAATGATGGATCGCGAGATGCGTGTCGGCAACTGGCTGCGCGAGGACGGCATGCAGCTCACCGGCAAGACGCTCGGCCTCATCGGCTTCGGCGGCATCGCCGCGGAAGTCGCGCGGATTGCGTCGGGCAGCGGCATGAAGGTGATTGCCTGGAACCGCTCGCCGAAGAGCCATCCCGGCGTGGAGTTCACCGATCTCGACACGGTGCTGGCAAGAAGCGACGTTGTTTCGCTGCATCTCCTGCTCAATGACGAGACCCGTGGCATGATCACGCGCGAGAAGATCTTTGCGATGAAGCCGGGCGCCATCCTCATCAACACCGCCCGCGCCGCGGTGGTCGACGAGCAAGCGATGATCGACGCGCTGAAATCCGGTCATATCCGCCATGCCGGCCTCGACGTCTTCAACATCGAGCCGCTGCCCGGCGATCATCCGCTGACAAAACTGCCGAACGTGACATTGTCGGCGCATTCGGCGTTCCGCACGCCAGAGGCGAGCGAGAATCTAATCGAGGCGGCGTGGCAACACTGCCGCCGGATCGCCAAGGGATAAGAACAACAACAATGGCCGAGTATCGCAACATCAAGGCGCAGCCCCTCACCAACGCCATCCGGGCCATCGCCAAGGCGGGCGGCTCCACGGACCGCGAAGCCGAGTTGGTCTCCACCAATCTCGTCGAAGCCAACCTGAAGGGCCACGACTCCCATGGCGTGGGCATGGTCCCGCGTTATGTCGAAGCGGTCGTCGAAGGCGGCCTCGCCGTCAACCAGCACGTCAAGATGGTGATGGATACGGGCCCTCTGCTCACCCTTGACGGCCTCACCGGCTACGGCCAGGTGATGGGCCATGAGGCGATGGAGCTCGGTGCCGAGCGCGCCAAGCGCAACGGCGTCTGCGTGGTCGGCCTGTCGAACTCGCACCATATCGGACGCATCGGCCACTGGGCCGAGCAGTGCATCGATCACGGGCTGGTATCGATCCACTTCGTCAACGTGATCTCGCGGCCGATCGTGGCGCCCTGGGGTGGCAGCGATGCGCGCCACGGCACCAACCCGTTCTGCGTCGGCATCCCGCGCGCCGGCAAGGAGCCGATCGTGCTCGACTTCGCCACCAGCAAGATCGCGCAGGGCAAGACCCGCGTCGCCTTCAACAAGGGCGTCGAGCTCGAGCCCGGCACCATCATCGACAACGAGGGCAGACCCACCAACAATCCGCGCTACACCGTGATCGCGCCGCACGGCGCCATCCTGCCGTTCGGCGAGCACAAAGGCTCGGGACTTGCGCTGGTGTGCGAACTGCTTGGCGGCGCACTCTCCGGCGGCGAGGTTGTCAAAGGCCCGGCCGACGGCAAGCGGCGCGTCCTCAATGGCATGCTCTCGATCCTGATCGACCCGAGCAAGCTCGGCACGGGCGAGAACCTGGCGCGCGAAGTCGAGAGCTTCGTCGCCTGGCACACCGGCTCACCGCCCGCCCCCGGCGTCGACAAGGTGAAGATCGCCGGCGAGCCCGAGCGCGAGACGAAGAAGAAGCGGCTCGCCGAAGGCATTCCGGTCGATCCGACCACTTGGCAGGAGATTCTGGAGGCCGGGAAAAGATTCGGGTTGGATCAGGCGGCGATCGAGAAGATCGTGGGCTGATCGAGCAGCCGAACGTTCACGCGTTCGACTTAAATGTGCGAGCGCGCCAACATCACAGCTGTCGTCCCGGACGAGCGGAGCGATGATCCGGGACCCATAGCCACAGGAAGCAGTTTGGCGAAGACTCGTGGTTACCAGCTCGCGCCACAACCACTCCCTGTGGTTATGAGTCCCGGCCTTCGCCGGGACGACACTGGAGTTTGCCGCGATGGCGGAGCGCTCACGCTACCGCTCCGCCCTAATCCACCATCTCAGCGACCGCCTTGCCGCAGGCTGTCGTGTCGGCGTTGCCGCCGAGATCCCTGGTGCGCAGTGTGCGTTCTGCGAGCGTTCGCTCGATTGCATCGACGATCGACTTGCCGGCTTCCTTCTCGCCGAGATGCTCGAGCATCATCGCGCCCGACCAGATTGCGCCGATCGGGTTGGCGATGCCCTGACCCGCGATATCGGGCGCCGAGCCATGCACCGGCTCGAACACCGATGGGAAATTACCCTCGGGATTGATGTTCCCGGACGGCGCAATGCCGATGGTGCCGGTGCAGGCGGGGCCAAGGTCGGACAGGATGTCGCCGAACAGATTGGAGCCGACCACGACGTCGAACCAGTCCGGATGCAGCACGAAGTTCGCGGTCAAAATGTCGATGTGGTATTTGTCCCACTTCACGCTCGGATACTTCTTCGCCATCGCCTCCACTCGCTCGTCCCAATAGGGCATGGTGATGGAGATGCCGTTGGACTTGGTCGCCGACGTCAGGTGCTTCTTCGGCCGTGACTGCGCAAGCTCGAAGGCGAATTTCAGGATGCGGTCGACACCGACGCGGGTCATCACGGTCTGCTGCGTCACGAATTCGCGGTCGGTCTCCGGGAACATGCGGCCGCCGACGGAAGAATATTCACCTTCCGTGTTCTCGCGCACCACCCAGAAATCGATGTCGCCGGGCTTGCGGCCCGCCAGCGGCGACGGCACGCCGGGCATCAGCCGCACCGGCCGCAGGTTCACGTACTGGTCGAACTCGCGGCGGAATTTGATCAGCGAACCCCACAGCGAAACGTGATCGGGGATCTTGGCCGGCCAGCCGACCGCGCCGAAGTAGATCGCGTCGTGCTTGCCGATCTTCTCCTTCCAGTCGTCCGGCATCATCTGGCCATGCTTCTCATAATAGTCCCAGCACGAGAAGTCGAAATGGTCGAAATGCAGGGAAACTCCGTGCTTCTTCGCTGCCGTTTCCAAAACGCGCAGGCCTTCGGGCATCACCTCCTTGCCGATGCCGTCGCCGGGAATGACCGCGATCCGGTATTGCTTCTTGCTCATCGAAAACGTCCCTGGTTAGTCTGGCAGCCGCCGCTTTTTTGATCGCACTGCAATGGACCAAAGTCAGCGGCAGTGCAACGCTGCACTGCAATGTTGACCGTGGCGCGGCCGACCGCCTACTGATTTCATCCTGTTCCTTTCCTGCGAGTTAACTCCCATGGATCTGCATCTGCGTGGCAAGCGCGTCCTGATCACCGGCGCGTCAAGGGGCATCGGCGCAGCCGCCGCCGAGGCGTTCGCCGAAGAAGGCTGCCATCTGCTGCTCGCGGCCCGTAGCGGCGATCAGCTCAAGACGCTGGCCGAGCGCCTGCGGTCCGCGCATCAGATCGACGCCTCAACGAGCATCGTGGATTTGCGCAAGAGCGAGGACGTGGCGCGACTGGCGAAAGAAGCCACCGACATTGACGTGCTCGTCAACAATGCCGGCGACATTCCCGGCGGCTCCATCGACAAGATCGACGAGGCGACCTGGCGTCACGCCTGGGACTTGAAAGTGTTCGGCTACATCAACCTCACGCGGCAGATCTATGCGCAGATGAAGGCCAGAGGCGGCGGCGTGATCGTCAACGACATTGGTGCTGCCGGCGAAAAGTTCGATGGCAACTACATCTGCGGCAGCGCCGGCAACGCCGCGCTGATGGCTTTCACGCGCGCACTCGGAGGCAAGAGTCTTGCCGACAACATCCGCGTGGTCGGCATCAATCCTGGGCCTGTCGGCACCGACCGCCACGTCACGCTGCTGAAGACGCGGGCCAAGCAACAGCTCGGCGACGAGACCCGCTACAAGGAATTCCAGAAGAGCCTGCCGCTCGGCAGGCCTGCGCATGCCCGCGAGATCGGAGACCTCATGGCGTTTCTGGCGTCGGATCGCGCCGGCTATACGTCAGGCGTCATCTATACGGTGGATGGCGGCATCAGCGCGGGATGGGGTTGACGCTATTCGCTCGCAATGACGGAGCCTAGAATATGCATAGGAGTAAACTAATTGTCTCACGACCTGATCCGCGAAACGGCCTGCACCATTGTCGATAGGCTGCGCTCCAGCGATGTCTCGCCGCTCGAACTTCTGGATGCACTGGAGAAACGCATCGCCGAGGTTGACGGCAAGGTCAATGCGCTGCCCACGCTGTGCTTCGACCGCGCAAGGACCAATGCCAAGACGCTGATGCAGAAGCCGGCTGGCGCGCGCGGGCTGCTTGCGGGCCTGCCGGTGCCGATCAAGGACCTGACCGACGTCGCCGGCGTGCTGAACACGCAGGGCTCGCCAATCTTCAAGGACAATGTGCCCAAACAGTCCGACCTCATGGTCGAGCACCTCGAAGACAATGGCGCGGTCGTCTACGCCAAATCCAACACGCCGGAGTTCGGCGCCGGCGCCAACACATTCAACGAGGTGTTCGGCGCAACCCTCAATCCCTGGGACACGGCCAAATCCGCGGCCGGCTCTTCAGGTGGCGCCGCCGTGGCGCTTGCAACCGGCATGGCCTGGCTGGCGCAAGGCTCCGACATGGGCGGCAGCCTGCGCAGCCCCGCAAGCTTCTGCGGCGTCGTCGGCATGCGGCCGAGCATCGGCCGCGTCGCGCACACGCCGAAAGCGGGCATCGACCGCAATCTCGGTGTCCAGGGCCCGATGGCCCGCAATGTCGACGACCTCGCGCTGCTGCTCGACGCCATGAGCGGCGACTATGCCGCGGACCCGCTGTCGCTGCCGGCGCCTTCGACCTCGTTCCTCTCGGCGGCGCGATCGGGCACGAAACCGCTGCGCATCGCCTATTCGCCCGATCTCGGCATCACGCCGGTCGATCCCGAAGTCAAAGCGATCACGCGCAAAGCGGCGGAGCGCTTCACTGAGGCTGGCGCCACGGTCGAAGAAGCGCATCCCGACTGGCGTGAAGCGCACGAATGCTTCCACGTGCTGCGCGCGTTCGACTTCGCGATCAGCAAGGCGCAACTGCTCAGGACCAAACGCGACCTGCTCAAGGCCGAGGTGATCTGGAATATCGAGGAAGGACTCAAGCTCACCGTCGAGCAGCTCGAACGCGCCGAGGCGCAGCGCGTCGGGATGACGGCGCGCGCGGTCGAGTTCTTCCAGACCTATGATCTCCTGCTGGTGCCGACGACGATCGTGCCGCCCTTTCCGATCGAGAACCGCTATGTCGCCGAATGCGCCGGCAAGAGGTTCGACAATTACATCGAATGGCTCGGCATCGTCTACGCCATCACGCTCGCCTGCTGTCCGTCGCTGTCGCTGCCCTGCGGCTTCACCGCGTCGGGCCTGCCGGTCGGCGTGCAGGTGGTCGGTGCGCCGCGCGCAGATGCGCAGGTGATTGCTGGGGCGAAGGTGCTGGAGGATATCTTGGGTCTGCGCAGCACGACGCCGATCGATCCCAGGGTCAAGAAGTAGGATTCACGCCCCGGACGCAGGGCAGCGGCCTATGGCGACGCTGCGCGTCCGGGACGCGAGAACAACTCCACTACGTATCGCCGAACTTCATCTTCGAGAATGGCAGGCTGCGGATGCGCTGCCCGGTCAAAGCGGCAACCGCATTCGCGACCGCCGGCGGCACGCCGGGCAGCCCAGGCTCGCCGATGCCACCCATCGGCGCACCGCTTTCGACGATACGGACATGGACGCGCGGCATGCGGTCCGGCGGCAGAATCGGATAGCCGTCGAAATTGCGCGCCTGCGGCACGCCCTTGGCATAGACCACTTCCTCCAGCAGCGCCGAGGAGAGGCCGAGCGCGACTGCCGAATTGACCTGCGCCTCGATGATGCCGGGATTGACGATGCGACCCGGATCGATCGCTACCCAGACGTCGTGCACCGCGACCGCACCGTCCTTGAGCGATACTTCCGCGATGGTCGCCACCTCGCTGCCAAACGGCGAGGCCATGGCAACACCCCGCGCGCGCTTGCCGTCGTCGGGCGCGGTGAAGGGACCGCGCTTCCAGCCGCCGGACAGGTCGCCGACCGC
This sequence comes from Bradyrhizobium hipponense, assembly GCF_008123965.1. Taxonomy (GTDB): domain Bacteria; phylum Pseudomonadota; class Alphaproteobacteria; order Rhizobiales; family Xanthobacteraceae; genus Bradyrhizobium; species Bradyrhizobium hipponense. Next base: position 16,620 of record NZ_VSTH01000157.1, on the reverse strand, counting down.
CTGTAGCAGCGCCTTGTGCCGCGGCTTGTCCGCCAGCAGCTGCAGCCGCAGGTCGTAGGGATCCTGCTGTCCTGCGTCGGCGACCTCGTCGAAGAACGTCTCATAGAAGAAATCATTCATGGAGTGGCCGACGGAGCGCCAGAAGCCGATGATGGCGGGATCATCGACGAGAACATGGGCGATGCGGCGGCTGGGAATGGCGTAGGGCTTGCCGGAGATGCCTTCGACCGCCGAACCATCGGCCGCATCCGGCTTGCGGCCGAACCAGCGGTCACGCGGCCCTTCGCCAACGGCTTCTGCCTCCAGCGCGATCGGCAATCCGTTCGCATCGAGGCCGGCGCGGAAGCGCACAAAGCCCATGGGCCGCAGCGCATCGCGCAAGAATTCCTCCTCGCGACTCCAGATCAGCTTGACCGGTCGTCCGACCGCCTTCGACAATAGGATCGCCTGCGGGAACGGATTGGCGGTCTCGTAGATGAAGTGGCGGCCGAAGAAGCCGCCGAGCATCGGCGAGTGAATTTTGATCTTCTCCGCCGGAATGCCGGCTGCCTTGGCTGCGCGCGCCAGGAACATCTCGGGCGCCTGGTTGGGCAGCCAGAGATCGAGCGTGCCGTCGTCGTTGAAGCGCGCGAGCGCGGAAGGCGGCTCGAGCTGACCATGCGCGAGATAGGGCGCATCGTAGGTCGCGGTGACGGTCTTCGCCGCGCCCTCCAGCGTGGCAGCAGCATCTCGAACTGTTTCCGCGGCGATGCCCGGCCCCGGCGCGGCGGCAAGCTGCGCTCTGCGGCCCTCCGACGAGAAATCGGAAGGCATGGCACGACGCGTCCCTGGCGCCGCATCCGTCCATGTCACCTGCAACGTCTCCACCGCGCGGCGTGCGCGCCACCAGCGGTCGGCGACGACCGCGACGGCGCCGGGCAGACGATGGATTGAATGCACGCCAGGCATCGCCTTCACCTCCGCCTCGTTGGTGAAGGCGGCGGGCTCCAGATCGAGACGTGGCGCGTGCTGTACGGCAGCGCGCAGCATGCCATCGACCTGCATGTCGATGGCATAGGCAGCCTTGCCGACCGATTTGCCGCGCACGTCGAGACGTGCGACCGGCTTGCCGATCCAGCGGAAATCCTTGTCCTCGCGCAGCGTGACATCCTCAGGCACCGGCAGTGCGGCAGCGTCCGCGGCGAGCGCGCCATAGCCGAGGGCCCGGCCGGATGCAGCGTGGAGAACGCGGCCGGGCTCCGTCGACAGACTGGCCACGGGCACCTTCAGGCGCGAAGCTGCAGCCTGCAGCAGCATCTGGCGCGCGGACGCGCCGACCCGACGCATGGTCTCATAACTCGAACGCACCGAAAAACTTCCGCCGGTGAAGCGGCGGCCGCCGACCACCTGATAATCGGATCCGGGCGGCGCGCATTCCACCGTGAAATTTGCGGGATCGACATCGAGCTCTTCGCCGACAATCTGCGCCATCGCGGTGGAGACGCCCTGCCCGCCCTCGACGAACGGGCTGCGCAACAGCACGCTGCCGTCGGTACGGATCTCCAGGAAGGCGGAGACGCGCGGCGCGGACTTCGCGGCCGTCGCCGCATTCTGGGCCAGCGCGCCTGCGCCGGGCAGCGTCACGCCGAGCACCAGCGCGCCGAGCGAGGCACCAAGGAAGCCGCGGCGCGACAGGTTGGCCGGCCGGCCCTCCGGCAGATCGGAGACCGGAATGAATTCATCATGCAAGCTGTTCATGACCGAAGCCCCTCAACCCTGTGCAATCTGCCGCACCGCTGCGGCGATGGCATTGTAGGTGCCGCACCGGCAGAGATTGACCATCGCGGAGGCAATCTCCTGTTCGCTGGGCTTCGGGTTCTGCTTCAGGAGCGCGGTCGCTGCCATGACCTGGCCCGATTGGCAGTAGCCGCATTGCGGCACCTGGTGCACGACCCAAGCCTCGACCACGCGGCGGCCGACGGCATCCTCCGTGACGGCCTCAATCGTGGTGATGTTCTGACCGGCAACACTGCCGACCGGCGTGACGCATGAGCGTGTCGGCTGGCCGTCGATCAGCACGGTGCAGGCGCCGCACTGGGCAATGCCGCAGCCATATTTGGTGCCGGTCATGCCGAGCTCGTCGCGGATCACCCATAGCAGGGGCGTATCGTCCTCGGTCTGCACCTGGTGAGTCTTGCCGTTGATGATGACGTCCATCGAAAGCTGCTCCTCGCTCGCCCGGCAGTGCGGCCGACAGCCGCACGCCCAAATCGCCAGGTGAGGCACCTGACAAGAGCGGACCTCTAGCGCGAGCACAGCACGGGCACTAGCGGCTCAATCTTGCATGGGGTTATGAGCGCCGCTCATCAATCCCGGCGGCGGGCACTCGCCACGCAGCACTCAGCTTGCGTGGGCCGAATGCGCCTCCAGACTCCGGCTGTAGCGCGACATCGCGAAGCAGAAGACAAAATAGATTGCCGCCACGAAGATATAGACCTCGACCGAAAACTGCTGCCAGGCGGGATCGATGATCGCGGTCTTGGCTGTGGTCAGCAGGTCGAAAATGCCGATGATCAGGACGAGGCTGGTGTCCTTGAAGAAGGCGATGAAGGTGTTGACCAGCGGCGGGATGACGTGGCGGATCGCCTGCGGCAGGACGATCAGCCGGTTCTTGCGCCAATAGGACAGGCCGAGCGCATCGGCGGCCTCATACTGCCCGCGTGGCACCGCCTGAAGGCCGCCGCGGATGACTTCGGCAAGGTAGGCCCCCGCGAACAGGATGATCGCGATCTGCGCCCGCAGGAGCTTGTCGATATTAAAGCCGCTGGGCATGAACAGCGGAAACATCACGCTCGCCATGAACAGCAGGCTCACGAGCGGCACGCCGCGGATCAGCTCGACATAGACCACCGAGAGCGAACGGATCGCCGGCAGATTCGAACGCCGGCCGAGCGCGACGAGGATGCCAAGCGGAAAGCCGAAGGCGAGGCCGAAGGTGGCGAGGATCAGCGTCACCGGCAAGCCGCCCCAACGATCCTGCGAAACGAATGACAAGCCGAGCACGCCGCCCCACATCAGCACGCTGATCAGGCCAAGCACGGCGATCCAGAGATAGACCAGCTCGCGGCGCCACAAGGCGCGGCGGGAGGACAGATAAAACAGCCCGATGAACAGCATGACCGACAGCGCCGGCCGCCACTGTTCGTCGAACGGATAGGTGCCGAACAGGATGAAGCGGTACTTTTCGGGGATGATCGCCCAACAAGCGCCAAGACCGCGCGCGGCACGGCAGGCGCTGGAGTCGTTTGCCGGCGTGAGCCAGACCGCATTAGCGATGCCCCATTGCACGAAACCGATGACGCCCTTCGCGAGCACCGCCAGCAGCACGACCGAGAGGATGCCGTTCGGGATCGACGAGAACAGGTTGGTGCGCAGCCAGCGCAGCACCGGGTTTCCCATTTGCGGGCGGCGAGCTGCGCGCGGTACGTCCGGCATGTCGGTAACGGCCGTCATGCTCAGCGCTCCACCAGCGCGATGCGCGCATTGTACCAGTTCATGAAGAAGCTGATGCCGAGGCTGATGGTCAGGAACACCGCCATGATCAACGCGATCGCCTCGATCGCCTGTCCGGTCTGGTTCAGCGTAGTGTTGGCGATCGAGACGACGTCCTGGTAGCCGATCGCCACCGCGAGCGAGGAGTTTTTGGTCAAGTTGAGATACTGGCTGGTCATCGGCGGCACGATCACCCGCATGGCTTGCGGCAAGACGATCTGCCGCAGCATGAAGCTGCGACGCAAGCCTAGCGCATTGGCGGCATCCCACTGGCCGCGCGGCACCGATTGGATGCCGCTGCGCACGATCTCGGCGATGAAGGCGGAGGTATAAGTAACGAGCGCAATCAGCAGCGCAAAATACTCAGGCGCGAGCGTCAGCCCGCCGACGAAGTTGAAGCCGCGCAACTCGGGCCATTCGATCGTCCAGGGCACGCCGAGCAGCACGGACACGAGCGCCGGAAGCACCACGATGAGACCAAGCGCAAAAGGCCAAGCCGGCCGTGGCTTGCCGTCGCGCATCTGCCGCGCGATCAGCCATCGCCGGACGCCGTAGAACACGGCTACGCCCAGCACGGCCGTGCAGAGCACCCAGAGTTGCGGTCTCCCGATCGGGATCGCCGGCAGGATCAGGCCGCGGTTTGAGAGGAACACGCCATCGATCGGCCGAAACGCCGCGCGCGCGGCCGGCAGCGCCTGCATCAGGACATACCAGAACAGCAGCTGGAGCAGCAGCGGGATGTCGCGCAGCACCTCGACATAGACGGCGGCGAGGCGGGAGAGCAGCCAGTTGGCCGACAGCCGCGAGATCCCGATCAGCGTGCCCAAAATCGTCGCGAGCACGATACCGATCACGGCGACGCGCAAGGTGTTGGCGACGCCGACGACAAAGGCCCAGAGATAGGTATCCCTCGGATTGTAGGCGACGAGACTATCGGCGATGGGCATGCCGGCCTCGCGGCCGAGGAAGGCAAAGCCGGTGGTAATGCGGCGGGCCGACAGGTTGGTGACGGTGTTGGACCAGAGAAAGACGACGACCGCGACCGCAATCCCGACCACCAGGACTTGCCAGAACAGGCCCTTCAGCTCGCGGCTTCCGAGTGCGACAGACAAACGGCGGCGTGGCGGCGGTCTGGGATCATCGGTGGTCACAGCACAAAAATCCTCATCGAAAGCAGCGATTTCCGGCGGCGCACGTCAACTGTTGCACCAATATTCAGTTCGTGCAACAAATGTTTCATGGCCGAGCCCGCGAAATCCTCGCCCCTGAGCGAACTGCGCATTGCACTGCCATCGCTCCCGATGCGGCTGCAGGAGGTCGGGCGCTTCGTCGCGGCCAACGATTACGACGCCACCACCCGTTCAATGCGCGACCTTGCAGCGGTTGCTGGCGCCGATCCCGCCGCGTTCACGCGGCTTGCGAAAGCGATCGGCTATTCCGGCTGGGACGAATTGCGCGCCGCGCTGACGGAAGCGAGGCGGCCGTTGCAGCTGGCGCCCTTCTCTGTCCGCGCGAAAAGCCGCCGCCACGGCCCCAACGCCGATGTCGCGCTCGTCACCGACAAGCTCGACGCCGAGGCTGCGGGCCTTCTGCGCATTCCAGCGCAGCCGATTGCGGAGGCGGCGCGCGCTCTGCATATCGCAAAGCGGATCTGGATCACCGGCTATCGAAGCTGCCGCAGCGTCGCGGAGTTGCTGAATTACGAGCTGCGGCTGTTCCGTCCCGATCAGGTGCAGATCGTCGGCGGGTCCGGTCCTGACGATCTCGACCTCGGCGCCTTCCGCCCCGGCGAAGCCGTCATCGTCATCGGCTTTCTGCCCTATACGCATGCCAGCGTCCGCGTCGTGCAGGCTGCCTATCGCGCCGGCGCAACCTTGATCGCGATTGCGGACAGCGTGGCGGCTCCGATGGCCGAAGGCGCCGACCATGTGCTGCTGTTCGAAGCGGCCTCCTCCCCCGGCTTCTTCCCGAGCCTCACCGGCGCAATCGCGATTGCGCAGTCGCTGGCCGCGGTGACGTTCTCGCTCGGCGGCACGGCGGCGAAGAAGCGCCTTCAGGATACCGAGGTACGGCTGGCCGCGGCCTCCACCTACGTTTCAGAGAAAGGTTGATCCATGGCCGCTCGCATCAGCCGCGTGCTGCATCGTTCGTTGCGCGAGACGCCGCCCAAGGCGATCGGCGGTGAAGGCGTCTACCTCTTCGCCGAGGACGGGCGCCGCGTGATCGACGCCTCCGGCGGCGCGGCGGTCTCCTGCCTCGGCCACCAGCACCCGCGTGTGATCGCTGCGATGGCTAAACAAGCCTCGACGCTGGCCTATGCCCATACCGCCTTCTTCTCGTCCGAGCCGGCGGAGGCGCTCGCCGACACGCTGGTCGGGCACGAGCCGGGCGGTCTCGCCTACGCCTATTTCGTCAGCGGCGGATCGGAGGCGATCGAAGCCAGCATCAAGCTCGCGCGGCAATATTTCATCGAGCGCGGCGAGCCGCAGCGGCAGCATTTCATCGCGCGGCGGCAGAGCTACCACGGCAATACGCTGGGCGCACTCGCCGCCGGCGGCAACGCCTGGCGGCGCGCGCCCTATGCGCCGCTGCTGTCAGCCGCCTTCAGCCATGTCACTCCCGCCTTTGCCTATCATGAGAAACACGACGGCGAGTCGGATGCGCAGTTCGTGGCGCGGCTGGCGGCCGAGCTTGAAGCCGAGTTTCAACGGCTCGGTCCCAATACCGTTGCAGCATTCCTCGCCGAGCCCGTCGTCGGCGCCACGGCCGGTGCCGTAACGGCGCCGGCCGGCTACTTCAAGGCGATGCGCGAGATTTGCGACCGGCACGGCGCGCTGCTCATCCTCGACGAGGTCATGTGCGGCATGGGCCGCACCGGCATCACACACGCCTGGGAACAGGAAGGCGTCGCGCCCGACATCCAGGCCATCGCAAAAGGCCTCGGCGGCGGCTATCAGCCGATCGGCGCGATGCTCGCGAGCGGCAGGATCATCGACACGATTCGCGCCGGTTCGGGCGCGTTTCAGCATGGCCACACTTATATGGCACATCCGCTCGCCTGCGCGGCCGCGCTCGCGGTGCAGGATGTGATCCGCGAGGATCGGCTGCTCGATTACGTCAAGGAGCGCGGCAAGCAGCTCGAGCAGCACCTCGTCGAACGCTTCGGCAATCACCGCTATGTCGGCGACATCAGGGGGCGCGGACTGTTCTGGGCGATCGAGCTCGTCGCCGATCGCGCCAGCCGCACGTCGTTCGATCCGGCGCTCAAGCTCAACCAGAAGATCAAGGCAGAAGCCTTTGCCAACGGGCTCGGCTGCTATCCCGGCGGCGGCACCGTGGACGGGGTCCGCGGCGACCACGTGCTGCTGGCGCCGCCCTATATCGCTTCGGCCGAGGAGATCGACCTGATCGTCGACAAGCTCGGCACGGCCGTCGACAACGTATTGCGTAGTGTCAATCACTGAGGGGAGACTAACATGATGAGGAAAGTGGTTATCGCGGCAGGCCTGCTCGCGGCATCGACGGTTGTCGCGTCGGCCGCGACGCTCGACACGGTGAAAAGCCGCGGCACGCTGGTGTGCGGCGTCAGTGCCGGCTTTGCCGGCTTCTCCGCGCCCGACTCGCAGGGCAATTACAAGGGCCTCGACGTCGATTATTGCCGGGCGCTCGCGGCTGGTGTGCTCGGCGATCCGAGCAAGGTGCGTTACGTCTCGCTGACGGCGCAGAACCGTTTCACCGCTCTGCAATCGGGCGAGATCGACGTGCTCTACCGCAACTCGACGCAGACTTATCTGCGCGGCGTCACGCTGGGCCTGCGGCAGGGCCCCATCAACTTCTACGACGGCCAGGGCTTTGTCGTGAAGAAGGACCTCGGCGTGAAGGAGATCAAGGACCTCAAGGGCGCCACCGTCTGCGTCGCGCAGGGCACCACGCATGAGGTCACGCTCGGCGATTACGGCCGCGCCAACGGCATCGACTGGAAGCCGCTGGTGTTCGACCGCGTCGACACCATGTACCAGACCTTCTTTGGCGGCCGCTGCGATGCCATGACCCAGGACGCTTCTGCGCTCGCAGGTGCCGTGACGACCGCAGCGCCGAACCCGGCCGACTACGTCGTGCTGCCGCAGACCATCAGCAAGGAACCGCTCGGACCCTTCACCCGCAACGGCGACGAGGTCTGGAGCGACATCATCACCTGGTTGCACAATGGGCTGATCGAGGCCGAGGAGCTCGGCGTCACGCAAGGCAATGTCGACGAGATGGCGAAGTCGCAAACGCCCGCGGTGCAGCGCCTGCTCGGTGCCTCCGGCGATCTCGGCTCGCGGCTCGGGCTCGATAACAAATGGCTGGTCACGGCGATCAAGGCAGGCGGCAATTACGGCGAGATCTACGAGCGCAATGTCGGCAAAGCCAGTCCGCTCAAGCTCGAGCGCGGCCTCAACGGGCTCTGGAGCAAAGGCGGCTTGATGTACGCGGTGCCGTTCAAGTAAGGAGTTCACCTTTCCCCGCGCGCGGGGAGAGGTCGAATTGCGGAGCGAACCGGGTGAGGGGCCGCCTCCGCGAATCCGTCTCTCATCTATCGTGCGGACAGAGCCCCTTACCCCGACCCTCCCCCGTAAGCGAGGGAGAAGAAGCACCGAGCCCCATGCGCATTGCCCTGATCCACGCTCTCAAGCATTCCATTGCGCCGATCGACGCGGCGTTCGCGACGGCTTGGCCGGAGGCCCGGCTAATGAACCTGCTCGATGACAGCCTGTCCGCCGACCTGGCCCGTGACGGCAAGCTCGACGATGCCATGACCGAGCGCTTCCTTGCGCTTGGCGATTACGCGGCGGCGACGGGGGCCGACGCGATCCTGTTCACCTGCTCGGCTTTCGGCCCCTGCATCGAAGCGGTTGCCCGGGCACATGCGCCGAAGCCGGTGCTGAAGCCGAACGAGGCCATGATCGAGCAGGCGGTGACGATGGGCAAGCGCATCGGCCTGCTCTCGACCTTCCCGCCGACGCTGGTCTCGATGCCGCCGGAATTTCCTGCCTCCGTCGAAGTCGTGCCGAAGCTTGCCGAAGGTGCGCTGGCCGCGCTCGACCGCGGCGACCGTGCCGAGCACGACAGGCTGATCGTGGAAGCATCAAAGGATTTGCGCGATTGCGACATCGTCGCGCTGGCGCAGTTCAGCATCGCGGCAACTGCACCGCTGGTCGCGGAGGCCACCGGCCGACCCGTCGTGACCACGCCGGACAGCGCCGTCCACAAGCTGAAGAATCTCCTTGCGGCGAAAGCTTAAACGCCCGCCTTCGCCCTGCGGCGCGCGTCCTTGATCGCAGCCGCGAGCGCCGTCTTGGTTTCGTTCACGAAATCCTCGACCAGGTCCTCGCGCGTGGCGTGAGCCGCCTCGCCGGTAAAGAGGCCCTGCTCCGCCAGCATCACCACGCCGTGCATCGCCGCCCAGATCTTGAGGGCTTGCCGCTCGCGCAAATAATCAACCGCCGGCGCTTCCAGGGCTTCGATCACCAGCGCAAAAGTCTCGCGCGTCGCCTCGTGCAGCTCGCTGCCCTTGGCGGCGCACGACACCGTGCGCGAGGCGAACATCAGTCGGTAGATGCCATTGCGGCGCAGGCCGAAATCCAGCGTGGCCTGGGCCAGCCGCGACAGCTTCGACTGCTTCGAGGGCTTTGCCATCGCCGCCCGCAAAAACGCGCTGAGCTGCCGGAACGCCTCCGCCGTTACCACCGCAAGCAGCGCCTCGCGATCGGCAAAATGACGGTAAGGCGCCGGCTGCGAGACGCCGAGCTGCTTTGCAAGCGCCTTGATGCTGATTGCCTCCGCCCCGCCCTGCTCCGCCTCACGCAGCGCAGCCTTGATCAAGGCGTCGCGGAGACCGCCGTGGTGGTAGGTATTCTCCGGCTTGCGGGCAAGTTGTGAACGCATGATGCGGCGAGCCTATATGGACAGTCTAGCATTTGTCGAGAATCCCGGGGCAGGGATTTCAGACACTTCCGCGAACCCGTCAAATCCAGATTGCGATATTTGCCAGCCAGTAGTTGCGAAACCGGCAACCTTGTCCATGAAAAAATGCGAAATGGATTCTCATCATCTAACTGGTTCCTCACGGTTTTCACCTTCGCAAAAGACCACGGGCGGCTGTTTCCAGTGGAGCCGGATCTCAGCGCCGGACTGGATGGACGACTTCCCAATAGACGGTCGCAGAGCCCCTAGACCGACTTGGGTAAAAGCAACAAAAGTTCGCTAGAGCTGTGCGCTTAGCATGTACCGATCGCAGCAGTCCCCCTCGAACGGCGACCAAGATAGCGTAGCTGCTTCCAACCCCTACTACTCTGAGATGCAGGAATAATAACTCGAGCTTAAGGGAAAAGCCGCACAAGATCCTCGCGACTAACCTTGAAGCGCTCTAAACCCTTATTCCGACCAATCTGCTTGAAGAGACGCAACCGTCGCTGCAAGGCGGATTGAACCGCGTCGGGGAGCCTGGCGCTGCATACCAACAAAGAACGCCTGATATCGATCCATCGTCCGCTGGAGCCGCATGTACCCGTTGACACCGAGGAGAGATCAGCCAAAAGACGCGTCACAGACTCCGCCAAACACCAGGTTGCCCCCCAATGAGTGCGCGTTTGCAATTGTCCGGCGCCGACCAGCTGCTCAACCATAGGTCGCCCAATATGTAGCAACCTCGCGACCTCCAGAAAACTGATAAGTCCAAATCGCTTCTTAAAGTCACGTCGCGTCGTCAGGATGCCTGCCTCTTCACGCTCTAAGCGCACTTGATCCCGATCAACAAAGTGCTTGATGCGCCGCTTACCGACCGACACTGTTGTCACCGAAATTTCGTTGCGCTTGTGAGCCCGTCGAACAGCGTATTCTGAAATGCCGAGTTCCTTGATCGATCCACGCCGAGTGAGCCACCGTGATTTCTGTCCGGTGATCCAAGTTCTAGCATTCAGAGCTCTCGGAATGTTACGCTCAACGTAGTTTGCCAATTCCTCTCGTAGCGCAGACAAGATCCTGTCATCAACAAGTCCCACCAGCGCGTATTTCAATCCATGGAATAGTAGCGGGAATTCCTGATAGAGCACACATTCGTGACTTCGTTCTGCTGAGCGACGCTTGAGCGCTCGAACACGATTGAGGTACTCGTGATAGCCTTGAGGCCAACAGGTAAGAGCGCGATCAGCAATCACCAGGTTCTCAACGACCGCTCCTGACGAAACTAAATCGTTCTCGACGGCTTGAAGTGACCTTCCGAACAGATGGATCAGGCGAATAAGATCCCCCAAGGATGCCTTCCTGAAAGCATCCGGGAGTTTAGGAAACGAATGAATGTCCTCTTCAATCTCCGAGGCCCCCAACATGCTCAGAATATTTCGAATGTCCGGCGGCGCCGGCTCCCCATCCGTTTGCCTTAAATCGCCAGTACAATTGCGGTTACCGCAGTGGCAGACAGCGCCCTGCGCGTAGCCGAGCGCAGCATGACAGTGTGGGCACTCCCGAATGAGTTTACAATAATGTTGAGGGCAAAACTGCCATACCCTGAGATTCCAAGCCGACTTCAGAACCGCTTTTTCGCGAAGACATGCAGGACACACTTTGACGTGTCTATCAAATAGATGACGCGCGAACCGCAGTTCTCCACCATGGTGAAATAGACCTTGTTTACCCGCGACATACCGTTCGAAATGATCCGGTGAAACGTCCACCAGCCGAGCGAGACGCTCGCTGACGCGGTTTGGGAGTGCCGCAGAAGCAAACGGCCTAACCAGTGCCAAAAGATCCGCAGCACTCGAGTATCCATTTGCTTCTGCCAAACGGAGCACCCAGCCGTGTAAGGACTCGCCACGTTGAGGAATCGACCGCACTATAAGGCGCTGTGGTTCAGCGACTTTTGCCGCAGGCCTAAGCTCTACACTTTCTGATGGCCTCATTGTGCGCTTCCATTATTGAAGGATCGACACCTCCGTTACCCTTTTGGCGGCCGGACAGAATAGAACGAGTTTCGCTTAGTCGGATACTCCATTTGTCCGAGTATATCTCGAATATCGTCTAACATCGGCTCGAAGTGCAGTCCGCGGAACGTTTCACGGATAGTGTAAAGTAGATGCTTTGGCGTAGTCTCCAAGCTCTGTGGGTTCGATTCTGCTAAATGCTTTTGGCTAAGCAACTCTTCGATCGAACGAGGCCACCGCTCCAGACACTCGATTCCCCTCTCGACTATTTTTGCGCTCACAAGAACGCGCGGCTTAGAAATGGCAAGCGGCTGCGCCCTCTCCAGGCTTGCCAGCTCGGCGCCGAACCACCAGATTGCCCGACAAATAGCGCCCAAAGTGCGCAGCGGCAGCGGGAACGGATCAATCCAGTTAGTTCCATTTACCAGTTGCGTTTCCAAGAGTAGCGTAAAGGCGACGACCTCTTCCGGAGCAGGATCTCTCGACTGTCTTCTTAATTCTGAACCGCAGTCGCATTGAAGCAGCCGCTTTCGTCGCCAGGTCAGGCGTGAGCCGCATTGAGAACAATGATCAACCAAATAAAATCCGTGTCGCCAACATGCCGTTACGACTCTGAGATCCCACACTTGGCGTACGATGCCTTCTTCTTCCAGACAGGCCGGACAAACCCTCGGGTGAGTAAAATTGACGTCTACGGTGGACACTGTCGCGCGAACAAATTTGATCCCTTTCTTTGGGGCAGCACGCCAGTAAACGCGCTCTTCCAGTTCATTTAGCGATATAGCGCCCCCCAAAATCGAAGCTAAATCCTTTAAGACGCAAGGACGGGTCAGGAATGTGCGCGGCAGATTTGCAAGACGAAGGAGCGCGGGTACGCCAGTACAGCAGTTGACGTCAGACACTCTCAGCAGGAAGCCGAGCAGACTTTCGCCCAGTCGTGGTGTGGACCGCATCACCAATCGCGCAGTCGAGCTCATGCCACTCAATCCCTTTATAGAGCCGCATCCACTTCCCGCCTGCGATCTGACCGTCTCTGCCGCCTTCTACGTCGGCGCGCTTTGTCTATGGCATAGCCATCATCCTGGATGGGAGGCGGGAGACGCCCGTCCCATTTCGTCGAGAACGGATCGAAGAGACCCTCTGCGCGAATTCTCCTTTGAGATGCCTTCTTGTAGGCCGCACTGAGAAGTTCCATGTCGACGACCAACGGAGTCACAGGGTGCAAACGAATACGCCGGGTTAAGATCGTCATCGCCGTTTCGAGCAGCTTTTCCTTTAGATCTCCGGCGGTACCACGTGAAGCGTAGAAGAATCGTTTTGCCACATCGTCGTCTTCGCAATTCAGCTCCGAATGAAATGGCACCGGTGACTGCTTCGCGACCGCAAGTAGAAGCCCCTTGAAATTGTCGCGGCTCGAGAGATCCTCATCATCATCCTTGCCCCATGAGTACGGCATCATCTCAAGCTCTGAGAGCCATCGCCGATCAAATTGACTATCCTGACTGAAGAGATCCGCTGTGCGCCGAAGCCCGAAAAAGAAATACGCCGCCCGGCCCATTCCGTGACGCCCCTTGATCCAATCGATGAATTCTTGGGACGTAATCACACCGGTGCGATCCATCACGCGCTGCGATTCATCGAAAACAAGCGCTCGCGTTTCGCAGTACTTGAGAAATCGGTCGATCCTCTCCGTCCGTTCTGCAGTTGATCCCCTATTCCAGAGAGGATCTCCGAGTTCCTTCAATATTGCACCTGCGACATCCTTGATCGAGATCTTCTCCGGGATCGTGATGCACACTACGGGTACGTAGTCGCAAACGTATTCGGCGCCATCAGGCAGCACGACCTTCCGCGCGTTAGGTACGCGCGGATAGAGACGCTGCAACTTTTCGAACAAGGTGCTTTTTCCAACGCCTGTCGGACCGACGACAGGAAGACAAGGAGCTGGCGCCCTTCCCTCTGGCTCATACTCTTCTATATAAAACGAGATCTCATCGAGGATTTCCTCAAACATCGGATGCGCAACAAAGATCGAATGCATCTCTTCCTTGAGGCTCCGCTTACGCTTCATATTGGACATGGCCTTGCTCCCGTAGCTTAGTCTGCGTTTCCGAGACTAGAGTCTGCCTTAAACTGCGGTATTGGTCGTGGTTTTTGACTAGTTGGTTCGGCGGCGGACGCGTTAGATATAAATGTGTCGTTCATCGGCCGGAGCGGGTGGAGCGGCAAATCAGGCGGGGACCCGGGAGGCACGATCAAACTCCCATCGTGCTGCATATTGCGAAATAGGTTTGCGGTATTGACACCTATCGCGCGGGCTATTTTGCTTTGAATCCCAATGCTAAGCGCATCCGGAAGCGCGTTCTGAATTAGATGCTGCAGGCCCGCGTGCGCCTCCACCCATGCCTCCAAATCATCTCGTCCTGTCATTTGAACTGCATGGCGCCGGATCAGCTTGTGACAATGGAGATCCAGCCCTTTGGCGTAGTGTTCCTCGCGCGCTTTTGCGGGAACCCATAGTTCTTCTCCGTCATCCCAAACGTGGATCCATAGAAGATCAAGCGGATTGACTTTCACCCGCACCTCCTGGGAGGCCCCCCTCTTAGACCTCAGTATATCAAGGCCATCAGAATAGTAGCGCAAGCCCTCATACACGACACCCCGATGATCGAGTGTCCACCGTCCTTTGCGCTCAATGCCGAAAACCAAATTCAGATCGCTACTTCGATCCAAGAAAGTTGGCTTTATATGGCGAATGCCCTCCAGCCAACGATCGTTGATACTTGCTTTGATCCCCGTACGAGGAGCAAGCGCATGATGAATTGTTAGAAGCCAATGATGCCAAAGCCAAAGCAAGTGTCGAAAGCCGATTACGGCATTCTTTTGAGGATCGTAGTCGTGCTTGTCTATCTTGTCTCGAAGGGGCAGCACATATCCGGGCATTTCTCGAAGAAATGTATCGTTCACTATGTCGAACGTTCCCTCTACTAATCCTTTGACCCAAGGCGAACGGCTCGGCGTAAAGTTATAACCGCAGTCTAGTTGGAGCGTCATACTTTCGATCGAGCGGCCAAGCGCTTGGAGGGAATTATCGAATGTGAAATGCCGGCCAATGCCTCCCATGAGGTAAGGCTTGTCTATGTCCGGGTATTCCTGCCGAACGTAACCTTTCATCGAACAGGCATGCCGCGTCGTTGCAGCAATAACCAGGTCGCCGGGCGGCTCGAAACCAAAAAAGAATCCTACGATCGCGTCGCTATACTCGTCTACGTGGAATGCGAGCCAAGGGCGGCCCAACGGAATCTGGTGCACTTCATCTACGACGAACAACGGTAGCGGTGTCTCGTCAAACTGAAGACAGGATAGGGGCGCATCGACATGGACTAGTTCGCCGGGCCGGCGATACATGCTCCGAGCTCGCGTAAGTCCGTACTTTGCCACGTCGCGACTGCGAGCAGGAAAGGTATTGTAGATATTGTAGAATGTCGCAGGAGATGGCATCCTCAAGGGACCTTTCTTGTGAGATGCCATCTCGCTAGACTGTGTCTCTGCATCGAGGCTCTTCTGCACCGATGACGTCCCGCAATCAGAATTCGCGGCCCGAAGAGCTTTGAGACCATCGAGAACGGCGACCATTATCTCACGCATAGTGAGGACCGGCTTGTTTCCTCGTTTCTTCCGAAACTTCGCTGCCTCGAGCAGGGTGCCCATAACCCGCTTCATAAGTTGTTTTACTCGCGGGTCTAACTGATTGTGGTTGCCTCTGTTCTCGAAAACTCCATCCAAGTTTTCTGGATCAAGCGCACAGTATCGGTAATACGTCGCGACGCTGCAGGACCGTGCTTCTCCATAAACTTCTAGACCGACTTTGCGTGCGGCCTCGGTAACAATGTGAGCCAGGACGGTTACAGCTTGCTTTCTTCCGTTTCGCTCCACGTAGCCGTGAATTTGGCTTGTGCAGCCCGTCGTGGCATGTCGAGTCACCTCCTCGATAAGACGGCGCCTGAATATACGACGCTTGCGTCGGCCCTCAGGCAGATCTGCAATTAGCTGAACTCTTTTTCGTTTTTTTGGGGTTAGCTGTTCGTCCTCCACCCGCACAAACACTAAAGTCTGTGACACGTCGTAGAGATATTCGAGCTCTGATTTGGATTTGTATCCGGCAAAGACACCACTCTCATTGCGGAGGGCCCAATGCGGTTCTCCTTCAATCGAGCATTCATCTATCAAGGTGAAGCGATCGCCCTCAATGCTAATGAGAACGCCGGGAGAAAAACTAGATGTTCTCATGAAGAGCGCACCCTCGTGCCCGCGGCGTATCTGAGCCCCACCCCTCGACGAACCTCCGTTTGATCCGAGATAGGCTTGTTGAGGTCGATGGCCAAAAAGCCTCTTCGAATAAGTGCCAGTACCGTTGGCTTTTCGATCGCGCAGACCGACCTAAGGTGCGAGATTGTTTTGACAGCTCCTGACTCGATCGCTTCCAGAATGGCAATTCTGTCTTGAGCGGAGGGGACTGGAGATAGTCGGTTCTCCCATATCGCCCGGACGGTCGCCAAACGTACTCGTTCGCGAATGTGTCGCTCAGTCACCACTCGGAAGCTGATCCCCATTGAGTTGAGAGCGCGGCCCATTTCAGGCCACCGCACCTCGTTCTCGGGCAAACAGGCCTCACATTCGTATTTGATCTCCTGCCATTCGAGGCCCTCGCGCGTCAGCACCAAAGTGTCGCCCTTGTGCCGCGCCTTCCGCCCCGCCAAATCATATGTCAGCCAAGCGGGCTGTTCGACAAATTTGATCACGTTCGGATCCAACTCGCAGTCACGCAAATTATCGAATTCGATGGAAGAGTTTGCCCTCATCTGCCGCTGCATCTTCATGCTCGGCAGCCGGCTTTGTTCTCCGTATGGAGAGCTTCGGGGAGAGCGGCCGATCTTGCGCGTCTCAATGTTTTCGAGGGCGAAGGTGCATGCAGGATGACGCAAGCGGATTGTGACGCCAGTAAGAGGTCTGGCATCTAATTGCGCTGGCCAGTACCGCTCCTTCGGCCTCGGCACAGGCGGGGGAAGGGGTGCGGGTGGGGATTGGTGCGCGAGACGAGCCAGCAAGCCGCTCGTAGCTTCTTCAT
>NZ_VSTH01000156.1 GCF_008123965.1 Bradyrhizobium hipponense | reverse complement strand
GCGCAACGGTCGTCTCTGGCTTCGATGCCGGAGGCGGCGACGGTGGAGCGGGCGGATTGTTCGCGACCACAGGGGGCGGAGCGGGTGGTGGCGGCGGTGTCGTTGCCGACGGGCGCGATCCACTGGCACCCGGAATGAACGAAAAATCCTCGGCCAGCGAAGAAGAAATCCACGGCACCTGCTCGCCGCGGGAGGCGCGGGTGACGCCCATTTTGGTGCGATTCAGCGTTTCTTCCGCCATCAGGTCGGGGACGCGGATTTCCTTCAACAATTCCTGGACGAACAGGCTGTGGTCGCCGCCGGCATCGGAGACCACGGAGGCCAGCGCCGCCGAATACATCACCAGGGTGCCGTTCGGCGCGATGACCGGCGTCAGGCCGGCCGAGAAACTGCGGAACCGGCGCTCGAACGGATTGCGCCTGGAGGCGTCGATCAGCGCGATCTTGACTCCGGCGCCGCGGGTATTGAGCTCGCCAAGGACCATCTCCAGGCTAAAACCGTCGCGGCGCACGTCCGACTCGGTCCAGATCTGCGCATCGACCGGAAGCATGTAGCTCTGGCGCGCCGACTGGATGCCGAAGCCGCTGAAGAACACCAGCGCCACCGAGCCCGGCTTGATCTTGCCGTAGAGCTTCTCGAAGGCACGGCGCATGCCGTCACTGGTCAGGTTTTCGCCGATTTCGACAGAAAAGCCGTCGCGCTTGAGCTCGTCGGCGATGTCCCGCGCGTCGTTGAGCGGTTCCTTGAGCGGGGCGTCCGCGTCTGGATATTTGGCATTGCCTATGACCAGCGCATAGCGATCGCTGGCCGCCCAGGATGGCGCGGTCGGGACCAGCGAAACGAGCAATGGCAGCAGAAAAAGGAGGCGAATTTTCATAATCAGCGCGGTCCAGCCAAAAAGGCGCCGTTCCCAGCTTGCGCCGCGGCGACCTTAACTTACGCAATGGGCATTATCAAACCGGGGAAGGGGGGCGTCAACCGCTTGCAGATTCGGCGTTATCGCGACAATTAACCACGACGCAGGGGCGCGTTGCGAGGGGAATAAACGGGCAGCCACGGTTGCGCTCGACGCATTCTGGTTGGGCATTGTGCAGTGATGTTAGGGCAGTCATGGCTACAAAAATGTGATTGGTCTCACATTGCGGGCCGGCGTCCTTCGCAACCAGCGGTGTTTGACCTTTGCGGCGGACAATGGCTTGCTGGGATCGAACGCCCCTGATGGTCCATTCAGAAGAAAAGCGAAGCCAAGAATAAAGCCAAGAACAAAACCATGGGAAACGTCTACGAAGTCTACGCACTGCGCTATGCGACGATGTCGCCGCGCACCCCGAGCATGAACTTCCTCGCGCCGGATCCGCATGACAGCGCGGCGCAGGATCTCGACTACTTCGTTTGGCTGGTCCGCGGCCGCGGGCGCGATATCCTGGTGGATACCGGCTTCAATGCCGAGGAGGCCACCGCGCGGGCGCGCAAGTTGACGCTCAATCCGGTCAATGCGCTGGAGCGCTTTGGCGTCGTGGCATCAGGCATCCGCGACATCATCGTGACACATCTGCATTACGATCATGCCGGCAATCTCGATCGCTTTGCCAATGCCCGCTTCCATCTCCAGGAGCGCGAGATGGCTTACGCGACGGGTCGCTGCATGTGCAACGGCCTGCTGCGACATCCGTTCTCGGTCGAGCACGTCACGCAGATGGTGCGCCACGTCTATGGCGAGCGCGTCACGTTCTATTCCGGCGACGGCGAGGTCGCGCCCGGCGTCACCGTGCACCGCGTCGGCGGCCATTCTGACGGTCTGCAGGTTGTCAGGGTCGAGACCGCGCGCGGGCCGGTGGTGCTCGCCTCTGACGCCGCGCATTACTACGCCAATCTGCAGCGCCGGAGCCCGTTCCCGATCGTCTACAATGTCGGCGACATGGCGCAGGGCTGGGAGACGATCGAGCGCCTCGCCGGCCATCCCGACCGGTTCATTCCCGGGCATGATCCGATCGTGACGGAGATCTATCCGCGCGCCAGCGACAAGGTCGACGCCTGGGCGCTGCATCTGCCGCCGTCGAGATCGTTTGCGAGGTGATCCTCATGGTGAGGAGGCGCGAAGCGCCGTCTCGAACCATGAAGGCCCCGCTGCTACACCTCGGCCTTCATCCTTCGAGACGCGCGCAAGAGCGCGCTCCTCATGATGAGGGGTTGGTGTCAATGCGAGGGGTGGCCAATCAATACGCCTGCTTGGCGTCGGCCTCTTCGCTGGTCTGGATCAGGTCGAGGCTCTCTTCGATCTTGCCGAGCAGAGCCGACAATTGCTTGCGCTCCTGCACGGAGAGGCAGGCAAGGATCTCGTCCTCCCGCCGCAGCAATTGCGGAAACAGCTCCTCGTAGAGCGCGCGGCCCTTCTTCGTCAGTTGCAGGCGGAATTCGCGGCGGTCGGCTTCGTTCTCGACGCGCTCGATCAGATCTTGATGCAGCAGCGCCGTCACCGCGCGGCTGATGGTGGACTTATGGGTACGGGTGCATTGCGCGATGTATTGCGCGCTACAGGCATCGTTGCGAAAGCCGAGCGTGGCAATCACGCGCCAGGCCGGAATGTCGAGGCCGTGACGCTCCTGATACTCGACCGCGAGCGCGGAACTCACTTCCGCCGCGAGCCGGTTCAGGCGGAACGGCACGAACCTGAACAGGTCGAGCCGCGCCTTGAACCCCGCCTTGAACCCCGCCTTGGCTTTCGGCGATGCCTCGTCCGCTTCTCGTGCCTTCAGCGCAGTGTCTGATGTCCTCGCCAAGAATGCGCTCCGAATTCCAGTTGACGGCCGGCTAGCTCCGGTCCAAAATAGTTGCACGTGAGACTATATAGCAGAGCAGCCCTCTTCTGACCAGAGCCGAGGTTTAGCGCATGGCGCAGGCCAAGAGCCAACAGGCCAACACCCAACAGGCCAAGACCCAGTTCGGTTATCGCCGTCACCCCGACCAGGATCGCTCCGGCCGAAGTCCGGCCGAGCATGCGGTCGTGGTTGTCGGCGCAGGCCCGGTCGGGCTGTCGCTGGCGATCGATCTCGCGCAGCGCGGCCAGCGCGTGGTGCTTCTGGATGATGCCGATCGCATTGGCGAAGGCTCGCGCGCGATCTGCTTCTCGAAGCGATCGCTGGAATATTGGGACCGGCTTGGCGTCGGCGACCGCATGGTCGAGAAGGGCGTGGTCTGGAGCGTCGGCCGGATCTTTCACGGCGACTCCCAGCTCTATCAGTTCAACTTGCTGCCGGAGGATGGCCACAAGCGGCCGGCCTTCATCAACCTCCAGCAATATTACGCAGAGGCCTATCTGGTCGATCGCATCAATGATTTACCGGAAATCGACCTGCGCTGGCGTAACAAGGTGACGGCGCTGGAGCAACGCAATGATTCCGTCGCGCTGACGATCGAGACGCCCGAAGGTGCCTACCGCGTGCATGCACAGTATGTCATTGCCTGCGACGGTGCGCGATCCACGCTGCGCCAGATGGTCGGCGCCGACTTCGCCGGGCAGGTGTTCGAGGACCAGTTCCTGATCGCCGACGTGAAGATGACCGCGGAATTTCCGACCGAACGCTGGTTCTGGTTCGATCCGCCGTTCCATGCCGGCCGTTCCGCGCTGTTGCACCGGCAGCCCGACGATATCTGGCGTATCGACCTTCAGCTCAATCGCTATGCCGATCCCGTAGTCGAGAAGAAGCCGGAGAACGTGCGGCCGCGCATCGCCCGCATGCTGGGGCATGACAATTTCGAGTTCGAGTGGATCTCGCTCTATAAATTCCAGTGCCGGCGAATGGACCGCTTCATCCATGGCCGAGTACTCTTCGCTGGCGATTCCGCGCATCAGGTCTCGCCGTTCGGCGCGCGCGGTGCCAACTCAGGGCTCGAAGACGCGGAAAATCTCGCCTGGAAGCTTGACCGCGTGTTGCGCGGGGCATCGCCCACCCGTCTGCTTGAAAGCTACCATGTCGAACGCAGCAAGGCGGCTGACGAGAACATCCGCGAGTCCACCCGATCGACCGATTTCATGGCGCCGAATACGTCGCAGGAAGCGCGGCTGCGCAAGGCGGTGCTGTCGCTGGCGAAGGAGACAGAGTTCGGCAAGCGCATGGTCAATGGCGGGCGGCTCTCGGTGCCATGCAGCTACGACACGCCGCTGTCATCGCCCGATGTCGATGCATGGCGCGGCGGACCGCAGCCCGGTTGTTCCATGCTCGATGCGCCCATTGCGGCCGACGTGGGCGGGCAGGCCTATCTGACGGACGCGTTCCGCGAGGGCGGAACGGAGTTCACCTTGCTGTCGTTCAGGAATGGAGCAGCGATCGAAACCCTTGACGGTGTCAAGGACATCCGCATCGGCGCGGGCGGTCTGGCAGATCCGGCGAGTCTTGTCGCAAGGCGCTACGACGCGGAGCCCGGCTCCACCTATCTGCTCAGGCCGGATGGCTACGTCGCGGCACGCTTCCGCCACCCGACGCGCGCCGGCCTTTCGGCGGCGCTGTCGCGGGCCCAAGGCTTGAACTAAAGTGCTTGAATTGAGGTCACTGCATGCCGTTGTCCACCACCTCCAATTTTGCACGGCCCGATGACGCCTTTCGCGCCATCGTCGAGGCGCATCGCGGCCTCACGGACGAGCAGAGCGCCGATGTCGACGCCGCGCTGGTGCTGATCCTCGCCAACCATATCGGCGACATCGACCTGCTGCGGGAAGCGATCGCGTTGGCGAAGCGCCGCATGATCGACGGTCAGCAGCAACAACAGCAACAACAATAGCAAGCTCTCAAAGGATGAATTGATGGCGAAGAACTTCGCATCCACCGGCGATCTCTCCGAGAAGAAGGTCACTTTCTCCGAGATCGGCACCGATCTCTACGCCTTCACTGCCGAAGGCGATCCGAACAGCGCTGTCATCGTCGGCGACGACGGCTGCCTCGTGTTCGACGCTCAGGCCACGCCCGCGATGGCCAACAAGGTGATCGAGCGCGTGCGCGCCGTCACCGACAAGCCGATCAAATACGTCGTGCTGTCGCATTATCACGCCGTGCGCGTTCTCGGCGCATCCGCCTACAAGGCGCAGGGCATCGTTGCCTCGCAGGAGACCTATCGCCTCATCGAAGAGCGCGGCCAGCAGGACTGGGATTCCGAGTACGGCCGCTTCCCGCGCCTGTTCCAGGATGCGGCGAGCATTCCCGGCCTGACCTGGCCGACGCTGACTTTCGAAGGCGAGATGTCGATCTATCTCGGCAAGCGCGAGGTACGGCTGATGCAGCTCGGCGCGGGGCACACCTCCGGCGATATCGTTGCCTGGGTGCCGGACGCCGAAGTCATGTTCTCCGGCGACCTCATCGAATACCACTCGGCTTGCTATTGCGGCGACGCGCATCTGCGCGAATGGCCGCTGACGCTGAACGAGATCCGCAACTTCAATCCCAAGGCGATCGCGCCGGGCCGTGGCGACGCACTCAAGGGTTTGGCCACCGGCCGCGAGGCCATCGCGATGACACGTGATTTCGTTACCACGCTCTACGGTGCCGCTGAGATCTCCGTCGCCAAGAGCCGTACGCTGAAGGAAACGATGGCGGCGGCGCGCGAGGTGATGGATCCCAAGTTTTCGAGCTTCGCCATTTACGAGCACTGCCTGCCGTTCAACGTGTCGCGCGCCTTCGACGAGGCCTCGGGGATCGACGATCCCGTGATCTGGACCGACAAGCGCGACCAGGAGATGTGGGCCGCCCTGCAAGGAGGAGGATCATCATGAACATCAATACCTCGCCCGATCAGATCGTTCGCAGCACCGCACAGGTCACGCCGGGCTATATGTCCGGCTTCGGCAACAGCTTTGAGACGGAGGCGCTGCCGGGCGCACTGCCGATCGGGCGCAACTCGCCGCAGCGCTGCGCCTACGGGCTCTATGCCGAGCAGCTTTCGGGTTCGCCCTTTACCGCACCGCGCGGCACCAACGAGCGCTCATGGCTCTATCGCATCCGCCCGTCGGTGAAGCATTCGGGACGCTTCGAGAAGGTTGACGCCGGCCTGTGGCGCTCAGCGCCGTGCCACGAAAACGATTTGCCGATCGCGCAACTGCGCTGGGACCCGACACCGATCCCGAAGGAGGACATGACCTTCCTCCAGGGCGTGCAGACCATGACCACGGCCGGTGACGTCAACACGCAGGCCGGCATGGCCGCGCATGTCTATCTCATCACCAAGTCGATGGTGGACCAGCATTTCTACAATGCCGACGGCGAGATGATGTTCGTGCTCCAGCACGGAATCTTGCGCCTCGTCACCGAGTTCGGTCGCATCGACGCCGAGCCCGGCGAGATCGTGGTGGTCCCGCGTGGCGTCAAATTCCGCGTCGAGATTCCGAACGGACCGGCGCGCGGCTATCTCTGCGAGAACTATGGCGGCGCCTTCACGCTGCCGGAACGCGGGCCAATCGGCGCCAATTGCCTTGCCAATGCGCGCGACTTCCTTACCCCGGTCGCGCACTACGAGGACAAGGACACGCCGACCGAGCTGTTCGTGAAATGGGGCGGTGCGCTGTTCAGGACCACACTGCCGCACTCACCGATCGATGTCGTCGCCTGGCACGGCAATTACGCGCCCTACAAATACGATTTGCGCACGTTCTCGCCGGTCGGCGCGATCAGCTTCGACCATCCGGATCCCTCGATCTTCACGGTGCTGACCTCGCCGTCGGAGACGGCGGGCACCGCGAATATCGATTTCGTCATCTTCCCCGAGCGCTGGCTGGTCGCGGAAAACACCTTCCGTCCGCCCTGGTATCACATGAACATCATGAGCGAGTTCATGGGTCTGATCTACGGCGTCTATGACGCCAAGCCGCAAGGCTTCGTCCCCGGCGGCATGAGCCTGCACAATTGCATGCTGCCGCACGGGCCGGACCGCGACGCCTTCGAGCACGCCAGCAACGGCGAATTGAAGCCGGTGAAGCTGACGGGCACCATGGCCTTCATGTTCGAGACGCGCTATCCGCAGCGCGTGACGGCGCATGCCGCGAGCGCCGCGACGTTGCAGGATGACTATGCAGATTGCTGGAAGGGGTTGGAAAAGCGGTTCGATCCGAACCGGCCGTAGTTTCTCTTACCCTCTCCCCTTGTGGGAGAGGGTGTCTCGCCGCGTAGCGGCGAGACGGGTGAGGGGTCTGTCTCCGCGAGAGAACCTCTCTCATTCGGACAAGCGGATAGAACCCCTCATCCGGCGCCGTAGCCGAAGCTTCGCTTCGGCGTTCTTAAGTGACGGCGGCCGGAGGCCGCCTATGCCACCTTCTCCCACAAGGGGAGAAGGAAGAAAGGACCGGGCCAAAAGTGACGACGCATCCCAACGATCCCAGCCTCCGCTCCTTCATCGACGTCGATGCCGCTTCCGACTTCCCGATCCAGAACCTGCCCTACGGCATGTTCTCGACCGCGGCCAGTCCGACGCCCCGCGTCGGCGTCGCCATCGGCAATTACGTGCTGGATCTCTGGGAGCTCGAGCAAGACTCGCGGCTCGATGTCGGGCCGCTCGGCCTGTTCTCCGCACCCTCGCTCAATGCCTTCATGGCACTCGGTCCCAAGGTCTGGTCGAAGACGCGGGCGCGGATCAGCGAGCTGTTGCGGGCCGATCATCCGGAGCTGCGTGACAACAGGGAACTGCGTGCGCGGGTGCTGGTGCCAATGGCGGATGTGACAATGCACATGCCCTTCGCGGTCTCCGGCTACACCGATTTCTATTCGTCGAAGGAGCACGCCACCAATGTCGGCGTGATGTTCCGCGGAAAGGACAATGCGCTGCAACCGAACTGGCTCTATATGCCGATCGGCTATAACGGCCGTGCCTCGACCGTCGTTGTCAGCGGCACGAAAGTGAAGCGACCGCGCGGGCAGTTGAAACCGCCGTCAGTCGAGGTGCCGAGCTTCGCGCCGTGCAAGCGGCTCGATTTCGAGCTGGAGATGGGTGTGGTGGTCGGGCAGTCCTCGCCGATGGGCGGCATGCTGAGCGAAGCCCAGGCCGAGGAGATGATCTTCGGCTTCGTGCTGCTCAACGACTGGAGCGCGCGCGACATCCAGCAATGGGAATATGTGCCGCTCGGCCCGTTCCTCGCCAAGGCGTTTGCGACCTCGATCAGCCCGTGGGTGGTGACGCGCGAGGCGCTGGAGCCGTTCCGACTGGCAGGACCGGAGCAGGAGCCGGAGCCGCTGGATTATCTCAAGCAGCTCAAGGCGCAGAACTACAGCATCGAGCTCGATGTCTCCTTGCGCCCGGGCAGCGCGAATGCGCCAACGCGCATCAGCCGCACCAACTTCAAATACATGTACTGGTCGTCGGTGCAGCAACTGATGCATCATGCGTCGAGCGGCTGCGCAATGAACGTCGGCGATCTCCTGGGGTCCGGCACCATTTCCGGCCCGGAGAGGAATCAGCGCGGCAGTTTGCTCGAAATCAGCTGGAACGGCACCGAGCCGGTCGAGCTGCCCGGCGGCGCCAAGCGTTCGTTCCTGGAAGACGGCGACAGCCTCGTCATGCGCGGCTGGTGCCAGGGCAACGGCTACCGCATCGGCTTCGGCGAGGTCGAGGGGACGATTTTGCCGGCGGAGTGAGGCTCGGTTGTCGCCACCCACTCCGTCATTGCGAGCGCAGCGAAGCAATCCAGAATCTTTCCGCAGAGGCAATCTGGATTGCTTCGTCGCGAAGGGCTCCTCGCAATGACGATGTGGAGGCATCTTTACCGCTTCTCCGGCGGCACCTCACGTATCCTCGTGCAATGCGCCGCGACGTCCTCGACACTGTGCTTGAGATGCACTCGCTTGTCCGACGGTGCCTGCTTCGTCACGCATACGCCCGGTCGCCACTCCTGCGTGGGGCGGATCGGACGCGGGGCAAAGCCGCCGCCGCAGTTCGGGCAGACGTTGGACAGCTTCGTCTCGACACACTCCGCGCAGAACGTGCATTCATAGGAGCAGATCCGCGCATCCGTTGCGTTCGGCGGCAGGTCGCGGTCGCAATACTCGCAATTCGGTCGGAGTTGCAGCGCCATCTCGAAAGCCCTCGCTCGAAGCGAACGCATCATCGCAAATCAGGCAGGAATCGCGAATGCCGCATTTCCCTCGATTTCAGCCAGCCTTCAGCTCCTTCAGCGGCAGCCGCGTGCTCTCCTTCAGCCTATCAAGCACGATCGAGGAGCGCACATGCGCCACGCTCTGGTGCGGCATCAGCACGTCGTTGACGAGGTTGGACAGGCCCTTGAGGTCGCGCAGCACGGCCTTCAACACGTAATCGGCATCGCCTGTCAGCGAATAGGCCTCCTGGATCTCGTCGATGCGGTTCACAAGCGTGCGGAAGCGCTTGGAATTGTCCGGCGAGTGCGTGGCCAGCGTCACCTGGATGAAGGCGACCACGCCGAAGCCGAGCGCCTCGCTGGAGAGGTCGGCGTGGTAGCCCGCGATCACCTTCTCCTCCTCCAGCCGCATCCGGCGCCGCGAGCATTGCGAGGCCGAGAGGCCCGCGAGCTCGGCAAGCTCCTGGTTGGTGAGGCGGCCGTTGTCCTGGAGTGAGTTCAGAATCTTGAGGTCGAAGGCGTCTACCGGAATCATGCGCGAAATGCCCAATCCATGCACAAACTGTGCGTATGGTAGCGAAACTGCATCCCGTTTGCACGCTCCTTGCGCGCTTGATGAAGGATAGTTCAGGGCAGCAGCAATTTGGGAGAGCAGCATGGGTCCGTTTCCGCACGATGCACCGCCGGCCACGATCAGTGCCGACAATCCGATGGGCACTGACGGGTTCGAGTTCGTCGAGTACGCGCACCCCAATTCGCAAGAGCTGCACGCGCTGTTCAAGCTGATGGGCTATGCGCCCGTCGCGCGCCACAAGAGCAAGGCAATCACGGTCTATCGCCAGGGCGACATCAACTATCTCGTCAACGAGGAGCCAGGCACCCACGGTTATGACTTTGTCGCCGCGCATGGCCCCTGCGCGCCGTCGATGGCGTTCCGCGTCGTCGATGCCAAGGCGGCTCATGATCGGGCGGTTGCGCTCGGCGCCGAACCGGCCGACGTGTCATCCGCGCGGAAGACGCTCGACGTTCCTGCGATCAAGGGCATCGGCGGCAGCCTGCTCTATTTCGTCGATCGCTATGGCGCCAAGAGTTCGGCCTATGATGCCGAGTTCGATTGGCTCGGCGCTCGCGATCCGCGTCCCGAAGGTGCCGGCCTGTTCTATCTCGACCACCTCACCCATAACGTCCATCGCGGCCGCATGGATGTCTGGACCGGCTTCTATGAGAAGCTCTTCAATTTCCGCCAGATCCGCTTCTTCGACATCGAAGGACGTGCGTCGGGTCTGTTCTCGCGGGCGCTGACGAGCCCGGACGGCAAGATCCGGATTCCGATCAACGAGGACGCCGGTGATTCCGGCCAGATCGAGGAATATCTGAAGATCTATCGCGGCGAAGGCATACAGCACATCGCCTGCGGCTGCCGCGACATCTACAGCACGATCGAAGGCCTGCGCGACACCGGCCTGCCGTTCATGCCGGCTCCGCCCGCCACCTATTTCGAGCGGATCGACGCCCGTCTGCCCAAGCATGGCGAGGACGTTGCGCGACTTCAGAAGAATGGCATCCTGATCGACGGCGAGGGCGTCGTCGACGGCGGCCAGACCAAGGTGCTGCTCCAGATCTTCTCGGCCAACGCGATCGGCCCGATCTTCTTCGAGTTCATCCAGCGCAAGGGCGATGACGGCTTTGGCGAGGGCAATTTCAAGGCCCTGTTCGAGTCGATCGAGGAAGACCAGATCCGGCGTGGGGTGCTGAAGGTGGATACGGCGGCTTAGGCCACTGCTCTACGGCGCTGCCGTTAGGCGTATTAGCGCGTCAAACAAAGTTGTCGTCCCGGACAAGCGCGCCCCGAGCGCGCGTAGATCCGGGACCCATACCGCGGAATCTATCGATTGCGGTTGGTAGGAGTACCGAGCGCCGGGTCTTCGCCAAACCTCTCCCTGTGGTTATGGATCCCGGATCGGCGCGCGCTTGGGGCGCGCTTGTCCGGGACGACAGCGGAGGGCGTGGCTAGCGTCCCGCCTTCCACGCCTTCATCACCGCCCCGATCTCTGCCGCCTCAGGTTCGCGCACCGCCGATGGCGTCCGGGAAAACCTGGGCGCCGGCGCCGGCTGTTTCACGCCGTGGCGCTCGACGAACACCTGTCGAGCGACCATGTGCGGATGTTCGGTTGCTTCCGACATGGTCAGCACCGGCGCGAAGCAGATGTCGGTGCCTTCCATGATCTTGCACCAGTCCTCGCGCGTCTTGCTCTTGAACACCGCCTTCAGCTTCTCCTTCAGCGCGGGCCAGGCCTTGCGGTCCATCTGCGCGTCGAAATCGGCGTCGGTCAGCCCTGCGTGCTCGCGCAGCAGCGCATAGAACTGCGGTTCGATCGAGCCGATCGAGACGAAATGGCCGCAGGCGCATTCATAGACGCCGTAGAAATGGGCGCCACCATCCAGGAAATTCTGGTTGCGGCCTTCGGTCCAGCGGCCGATCGTGGTCATGTCGAAGAAGAACGACATCAGCGATGCCGCGCCGTCGCACATTGCGGCATCGACCACCTGGCCCTTCCCCGACCTCGAGGCTTCCAAGAGCGCGGCGAGCACGCCGACGACGAGATAGAGCGCGCCGCCGCCGAAATCGCCGACCAGGTTGAGCGGCGGCACCGGCGCTTCTTTGGTGCCGATCGCGGCGAGCGCGCCGGTGATCGAGATGTAATTGATGTCGTGGCCGGCGGCGTTGGCGAGCGGGCCTTCCTGGCCCCAGCCGGTCATGCGGCCGTAGACGAGCTTTGGATTGCGGGCGAGCACCACGTCAGGGCCGAGCCCGAGCCGCTCCATCACGCCGGGGCGAAAGCCTTCGACCAGCGCGTCGGCGTTGGCAAGCAGCTCGAGCACCTCCGCGATTGCCGCCTTGTCCTTGAGGTCGAGCTCGACCACCTTGCGGCCGCGTCCGGCCACCGACTTCATGCTCTTCTTCGCGCCGACGCGATCGAGGGTAACGACCTCGGCGCCCATGTCGGCCAGCATCATGCAGGCGAACGGACCCGGGCCGATGCCGGCGAATTCGACGATGCGGAAGCCTGAAAGCGGGCCGAAGGTGCGGACGGAGGAGCCTTCTGATTTTTCCTGGGCTGATTTGTCGAGCACGTTTTTGTTTCCTCGGATCCGAGGCGCGGATTGCTGATGGTCCGGCAAGCGCCAGGGCGTTCCTCTGCCAGACGAGTTAATTGGCCGATTAACTTCTCCCGCCTTCACGCCAGCGAGGCAAGCGGTTTTCATGCCGCATAGCCCAAATAAAAACGGCGCGCACCGAAGTGCGCGCCGCGGAAAATTTGCGTTCAGGCGCTATCAGCTCGCTGCGGCTACGGCGCGTTGCGCCATCACCTTGATCAAGTTCGCGCGATACTCCGCTGTGCCGTGGATATCTGACAGCAGGTTGCTTGCCGAAATGCTCACGCCGTCGATGGCTGACGGCGACCAGTTCGCCTTCAGCGCGGCCTCGATCGCGGACACCCGCATCACGCCGCTCTGTGAAGCACCGGTCGCGGCGACGCGGATCTCGCCCGTTTTCGTCTGCGCGACGAAGACGGCGGTGAGCGCGAAGCGCGAGGCGGGATGCGGCATCTTGGCGTAGCCCGCCTTCTGCGGAACCGGGAACGACACCGACGTGATGATCTCACCGTCCTCGAGGGCGGTCGTGAACAGGCCCTTGAAGAAATCCTCCGCCGCAATCGACCGCTTGTTGGTCTTCACGGTGGCGCCGAGCGCGAGCAGCGCGGCGGGATAATCCGCGGCGGGATCGTTGTTGGCGATCGAGCCGCCGATCGTGCCGCGGTATCGCACGGCGGGATCGCCGATCAGCGACGCCAGATAGGCAAGCGCGGGTATCGCCTTCTTCACGGCGTCGCTGGTCGCGACGTCGTAATGCGGTGTCGCGGCCTTGACGGTCAGCGTGTCGCCCGAGACCTCGATGCCGATCAGCTCCTTGATCTTGCCGAGATCGATCACATCCGACGGGCTGGCGAGCCGCTGCTTCATGACCGGCAGCAGCGTCTGGCCACCGGCGAGAAATTTCGCCTCGCTACCCTTCGCGAAGAGAGCGGCGGCCTCGTCGACCGAGGAGGCGCGATGATAAGTGGTCTGATACATCTTTGAGCTCCTCTCAGGCCGCGTGGATCGTGCGCCACACCCGATCCGGGGTGGCAGGCATTTCCAGATTGTTCTTGCCGATCGCATCCGTGATCGCGTTGATCACGGCCGCAGATGCGCCGATCGCGCCGGCCTCACCGCAACCCTTGATGCCCAAGGGATTGCCCGGGCAGAGCGTCGTGGTGTGGGAGAGCTTGAACGACGGCAAATCGTCGGCGCGCGGCATGGAGTAGTCCATGAACGAGGCCGTGACCGGCTGGCCGTTGGCATCATAGATGGCGTGCTCGAGCAGCGCCTGCCCGATGCCCTGGGCGAGACCGCCATGGACCTGGCCCTCGACGATCATCGGGTTGATCAGCCGGCCGAAATCGTCGGCCGCGACGAAGTTGACGAAGGAGGTCTTGCCGGTGCCGGGATCGACCTCGACCTCACAGATGTACGCCCCTGCCGGGAAGGTGAAGTTGGTCGGATCGTAGAAGGCGCTCTCCTTCAGGCCCGGCTCCATCCCATCAGGCAGATTGTGCGCGGTGTAGGCTGCGAGCGCGACCATCGGCAGCGCGATCGCCTTGTCGGTGCCGGTCACCTTGAACTCGCCATTCTCGATGACGATGTCGGCCTCCGATGCCTCCAGCGCATGCGCGGCGATCTTCTTGGCCTTGGCTTCCATCTTCTCCATGGCCTTGAGGATAGCGGTGAGACCGACGGCCGCGGAGCGCGAGCCGTAGGTGCCCATGCCGAACTGCACCTTGTCGGTGTCGCCATGGACGATCGAGACCTGGCTGATGGGAACGCCGAGTCGCTCCGCGACGAGCTGGCAGAACGTGGTCTCGTGACCCTGGCCGTGGCTGTGCGAGCCCGTGAGGATCTCAATGGTGCCGACCGGGTTGACGCGCACCTCGGCGGATTCCCACAAGCCGACGCCGGCGCCCAGACTGCCGACCGCCTTCGACGGCGCGATGCCGCAGGCCTCAATGTAGCAGGACACGCCGATGCCGCGCAGCTTGCCACCGGCGTTCGCCTTGGCCTTGCGGGCAGGGAAGCCGGCATAGTCGATCGCCTGCATCGCGGCATCGAGCGAGGCGTTAAAGTCGCCGGTGTCATAGGCCATGATCACGGGCGTCTGGTGCGGGAATTGGGTGATGAAGTTCTGCCGGCGCAGCGCGGCCGGATCGATCTTCAACTGCCGCGCGGCCGTCTCCATCAGCCGCTCGATCAGATAGCTCGCCTCGGGGCGGCCCGCGCCGCGATAGGCGTCGACCGGGGTGGTGTTGGTATAGACCCCGATCACCTCGGCATGGATCGCCGGGATGTTGTACTGGCCCGACAGCAGCGTCGCGTAGAGATAGGTCGGGACCGACGACGAGAATAGCGACATGTAGGCGCCGAAATTGGCATAGGTCTTCACCTTCAATCCGGTGATATTGTTGTTGGCGTCGAATGCCATCTCGGCATGGGTGACATGGTCGCGGCCATGCGCGTCGGTGAGGAAGGCCTCGGTGCGGTCGCCGGTCCATTTCACGGGACGGCCGACTTTCTTCGAGGCCCACAGCGCCACCATCTCTTCGGGATAGATGAAGATCTTCGAGCCGAAGCCGCCGCCGACGTCGGGCGCGATCACGCGCAGCTTGTGCTCGGGCGCGATATTGTAGAATGCCGACAGCACGAGGCGGGCGACGTGGGGATTCTGCGACGTCGTGTAGAGCGTGAAATGCTCCTCCGCCGAATCGTAATCGGCGATCGCCGCGCGCGGCTCCATCGCATTGGGCGCGAGGCGGTTGTTGGTGACGTCGAGCTTGACCACATTGGCGGCCTTCGAGAAGGCGGCGTCGGTGGCGCCCTCATCGCCGATGACCCAGTCATAAACCTGGTTGCCGGGCGCCTCGGGATGAAGCTGCGGCGCGCCGGCCTTGATCGCGGCATGCACGTCGGCAACCGCCGGCAGCTCCTCATAATCGACGACTACGGCCTCGGCTGCATCGCGCGCGAGATTCTTGGTCTCGGCGATCACGACCGCTACGGCCTGACCGACGAACCGCACCGTCTCCGGCGCCATCGCCGGCCATGCGCCCATCTTCATCGGGCTGCCGTCCTTCGACGTGATGGCCCAGCCGCAGATGAGGTTGCCGACCTTGTCGTCGACGATTTGCTGCCCGGTAAGCACCGCGACCACGCCCGGCATCTTCAGCGCCTCGGCGGAGTCGATCCCCTTCACCTTGGCATGCGCATGCGGGCTTCTGATGAAATGGGCATGGGTCATGCCCTGCAATTTGATGTCGTCGACGTACCGGCCCTTGCCGGTGATGAAACGCTTGTCTTCCTTGCGCACGACGCTTGCGCCGATGCCTTCAACACCCATGTCCTGTCCTCCCGACCGGAATTCTGTTTTGCCCGCCCTTTCCATCGAAAGCGGCGGTGGTGATTCTTGTTCGAGGCGAGCCGTATTACTCGGCCGCCTGCGAAACCTTCATGCGTCCGGCCGCATCCAGCACGGCTTTGACGATGTTGTGGTAACCGGTGCAGCGGCAGATATTGCCTTCGAGCTCGTGGCGGACGGTCGCCTCGTCGAGCTCGCCACCATGGCGGTGCACGATGTCGATCGCCGACATGATCATGCCCGGCGTGCAATAGCCGCACTGCAGGCCGTGATTGTCCCGGAAGGCGGCCTGCATGGGGTGCAGCTCGTCGCCCCTGGCGATGCCTTCGATGGTGGTGACGTTGGCGCCGTCGGCCTGTCCCGCCAGCATCGTGCAGGATTTCACCGCCTTGCCGTCCATGTGCACGACGCAGGCGCCGCACTGGCTGGTGTCGCAGCCGACATGGGTCCCGGTGAGGTTGAGGTGATCGCGCAGGAGCTGGACCAGCAAGGTGCGGTCCTCGACGTCAACGGCAACAGCCTTGCCGTTCACTGTCAGTTTGACTGTAGACACGGTGAAGTCCTCCCGAGATTGATTTTGATTGTTTCTAATTAGAGACCAGCGACCCGGAACTTTGCAACTACGATTTTGGCCGCCCCGGTCATGGAAAAGTCATCGATCACGACGATCGCGCAATAAGTTGCGCGGGTGGGTCGGCCAAACGGACCGCGGCGCGGGATGCCGTCCGTCCGTCCCCCGCCCGCCCGGTCTTCGGCTGATGAAGCCAAAAATTGCACTTGTGCGCCGAATTTACCGCCCCTTATCGATTCTGCCTTAGTTTTGCGCATCGGGTTGGGGGCGGGGCGCCTCTGGACCGGGGCTATTCATAAAGATGGGGGTTGGAATGTCCGGGCGTATCGCGCCGCCGTCGAAGCGCACCACATTTCCGACCCTCAGGTTCCGCGCCAAGATCATCCTCGGCTTTGCCGCGGTGCTGGTGATCTCCGCCGGCAGTATGGCGTTCGCCTATTTCGGCTTCGAACGGGTCTCGTACGGTGTCGGGTCCTACCGCAGCAGCGTCACGGAGGCCGATCTCGCCCGCAATATCGACCGCGAACTGCTCGCCTACCGCTCGGCGGTCAAATATTTCGTCGTCACCGGCAAGGAGGACGATGCCAAGACAGCGCTGGATGCCGAGGCCAGCCTGAAGAACGCCATTGGCCAGGCGGTCAAGAGTGCCAAGAAGCCGGCCCGGCAGGAGAGCCTGGACAAGCTCGCCAAGGAGTTTTCGAATTTCTCCGCGACCTTCGCAAAGGTGCTCCAGGCCAAGCGCGACAGCGCGCTGCTGGTGCAGAATCAGCTCACGCGCAACGCAAATCTCCTCAAGTACAAGCTCGACGATATCGGCAACAACGCCTCCGATTCCGAGGCCCAGGCGATCGAGTTCGGCACCAAGCAGGTCAATGCCCAGTTCCAGACCGCAAGCTCGGCTGCGACCAATTTCGTGCTGACGTCGGACCAGGCAATCGCGTCCAGTGCGCTGGCGCGGCTGAAATTCGTCGAGAATTCGCTCGGCGCGGTCTATTCCATGGACGACAAGATCGTCGTCGGGCTGAAGGACGCCAAGGGTCTGCTGGCGGCCTACCGTGAGGCGCTGGAGAAGCTGATCGCCAACGCCAAGATGGTCGATGAGCTCGTCACCGAGATGAGCGGCTCGGCGGTAGCGATCCTTCAGGGGGCGACTGCCATGAAGGCGGACCTCGTCGCCGACCAGCAGCGGCTGGATTCGGAGTCGGAAGCAACTATCGGGCAGACTGAACGCCTGGTCCTGATGCTCGCCATTGGCGGCACGCTGCTCGGCGCCGTCCTGGCCTTCCTGCTCGGCACCGGCATCTCGCGTCCGATGATTGCGATGTGCAAGGCGATGCGCGAGCTTGCCTCGGGCAATTTCGACGTGGTGCTGCCGGGCCTTGGCCGCAAGGACGAGATCGGCGAGATGG
>NZ_VSTH01000155.1 GCF_008123965.1 Bradyrhizobium hipponense | reverse complement strand
ACGTGTGCACGCCTTAGCCTTGTGGGAGAGGGTGGCTCGGCGCGTAGCGACGAGACGGGTGAGGGGTGTCTCTCGCCGCGCAAGTCTCTGACTTCTGAATTCGCGGATGCACCCCCTCATCCGGCGCTTCGCGCCACCTTCTCCCACAAGGGGAGAAGGGAAGATCGCGCGCGGCTGCACTTCGTGAACTAAAGGCGCCGCGCCAGAAACCTCGTAATCGCACCGCCCAATTTGGCGCTGTCCAGCGGCTCTGCCAGCGACGCTTTCGCCTTAGCAACCACCTCGTCCGGCGCTTTCCCATCGCGCAGCTCACAGCACACTTGGGCAAACTCCACGTCGAATTCCGGATGCGGTTGTACGGTCAGCGTCGCGCCGTTGGCGTAGAGCAGGCCGGCCTGCGGCGTGAAATCGGACGAGAGGATCGTCAGCGCATCATTCGGTGCTTCGATCACCTGGTCCTGATGCGAGGCGGCGATGGCAAGCTGCTCGCCGTCGACGACGCCGTTGTCCGGCAGCACGCGGTAGACGTGCCGCCCGATGCCCCAGCCCTGCTCCGATTGGCGCACGGTGCTGCCGAGCGCCTGCGCGATCAGCTGATGGCCGAAGCAGACGCCGACCATCGGTGTCTTGTTCGCATAGGCCTTGCGCACGAAATCTTCCAATGGCTCGATCCAGTCGAGCCCGTCATAGACGCCGGCGGCCGCGCCGGTGATCAGGATCGCCTCGAGCCCGCGCGGATCTGGGAGTGCGTCGCCATTGGGGATGCTGACGATGTCGAGCGTGACTGTCGGGTCCTCGGCACGGACCATGCGTTCGAACATGTCCGGAAACGAGCCGTGACGCTCACGATATTTTTGCGGGACCTTTCCCGTCTCGATGATGGTGATGCGTGCCATGTGTCGTCAGGTAAGTGATTGCGCGTGTCGTCGCAAGCTCAGTCGGCTCCTGTCCCGTGTTCGTGTGGCACCGTGTGCTCCAGCAGCGCGCTCTCCTTCCGCACCTCCGCGAGAAACGCCTTTGCCAGGCGCGACAGCGGCTCGGCTTCGGACCATAGCATGTAGGCGACCGCGTGCGTCGTCGGCGTGAACGGGCGCACGACCAGGCCATGGCCGCCATTTTGCCGCGGCGAGAATGGATCGACGACCGCGGCGCCAACACCGGCTGCGGCGAGTACGCAGGCCGTGTTGCAGTAGCGCACCTCCACCGTCGGCTGGAACGGCGCGCCGGCGCGGGCAAAACTGTCGCGCACGGCTTCGCCCAGCCGCGTGCCGCGCTCCAGCCCGATGAAGGGCAGGCCGGACAGGTCCGCCGCCGAGATGACCGGTTTGTCGGCAAGCGGATGCTGCGGCGGCAGCACGCAGACCATCTCGCCGGTGTGCACCACCTCATGCGCGATGCCGGGATGATGCGTCAGCCCGAGCGCGAAGCCGAGCTCGGCGACATGGCTCAGCACGCCCTCGATGATGCCCTCGTAGCGGCGGACGTCAAAGAACACGCGCGTCTCCGGCCGCCGGCGCAGGAAGCCAGATAGCGCGGACGGAATGATGCTGTAGGCGAGCGGCGGCGTCGCCACGATCGCAAGATGCCCCGAGCGGTTCTCGCGCAGATCGCGCACGCGGTTCTCGAGCTTGGCATGCAGCGCGAAGATCGCCTCGCTCTCCTTGTAGAGCGCCATCGCCTCGGCGGTCGGAAACAGCCGGTTGTTGACACGCTCGAACAACGCAAAGCCCGCCTGCGCCTCCATCGTCTTTAGCGCGTTGCTGACGGCGGGCTGCGACAGCGCCAGCTCGTCCGCCGCCGCAACCGTGGTGCGATGGCGGATGACGGCACGCAGGATCTCAAGCTGGCGCAGGTTCATATCACTGCCGATTATACTCAGGGCCGAAATATCATAGCAGAATGAATTGATTTTGCAGCCCCGCTGCCACGTAATGGCAGCGGATTTGCACGGTGTATCAAGGGGTTCATTCGCCCATTGAGGCAGCACTGCGCACAGATTGGAGGCAATCTTGGTTCGTGTCCTTCGCGCCGCCGCCGCCCAGATGGGGCCGACGCAAAAAGCAGATTCGCGCGAGCATACGCTTGGCCGGATGCTCAATTTGCTGGAGGAAGCGGCTGGCCGCGGCGCGAGCCTCGTGGTGTTTCCGGAGCTTGCCTTCACCACTTTCTTTCCGCGCTGGCTGCTGGAGGGCTCGGCGCTCGACCAGTATTTCGAGCGCAGCATTCCGAACCCGGCTATCGCAAAGCTGTTCGACCGCGCGCGTGCGCTGCGTGTCGGCTTCTATGTCGGTTATGCGGAGCTGACGCCGGACCGCCGTCGCTACAACTGCGCCATCCTGGTCGACCGCGACGGCGAAATTCTCGGCCGCTATCGCAAGGTGCATCTGCCGGGCTCGGTCGAGCCGCGGCCGGGTGCGCGCTACCAGCAGCTCGAGAAGCGCTATTTCGACTATGGCGACCTCGGCTTTCCCGCCTTCCGCGCCGGCTCGGCCTGGGCTCATGCGATCATGGGCATGATGATCTGCAATGACCGCCGCTGGCCAGAATCCTGGCGCGTGCTCGGGTTGCAAGGCGTCGAGCTGGTCTGCATCGGCTACAATTCGGCGGCCTATGATCCTAATGGCGGCTCCACGGAAGACGCCGCCTTGCGCACCTTCCACTCGACGCTGGTGACGCAGGCCAACGCCTACATGAACGCGACCTGGGCGATCTCGGTGGCCAAGGCGGGCGAGGAGGACGGCTCCGGGCTGATCGGCGGCTCCTGCATCGTCGATCCCAATGGTCGCATCGTCGCGCAGGCCAAGACCTTGGCCGACGAGGTGATCGTCGCCGACGTCGATCTCGATCTCTGCCGCCAGGGCAAGGACAAGATGTTCAATTTCGCGGCCCATCGGCGGCCGGAGCAATACAGGGTGATCACCGAACGCGCCGGCGTCGTCGCGCCGGCTGTGCTCGACGCGGACTGACCAAATGGCACGGCGCTGGCAACGCAACAGATCGGCAAAGGAAATGATCGGCAAAGGAGCTGACATGACACGCGTCTCGCTTTTTCTCGGACTCACAGCCTTGACTGCCGTCGCCTCCGCGCAAGCGGCCGAGCTTCCGGCGGAGATCAAGCAGGCGGGCACCTTGCGGCTCACGGTCAATTCCACCTACGCGCCGATGGAATATCGTGATCCCGCGACCGGCGAGCTGGTCGGACTCGATATCGATCTCGCGGGCGAGCTGGCCAAGCGGCTGGGCGGCCTCAAGATTATCTGGAGCGAGACGCCGTTCGCCGAGCTGATCCCCTCGCTCCAGACCAAACGCGCCGATTTCATCATCTCCGGCATCTCCGATCGCGCTTCGCGACGCGAGACCGCCGATTTCGTCGATTATCTCGCGACCGGGCCGCAGTTCTTCGTGATGGCGCAGAACGAGGCGAAGGCCGCAAGCGATCTCTGCGGCAAGAAGGTCGGCACCACGCGCAGCACCAGCTTTCCGGTCGAGATCGAGAAGTGGAGCAAGCAGAATTGCGAGGCGGCCGGCAAGCCGGCGATCCAGTACGTCCCGGGCGAGAATTCTATCGACGTTCGCAACCAGCTCAAGCAGGGCCGGATTGATGCCGCCGTGCAGGGCAGCGAGACGCTGCCATATGCGCAAACGCAGGAGCCCGGCAAATACCGCGTGGTCGGCGAGCCCTTCGCCAAGGGCTATCAGGGCATCATGTTCCGCAAGGATGACGTTGCCTTGCGTGAGGTGGTGACTGAAAAGCTCGCTGCCATGATCGCCGATGGCTCCTACAAGGCGGTTCTCGACAAATGGGGCCTGGGCGCGAACGCGATCACCGAGTCCATGCAGAACGCGGCGCCGCAATGAAGCCGGCGCCGGTACTCGCGGAGGGTTTTCCCGACCTGTCGGGGATGCGGATCGCGCGCGAGCCGCACTGGTTTCGCTGGCTGAGCGCAGCCTTGATCGTGCTCGTGCTGGCGGCGATCGGCCGTGCATTTGCGGGCGGCCAGATCGAATGGTCCTATGTCAGCCGCTTCCTGACCGCAAAAGTCATCCTCGAAGGCATCGTCAACACCATGGTGATGGCGGTGCTGGCGATGGCGCTCGGCATCTTTCTTGGCGTGGTTATCGCGATCATGCGGCTGTCGCCGAATCCGGTGCTGAAGACGGTTGCCGCCGGCTACACTTGGCTGTTTCGCGGCACGCCGCTGATCCTGCAACTGCTGCTGTGGTTCAACCTCGCACTGGTGTTTCCGACCATCGGCATTCCCGGCCTGTGGAGCGCGCGTGCCGTCGACGTCATGACGCCGTTCCTCGCGGCGCTGCTCGGGCTCGGGATCAACCAGGGCGCCTATACCTCCGAGGTGATGCGCGCCGGCATGCTGTCGGTCGACGTCGGGCAATACGAGGCCGCACAGGCGATCGGCATGGGCCGGCTGCGCGCGCTGCGCCGGGTCATCCTGCCGCAGGCGATGCGGGTGGTGATCCCGCCGCTCGGCAACGAGTTCATCGGCATGGTGAAGGCGACGTCGCTCGCGAGCGTGATCCAGTATCCGGAAGTGCTGCACAACGCCGAAAACATCTACTACGCCAACTCCCGCGTGATCGAGCTCCTGATCGTCGCCGGGCTTTGGTATTTGCTCGTCGTCTCGATCCTGACGCCGCTCCAGATGCTGCTCGAACGCCGCTTCGCGCGCGGCACATTGCAGTTCGCCCGATGACAAAACCCCTCGTCGCGATCCGCTCCGTTGCCAAGAATTTTGGCGAGTTTCAGGCTCTCAAGGGCGTTTCGCTCGACGTCTGGCCCGGCGAGGTGATGTGTCTGATTGGTGCGTCGGGTTCGGGCAAGACCACGCTGCTTCGCTGCATCAACCAGCTCGCCGCGATCGACAGTGGCGGCATCTGGCTCGACGGCGAGCTATTGGGCGTGCGCGAGCAGGGCGTGCGGCTCCATCGGCTCAGCGAGCGCGAGATCGGGCGGCAGCGGCTCAAGACCGGCATGGTGTTCCAGCGCTTCAACCTGTTTCCGCACAAGACAGCGCTGGAGAATATCACCGAAGGTCCGCTTCAGGTCCAAGGCCGCAGGTTCGACGAGGTGCGCGCCGAGGCGGTCGAGCTGCTACGGCGCGTCGGACTATCGGCCAAGGCCGATGCCTATCCCGCACAGCTCTCCGGCGGTCAGCAGCAACGCGTGGCCATTGCCCGCGCGCTCGCGATGAAGCCGATGCTGATGCTGTTCGACGAGCCGACCAGCGCGCTCGATCCCGAGCTCGTCGGCGAGGTGCTTGCGGTGATGAAGGAGCTGGCGAAGAGCGGCATGACCATGATGGTGGTGACGCACGAGCTCGGCTTCGCGCGCGAGGTCGCCGACCGCGTCGTCTATATGGATCAGGGCGCGATCGTCGAGCAGGGCCGCGCCTCGGACGTCTTGGGCGCGCCGCGCGAGGAGCGCACCAGGGCATTTCTATCGGCAGTGATCTGAACAGTAACCTGAATTGGGGGCGTGTTGATGAAGAGATTTTTCGTTGCGGCGGCGCTGGTTGGTGTCATGACCGTTTCCGCGATGGCCATCGAGCTGCCGGCGGAGATCAGCAAGCGCGGCAGCATCAAGATCGCGCTGGTGCCGAACTATCCGCCGATGGAGTTCCGCGATCCCGCCACCAGCACGCTGTCCGGCTTCGATGTCGATCTCGGTGAGGCGATCGGCCGCAAGCTCGGCGTCAAGATCGAATGGCAGGAGACCAGCTTCGACCAGTTCATGCCCTCGATCTCGACCGGTCGCGTCGATGCGATCCTGTCTGGATTCACCGACTACGCCAGCCGGCACGAGACGGCGACCTTCGTCGATTATCTGCGGAGCGGGCCGGCGTTCTTCGTGCAGCAGTCGCGTGGGGCCGAGTTCAAGGAGACGGCCGCGCTCTGCGGCAAGAAGGTTGGTGCCAGCCGCCGCACCATGTTCCCGGCCATGATCACGGCCTGGAGCGAGAAGAGCTGCGGCAACAACACGCCGATCCAGGTCGTCGGCACCGACGGCTCGGCCGACGCCCGCACCCAGCTCAAGCAGGGCCGCATCGACGCCGCCGTGCAGGGCAACGAGACGCTGCCCTACATCATGGATCTCGAGCCCGGCGCCTATGCGCCGGTCGGCACTGCGATCGCGCAGCAATTCACCGGCATTGCCCTGCCGATCAAGGAAAAGGCGCTGCAGCAGGCCATGCTGGAGGCGGTCGATGCGCTGATCGCCGACGGCACCTATCGGACGCTGCTGGCGAAATGGAAACTGAGCGATAATGCAATAGAGAAGGCGACCATCAATGCTGGACAGTAAGGCACTCCGGAGCATCCCGATCGCTCCGGCCAACACCGCGGATCCCGCGCCGGACTATCCCTGGCCGAAGCCCTATACCTCGGCAATGTTCCTGTCGTTCGACGTGGATGCCGAGAGCGCGTGGACCAGCAAAGACGCTCTGCACGCGCAGCGGCTCATCACCATGAGCTATGGCGGCTACGAGGCGCGCGTCGGTACGCCAAAACTTCTCGAACTGCTCGATCAGCTCGATCTCAAGGCCACCTTCTTTGTCACGGGATGGTCGGTCGACGCACATCCGGCGATGGCCGAAGCCATCCTCAAGGCAGGTCACGAGATCGGTCACCACGGTTATCATCACCTGTTGCCCGATCCCGGCGATCCCTGGATCGAGGAGGAGCTGGAGCGCGGCTTCCAGGCGCTGAACCGCCGGCTCGGCGTCAGGCCGACCGGCTACCGTGCGCCCTATGGCGAGTTCACCGAGGAGCTGCGCGCCGCGCTGGTGCGCCACGGCATCGTCTATACGTCCTCGTTCCGCGACGACGTGCGGCCCTATCGCCATCGTTTGGCGGACGGCAAGCCCGGCACGATCGAGCTGCCGGTGACCGCAAGCTATGACGACTGGATGCACGGGCTCTCCGCGCGCTTCAGCCCGCGCTCGATCTTCCCCAGGGAGCATGTGCTATCGATCTGGAAGGACGAGCTCGACGAAACCAGGGACTGGGGCGCGATGGTGACGACCGTGCTGCATCCGCAATGCAGCGGCCGCCCGATGCGGCTGCGCCTGTTGCGCGAATTCCTGACCTACGCGAAATCGTGCCCCGACGTCTGGATCACGACCGGGGAGAAGATCGCCGAAAACTTCCTGCGCCACGAGGCTGGTAATCGCTGAGCAGTGCCATGACCCGTCGCCGCATCCTCGTCATCAATCCCAACTCCTCTGCGTCGGTGACGGCGGCGATCGATGATGCGGTCGCGCCGCTGCGCATCGCGGGCGGGCCGGAGATTGCGGTGGTCGGCCTTGCCGAGGGACCGCCCGGCATCAGTTCGCAGCGCGATGCCGACAGCGTTGTCATGCCGCTGGTGAACCGCGTGTCGGACGACGATGCGGATGCCTTCGTGCTCGCCTGTTTCAGCGATCCCGGCTTGCATGCGGTGCGCGAGGCGGCGGGCGGTCGCCCCGTGATGGGCATCGCCGAGTGCGGCATCTTTCGCGCCTTGATGCTCGGCGAACGCTTTGGAATCATCGCGCTGTCGCCGTCGAGCATCCGCCGCCAGCAGCGCATGGCGCGGATCATGGGCGTCGACAGCCGCTATGCCGGAAGCTGGTCGGTCGGCGCGAGTGCCGCGGAAACGGCGGGCGCGGACATTCGCGGCCGACTGATCGAGGCCGGCCGCGCGCTGGTCACGCAATGCCGCGCCGATGTCGTGGTGATGGGTTGCGCCGGCATGGCGTCGCATCGCGCGGCGATTGCGGAAGCGATCGGCCTGCCTGTGGTCGAGCCAGCGCAGCAGGCGGTCGCCGCTGCGATCGGCGCGGTCTTGTTGAACGCGTGAGATGCTAATGATGCTGTTCGATCTCGTCAGGAGCCCCTCGTAATGCCCGTCTCCCGCCGCTCGTTGTTGAAGGCCGCAGCTGTCGTCCCGTCGCTCTCGTTTCCGGGCATCGTGCGCGCCCAAGCGCAGACCACGCTGCGCTTTATTCCGGTGATCGACCTCGCCTTCGTCGATCCCATCTATTCGACCGCGCAGGTGTCGCGAAACCATGGCTTGATGGTCTACGACACGCTCTACGGCATGAGCTCCTCGCTTCAGGTCTCGCCGCAGATGCTGTCGGGTCACGTCATCTCCGGCGACGGGCTGCAATGGGACCTTGCGTTGCGCGATGGACTGTTCTGGCACGACGGCGAGCGCGTGCTGGCGGGTGATTGCGTCGCGAGCATTCGCAGATGGGCCGCGCGCGACGGCTTTGGCGGCGAGCTGATGGCGGCGACCGACGAGCTCTCGGCGGCCGACGACCGTACCATCCGCTTCCGCCTCAAGCGGCCGTTCCCGCTACTGCCGCAGGCGCTCGGCAAAGCCGCGATCAACGCCTGCTTCATGATGCCGGAGCGGCTCGCGAGCCAGGATCCGTTCAAGCCGCTGACCGAGGTCATCGGCAGCGGTCCGTTCCGCTATCTTGCCGACGAGCGCGTGCAGGGCGCCCGCAATGCCTATGCCCGCTTCGAGCGTTACCAGCCGCGCACCGACGGCAAGCCAGACTGGACGGCGGGACCAAAGATCGTGCATTACGACCGCGTGGTCTGGACCACGACGCCGGATGCCGGCACCGGCGTCGCCGCGCTTCAGACCGGCGAACAGGATTGGCAGGAAACCACGCCGCACGACCTGCTCCCGGTGATCAAGGCCGCTGGCGATATCGAGACGCGCATCCTCGATCCCCGAGGTTACGCCTGCATGCTGCGCCTCAATCACCTCCAGCCGCCGTTCGACAATCCCGCCGTTCGCCGTGCGCTGCTGGGGGCGATCGATCAGTCCGCGTTCATGACGGCGGTCGCCGGTACAAATCCGGCGTTTCAGGTGTCGCCGATCGGCTACTTCGCGCCGGGAACGCCGATGGCGAGCGAGGTCGGCCTCGATGTGTTCCGCGGCCCTCGCGACTACGCCAAGGTCAGGGCGAACCTGAAGGCCGCCGGCTATAACGGCGAGAAGATCGTGGTTCTGGTGCCCACCAACTCGCTGGCGCAGAAGCCGCTCGGCGAGATCGCGGTCGACAGCCTGCGCAAGGCGGGCATGAACGTCGAATATGCCGGGCTGGATTTCGCCGTAGTGTTGCAGCGCCAGCTCAAGAAGGATCCGATCG
Organism: Bradyrhizobium hipponense; assembly: GCF_008123965.1. Taxonomy (GTDB): domain Bacteria; phylum Pseudomonadota; class Alphaproteobacteria; order Rhizobiales; family Xanthobacteraceae; genus Bradyrhizobium; species Bradyrhizobium hipponense. The sequence goes on along the minus strand of NZ_VSTH01000155.1, from coordinate 27,166 downwards.
GGCAGGGTGGCTGGAGCGCGGCGGTCGGCAACTGGCAAGGCATCGACTGGCTCAATCCTGCCGGCAATACCAATCTGCGCGGTGAGGGCAAGGTCGCCGGCTGGTATGCGAGCGAGAAGATGGGCGGCCTGCGCAGCCAATGGCTGGCCGCCTCCGAGCTTGCCGAGCAGCAACGCATCTGCCGCGGGATTCAGTCCGTGGCGTTCGAGGAAATTCCCTATATTCCGATCGGCCTGTACAAGCAGCCGACCGCCTATCGCAAAGCCATCACCGGCATTCTCGACGGCACCGCCGTCTTCTGGAACGTACGCCCCGCATGAGCACGATCGCAATCTTCGGCAGCTATGTGCTGTCACGCAAGGACGGCGCGCAGGATGTGTTGCGCGACCACTGGGTCCTGGTCGAAGGCAAGAAGATCGCCGCGGTCACGCGCGACAGGCCGGGCGCGGATCAAACTTACGACCGTCCCGGCCGCTTCGTGCTGCCGGGCCTGTTGAACCTGCACAATCACTGCTTTAGCGAGGCGGTGGCGCGCAGCCACACCGAGGACGGCAACGGCCGCCGCAACAACCAGAGCATCGTCTATACGGTGCTGTTGCCGCTGACCAAGCGCGGCGCCGATCTGCTGTCGGCGGAGGAACGTCTTGCGGTGGCGCGGCTCGGCATCCTCCAGCTTCTCAAGGGCGGGGCCACCACCGTGATGGAGCCGTTCCGCAATTCGATCCCCGAGATGTTCGATGCCGCCGAGGAGATGGGCATCCGCTTCTACGGCGCGCCTTATCTCTTCTCCACCTCAGATGCCAAGGCCGGCCCCGACGGCGTGGTCAGCTATGCCGGCGACGACGGCGCTGCCGACATGGCGACCTGGGATGCACTCTACCAACGCTGGAACAACCGCGCCGATGGCCGCATCGGCCTTGCGATGAGTCCGCACGCCACCGACACGTGCGGTCCCGATTTGCTGAAGGCTTGCGCCGCGCGGGCACGCGAGCTGGGCGTGCCCATCACGACCCACATGGCGCAGAGCCGCGCCGAAGTCGAAACCATCAGAAAGCGCTATGGTGGCCGCACGCCGGCGCAATATCTCGACTGGCTCGGCCTGCTTGCGCCTGACCTGATGGCGGCGCATTGCATGTTCAGCACCGACGACGATCTCAAGCTGATGGCCGCGCGCGGCATGACCGTTCTGAATTGCCCGCGCGTGTTCGCGCGCGCCGGCGTCACTGCGGCCTTCAGCCGGTTTGCGGAGCATGGCGTCCGCACCGTGGTCGGCACCGACGGCTACAACATGGACCTGCTCGGCGAGCTCAACGCCGCCTCGTTCATCTCCAAGACCACTTCGCAGCGCGCCGATGCCGCGAACTCGCCGGAATTGATCGAAGCGAACACGGCGACTGCCGCCGACGTGATCAAGCGGCCGGGTCTCGGCCGGATCGAGCCGGGCGCGACGGCCGACCTCACCGTCGTCGATCTCACCCATCCGCATCTTCAGCCGCTGTTCGATCCGCGCCGCGCGCTGATTGCACTCGCTAACCGCGCCAATATCGATCAGGTCATGGTCGACGGCCGCGTGCTGGTCGATGCCGGCCGCTATCTCGGCGCCGACGAGGCGGCGATCACGGCCGCCGGCACGGCGGCGATCGGCAAGATCTGGGACCTGCCGGAGGCGCAGGCCGCATTCAACGGTTGAGCGTCGTTTCGTCGTCGAAGTCGGCAAGCGCCTTGCGCATGGTCTCGACGAGATCCAGCGCTACTGGTGAGGGGCTGCGCTGGGCGGGAAAGACGGCGGAGAATTCAAAGTCGATGCGCGGCAGGAAGCGGCGCACGACGACGCCGCGGGTGGTAAATTCCTGCGCGGTGAAGGGATCGCAGATCGAGACGCCGAGCCCCGACGAGACCATGCCGCACATGATCTCCGACAGCGTGGTCTCGACCCGCAGCACGCGGCGGACGTCGCTGCGGTGGAAGACCTGGTCGACGAGGTGCCGGCTTGAAGATCCCGCCGACAGCGAGATGAAGGTCTCGCCTTCGAAGTCGCGAGGCTCCAGCACTTCTTTTTCGGCCAGCCGATGTCCGGTCGGCAGTACCGCGACGCGCGCCAGTGAAGGCAGCCGCAGACTCGGCAGGCCGGAATGGGCGATCGGCACCTCGGCAAAGCCGATGTCGCATTGATTGTTCAGCACCCAGTCGACCACGATCGGCGAGATCACGCCGAAGAAGGCGAGGTTGAGATTGGGCCGCTCCTTGAGGAAATGCCCGGCGAGCCGCGGCAGATAGCCGTTCGACAAGGCTGGCAGCGCAGCGATCCTCAGCGAGCCGGTGCGGCGGCCGCGGATCTCCTCGGCGGCGGCGGTGATGCGTTCGAGGCCGACAAAGGATCGCTCGACTTCGGTGTAGAGAGCGGTAGCCGCGGCGGTCGGTACCAGGCCGGTGCCGCGCCGCTCGAACAACTCCATCTTAAGCAGCGCCTGGAAGTCGCGCAGCAGGCGGCTGACCGCCGGCTGGGTCACGGTCATCAATGCCGCCGCCTCGGTCACGCTTCCCGTCAGCATGGTCGCGCGGAAAGCTTCCACCTGCCGCGAATTGATTCGCGCCACTCTGATTTCCATTCATCACATTTAGGCATGCAGAGGGTGCCATTATTCATTGGACGATGGAAGCCAGGGTTTGCGATCTTTTTCATCAGAGCTGGAGACAGCCCGCTTTTTCGGCAATCTGGAGGGCTTCAGGCTCTCTCGATCGCAGCAACGCCGCTGGGCAGGGGCCGGACACCCTGGTCGGACTGGATTGGCGCCGAACCGAATGCGGACGATTTCAGCCAGCGAGACTCGTCGGCACGTCACCTCATCCCGGTATTGGAGATCGGTCCATATGAAGACTCTCAGCCTTCTGACAGCGGTCAGCATCGCAGCGCTCGCCGTCGCCCCGTCGGTCGCCTCGGCGCAGCAGAAAACGCTCTACGTCGCCGGCTACGGCGGCTCGTTCGAGAAGACGATCCGCGACGAGGTGATCCCAATTTTCGAGAAGGAGAACGGCGTCAAGGTCGAATACGTCGCCGGCAATTCCACCGACACGCTGGCAAAACTCCAGGCGCAAAAGGGCAACCAGCAGATCGACGTTGCCATCGTCGACGACGGTCCGATGTATCAGGCGATTCAGCTTGGATTCTGCGGCAAGCTCGACAGCTTGCCGGCCGGTCTCTACGACACCGCTCGCTTCAAGGATGACCGCGCGGTGGCGATCGGCATCGTCGCGACCGGCCTGATGTACAACACCAAGGTATTTGCGGAGAAGGGCTGGGCGCCGCCAACCTCCTGGAACGACCTGAAGGATACGAAATACGCCAAGCAGCTCGTCATCCCGCCGATCAACAACACCTATGGTCTCGAGGCGCTGGTGATGCTGTCGAAGATGAACGGCGGCGGCGAGTCAAATGTCGATTCCGGCTTCAAGATATTCAAGAACGACATCAATCCGAACGTGCTGGCCTATGAGCCGTCGCCGGGCAAGATGACCGAGCTGTTCCAGTCCGGCCAGGCCGTGATCGCGGTGTGGGGCACCGGCCGCGTGCAGAGCTTTGCCAATACCGGCTTTCCGGTTGAATTCGTTTACCCGAAGGAAGGCGCGGCAACGCTGCTGACGACCGCCTGTCCCATCACCAAGCCCAACACCTCGCCGCTGGCTTCGAGCTTCATCAAGATGCTGCTCGACCCAAAAATCCAGCTCGTGTTGTTGAAAGACTACGGCTACGGCCCGGTGCTGAAATCGCTCGTGGTCCCGCCGGAGCTCGGCAAGATGGCGCCGATCGGCGACCGCGCGGCAAAACTCTACAATCCTGACTGGACGGTGATCAACGAGAAGCGCGAGGAGTGGACCAAGCGCTGGAATCGCGAGGTCGAGCGCTGATCGGTCACACCGGAGACAGTGCCATGGCATATCTCGAGCTCGATCGGGTCGCCAAGCAGTTCGGTGCGCAGACTGTGGTCGACGATTTCAGTCTTGCGGTGGGGAAGGGGGAGTTCATCTCCTTCCTAGGCCCTTCTGGTTGCGGCAAGACCACGACCCTTCAGATGATCGCGGGTTTCCTCGATCCCACGCGCGGCGTGATTCGCCTCGAGGGGAAGGACCTCACCGCGATCCATCCGGCCAGGCGCGGGCTCGGCATCGTGTTCCAGAGCTACGCGCTGTTCCCGCACATGACCGCGGCGGAGAACGTCGCCTTCGGCCTCGAGATGCGCAAGGTGGCGCGTGCCGAGCGGTCCGAGCGCGTCCGCGCCGCGCTCGCGATGGTCGGGCTCGCCGGTTATGAAGACCGCCATCCGCGCCGCATGTCCGGCGGCCAACAGCAGCGCGTGGCGCTGGCACGCGCACTGGTGATCAAGCCGAGCGTGCTGCTGCTCGATGAGCCGCTGTCGAATCTGGATGCCAAGCTGCGCGAGGAGATGCAGATCGAGCTGCGCCAGATCCAGCGCACCATCGACACCACCACGATCCTGGTCACCCATGACCAGAACGAGGCGATGTCGCTGTCCGACCGCATCGTGGTGATGAGCCAGGGCCGCATTGAGCAGATCGCGACCCCGCAGGAGACCTATGAGCGGCCGGCCTCGGCTTTCGTCTCGCAGTTTCTCGGCAAGACCAACGACTTTGCCGCGACGATCGATCGGACCAGCGCGCCGGCGCGATTGGTCGCCGGCTCGTGGAGCGCGCCGGCGCCTGCCGGGCTCAGTGGTCCCGTGACGGTCAGCATTCGCCCCGAAAGGATCGGGTTTGCCGATGCTGGCCTTACGGCAAAAATCGTCACCCGCATCTTCCAGGGCAATCACTGGCTGTTTCAGTGCGAAAGCGAATGCGGCCCGGCGATCGTGATCCGCCAGAATGACGGCCAGTCCCAGCCGGTCGAAGGCGAGGCCGTTCGCCTTGCCTGGCGTCCGGAGGACATGAGCGTGCGCGGAGCCTCCGCATGAGCACGGCCGCCGAGGAACGCAGTGCGCGCGCCCCTTGGGTGCTGACGGCGCCCGCCTTGATGCTGTTCGTCGGCGTGCTGCTGATTCCGCTGGCGATGACCGTGATGCTGTCATTCCACGACTGGGGCCAGTACAAGGGCATCGAGCCCGTCTTCATCCTCAAGAACTGGCGCGAAATCGCGACCGATCCCTATTACGCCGAGATGTTTGGGCGAACCTTTCGCATCGCGATCCTGACCACGCTGCTCACCGCTGTGTTGGGTGCGCCCGAAGCCTACATCCTCAACCGCATGAGCGGACGCTGGAAGAGCTTTTTTCTTCTCATCATTCTCGGGCCGCTGCTGATCTCCGTCGTGGCGCGCACACTCGGATGGGCGCTGCTATTCGGCGGCAATAACGGCCTCGTCAACAAGCTCCTGATGTCGTTCGGACTGATCCGCTCACCGATTCCGTTCATGTTCACCGAGACCGGCATGGTGGTCGCGCTGGCCCATGTGATGATGCCGTTCATGGTGCTGTCGGTGTGGGCGGCGCTGCAACGGCTCGATCCGCAGATCGAGAATGCCGCGCTGTCGCTCGGCGCTCGCCCCATGACCATCGTCCGCCGCATCATCATGCCGCAGATCATGCCGGGCGTGCTGTCGGGCGCCATCATCGTGTTCTCGCTGTCGGCCAGCGCGTTCGCAACGCCGGCGATCATCGGCGGCCGCCGGCTCAAGGTCGCGGCGACGCTTGCCTATGACGAGTTTCTCAACACGCTGGACTGGCCGCTGGGCGCTGCCGTCGCCACGCTCTTGCTAGCGGCGCTCGTCCTGATCGTCGTCGGCAGCAACGCGCTGATCGAGCGGCGCTATGCCGAGGTGTTCCGATGAGGCGGAACGGACCGCTCGCGCTGATCTTCCACACCATCTTCGTCATCGTCATGGTGGCGCCGATCCTGGTGGTCTGCCTCGTCGCCTTCACGCCGGAAGGCTATCTATCGCTGCCGACCAACGGCTTCTCGCTGCGCTGGTTCAGGACGATCGCCAATTATCCGGAATTCATCCATGCCTTCTGGGTCAGCCTTGGTCTCGGCGCGCTGTCCTCGTTCGTGGCGCTGTTGTTCGCCGTGCCGGCGGCGCTGGCGATCGCGCGCTATCGTTTCCGCGGCCGCGATGCGCTCGCAGCCCTCTTTCTGTCGCCGCTGATGATACCGCATGTCGTGCTCGGCATCGCCTTCCTGCGCTTCTTCACCTCGGCCGGGATGGGCGGAAGCTTTGCAGCACTGATCATCGCGCATGTCATCATCGTGTTTCCGTTCGCGCTGCGGCTGACGCTCGCGGCTGCGATCGGCATGGATCTCTCGGTCGAGATGGCGGCGGTCTCGCTCGGCGCCGGCGGCTGGACGCTGTTCCGCCGCGTCACGCTGCCGCTGATCCTGCCCGGCGTCATCAGCGGCTGGGCGCTTGCCTTCATCCAGTCCTTCGACGATCTGACCATGACCGTGTTCCTCGCGGCTCCCGGCACCGAGACGCTGCCGGTGCGCATGTTCCTCTACATCCAGGACAACATCGATCCGCTGGTGACGTCGGTCTCGGCCTGCGTGATCGCAATCACCATGACCGCCCTCATTCTGCTCGACCGCTTTTACGGGCTCGACCGTGTGCTCGCCGGCAAGGGCGATACGGGACGATAGGAGAACTCATGTCTAAAGCGTTTTCGAGCGAAGTGGACGCCGGTTCGCGTGAAGAAAACGCGTCTAAACAAGAATCTGAAGTTCCGTTCCGATTCAATCGGAACGGAGCTTCTCGGGAATACGACGTCGCCGTGGTCGGCGGCGGATTGCTCGGCTCCGCCATCGCCTGGGGTCTCGGCCGGCTCGGCAAAAGCGTCGCCGTGCTCGACGAGGGCGACATCACCAAGCGCGCTTCGCGCGCTAATTTTGCGCTGGTCTGGGTGCAGAGCAAAGGGCTCGGCATGCCCGCCTATACGGTCTGGACAGTGCAAGCGTCGCAGGCCTGGGGACGGCTCGCATCGGAACTGAAGCAGCAGACCGGCCTCGACGTCTCGCTCCAGCAGAACGGCGGCTTCCATCTCACCCTTGGCGAGGACGAATTTGGCCAGCGCGCCGAGCTCGTCAAGCGCATGCACAATCAGACGGGCGCTGCCGACTACAAGATGGAGATGTTGCCGGCATCCGAGGTGAAGAAAGCGCTGCCGCTGATCGGGCCGGAAGTCTCCGGCGGCAGCTTTTGCCCGCTTGACGGCCACGTCAATTCGCTGCGCACGTTCCGTGCCTTCCACACCGGTTTCAAGGCGTTCGGCATCGACTATCTTCCGGAGCGGGCGGTCTCAGCGATCAGCAAGAGCGGCGGCGAATTCCGCCTGACCACACCGCAGGGCGAGGTTCGCGCCAGCAAGATCGTGCTTGCCGCCGGAAACGCCAACCAGACGCTGGCGCCGATGGTCGGTCTCTACGCACCGATGGGCCCAACCCGCGGCCAGATCGTGGTGACCGAACGCACCATGCCCTTCTTGCCGCATCCGCTGACCACGATCCGCCAGACCGACGAGGGTACGGTGATGATCGGCGACAGCAAGGAAGACGAGCTCGACGATCGCGCGCTGAAGCATTCCGTCAGCGCCGTGATGGCGGATCGCGCGCAGCGCATGTTCCCGCACCTGGCGCGGCTCAACGTAATCAGGAGCTGGGCCGGCATCCGCGTCATGCCGCAGGATGGCTTTCCGATCTACGACCAGTCCGAGACCCATCCCGGCGCTTTCGTCGCCTGCTGCCATTCCGGCGTGACGCTCGCCTCCAACCATGCCTTCGAGATCGCGCGCATGGTCGCCCAAGGCGCGCTGGAGCCGGAGCTGGTCGGTGCGTTCTCGGCCAGCCGCTTCGGCGGCGCGGGCGCGGCGAACGACAGCGGCTACTAGTGACATCAGACAAGGAGCCAAGAGGCATCTCCATGTTCAAGCGATCCGAACAGGACAAGCGACCGCCGGTCGAGATTTTCGTGGACGGCACAGCCATCACGGCGCAGCAGGGCGACACAGTCTCTGCTGCGCTGCTGGCCTCAGGCCGCGACGTGCGCCGCTCAACGGCGGTGAGCGGCGCGCCGCGTCTGCCCTACTGCATGATGGGCGTGTGCTTCGATTGCCTCGTTACCATCGACGGCGTCGGCAACCGCCAGGGCTGCCTCGTGCCCGTCGCCGAGGGCATGCAGATCGAGATACAGAAGGGCAAGCGGGAGATCGGACGATGACTTTTGCTCCCAAGCGCGAAGATTACGACGTGGTGGTGATCGGAGCCGGGCCCGCGGGGCTCGCTGCCGCGGCCACATCTGCCGAGGCCGGCCTGTCGACGTTGCTGCTTGACGAGAACATCGGCCCGGGCGGCCAAGTCTATCGCGCCATCGCTTCGACGCCCGTGATCGAGCGCAATCAGCTCGGCGCCGACTACTGGGTGGGCGCCGACCTCGTGCAGGCGCTGCGCGCGAGCAACGCAGAGATCATCCAGCGTGCCACGGTCTGGAGCCTCGACCGCAATCTCGAGATCGCGGTCTCCGTCGGCGGTGCTTCTGCCTTCGTCAAGGCGAGGCGCGTGATCGTGGCCACTGGCGCGCTGGAGCGGCCATTTCCGATTCCGGGCTGGACCCTCCCGGGGGTGATGACCGCGGGCGCGGCGCAGACCATGCTCAAATCATCGGCTTTGGTGCCGGATGGTCGCACGGTGATCGCGGGGCAGGGGCCACTGCTCTGGCTGCTCGCAGCGCAGATTTTGCGCCTCGGCGGCCGCATCAACCGCATCCTCGACACCACCGAGCGCGGCAATTACTTCGCCGCGCTGCCTCGCGCTTTCGCCTTCCTCACCTCGCCGTATTTCGCAAAGGGACTTGCGATGATGCGCGAGGTACGGGCCAAGGTGCAGGTCGTACCGGGCGTCACGGAGCTCGCCGCTTCCGGTGACGGCCAGCTCGCGAGCGTGAGCTATGTGGCCGGAGGCAAGCGCGAGGCCATCCCCACGGATCTCTTGCTGTTACATCAGGGCGTCGTGCCCAACGTCAATCTGGCGATGGCGGCCGGCGTTGAGCATCGCTGGGACGATTTGCAATTGTGCTGGTCGCCGGTGCTCGATCAAAACGGCAATTCATCAGTCGCCGGCATCGCCATCGCCGGCGACGGCGCCGGCATCGGCGGCGCGGGCGCGGCCGTGGTGCGCGGCCGGATCGCCGCGCGGGCGGCGGCGGAGGCACTGGCCCCTGCGGCCGCAGCGAAGCTGCCGCCGATGGCGGCGTTGCGGGGCGATCTAGTCAAGGCCGAGCGCGGACGCATCTTCCTCGACACTCTGTTCCGCCCCGCGCGGCAGTTCCGCATTCCCTCAGGCGACACCATCGTTTGCCGCTGCGAGGAGATCGCCGCAAAGGACATTCTCGATGCGGTCGCGATCGGCGCGACCGGGCCGAACCAGCTCAAGGCCTATCGCCGCGCCGGCATGGGCCCGTGCCAGGGCCGGCTCTGCGGCCTCACCGTCACCGAGCTGATGGCGCAGGCACGCGGTAAGACTCCGCAGGAAATTGGCTATTACCGGCTACGCGCACCGGTGAAGCCGATCACGCTCGCCGAGCTCGCCGCCGTTCCGAAGAGCGAGGCCGACGTCAAGGCGGTGGTGCGCGGATGACAACAAACGTGGATGCGATCGTCGTCGGCGGCGGCATCCACGGGTGCTCGACCGCGCTGCATCTGTGCCTCGCCGGCATGAAGCCGGTGCTGATCGAGAAGGACTATGCCGGCCGGCACGCCTCGGGCGTCAACGCCGGCGGTGTGCGCCAGCTCGCACGGCACGTCCCGGAGATACCGCTGTCGATCCGCTCGATGGAGATCTGGGAGAAGATTTCAGAGCTGGTCGATGACGATTGCAGCTTTGAAAGCTACGGCCAGGTTCTGGTCGCGGAGAACGAGGATGAGCTCGCCGCCTGCCGCGCGCGCGTGGCGGAGCTCAATGCGCTTGGCTTTGTCCATGAGGAGCTGATCGACGCGACTGAGCTGCGGCGGCTGGTGCCTGCCGCGGCCGACACCTGTCCCGGCGGCGTGGTCTCGCGCCGAGACGGCGCCGCCAACCCGGCGCAGACGACGACGGCGTTCCGCCGCAAGGCCGAGCAGCTCGGCGCCACCGTGTGCGAAGGCGCGGCCGCCACGAACATCCGGCATAGCGACGGCCTCTGGCACGTGGATGTTGGCGACCGGAGCTACGCCGCGCCGGTCCTCGTCAATGCCGCCGGCGCCTGGGCCGGATCAATCGCGGCAGCGCTCGGCGAACCGGTGCCGGTCGAAACCGTGGCGCCGATGCTGATGATCACCTCGCGCGTGCCGCACTTCATCGACCCCGTCGTGATCCTGCGCGGGCGAAAACTCTCCTTCAAGCAATTCAAGAACGGCACCGTGCTGATCGGCGGCGGCCATCTGGCGACGCCCTATCAAGATCGCAACGAGACGGTGCTGGACTGGAAGAGTCTCGCGACCAGCGCCCGCACTGTGTTCGAGCTGTTTCCGGTGATGCGCGATGCGACGATCATGCGGGCCTGGGCCGGCATCGAGGCGAAGACCATGGATGACCTGCCCGTATTCGGGCCGAGTGCCCGCCACAAGGGCCTCTATCACCAGTTCGGCTTCTCGCTGCACGGCTTCCAGCTCGGCCCCGGCGCCGGCGCCGTGATGGCGGAGCTGATCGTCAACGGCGGCACCCAGACCCGGATCGGCGATCTCGGCATCGACCGCTTCCATCCTTCCACGCTCTAGCAACGAGAGGACATCATGAGCATCACCCGCAGCATCCGTACGCCCATCATGCACCGCGCCGTCGAAGCAGGCGGCTTCGTCTTCCTCGGCGGCACCATCGCCGACGACACCAGCGTTTCCATGGGCGAGCAGACCCGCAACATCCTCGGCAAGATCGCCGGCTATCTGAAGGAGGCGGGCACGGATAAGAGGCGCGTCGTCAGCACCTCGATCTTCGTCACGGACCTGTCCAAGAAAAAGGAGATGGATGCGGTCTGGACCGAATTTTTCGGCGACAACCTGCCCACGCGAGCCACCGTCGGCGTCGCCGATCTCGGCGGCGGCGCGCTGATCGAGGTGGTGGTCACCGCGCTCAAGGGCTGAGGCGGCCGAAAGGCAGGCCCATCCGTCGTCAAAGGAGGCGCGCCGATCTCCCGAGCGTCCCTCCACGTCGCTATTTCCAAAAGCCCGACGCCCTGCCCCCAGCGCGCCGGGCGGAAAGATTGAATATCAATCCGTGATCCCAATGCCACCAGTTGTGACTTGTGGCGTACTGATTTTCTAGTCCGGGAAACTACCGCAACCGAACTGGGGACAGGCGCGGCCTCACGCGCGGCCGCCCGGTTCCAAGGCCTCGCCCATCTCGAACGGGTGGGCCATGGCCTCATGCAGCGCGTCGCGGTCGAGCTCGCCTTCGGAGATGCTGATGACGACGCAGGCGACGCCGTTGCCGATCAGATTGGTCAGCGCGCGGCATTCGCTCATGAACTTGTCGATGCCGACCAGGATCGCGATCGACTGGATCGGAATATCCGGCACGATCGACAGCGTCGCTGCGAGCGTGATGAAGCCGGCACCGGTGACGCCCGAGGCGCCCTTCGAGGTGATCATGGCGATGCCGAGAATACCGAGCTCCTGCCAGATCGTCAGATGGGTATTGGTCGCCTGCGCCAGAAACAGCGTCGCCAACGTCATGTAGATGTTGGTGCCGTCGAGATTGAAGCTGTAGCCGGTCGGGATCACGAGGCCGACGACCGAGCGCGAGGCGCCGAGATGCTCCATCTTCTGGATCATCTGCGGCAGCACCGTCTCCGACGACGAGGTGCCGAGCACGATCAGCAGCTCGTCCTTGATGTAGGCGATGAAACGCAGGATCGAGAAGCCGGCGAGCCGCGCGATCGAACCGAGCACGATCAGCACGAACAGGATGCTGGTCAGGTAGAAGGTGCCGATCAGCGCGGCGAGGTTGAGCAGCGAGCCGAGGCCGTAGGCGCCGACGGTGAACGCCATCGCCCCGAAGGCGCCGATCGGAGCGACGCGCACGATAATGCGGATGATACCGAAGAACATCTTTGCGGCCTTGTCGACGGCGTCCGCGATCGGCTCGCCGGCCTTGCCGAGGAAGGCGATGGCGAAACCCGACAGGATCGAGATCAGCAGCACTTGGAGCAAATCGCCGCGCGCGATCGCGCCCAGATAGCTGTCGGGAATGATCGCCATCAGATGGGCGACGATGCCCTCTTCCTTGGCCTTGGTGACGTAGGTCGCCACCGACTTCGGATCGATCGTGGCCGGATCGATGTTGAAGCCGTGCCCGGGCTGGAGCACTTCGCCGACGAGCAGGCCGACCGCGAGCGCCACCGTCGAGACCATCTCAAAATAGATCAGCGACTTCAGCCCGACCCGGCCGACGCGCTTAAGGTCGCCCATCGATGAGATGCCGTGCACCACGGTGCAGAAGATCACCGGCGCGATCATCATCTTGATCAGCGCGATGAAGCCGTCGCCGAGCGGCTTCAGCGCCTTGCCGAGATCGGGATAGGAATAGCCGATGAGCACCCCGAGCGCGATCGCGATCAGGACCTGGATGTAGAGGATCTTGTACCAGGGCTGACGCCGGCGATGGATGGCTGGCTGGATCGCGACTTGTGTCATAGAGTGTGCCCCGGAACATATTGATCTTGCTTGATTTGCATCATGTGATGGCAGCCGCGGAAGCGACAATCACATTTTTGTCGGATCGCACGAAGATCAATCGCTGCAGCGTAATTCGGGGGAACATGTCGATCGCAACGGGCTCCGAAGACGCGATTGTCCTGATCGCCCCGGTCGCGATCATCTTCGTCGCGGAGAACCTCGGCCACGTCAAGGCCATCGGTGCGATGACGGGGTGGAGCCTCGATGGCTTCCTCGGACGGGCGTTTCTCGGTGACAGTTTTGCGACGATCGTGTCGGCCCGCGGCGGCGGCACCGGCGTCACCACTTATGCCGAGAACATCGGCGTCATGGCGGCAACGAAAGTCTATTCGACGCTGCTGATTGGCGGATCGGCACCGCAACCTTTGGCGCCATCATCCTGTACCAGATCCTGACCTCGCCGCTCACGCGCCGCGGGGAGTGACTCCCAGGGATGCAGTGAGGGGTGGAACAAAACGCGCGTTGCGTCGATAATGAAGCGTTCCGGAGAAAAATCATGCCACAGACCGATCGCTCGACCCAGTTTCCCTCGCGCCTTCTCGGGCAATATGCGCTCGTGACCGGTGCGTCCCAAGGCATCGGGCGCGCCGTCGCCATCCGCCTCGCCCAGGAAGGCGCGACGGTTGCCATCAACTATTTCGGTCATCCCGAGAAGGCCGAGGAGACGCTCGCGCTCGCGCGTACCGCATCGAGCGATCGCGGCCACGGCAGGCTCGATCATTTCATCGTCAAGGCCGATATCGGCAACGAGCAGGAAATCGTCGCGATGTTCGAGGCGATCCTGGCACGCTGCAAACGGCTCGACTGTCTCGTCAACAATGCCGGATTCCAGCGAGAATCGCCGAGCGAGGCGCTGGACGTCGAAACCTATCGCCGCATCATCGACGTCAATCTGAACGGCGCCGTGATCTGCGCGCAGAAGGCGCTGGCGCATTTCGTCACGCGCGGGGGAGGCGGCAGCATCATCAACTGCTCGAGCGTGCACCAGCTGATCCCGAAACCCGGCTATCTCGCCTATTCGATCAGCAAGGGCGGCATGGCCAATCTGACGCGCACGCTGGCGCTCGAATTCGCCGGCCGCGGCATCCGTGTCAACGCGGTCGGGCCGGGCGCAATCGATACGCCGATCAACGCGGCCTGGACCGGCGATCCCGAGAAGCGCGGCGTAGTCAGCAGCCACATCCCTCTCGGTCGCGTCGGAACGCCGGAAGAGATCGCCGCGGTCTTCGCATTTCTCGCCTCGGATGACGCGAGCTACATCACCGGACAAACCATCTACGCCTGCGGAGGTCTGACGTTATTCCCGGAGTTTCGCGACAACTGGGCGAGTTAGCGGGCTTCGGCTCTCTGGCAAAAGCGGGCGCCGCAGACTACATCTGCGCCATGATAAATGCTCCGCTGGCAAACCGTCCGCTCGAAGATTTCGTCGGCCGGCACGAACGTCTGTTCGTGCTAACCGGCGCCGGCTGTAGCACGAATTCGGGCATTCCCGACTATCGCGACAGTCACGGCAACTGGAAGCGGACCCAGCCGGTCAATTTCCAGGCCTTCATGTCGGACGAGCATACCCGCCGGCGCTATTGGGCCCGCAGCTTGATCGGATGGCGGCGGTTCGGCCAGGCGAGGCCGAACGATGCCCATCACGCGCTCGCCCGGCTCGAGGCCAGCGGGCGGTGCGAGATGCTGCTGACCCAGAACGTCGACCGGCTGCATCAATCCGCCGGCCACCGGCAGGTGATCGATCTGCACGGCCGGCTCGATCTGGTCCGCTGCATGGGGTGCGGACAGAAGATGCCGCGCAACGAATTCCAGGATGCGCTTGGCCGCGCCAATGCGGACTGGCTGACGCTCGATGCCGCGGATGCGCCCGACGGTGACGCCGATCTGGAGCATGCGGATTTCTCGTCCTTCAATGTGCCGGCTTGCGACTCCTGCGGCGGCATTCTCAAGCCCGACGTCGTGTTCTTCGGCGAGAACGTTCCCCGCGACATCGTCGCGACCGCGCAGGATCATCTGGAGCAGGCCGACGCCATGCTGGTCGTCGGCTCCTCGCTGATGGTTTATTCCGGCTTTCGCTTCGTGCAGACGGCTGCGCGCCGGCAAATCCCGATCGCGGCGGTTAATCTCGGACGCACCCGCGCCGACGATCTGCTCGCGCTCAAGGTCGAGGAGCGCTGCGAAGCGGCGCTTGCATTCCTGCTCTGAGCCGCGCGAGGCGAACACGCCTTGCCTATTGCATGGGTGCCAAGCAGAATGGCGACGTGGCGCTGCCGGCGTGGTCGCTGGCATGGAATTTGCTGTGATTTTCTTCCCCGGTCTTGACGATCAGCACGGAGAATTTTGGAATGGTTGAGGGAGCCGAAGTGCGGCTTGCCGTCGATATCGGTGGCACGTTCACGGATATCGTGCTGGACGTCGGATTGAATCGCAAGACGCGCAAGGTGCTGACGACGCCGGCGCGGCCCGAGGAAGCGGTGCTGGACGGGATGCGTCTCATTCTCGCCGATGCACGCGCGCGTATCAGCGATATCGACGTCTTCATTCACGGCACCACGCTCGCAACCAATGCCATCATCGAACGGCGCGGCGCCAAGACCGCGCTGGTTGCGACCGAAGGCTTCCGCGACGTGCTCGATATCGGCACCGAGAGCCGCTACGATCAATACGATCTGTCCATCGACAAGCCGAAGCCGCTGGCGCCGCGCAGCCTTCGCTTCACCGTGCCCGAGCGCATCGACGCCCACGGCGCCGTTCGCCTCCCGCTCGACGAGATGGCGGTGCGCTCGCTCGCGCCGAAATTGCGCACGCTGAACGTCGAGAGCGTCGCGATCGCCTTCCTGCATTCCTACGCCAATCCCGAGCACGAGCGCCGCGCGGCTGCGATCCTGCAGGAGGAAATGCCCGGCATCTCGGTGACGGTGTCGTCCGCGGTGTGTCCGGAGATCCGTGAATATGAACGCACCTCCACCGCAGTGGCCAATGCCTATGTGCAACCCCTGATCGACGGTTATCTTGCGCGCATGGCGGACGCATTGCTGGTCGAACAGTTCCGCGGCGCGATTTACCTCGTCACCTCGGGCGGCGGCGTGACCTCGATCGAGACTGCGCGGCGCTTTCCGGTTCGCCTGGTCGAATCCGGGCCTGCCGGGGGCGCCATCTTTGCAGCGCAAATCGCTGCGCGCCTTGGCGAGAGCAGGGTGCTCTCGTTCGACATGGGCGGCACCACGGCAAAAATCTGCCTGATCGAGAAATACCAACCCGAGACCTCGCGCGTGTTCGAGGTCGATCGCGCCGCACGCTTCCTCAAGGGCTCCGGCCTGCCGGTGCGCATTCCCGTGATCGAGATGGTCGAGATCGGCGCCGGCGGCGGTTCGATTGCCCATGTCGACGCCATGAAGCGCGTCACTGTCGGTCCAGAGAGCGCCTCGTCGGAGCCGGGACCTGCCTGCTACGACCGCGGCGGCCTGCGGCCGGCCGTGACGGACGCGGATGTCGCGCTCGGCCTGATCGATCCCGACGCCTTTGCGGGCGGCACGATCAGGCTCAGCCCAGAGCTGTCGAAGCAGGCGCTGCTGCGTGCCGTCGGCGGGCCGCTGGGGCTGTCGGCGGAAACCGCGGCCTATGCCGTGCACGAGGTCGTCTGCGAGAACATGGCGAGCGCGGCGCGCGTGCATGCGGTCGAGCGCGGCGCGGTGGTTGGCCAGCACACGCTGATCGCCTTCGGGGGCGCTGCACCGCTGCATGCGGCGCGCGTCGCCGAGAAGATCGGCGTTTCCCGGGTAATCGTACCGTCGAACGCCGGTGTCGGCTCGGCCGTCGGCTTTCTTGCGGCCCCGATCGCCTATGAGCTGGTGCGCAGTCGCCACGTCCGGCTCGACGATTTCGACACCGAGGCGGTCTCTGACCTTTTGCAGGAGATGGCGATCGAAGCGCGCGCGCTGGTCGAGCCCGGCGCCGCCGGCGCGCCGGTGCGCGAGCGGCGTGCCGCTTTCATGCGCTATGTCGGCCAGGGCCACGAGATCTCGGTCGCGCTGCCGAACCGGCGGCTGGCGAGCGCCGATCTTGCCGGCCTGCGCCAACAGTTCGAGGCTGATTATGCGGCGATGTTCGAACGGTCGATCCCGGGCGCCGCGATCGAGGTGCTGAGCTGGTCGGTGCTCGCCACCACCGAGGCGCGCAATCCACCGCGCGTCGCCGATGTGGCACGCATGCCCGCCGGCAAGGCGTCCGGCAGCCGCAAATTCTTTGACGGCCGGGCCGGGGAGGTGATCGAGATTCCGCTTTATCGCCGTGAGGACATGGCGCCGGGTGCGACCATCGCGGGCCCGGCGGTGATCGCGGAGGACGAAACCTCGACCTTCGTTTCAACCAGTTTTGACGCCCATATCGACGGTGCCGGCAGCATCGTCATGGAACGGAAGGCGGCGTAACCATGAGCAAGCCAAGCGGCGCGAGCCTGATCGATCTCCAGATCATGTGGCACCGGCTGATCGCCGTGGTCGAGGAGCAGGCGCAGGTGCTTTTGCGCACGGCCTTCAGCCCGATCGTGCGCGAATGCGGCGATCTGTCGGCCGGCGTGTTCGACCTCAAGGGCCGGATGTTGGCGCAGGCGGTGACAGGCACGCCGGGCCACGTCAACTCGATGGCGGAATCGGTCAAGCACTTCATCGCGCATTTTCCGATTGAGACGATGAAGGAGGGCGACGCCTACATCACCAACGATCCCTGGATGGGCACCGGCCATCTTAACGACTTCGTCGTCACGACGCCCTGCTTCAAGGACGGCAAGCCGGTCGCGCTGTTCTCCTGCACCAGCCATCTCATGGACATCGGCGGCATCGGCTTCGGACCTGATGCCACCGACGTGTTCATGGAGGGGCTCTACATCCCGATGCTGAAGCTGATCGACCAGGGCGTCGTCAACGAGACGCTGATGGCGATGATCCGCACCAACACCCGGCTGCCGATCGACACCGAAGGCGACACCTATTCGCTCGCGGGCTGCAACGACGTCGGCTGCGAGCGCCTGGTCGAGATGATGACCGAGTTCGGCATCGACACGCTCGACGGGCTCGGCGACTACATCTGCGACCGGTCGCGTGAGGCCGTGCTCGCCGAGATCGCAAAACTGCCGAACGGAAGCTGGCGCAACAGCATGGTCGTCGACGGCTACGACGTGCCGGTGACGCTGGCCGCGACGCTGACGATTTCGGACGCGGGCATCCACGTCGATTTCGACGGCACCTCGCCGGCCTCGAAGTTCGGCATCAACGTGCCCTTGTCCTACACCACGGCCTACACCGTGTTCGGCCTCGGCTGCGTCGTCGCCTCGCAGATTCCGAACAATGCCGGTTCGCTCTCGCCGCTGACGGTGTCGGCGCCCCCTGGCGCGATCCTCAATGCGCCGAAGCCCGCGCCGGTCGCCTCGCGGCACATCATCGGCCAGATGTTGCCCGATGTCGTGTTCGGCTGCCTGCGCCAGATCATCCCCGAGGACGTGCCGGCGGAAGGCACCTCCTGCCTGTGGAATCTCAATGTGCGTGGACAGACCCGTTCTGGCACCGGCGGCAATTACGGGTTCTCGATGGCGGTGACCAGCAATGGCGGCACCGGCGCGCGCTTTGCGAAGGACGGGCTGTCGGCCACCGCCTATCCCAGTGGCGTGCGCGGCACGCCGGTCGAGATCGCGGAGACGCAGACGCCACTGATCTTCTGGCGCAAGGAGCTGCGTCCGGATTCCGGTGGGGCAGGGCGCACCCGCGGCGGCCTCGGCCAGATCATCGAGGTCGGCAGCGGCGTCGATGCTCCCTTCGACATCCTGGCGGCCTTCGACCGCATCGAGCATCCGCCACGCGGCCGCGATGGCGGGCGTGACGGCGAGGCCGGCTATGTCGGCCTCAAGTCCGGAAAGAAGCTGCGCGGAAAGGGCTTTCAGCAGGTGCCGCCGGACGACAGGCTGGTGGTGCTGACGCCCGGCGGTGCCGGCATCGGTGCTCCCACGATGCGCGATCGCGCGGCGATCGAGGACGACGTCGAGAGCGGCCTGGTGTCATCAGACAATGCAGTTGCGGTTTATGGTTACGCGCGGTGACGAGTCGGCGTGCGTAGGTAACGAACGGAGAGACAAATGATCACGCGACGGAGCTTCACCGCGGGCGCAGCGACGCTGCTCGCCGCCGGCCAGATCTCGACCCGCGCCCGGGCTGCGACGGTGAGCTGGGACATGTCGACGGTGTGGCCCGACGGCAATTTCCACACCCAGAACGCTTTCGCTTTTGCCGAGGAAGTGAAGAAGCAGACCGGCGGCGGCGTCGCGATCACCGTGAAAGCCGGCGGCCAGCTCGGGTTCAAGGGACCCGAGCACCTGCGCGCCGTGCGCGACGGCCTGGTGCCGCTCGCCGATGTCCTCAACATCCAGCAGGTTGGCGATGAGCCCTTCATGGGCGTGGAGAGCATTCCGTTCCTGTGCAGCTCGATGGATGAATTGAAGGTGCTGCACAAATACGTCCGGCCCGAATACGAGAAGGTTGCCGCGCGCAATAATCAGAAGATTCTCTACATCGTGCCGTGGCCGACGCAGTATCTGCACCTCAAGGTGAAGATCGCCGATGTCGAGGGCCTGAAGAACATCAAGATCCGCGTGCCTGACAAAAACGCCGTCGACATGCTGGCGGTGGTCGGTATGGCACCGGTGATGATCCCCTGGGGCGAGACCATTCCTGCGCTGGCCTCCGGCGCGGTCTCGGGCGTGTCCACCTCGGCGGTGTCGGGTGTCGACGGCAAGTTCTGGGAATTCTTGAAGTTCGTCTACCCGACCAATCACGTCTGGTCGTCGCAGATGCTTACCGTCAATCTCGACTCTTGGAAGGCGCTATCGAGCGATCAGCAGCAACTGGTTTCCGGCATTGCCGCGAAGATGGAGCCGGCATTCTGGGCAAACTCGCTCAAGGCCGATGTCGACAGCCTCAACCGCCTGAAGGAGGGCGGCATGGAGGTGGTGCCGGTCTCGGATGCGATGATGACCGACATCCGCAACAAGACCGCGCCGCAGCTCGACGCTTTCCTCAAGCGCGTGCCGGCGGCAGACAAGCCGGTGCGGGCCTATCTCGCCGAAATGAAGCGCTGAGGTGATGGCGAGCGTAGTGCCTGCAGCTCCACAAAGCCTGAACGCAGCGGCACCGGCGCCGCTGCGTCTCCTGCTCGATGGCATCGATCGTCTCGGACGGCTCGACGGCTGGATCGGCGGTGGCTGTCTGCTCACACTGACGCTCTTGATGCTGTGCGAGGTCGCAACCCGCTTTCTGTCGAACTTCCTGTCGTTCTTTCCGCCGACGATCTCGATCGCCTGGGAATATTCCTCCTACCTGATGGCGGCGTCGTTCACCTTCGGTGCGGCGATGACGCTGCGCGTCGGCGGCCACATCCGCGTCGTTCTGCTTTTGCGGAACGTGCCGCCGCCGGTGCAGCGTGCGATGGAAGTCCTTTCGGCGGCCGCTGGTTTCGCCTTCATGGCGTTCTTGACCTCGGCGATGGCTAAATTCGCCTTCGGCGCGTTCGTCCGTGGCCAGGTGTCGACCTCGAGCGACACCCCGCTGTGGTTTCCGCAAGCGGTCGTCACGTTCGGGATGCTGCTGCTCACGCTCCAGTTCCTGGCGCGCGCGATCCAGGCGGTGCTCGGACTGCCGCTGGAGGATCACCGCATGAAGGCCTCTCCCGTCGAATGACTGCACTGCTCGCCACCGGACAAAAGATCATATGACCATCGAAGTCGTCAGCCTCTTCGTGATCCTGTTCGCGCTGCTGGCGGGAGGCGTGTGGATCGGCCTGACGCTGGCGCTCACCGCGACGCTGCTGCTGGCAATGTTCCGCTCGATCCCGCTCGACAAGCTGCTGCCGCAATACGCCTGGAACATCCTGACCACGCAGGAGCTGCTGGCGCTGCCGTTGTTCATTCTGATGGGCGAACTGTTGTTCCGCACGCGCCTGTCGCGCTCTTTGTTCCAGGGGCTGGCGCCATGGGCTGGGCTTCTGCCGGGCCGGCTTCTGCATGTGAACGTGATCGGCTGCACCATCTTCGCGGCGATCTCGGGCTCCTCGGCGGCGACCACGCAAGTGATCGGCCGCATGTCGCTCAACGAACTCGTGCGCCGCGGCTATTCGCGCGACATCGCGATCGGCTCGCTTGCCGGCGCCGGCACGCTCGGCTTTTTGATTCCGCCGTCCAACATCATGATCATCTACGGCGTGCTCGGCGACGTTTCGATCCTGAAGCTCTTCACCGCCGGTGTGCTGCCCGGCCTGTTGCTGGCCGCCACCTTCATGGGCTGGGTGATGCTGCACACGACACTCGACGGCACGCTGGTGCCGGAGACCGAGGCCAAGCTGTCGCAGGTGCCATGGCGCGAACGCTTTGCCGCGCTGAACGACCTCGCGCCGGCGCTGTTCCTGATCGCCTGTGTGCTCGGCTCGATGTATGGCGGGCTTGCGACGCCGTCGGAGGCCGCCGCCGTCGGCGTGCTCGGCGCGGCGCTGGTCGCCTGGGCACAGGGCTCGATGTCTCAGCAGGTGATTCGCGACGTACTGATCGGCTCGGTCGTGACCTGCTCGATGATCGCGCTGATCGTCCTCGGCGCCTCGATCCTCGGCAACGCGGCCGCCTTCCTCGGCATTCCGCAGGCGGTCGCTGCGTTCGTGAAGGGACTCGGCCTGTCGCCCTTCATGCTGATCGTTGCGCTGATTGTCTTCTATTTGATCCTCGGCTGCTTTCTCGACGGCTTCTCGATGATCGTGATGACGCTGCCGATCGTGTTGCCGATCGTGAAGGGAGCGGGCTTCGACGAGATCTGGTTTGGAATCTTTCTCGTGCTCGCGGTGGAGATGGCGCAGATCACGCCACCTGTGGGCTTCAACCTGTTCGTCATCCAAGGCCTGACCGACGACGGCCTCGGCTACATCGCGCGCGTCACGATGCCCTACCTGCTGATCATGGTCGGTTTCGTGCTGCTGCTGACGCTCTGGCCCGGAATCGTCACGATCGTGCCGCGGCTGCTGTACGGCTAAACCTGCGCCGCCCTGGTGCGGTCGGAAGAAGAACGCAATACACACCGAGTTTGCCGGCCGCCATGTTGTCGAAGGCGCAGGAAGTTCTCTATTTGGACATGCCTCGCGCTGCAAGGGAACGTTGGATGGCGCGTCGGCATTGAGAGGCGTCGGCACTCCAGCCGGCTCATGATGGAGGAGATCAATTCATGAGGAAGCTTCTTCTATCGGCGGCGGTCAGCGCCGCAATGTTAGCTGGCGGCACATTCGCAAACGCGCAAGGAACTTCGACGGGTGGGTCGAGCGGCCATGATCTCAAGCAATGCTGGGACGTGAGCAGTAAGGTGGTCCGCGACATGAGTGGCACCACTGCAACTGGACCGTCTGGAAACACTACGGTCGGTTCAACAACAGCGCCGGGAGCAAGCTCTGGCACTACTTCTTCTTCTAGTGCTCCTTCTTCCGCTACCAGCGCCAACGCCAATGCTTCGGCACGCCCCGCAGGAATGCCAGACTGCTAGCCTTCCGTTCACGGCGACTTACAGAGCCACGACGGTGACTCCCCCCGCTTTACGGGGGTTTTCTTTTGTCTGCCGGCCAGCCAATGCCGCAGTTGTTGGCGCCGTCATGGAGAGAGAGCCGCTCCTGAGACTGGCGCCGTGCTGCCGGCAAGCCACCAGTCGCTCCTTCGAATGTGGTTCGCTTAAGGCAAAGGTAAGCCGGCCTGTCGTTCTACGACGGCTATCGCATGCGCATCGCCGTTGCACTCCATGTGATCCGGCGTACTCTATGTATCGAGCAGGAGGCAACAGCAGCCCCGTCCAACAAACGTAGCTTCTTTGGCGATCTCGCTGGAGAAATCGAAACTTGCTGGGAGCTCGTACAGGGAGGAACCAACGGGTACTGAACGTAATCGCACCACGCAGTCGGCCTTTGAAAAGATGCAGTCGAATAATCGCAAAAGTGGGAGGACGTGCACATGAAAAAGCGGTGGCGAAATTCAGGTCTTCTTGTTATCGGCGCGATGCTGATCGCGTCGTCAGCCCTGGCTCAATCGGTGGATACTGCGCGGATCGAGTCCGCCGGTCAGAACGATTGGCTGACCTATCACGGTTCATACAAGTCCTATCACTACAGCCCGCTCGCGCAGATCAATGCAAGCAATGTCAGCAATCTGAGCGTCGCCTGGATGCATATTCCGGGACGCTCCACCCGTGGCCTGCAATCAATGCCGCTCGTGGCTGATGGCGTGCTTTACTACACCGGTTCTTACAGCCGGGTTTTTGCGCTGAACGGCGCGACGGGCGAGGTGATCTGGTCCCATTTTCCGGAACTGGACGAGGTGCTGATCGCCCGCCAGACCCATTCTCCCTACAACCGCGGCGTGGCGCTCGGCGAGGGCAAGGTCTTTGTCGGCACCATGGATGGCAGGCTTTTCGGCCTGGATATGAAGTCGGGGAAGGTCCTCTGGGAAACCAGGCTAATCGACTCGCAGAAGCTCACGGTCGGTTTCACCGGTGCGCCGCTTTACGCGAAGGGTACGGTGATCATCGGAGCGCAAGGCGGTGAATGGCCGGGCCGCGGCCCGATCTTCGCCGTGGATGCCACGACTGGAAAGAAGAAGTGGGAGTTCCTCACGGTTGCGGGCACCGACGAGGCTATGAAGACGTGGGGAAGCGACTCCTGGCGCACGGGCGGCGGCGGCGGCTGGATGCCGGGCACTTACGACTCCGAGACCAACACCATCCTGTGGGGCACCGCAAATCCGGCGCCGCTCTACGATTGGTCGGGCGCCGACTACAAGACGCAAGGTGCGCGCCCAGGCGACAATCTCTATACGAGTTCAGTGATCGGTCTCGACATCGATACCGGAAAGCTGAAATTCTATCATCAGGAGTTGCCGCACGACGCCTGGGACTTCGACAGCGCCGTTGGCGAGTTTGTGATGCTGGAACGTGACGGCCAGAAGTTCGTGGTCCATCCGAACAAGGGCGGTTTCGTCTTCGTCTACGACCGCAATCTCGCCGTGAAGAATGTCTGGCGGCTCGTTGAGAACATCAATTTCGTCAAGGATATCGACCCTAAGACGGGCGCTCTGATCGGCCGCCGCGACTTCACCGCGGGGAAAGTCACCGAACCGCCGCTGTGCCCATTCATTGGTGGCGGCGTCAGCTGGAACGCCGGCTCGTACAATCCGAAGACGGGCCTCTACTACAAGATCGGCCAGGAATGGTGCATGACGCTCGACGTCCAGAAGACGACGCCGGTCACCACGCCCCAGGTCCAGCTCAACATCGGTGCTGATTTCAAGATGGCCCCTCCTCCGGGCGGCGAGATTTATGGACATCTCGACGCGCGGGACCCCATCACCGGGGCCAAGAAGTGGGAAGTTCGCTATCCCGAGCCGCCGCTTGGGAGCGTCCTGTCGACCGCGGGCAATCTCGTATTCGTGCCCGACTCCCGCGGCATCCTCCATGCCTACGACGCTGAAACCGGGACCGAACTGTGGAATCACAACAACGGCACCGGCCATCAGGGCGGCATCGTCAGTTATTCCATCAACGGCAAACAGTACATTGCCGTGGCCGCAGGCTTTGGCGGCATGCTGGCGGACGAGTACGCGCCGAACTTCGGCGGCGTCTACAAGAGCATGCCGCGTGACGACGGGGCGCTCGTCGTCTTCAGTCTGAAATAGGTCGTCGCAGATTGCCGGGGAGCAGGCGCAAGCTTGCTCCCCGTGCATTGAAGTTGCGGGCGTGCTTCAGGACATGAATGCTTCAGGACATGGAGCTGGATATCTTGAAATTGCATTTGAAGAAGTTCACCGCGCTGCTATCGGCGGTGCTGGGCGCCTCGTGGCTCTGTGCTGCACCGGTTCAAGCGCAGTCTGCTACCCCCGCACCGGACAACGGGACATTCGACGTCGAGCAGTTGTTCGCGGGGACTTGCGGCTTTTGTCACTCCGACGGCGGCCGGGCCGCCGGCAAGGGGCCGCAGCTGATGAATTCGCCACGCGACGACGAGTTTCTTCACAACCGCATCAAGAACGGCAAGTCTGGCGCGATGCCGGCATTCGGCGGCACCTTCACTGACGCGCAGATCGACCAGATCATCAAATATATTCGTGCCTTGAAGCCGCACGAGGGCTGAATCGCCGAGGCCCGATGCATCGATGCGAGGACGCGGAATGAAGGCAATTCTCTCGCTGATGGTCGGTGCCGTCATCGGACTGTGGGGGCCGGTGCAGGCGCGAACCCTGGACGCGATCCGTTCGTCCGGCGTACTCGGGTTATGCGCCCATCCCAACTCGCTTCCGTTCGCGAGCAAGGCCGGCGATCCTCCCGGCTTTCAGGTTGAACTGGGCCGGGCGCTGGCACGCGAGCTCGGCGTCTCGCTGCGGCTCGACTGGATCATCACCCAATACCAGATGCGGAGCGCCGGCTGTGACATCCTTCTCGATGTCATTGCCGACCGCGAGGCGCAAGGCGAAACCCGCTTGAGGATCTCAAAACCGTATTATCGCACGGGCGTCGCACTCGCCGTGCCGCCATCCAGCACGCTGGCCTCGTTCCAGAGCCTCAACGAGCATACCAAGGTTGGGGTGCAGGTCGGATCCATCGCGGCCATGATCATCAGTCGACGGCACGTGCCTACATCGACCTTCGGCTTCGAGAGCGACAGCCTCGATGCCCTGTTAAACCATGAGATCGATGCCGCTGCGGTTACTCCCACGGCGGCGAGCTATTTCAATCTGACGCATCCGGACAAGGCACTCCGCGTCCTGGATCGTGACGAGAGCGTAACCGATCTCAACTGGAACGTTGCCGTCGGCATGGTCCGCCCGGATGATGCGTTGCGCGAAGCCATCGATGGAGCCCTTGAGCGGTTGCGAAACGACGGCGCGATCGATCGGATATACGGTCGCTATGGGGTCGTACTGCAAGCGCCGAGGTAGCAGCCATCGTCCCGGCCGCCGTGGCCGGGACGATCTCTCGAATGTCGCTACGCCGCGGCCTTCTTCCGGGCCTGCTCGGCCTTGTACAGCTCGAACTCTTCTGCGATTGCCCTGGCGATCGAGGGTCGTTGGCGCAGGCGATCGTGATAGGCCTTCACGTTCGGCCATTTCGCGAGCTCGATCGGCGGCGTCGCCATCGTCCAGTTGATCACCGTAACGAGGTAGGCGTCGGCGACGCTGAAATGATCGAGCAGGAAGTCGCGGCCTTTCAGGTAGTTGTCGAGATAGTCGAGCCGCGACAAGTTCTTCTCCAGCACGTAGGTTTTTGCTTCCTGCGGCGCCTTGCGGTCGAGCACGGGCACGAACAGGCCCTTGTGCAGCTCGGTGCCGATGAAGCAGAGCCATTGGTGCAGCCGCGTGCGATCGATCCCGGGTCGCGTGCCGATGCCGGACTGCGGAAAGAGGTCCGCGACATATTGCAGGATTGCCGCGTTCTCGGTCAGCACCACGCCCTCGTCGGTGCGCAGCGTCGGCACGAGGCCGATCGGGTTCACGGTACGGAAGTCGGAGCCGTCGTTCAGCACTGTCTTGGTTGGCGGATTGACTTCGAGATAGTTCGCCTTGGCGCCGGCTTCATACAGCGCGACGCGGGTCGCCATCGAACAGGCGAGCGGCGAGAAATAAAGATCCATCTGTAGCCTCCTTGGGCAAATTCCCTGTTTCTTCGGAACTCAACCTGGCCAGATTGATTTTTGTACTGTCTTGCATATTATATCGAGGGTCAAGGATTATTTTGCGAAATGGTACAAAAAGAGAAGGGGCCGCCCGCGGTGGCATCCGAGCAGCCCAAGCGCCGCGGCCGCCCGCGTGCCTACGAGCCCGATGTCGCGCTCGGCAAGGCGCTCGACCTGTTCCGCACGCAGGGTTTTGCCGCGACCTCGCTCGATGACTTGAGCGAAGCCACCGGCATGAACCGGCCGAGCCTCTATGGCGCCTTCGGCGACAAGCGCGAGCTCTACATCAAGAGCTACCAGCGCTACCGCGACGAAGCGCGCGCCTCGATGACCGAGATCTTTCGCGAGGAGATGCCGCTGCGACAGCGTCTGGAGGGCATCTTCGCCTGCGCGCTGAACATCTATCTCTCAGGCGAGGCCGGTCCGCGCGGCTGCTTCACGGTGGTCACCGCGGCATCCGAAGCGGTCAGCGATCCCGACATCCGCGCCATGGTGCTGGAGGGTCTGTCCGAGCTCGACAAGGCCTTTGCCAATTGCTTCCGCCGCGCCAAGGAAAAGGGCGAATTGCCGGACAGCGCCGACCCCACCGTGCTGGCGCAACTCGCGTCCGCGACAGTGCACTCGATAGCCATCCGCTCCCGCGCCCGCGTCTCGCGGAAGGAACTCGAAGCGATCGTGAGGGGGGCGATCGATATGATGGTGGGCCTAGAGTCAAGCCGTCGTCCCGGCGAAGG
>NZ_VSTH01000154.1 GCF_008123965.1 Bradyrhizobium hipponense | reverse complement strand
TTCTGGGCGCATGCCATGGATGACCGACCATGGGGCGGGCCCTCGCCGCCGGCGGTTGCCTACGTGTTCGTGGCCGGCCGTGGCACGGAGGAGATCGCCGGACAATTGACGGATTTTTCCGGCATTCTGCAGGTGGATGGCTATGCCGCCTACAAGGCGCTCGCCCGCGATCATGGCGGCGGGATCCAGCTCGCCTTTTGTCTTGCTCATGCCCGACGTAAGTTCGTCGAGGTGTTCAAGACGATGCAGTCGCCGTTCGCGCGCGAGGTGATCGAACGCCTGCAGGCGGTCTATGCGATCGAGGCCGAGATCCGCGGCTCGAGCGCCGAGCAGCGGCTCGCCGTCCGCCGCACCAGGAGCGCACCGTTAATGGCGGCGCTCAAGGCACGACTGACCGAGATGGTGGGCCAACTCTTCTCCCAGTCGAAGCTGACAGAGGCGATCAACTATGCGCTCAATCACTGGGACGGTTTGACGCTGTTTCTCCGCGACGGCCGCGTCGAGGTCGATAGTAATACGGTCGAGCGTTCCATGCGCCCGATTGCCATGGGAAGACGCAACTCATTGTTCAGCGGCAGCGAAGGCGGCGCCGAGAGCTGGGCGATCCTGGGGTCGATTGTGAACACCGCAAAACTCCACGAACTCGATCCGCAGGCCTATCTCACCGACGTACTGGAGCGCATTGTGTCCGGGCGAACCAGGAGCCATCAGCTGCACGAACTGTTCGCCTGGAACTGGAAGGCGGCGCACCGGCGAGCCGCATGAGCCCGCGTCGCCGCAAAGCTTCGTCGTCGATGGCGGCCGCCGCCATGCCCCTTGCCGAGCTCGAGCGATGGCTGCAGGCTCGCCTCGACCGGCATCCTGCCGCCACCAGCCTTCCCGCGCTCGACGGCTACGTCGCCGCGATCGTGGCCGGACCGGTGTCGATGAGCCCGCTCGACTGGATCTGCCCGCTGCTCGCCATCGATGCCGATGCGTTCAACCACGGCGACACGCCGGAGTTCGCGGCAATCTCCGCCGTCGCATTGCGCCATAACGAGATCAGCCAGACCCTTTCGACCGCGCCGAAGCAGTTCGCGCCAATGCACCGGCGTGAAGCCAATGGCGATGTCGACGCGCGGCCCTGGTGCCAGGGGTTCTACGCCGCGATGCGGCTCAGGCTGCCGGCGTGGGCGCCGTTGCTGGACGCCAGCAACGTCAATCACCGCCTGCTGCGGCCCATACTGCGGCACTGTCGCGACGATCAAGGCCGTCCGCTGCTCGGGCCGCCACCAAACAGTCCCGACCCCCACCGTAACGCCTACGCCGATATTCCAGCGGTCGTGGAGGCGCTGCGCCAGTACTGGATGCCGATCCGCTACCCGCGCACCCGCTGATCACCCCGGACGTGGGAGCTCATACCGGTTACGCCCTTTTGGTGGTACGGCCTGACGGAATGACGGGCTCGCCCGGAATGGCGGACGTTAGGACCCAGAGTTAGCTTCATCAGGAGTAATGCACATGGCAGGTCCTCCAACTAAAAAGGACATCGAGCGCCGCGCGTATCAGCTGTGGCAGCAGGCCGGAATGCCCGACGGGCGCGATCAGGAATTCTATGCGGAAGCGGAGCGACAGCTGAAGGAAGAGCTGGGTCGCCGCGAACTCAGGACATCCGATGACTCTTCTAGCGGTGCTCTCAGGATTGAGTACAACAATTCTCAAGGGCCTCAACGCCACGCTTACGATGAATCCATCGGGACCACGTATACGGCGCGGCTTCTCTTCCGCAGCCGGGGCATTCGGACAGCTCTCCACGGGATGAATCCTCAGAGCTCCAGCACGTCCCGCACCAGGCGCACTGATATAGGTTGCGAAAACTTGTATTTCGCTCTGGAACATCAGCAATTGTATCTGAGCGTTGAATTTTCGAGACCTCACTCGCTGGACTCGTTTTCAATGTTCATGCCATCCTCCTCAAAATCGACACCCATTCAGGTGCCGACGCTCAAGGAGGATGGAACATCGTTCTCGCTCGGGCTTCCAAGGATACACCAATTGACTGCCTCGGCAACTTTTTGGAAGATCGCCGCGGTATCAGGTCACATCGGTCGTTCCGGTCGTCGAAGTTTCTTCGAGCGTTGTGCAGCTGCGGACCCAACAGCAGCTGAACAACTTCCGCCTTACGCGCATGGTCAAGTTGACGCGAAGCCACTCTGTCAGTTGGGTTCACCCACTATGAAACGAAAACTTCCTTCGGAAACATCGCTGAGATTGTCGATTGCCGAATCAATTTTCGCCCGGCCGAATAGCTCGATTAGTTTTACTGCCTCTGGAGAACGTTTTGATCCATCGACTGCCGCTTTCGCGTCGAAGGCGAAGACAAGCCCGTGACCACTTATTGAATCGGCCCTTCTTACCGCAACATCCCATTGTGCCGTCGAAAATAGCTCGGCGACCGCATAGGCATTGCGAGGATTCCCATTAAGCTGCGGCCAAAAGATATCGACATGAAACCTACTGTTTTTTGGAACGTCGCTCAGGAGCTGAATCAATGTTTCTTTCTGCTCATCTTCGAGCGGGTACTCAGGTTTTACTCGCTTTGAAATTGCTGCCAATCTTGCGGCCAGATTCGCATTTGCACTTTCCAATGCGTCCACTCTTGATTTTGCTTGATCCGGCGACACTCCTCCTAGCTTCTCTTTGTAGGCGTCGCGTTGAGTCGCGATCAGGTTTATTGCTGCGTCCCGGCTCGCAATAATTCCATCGCGATTAGCAATGATGGCCGCGTATCGCCAATCCATAGCGATCCACACAATGGCAAAAGCTCCAAAGGCAATCACGATGGCGGAGGCCGGCGCGTTCCGAATCGTCCTCGATTCGCCAAGTATATATTTGATGACGATTTCCAGCATCGGCTTCCTTTGTAAGCAAGAAGCGGCAACGATTTCCGGTTCAGCGACCGCGCAGTTTCTCAGCTAGCTCATTGCCCGTTTCTTGTCGCACGATATCCGGCTTGATCGCCTTCTTTCTTGCACACGTACGCTCCGCGATTCGTGTTTCCGTACCACCGCATTCCCTTGAGGTGGTAGACGCCCGTAGGGGTATTCACCCAAACGACTACATCGGACGGACAATGCTTTTGTGCTTCCGTCTCGACGGTGAAAAATTGAACGCTACCTTCAAACGCCGGTGCGATCGCTGAAGTCGATAGGAAAAGAACGCATACCAGAAAGGCCTTCCACCCCCTCATATTCGTCTCCCTATTTTATGCGGCTGCGATCCCTCAGGCAGCGGCCGTTTACAAGATCGGACTTATAGCTTTGCTTCGCCGGGGCCTACCGGAGCTAAAAAAACCGGCGCATCTCGTCTTCTCGGTGCAGGGTTCGCATTCGGCGACAAACGCGTTCTTCCAATCGGAAATTGACTGAACTGCGTGTGGCCACACGGAAGGTGCAAGAACGCAACGTTGCAAGTTGTAAACTGACACGTTGACATTCGCCGCGACGAGGAGATCGACCGCTTCCGCCAAGTCGGTCTGATAATCAATCGGATCGATCCAGAGCTGCGCGTCATTTGCGATGGCGAACCCGGTGTTTTCGAGTCCCATCAGAGCGACGTGATCGACGAAAGGCAGATTTCTTGCCAACCACCGGCAGGTATCTGAAATTATGCGTGCAGTTTGCGCGTGCAAAACCACGCGTACTTCGACACGCTGACCTCGATCTTTGAGCTTCAATATTCCGAGGATGGTTTCGTCAAAGGCGCCTTTGGCTTGCACCACATAGTCGTGAACGTAATCAACCGCCGCATAGACGGGAATGGCCGCGATCACGCTCGGATGGTTCACTTTCCTCCAGGCATCGACAATTTCTGACTTTGCGAACGCGCGACCGTTCGTCAACACCTGGACGGCTGTTTTCGGAAGCTGATCACGGCAGTCAGCGAGAATGCTAATAAAGTCGGCCCAATCGGACAGAGGCTCTCCGCCGGTAAACGTCAGGGTTCGTGTGTGCTTGTCCAGGAGAGGTAGGCTTTGTCGTATCTCATTCAGAATCCAACGATCATCGATGTCCTTCGGCGGCTGCGAACACATTAGACAATAATTGTTGCACCGCTCTGTCACCAGGAATGAGTTGTGGCGGGAGTTATGTCTGTAAAGAGTTCGGAATTTGCCTGATTGGGTGTGAATACCGATAACGTCACCCGCATCAAGATACGAGAATTGAGCGGGAACTGCGATCGTCCGGCGCTGCAGATCTTCAAGTGACAGAAAACGCCCGGTGCCATCATCGATAGCGAAGATCGACTTGTGGTCGTTCTGAATTGCGCGCTTCAAGTCATCGCTTGTCCGCACGATAGTAAAGTCAGCCTCCGCATTGGATACCTCAGTATCGACAGTCTTCAGGCGGACAACCGATCGCGTCTGTTCCTCCAATCCCCGACAAAGGGCCGCGGTGCCGAACAAGGACAGGGTCATGCGCCGGCCCAGCGACGCAATATCGCCGCATCTCGCGGTGATTCATCCAGTAGCTGCAGCAGATGATGCATGATTCCCTTCTGCCTCGCGCAAAAATCAGAAAGGGGTTTGATGCCGAGAGCTTCGCCTTGCGTGGCGTGATGGTGCACAGGATTTGCGCCGCAATGACTTTCGAATACGCAAGTCGAGCACTCAGGCGCGCACTGCGTCAACGAGGCAGAAATTGCATCGACCAACCTGTCGGAAAGAACAAGCGAACGGTAGTCATCTTGATCCACATGCCCCAATCGAAAACTGTTATCACCTGTCTCAGCGAGCATGCGCCCTTCATCCGAAGCAAAAACGCTGCCGTCGTAGTTGTAGACGAGCGCACCTATGCCAATCCCGGCCGGGCTTCGTAGGTCCACATAGCCGATCGGCTTGTCCGTCAACATACGCGTCAGAATCAAAGCGGAGTAAAATTCCCTGAATGGAGTTCCGTGATGGTTAATGTCCAAAATGTGCCGGAGACCGCGCTTGTAGAATTCCAGCCAACTCTTCGCATCATAGCGCTGATATTGTTTTGTTTTGATCGCGAAGCCGAACGGAGATAGCGGACGAAGAAAAATGCCGTCCAAACCGAGCTTCAGATATTCCTCGATGATCTCATCGACTCGGCCCAAACTCGCCTCGGTGGTGGTCATGAGCGCGCCTACCCGATCCGGTCCAAGCGCCTCTTGCGCCCGGCGGATGCCAGCTACGGCCAGCTCATAACTATTTCCGCCCGGCCTTGGCCGATTTTTATTGTGCAGGTCCGCGGGGCCATCGAGCGAAGTTGATAGCAGAATGTCATTCGCTTTGCAGAACTCCAGAACGGCGTCGTCTAACAATGCAAGATTCGTCGCAATTACGAAGTCAACTTTCTTGCCTAAGGTCCCGGACCTTGAGTGTGCGGCAGAGACGATTGTCTTGATAAGGCTAAAGTTGAGTAGCGGTTCGCCGCCCTGGAACTCGATTTTTATCCGCGACGACTTACTTTCAAACGCTATATCCAGCGCCCGCTGTGCGGTGGCTTCGCTCATGTCAAATCGCGACCGATCGGTGCTTTGTCGCGAAACCTGACAATAGGGGCACGAGTGCTCGCAACGCAAGGTAACCACAAACATATGGAGTGGCGTCACCTCGCGCAGAAACGACATTCGGCTTCGCAGGCGCAGGGCTAAGAGCTGTCGCTGACCCTTCTGAAGGGAGCCCGTTATCAAGTGAGCCGCATACGCCTTCTCGTACAGGCCATCGCCGGGCTTCAATTTCAGATCGATCAGCCGGTTGATTTCATTCTCTGTCAGGCGGATGAAGTCCCCCACCATGTTTGAGACCAAGAATTGTTCAGTCCCGGTTCGCTCAAAATGAAAGGGCAGCAAGGCAAGCTCGTCATTTGACGAGCTAAACGCTTCAGCAGCGAGGAAACGGGCCATATCTAGCCAGCGCTATGTGTTAGTTATCGTTTTGGGAAGCGACCAGCGATCCGAAAGCAAGCGCTAAGATGACGTTACGCACACCGTCAGTTTTCGCCGACACGCGCGCCCTCAGATTCTCGTCCGTCACGAGATCGAGAAACCGTACTTTTAGCGAGTCGGCTTCGGCTACTGCAAAACCGCCGCTTGCCCTGCCATCTTGCAGAGCAAGACGGCAGACAAGACGATCCCCAACTTTTTCGATTTGGCAGGTAGCAGTTCCGATGAGACGATACGCAGCAGCTTCCAACGCACTCAACGCCTGAATGCTTGCATCGAAGTCTACATCAATCGCGATCTTCGGAGCGCGCTTCTCAGTAACGGCTTGAGGCATGTGAATGGTGGGACGCGTGTGAAGCATGGGAAGCATGCGACGCATGCTGCGCAATCATCGTCCCGTCGGCCTGCCTGGTCATTACAAACCCGAGAAGATCTTCCCCGACCTGGAAATGTCCTTTTGGTTGTACTTGGGTGCTCGCGGTGCCAAGGTCGTTTGTCGGGACGATCGCGTCAGTACTGGCAATAGCTGCCTGAGCTCCTGTACCAAGCGCCTGTGCACCCGTGAGAGACGCCAAGGCGGCACCTAACGAAACTATAGCTTTTGATCCACGAAACATCATTCACCCCCCGTCCACGATTTAGGCAGTAGAGCCAAATTTTTGGAAAGTTGCAATAGGCATAGAGAACAATTTTTGCGACGGACAGCGCTTATGTCACTGGATTAACCGGGAAAATTCTATTGGAATAACGACCACTGTTGCGGCCCACTTAGCGCCGCTTTTGTCCAAGCGCCGTTACTACGACCGAGTTGTGAGAGGGCGGTCCTACCGGCCGCTCTTTGTAGAAGTGGAGCTCGTAACCCCTAAGAGCACCGCGGATTTCTCCGACCTTAGGTAGTTCGAGGTAGTTTTGCCCCTGTCCACCAAATGTCTCAATATAGATGTGACCACCAGTTTGGACCGCCGAGGTTAACTCCGCAATGATTCTTTGCGCGGGGTAATGGATGCAAAGGATTGCTGAAAATGACGATTTTCCGAAAGGAAATCGATTGCACGTTAGATCGGCGCACACTGAAATAATCCGGCCACATGCGTTCGATGGCTCAGTTGATTGAAAAATGTCATCTGCCGATTTCTCTACGCACTTGAGACGACCGACGTCTTTATCAACAGCGATGATATCACAACCCAGAGCAGCAAACGCAAGTGCATTCCGCCCAAATCCGGCCGGCGCATCCAAGATCGGCGCGCCGTACGACGAGGTAATCCTTTCGCGAAACTTCATCAGTGTTACAGAAGGAACGAGCGGCGAAGGAGATTTGAGCGCAGTCAATGAGTCCTCTTCACAACCGATCGCCGCTGTTAGGCGCAAAGGAACGACGCGGCCGGATGCCACGTCGTCCTAATTGGCTCAGGGGTGTTGCTCATTCTTGGCGGCGCGCATTCCTTGAGCGGCGGTGTCTCGTTCGCACATATATGCGCCGTCCTTGGTGGTCCCATAGTTGTGAGTGCCGCTGAAGTGATAGATCTTCGAGCGCAAATTCACCCAAACAACCGTGTCGACCGGGCAACTCGCTCTGGCTTGTGCTTCGGTTGCGAACTGTCCCGCCGCTGATGGTGTGCCCGTAGAAGGAGCAGGAGTTCTTGCGACCGGAGCTTGTGCAGGTCTTTCACTCGTCACGGGCGGCTGCCCTGGAGCGTTTGCCGTAGGTCTTGTTGACGGAGCCGCAGGAGCGGGCGCTGGAGCTGCCGTCGGCGTTGTTGCGCCACCACCGCGGCACTCTGCCACGTAAGCTTTCTCTGTTATGCCCTTAGCCTGAAAGCCGGCCTTGTCAGCCCTCCATTCCTCGACGCAAGCTTTTGCAGTTTTCGGTTGCCCAACATTCGGAGCCGGAACGCCTGCTGTAGGACTTGGAGGCGGAGCCGCAGGAGCGGCCGCCGGAGCTGCGGTCGGCGTTGCTGCGACGCCACCGCGGCACTGCGCCACGTAAGCTTTCTCCGTTATACCCTTAGCCTGGAAGCCAGCCTTATCCGCTCTCCACTCCTCGGTGCAGGCCTTGACTGTCTTGCCTTGACCCCACGACGCAGAAGGAAACGATGAAAAACCCAAGACGGCAGAGCACAAGATGACAGCAAGTTGTCTGTTCATTTTCTATCCCCGGATTACGCGCTCATTTTGATTGGTAAGGTTTCTGTATCTTCGTCGTGGTCAACCTCAACTCATCCATCACCCTCAGTCGAAGAGCTCGGAGCAGGGTCCGCCAAGCGGCAACTTACTTCTTCTCGAAATTTCTCGAAAGAGGTGAATTTTTGAGCGCCTTCGACAAATTCACCTTCTACATAGCCGTCGTCACGTATTCTGAAGCCTACCCCTAATAGGTATCCAGTCTGCTGTCCCAATGCTCGACCAATCAAAACCGTCTCGACATGAAGCGGCGGCTTCAAAGGATTGACCTGTCCCTTCAACCGAGCTTGCTTGAAGGGAATGTGCATTCCCGTCGGCACAGTTGGTGTGCTTGCTGACACCGCACGTTCCGACACTTGCACCGCCGCCTCTCCCAGCTGCTGGGGTGAGGCGATTAGGCCAGTTAGAACCTTAGCCGAGAGCTCAGAGATCCGCGCTAAAATTGCGCGATGAGGGCTGACCTCATATTCAAAATACAGATTTGCATCTATCTGCACACGTCGCTTGATTCGGCCCTTCATTTTTGCCTCCAGTCCGGGCGATCAAGGCGGCGCCCAAGGCGGGACATGTGGCCACAAGGATAGCCTATATAGTACGCGCCTAAACGGCCAAAATGTCAAAATCTCTGGGAGCTTGGAGCTAAAGAAAAGAAATGGCCAACTCCGATACTTGAGCAGTTATTGAAATAGCCTTTGAGTCTTGTGATTTTCTCAAGCTCTTTCAGCGCGCATCCCGATAATGGCCGACGCGAACCCCTCATATACGTCGACGCGCGAACACTGTATGCGTTCGTTCAAACCGACAGCGGACTTGAAGTCGATTTCACCGTAGAGACAAATGGGTAGTTTGCGGTTGTTGTTAAACCTGCGATCTGGTCCACCATTCCGATTAACATAGCGCCACGTCTCTCCAACGACCTGAGTATCGCTTGGCGCAGCATCATCTTCGACAAAGCGGGTTGGCTTACAAACGACCTCAACATCCTCATACTCGACTGCTGCCACAGCATCTCCGGCGACAACAAGAATGCAGTCTGGAGTGAAATAGACGGCCTCTTTGCCTAACGGAATTCGTAAAAAGTCGACGTTGCTTTGAATGAGATGAGGATTGCCTCTCGTTAATGACGTTTGCGCGCGCTCTACGGTTCTGGCAACTCCAGCATTTCTTTTCCAGTCAGACTCCTGCCTTTCCAATGGAATTCGCCAAATGCGGCGGCATGCCGCTAAAGCGTCGAACGCATGCTTCAACGCGTCGAACCGTTCTGAGGCTTCGCCGGACAACTCATAGTCGAGGGTCACCGTGCTTGACTGCCGACCATGGACCGCAACTGCGCCCAGAATAATCACAGCCCCCGCGGTTACGGTAAGGGCAACTATCGGCGGAATAGCGGGAGCCGAACCGATGGCAACCGCCGCCGCCCCCAGGAAGAAGAATGACAGGACAATGAGTAACATCCTGTATGACCGCCACCTCGATCTACCCGCGTTCAATGCGCCCGCTACATGGACAGTGGAGTTCGCAACCAATTCGTCAATCGGTGCGCTATCAATGACTGTGGCACTTTGATCGAAGCTACTTGGCTCATCCGTGCCTGAATCGGCGGTGTGCCGGATCGAGCGATTAGGAAGCGATAAATTGCCGGACGAGTAGCGCTGATAGTCGGTCCACGAAACCCCTGACCCGGGCAGACCGATTGTGGTTCTCGTGCCATGCGGCCCAATGGTGAAATGAAGTCCTCTCGGGCCGAGAGAGGCGCTGGCCCCGCCACCGCTCAGGTTTAACCGTATTCCCGGCATGATCGTAAAACTTCTGCGAAACCTAAGAAAACCCATTATGCGTCCCAAACTCAGTTAATCAACAACGGCAATAACGACCGTCTTTATCGCGCAAAGATAGGTAAGACTCAAGAATGTAGTCGCTGCGTATCGTCGCTACCGAAGCGCTGCGCGTGGAACGTCAGCTC
Source organism: Bradyrhizobium hipponense (assembly GCF_008123965.1). GTDB lineage: Bacteria > Pseudomonadota > Alphaproteobacteria > Rhizobiales > Xanthobacteraceae > Bradyrhizobium > Bradyrhizobium hipponense. Next base: position 19,915 of record NZ_VSTH01000154.1, on the reverse strand, counting down.
ACGTAGGGTGCCTGCAAATCATCGGAGAGGACTTTCTCCCGGTTGACGCAGACGAAGTAGTACATTGTACTGTCCTCATATCGATGACCGCACACAAGAGCCTCAAGCTGAGTACCCAGCAAGAAAAACCCTCGCGTGAAGCGATGGTGTGGACAAAAAGAAAGTCCTAGCAGTTTGCTGAAAAACCCAAGGATTTGAGTTTTCTTGGTCTCGGTGAACGCCGTCGATCAATTTTCAGGTGATGTGTTCGTCAGCTTGAGGCATTTTCTTGCGTGAGGGCGGTGTTGCCGGCCCGGTACTGCTACGCTGCAAGCAGTTTGGGAATGCGGATCAGGTTATAGGCGATCAGATTGAGCAGGAAGTCGGCAGCAACGCGAGCGATGCCACGATGTTTGGTCTTGCGCATGGTGCCGTGCTGCTTGCCCCATCCGAAGATGCACTCGACCATCGCCCGGCGCGATTGCGACATACCATATCCGGGATGCCGCGTGGTTCGTTCGTCGATGGCACTGTTGCGGGTCTTGCCGGTTTTGGTGACGGCCTGGTTCTGTGTCACATGCGGCGTCACGCCGATGGCGCGAAGGTTGGCGACATGATCGGCGGTATCGTACGCCTTGTCCTCACCGGCGGTGATGCGGCGGGCTGCGGCTTTGCGTCTTGCCTTCAGCATGGTCTCCGAAGCCCGGCGTTCGGCGGTACCATTGGCATGCGTGACCCTGCCGGCCACCGCTAGTCCATTCCGGTTCTCCATGGTGGCGTGGCCCATATAGCATAGCTTGGCCTCCCGCCCGGCCGCCTTGCGATAAAGCCTGCTGTCAGGATCGCTGGTGCTCGCATGGGTATCGTTCTTGCGCTTCTGGCCGTGGAAGTTGGCGCCATCGTCATCGTCGCCGCTGCCGTCCTTGGGACGAAAACTCTTCTGCGAAGCCCAGGCCTCGATCAGCGTTCCATCCACCGAAAAATGCTCGTCCGACAATAGGGGTTTGACCTGCGGATGGTTCAGAAGCCTGGTCATGAACTTCGTGAACACCTCACCGTTCTGTAGCCGCTCCCGGTTCTTGGTGAAGGTGGTCGGGTCCCAGACCGGGTCGTCCGGCGACAGTCCGACGAACCAGCGATACAAAAGATTGTAGTCCAGCTGCTCCATCAACTGACGTTCCGAACGGATGCCGTAGAATACCTGCCGCAACAAAGCGCTCAGCAATTGTTCCGGGGGGATCGAAGGACGTCCCTCGCTGGCGTAGAGCTTCCCAAGGCTGCGGTTCAAATCACTCAAAACATCCCGGACGAGATCCCGGACCTTCCGCAGCGGATGGTTCGCTGGCACACGCTTATCCGGCGCGATGTACGAAAACAGGCCGCCCTGATCCGTAAACCTCCCGCGCATGATCGTCTCCCCCGATTCGAGATGATAAAGTGAATCATCAAGCCGCCTCCGTGACGAGGGGGTTTTTCAGCAAACTGCTAGATGAAGTCAGTATCTCGCGGCGACAGGAACTGTTCCCAAGCCGCCGAAGCGATAGTTGAAGCGCACGGTGACCAGGTCCACGTCCTGGCGGACCCCCTCGCCCAAGAGGGTGATCCCTCCGGGCGTGACCACGCCAGCGAATGAGGTGTTGTCACGGCCCATCCAGAGATGGTCGTATTCAACACCGACCGACCAGTTCGGTGCGAAACCATATTCCCAGCCCACACCAAGGGCGCCGCCCCAGCGCGTGTGACTTGCCGAGGCGAGGCCGACCCCCGTGATGTTGTTGAAGACATCAAAGCGATTGTGAGTGACGGCCGCGCCACCCTTCACGTAGAGCAGCGATGCGTTCCATGCCCAACCGAGTTGGGCCGTGAAGAGGCCAATGCCATCGGTTTTCCCTGTGGTTGAAATCAGCGGATCGATCAGGCTGACGCGCGTATTCTTTATGTCAGCCCAATCGCCCTGTGCTTCCAGTCCGAACACAAACTGATTGGTTTGCCAGCGATACCCGATCTGTCCGCCAACAAGGCCTCCGGAGCGATCAGCGCAACCGCCTGCGACTGTCCCTGCGAGCGTAACGAAATCCACACAGCTGTGGGTTTGGCCCCAGCCGCCGTTGGCGCCGATGTAGAAACCGGTCCAATCATAGATCGGCGCAACCACCGGCGGCGGCGCCTTGGTGTACGGGCGAGCCGCCAAATCAGCCGCCGACGCAGGGGCGGATAGAGCCACGGCTATCATCCCGGCCGCGACAATCAGAAGCTTTTTCATTACGAGCAATCTCCCCAGAAAGAAGTTCAAAAAAGGCACGACGCCCACCTAAGGAATCAATGCTATCCCGTTCGCCTGCAGGTTGATGTAGCCAAGCCGCAACACTCGGCCCAGATGGTTTAGTAGCGATTCCTTTATTTCTGTTAAGGGAACCAAATGCCCTCCAACGTGCATTAAATTCGGTATCCAGTCACCGTTCGACATATAGCGAGGGAGTCCCGCGCGATGGGCGTCACAAATTTGTGGCATGACCATTGCATAATTCAGGACAACTGGGATTTCAGCGCCCAGTTAGAGAATAAGCGCTGCCGGGACGCTTATTTCGAGCCCGGCGACGCCCGCATATTGTTTCGACAAGCGGGGTATTTGGCGCATGGCATACGACACGGCAACAGTACGTTTGCTCCGCGACGTTCTAGACGACGTTCTTTCCAGTCCGTCATTCACTCGTCAGCAGCAGCGATCTGCTCTGGAAGTTGCCGAGCGCGTTCTCTTGCTCGCTTCCCAAGGCGAGCGTGAACCGATCAGGATCAAGCGACACCTGCTAAATGAGTTTTTGGCATCCGCTACCAGCGAAGCCAACGGGGTCGCCCCTTCGCCTGATCGACGGTGAGCCTGCTTGGCCGCCAAGTGCCGCTGGTAACGCCCTGCGGGTTAATCGTGTCTACCATGCCACCACTGCCGCTCATCGGAGCATTCCCTGCCCATTGGCATGTCGCCTTGTGTTGTGCACAAAGCGGACTTGCTGAAGGCCAGCCCGAATGTCCGCTTCTGGGCGGATTCTGTTGCAAAACTCGACGGATCTCGATTGCCGGCCTTCGCCGTGAATTTTTGGGCGGCTTGTTGTCTGGATCCTCCTTTCTTGGGATTGCGGTGTAGGTAGTGGCGCCCGAGGCGATGCCTACGCCGAGCAACTCGCTGCTTGGGATGGTGGAGCGCGACAGAGAAGCTTGGCGAGCCGTCTAAGGTTTTGTGCGGTTGCCGTGAGCAGGACTTCGTCTCTGATGCCACTCAAGCCGCGCAGCCGGAACCGGTCGAGCCTGAGAATGCGCTTCATGCGTGCAAATCGCATCTCAACCTTCTTGCGTTCGCGGCGAGACTGTTCGAAGGCTTCGGTATCGGCCAATGCGCGGACACGATCACGCACATCTTCGTTGAGGTCGCGGGTGAGTTTGCGTGCTGTCGCCGTCGTGCACTTCGGCTTTAGTGAGCAGCGGGAACAGTCGTTCTTGCTGGCTCTGTAGTAAACGATATGACCTTGATCGATATTGCCTGTGCTGGTCAGTTTCGCGCCACCTGGGCAAACATAGATGTTGCGCTCCTGATCAAAGACGAAGTCGGCACGGCTATAAGTGCCATCAGCTCGTGCCGACTTATCCCACACCGGTAGGTGCGGTGCTATGTTGCGATCCACCAGCCATTTTAACAACCTGACCGCGCCATAAGCCGTGTCGCCCGCGAGCCTCCGGGGGCGTAGGTCAAAGCGTCGCTCAACACGCTCCACCATGGTCTGAGTGACAGCAATCTCCACGGCTCGGTTCGCTCGAGTGCCCGCAGCATCGACGATGATACCGGCTTTGTTGTCGATCAGGTAGTTCGCGTCGTAAGCAAAGAATGGGTCGACGCCCGGCCTCGCAACCCATGTCGCTTGCGGGTCGGTGAGCGAGACTTCTTTGGGAGGCTTGCGCCGCTGGCCGCCTTCGCCCGAACCGTCGTCGCCACCACGATCCTCCTGACCGCGAGCTGCATCGAAGGGCTACGAGGTACTCTCGAACCGCGTGGGACGCTTCCTCTGCCTTCGGCCACGAAAACGGTTTGTCGCCGGGGATCCGCTTCGTCTTGTTTACATCCGCCTTGATCAGGCTCGCATCGATAGAGAACGCTTCGCCTCCAACTAGCCCGGCGGCAATGCACATCGCCACCACTCCCTCAAATACCCGGCGTAGGGCGTCTCTCTCTCGGAAGCGTTCGTTCCGTGCACGGCAGAACACAGAATGATCGGGGATACGGTCCTCGATGCCGAGCTTGCAGAACCAGCGATATGCTAGATTCACTTGAATCTCAGCGCAAATCTGCCGCTCGGAGCGGATCGCAAAAATATAACCGACAAGCAGCATCCGGATCATCAGTGCCGGATCAATCGAAGGCCGGCCCGTGTGCGAGTAATAAGGAGCTAACTCCGTGTGCACCCAGTCTAGATCGAGCAAACCGTCGATCTTCCGCACCAAATGATCAGGTGGGACTACCTTGTCGAGGTGAAACGAATAGAAGAACTGCCCTTGCTCGCCTTCCCGACGACCCATCATGCGCTGCTCCCGCAGATGCCCTCTACCGAAAGGAATCACGGATCGCGAGTCGTCTCAACGGGAGTTTTGCAACAGAATCGCGCGGAACTCCGACATCGCAGGTCCTTACGGTGAGACCTTGGCCGCGTCGTCGCCTCGGTTGTGCCCGCCATACCAACCACAGCAATCTGTAGCGGCCTGCCTGTCCATCGTGGCCGGGCGGAGCAGTTGCCATTTCTGCTCCCCGCCATACTCTGACGGCGGCTGGGGGGCCTGTAGAATGTTCGATGTGTATCTGAACACCAAGCGTGATCTGTTGGTTGTGCGCAATGGCTTGCCAATTCCTTTTCCTGACGCGTCAGGCAGATGGCGTAAAAAGAAAAAAGTGGCGAGCGTCAGCGAGGACATTAACCTCGCCGTTCAGAGACAGGGCTACTACATGCGCAAACTAACGGATTTTAAGAAGCGGTAGTCCGCAAAGCGCATGTGCAACCTCTACAGCATCACCACGAACCAAGCCGCGATCATCGCGCTGTTTCGCGTCATCAACAGCTATGTCGGCAACCTACACCGATGCCCAGCGCCTCGCTGAACTATCCAAGGTTAGTGCAGTCGCTGGTCAGGAGGACGGACCCCGCTCATACGCGCCAGCTCTTGCTCTAGCTGCTCATTGAAGAGCATCAGCGCTCGAAGCGCACCGCGCAGATCACCGTCACAAGCGGCGACGATCGTAAGCGCTTAGTCGGAACCCTTGCTTCGGGATCGGTATAGCTGTGAGAAAGAAGCCTCCGGCTTGAACGGAGGTTTGGGATGGGATTGGACAGCAAAAAGGACGTCCATTTGGACGGCTCAACGACGGGGTCGGTGAGCCGGCTGGAGGTTCTTGAAGGACCATCGGGGCGCCGCGTACGTTCGGAGGCTGAGAGAGCTCGGATCGTCGCCGAGAGTCTGTTACCCGGTGCCCAGGTGTCCGAGGTGGCGCGCAAGCACGGAGCGACGCGCTGGCAGATCTACGATTGGCGACGGCGGTTTCGACAGCGAGGCATGTTGCCGCCGTGCGAGGCGTTGCAGCCGACATTCGCGCCGCTGGTCGTGGAAGGTGCGTTGGAGGAGCGTCAGGTTCCGGCGATCAAGCTTGAGATCGCGATCGGCGATGTCGTGCTGCGAACGGATATGACCATTGATGCCGAGCAGCTGTCTCGGGTGATCCGCGCGGTACGAGCGTCACGATGATCGCGGCTGGTGCGGATCTGAAGATTTACATCGCGACGCGGCCGATCGACTTCCGCTGTGGCCACGATGGGCTTGCGGCGAAGGTGCAGGAGATGCTTCGCCTCGATCCGTTCAGCGGCGCAGCCTTCGTGTTCCGATCGAAACGAGCGGACCGGATCAAGATTTTGGTCTGGGATCGAACGGGCCTGGTGTTGGTGCACAAGCGTCTCGAAGGTTGCAAGTTCGTTTGGCCAACGATCGCAGACGGCGTGATGCGGATATCGCCGGCAATGTTCGCAGCCCTGTTCGAGGGGCTGGATTGGAGGTTGGTCCGCCCGGAAGAAGCGCGGCGTCCCCAGGCGGCTGGATAACTGCGGCAGAATGACTCGGAAGCTATTTTGAACGTGGCACGCGCGGCGGCGATGTGCTCGAAATGGCGCATGAGCATCGCGGCGCTGCGCGACGAAAATGAACAACTGAAAGCGCTTTTGGCGCAAACGCAGGCGGCCCTGAGCGAGCATCAGGGGGCGCTGGCGGCGTCGGAGGAAGCGCGGCGTCGGCTGGAGGTCATCCTCGGCGAATTGCGACGCGAGAAGTTCGGCGCGAAGTCCGAGAAGCTGCGGCCAGATCAGTATCACTTGCCGCTGGAAGATGTGGAGATCGCGCAAGGCATCATGGACGCGGCGCAGGAGAGAGCCGAGGCTGTGATCCAGGGCCGGTCGCGGAGCGTGCCGGATCAAGGTTCTCATCGCAATCGCGGCTGCTTGCCTGCCCATTTGCCGCGGGTGGAACGGATCATCGAGCCTGCGAGCACGCTCTGTCCGTGCGGTTGCGGCGCCATGACGAAGATCGGCGAGGACGTCAGCAAGCGCCTCGACGTGATCCCGGCGCAATGGCGGGTGTTGGTCACGCGACGCCCGAAATACATCTGTCGCCGCTGCTCGGGCCCTGTCGTGCAGGCGCACGCACCGGAGCACGTCGTGCCCAGCGGGCTGCCGACCGAAGCGGCCATTGCGCACGTAATCGTCTCCAAGTTTGGCGACCATACGCCGTTTTACCGTCAGGCCGAAATCTATGCGCGCCAGGGGATCCGGCTTGATCGGGCGACACTGGGCAACTGGTCCGGCCGCGCCTGCTTCCATCTTCAGCCGATCGCGGACCACATGCGCCGCCGCCTGGCCATGGCGGATCGTCTGTTCATGGACGAAACCACGGCGCCGGTGCTCGATCCCGGGCGCGGCCAAACGAAGAAAGGCTACTTCTGGGCGATCGTCTCCGATGATCGCGGCCACAGCGGCCCAAGTCCGCCGATTGTGCTGTTCCGATATGCCTCTAGTCGCAGTGGTGCCTTCGCTGAGCAGTTCCTGGACGGCTTTGGCGGACGCTTCCTGCAATGTGATGCCTATGACGGTTATAATCGGCTGACTAAAGTCGCTCGACTGCAAGGGTCTTGGACGCTCGTGCATTGCTGGAGCCACTTGCGCCGGCGCTTCGTCAAATTGGCCCGCAACAGCAAATCGCCGATCGCCGAGGCCGCCGTTCGGCACATCGCACAGCTTTACGCCATCGAAGCCATGGTACGCGGCTCATCGCCGGACATCCGGCTCGCCGCACGCAGGGAGCACTCGCTGCCCATCGTCGCTGCGCTAAAGCCGTGGTTCGAGAAGCAGCTGTCGATGATCTCCAGCGGTTCGACCCTCGCCGAGGATATCCGCTATGCGCTCAATCATTGGCAGGGGCTGACCCGCTTCCTCGAAGACGGGCGTCTCGAGCTCGACACCAACCCGGTCGAGAACGCCATCCGGCCAGTCTGCTTGACCAGGAAAAACGCTCTCTTCGCCGGTCATGAAATCGGGGCAGAAAACTGGGCCTTGCTCGCGTCGATCGTCGCCTGGTGCTGGCATGGGTGTCGTTCTTGCGCTTCTGTCCATGGAAGTTCGCGCCGTCATCATCGTCACCGCTGCCGGCCCTGGGGCGAAAGCTCTTCTGTGAAGCCCAGGCTTCGATCAGTGTTCCGTCCACCGAGAAATGCTCGTCCGACAGCAGAGGCTTGACCTGCGGATGGTTCAGAAGCTTGCTCATGAACTTCGCAAACACTTCGCCGTTCTGCAGCCGGTCCCGGTTCTTGGTGAAGGTGGTCGGGTCCCAGACCGGGTCATCAGGCGAAAGCCCGTCGGTGATTTCCCCGCAATTCACACCCCGGCAGTGTTAACTCAGCTCGCCGTTAATTTGGGAGCGGCGAAGCAAAACTCGCGGCGTTGCAGATTTACAACGGGCATTCGAGATACTAAGCTCGTCCATCGAGACAACCAAAATATATTTCATTCTTGTTTCAGTATGATCAGCGGGGGCGAAAGATGTTTGATGTCTATCGCAGTGACAAGCGCGACTTGCTCGTTCTAAGTACAGGCTCTGCCGTACCCATGCTTTGCTCTGCACATAAGTGGCGCAAGAGCAGGAAACGAGTTCTCAAGGTCAGCGACGAAATCAAGTCAGCCGTTCAGGCACAAGGGTATTACGTCCGCAGCCTGCGGGCCACCAAGGAGCGGATGATCGAGTTCGAGTAGGGTCGCGAGCCGGTGCTCTCCATTTGCGCAATCTCTATTCGAGCACCACCAACCAAGGTGTCATCCTCGCGCTTCTTCGTCGTTCGTGAAGAACGTCCCTGAGCACCGTTTTACGCAAGGTGTGGTTGCGATAGGTGGCGACAGAGTATCCATAACAGGCCGCATAAAAGTTCGGTGAGCCAGCGGCGGAGCAGGCTGAAGTTGTAGCCGGCGGCGGCGAGCACGGCGTTGGTGCGGTCGCCGACGCGACCCTTGAGATGGTTACGGCGCATTCGGTGGTCGTCCTTGAGATGGCCGATCACAGGCTCGACGGCGGCGCGACGCCGCATCTCGTGGCGGATGGCTTTGGTGACACGGCGAACCTGGCCGCTGATCCAGACCTTGAACCGGTCGGGATAGTTGTGGCCGCGGTAGCCCTTGTCGCCGTGGATGCGGCGCGCTGCAACACCAGTGAGCTTTTCGAGGTCGGCGATGACGGGACCGAGCGTGTGGCCGTCATAGGGATTGCCGTGCAGGGCCTTGGCATGCAGTACGAACTGCCCGCCTTTGGGCGCGGTGGCAGGCGTGGCAATCGAGACTTTGCAGCCAAATTCGTAAGGTGCCCGGGCCTTGCCTTTGCCGATGCACTCCACCTCGGGGGCGTGCAACGAGTAGACCTTGGGACCGCGCTGACGCTGCTCTTGATGGCGAACCCGGTGGGCGAGATCGAGCAGCGGACCAAAGCGATCCTCAAGCGCAGGGTCGCCCTCGATCTTGCGTCTGATGTCACGGATGATGCGGCCAAGCCGGGTGCGCAGGAATTTGAGCTCTCGCCGGGCACGCTTGAACTGGTGGGCATGCGTGTAGCGTCCCACCATGATGGCGGCGCGCCTGGCCACGCGCAGATAGCTTTGGCGCAGTTCGACGCTCTCGCGTTTGGCCAAACCGACCAGCTTCTCGATCGCCCGGTGCATGAGCCGCGCATCGCTCGGATGCGCGATCGCCTTCTCCTGTACGGTGGTATCCACAACGACCCGCTCGAGATCTTTGGTCTCGAGTGCCCCAGTTCGATGCGCCACCGAGAGGCTTTCTTGCAACAGCGCGGCGATCTGCTCCTCACCCAGCCGCTGGCGCCAGCGGGTCAGCGACGAGCGATCGAATGGCAAGTCGTGCCGGAACACCACCTCGCCGCAGAAATACTGAAAATACGGGTTCTCGACCCACCTGTCGCACAGCGCCTCGTCAGAGAGATTGTGCATGTGCTTGAGGATGAATAGTCCGGCTACCAATCGTGTCGGCAACGGTGGCTGCCCCGGCCCGAGGCGACAGACCGAACTGAAGCGTCCCGCCAGGAAGTCCCAATCGATCTCCGCCGCCAGACGCACCAACGGTTGGCGAAGGTTGATGATCTTCTCCAGAGATGGACGAAACAGATCGTCCTGACGATCGTCGCGCGGATGGCTCATGGGTTCTCCCCAACAGCGAATCTCGCCGTCAAAGGAATCACGAAGCCGCCCAATCCGGAATCCAAAAACGCAAGAAAACCAGGACCTACCCACGGCTTTCTTGCAAAATCGAATACTTGCTCGCGTCAAATCACTGCGACAGATCAATCGCTTCCGAATTCTTCACGGGCGACTTCTTCAGCGTGGTCAACCGGCTACGTTGGTACCTACAGCCGATGCCCGGCGTCTTCCCAGACTATCCGGCGCCGGTGATCCCGCAACGCCGAACCTCGGAGTGAGGTGACACTGATGCGCTGGGCATGCCGCCGCCAACAACGCAGACGTGGCCACCGGTCACCAAAACCTCTGCGACACATGCTCACTGCATCGGCGCGGTTGACTGCGGCCCGAGAACCCTGCCTTCGATAACTGGTCTCTCAATTCTCTTAGTGCCAATTAGACTTCGCTGAACTGAATACTGTCTTTTTCGCAGGCAGCACTGAATGAGGCCATCGCACTTGCGTGTTCAAAGCAAAATGCCTTTCCTTTCTCAGTTGCCTCCACCCACCAATCTGATTTCTGATCGCGTGCAATATGTGCAGCATGTGTCCGCAAGCGATCTAGCTCTCGTCCAGATGCTCTGACGACTATACAATATGTCATTAAACCCCCTATCATGTTGCACACCAATCAACCGAACGCCGTAATAGAATTCTGCCCTAATCGGGGATGATCCCACGTTCGCGCTTATCCACTAGCGTCCGCTCGATGCGCTCGGCTTGTTCCTTGGTCAAATTGACGGCCAGACTGGTCCCAATCATTGCCGGTCCTCTACGTTGCCGATCGTAAACCATCCAGCCCCTGGACCCCTGGCGAACCAAGAACCTGGATGCAGGAGACCCCTTGTCGCGCTCCGTCATTGCCGATCCCGCATGTCGATTATCGGGGGCCATCACCTCAATCCTTCAATGAGCGTCCTCCAGCCGCGCGTATCGTTCGCCGTTAGCAGCGAAGCTCCAAGCGTTGCCAAGTAGTGTGGCAGTTCGCAATCGGGACGCGCGTTCATATTGCCGACAAGCGAGGCGACCGCATTCCTAAGATCGCCTTGGTCGAGATGATCGAAGGCACGTTGCTTGCAGCGCTCGACATACTTGTCGCGCGTCATCTCAATTAACAGGGAACGTTCCATTTCGCCTCCCCAACCGATGACTGCTTCCAATGGCGGAGTTGGAACGGAGTGGATTTGGGCTGTCTGTTCGAAAGGTGACAAACGGATGCTCTTTTGGTCGCGAGTGTGGGAATTAGGACACAGGCACGCATCGCGACCGCACTATCGGCGCCGGGTAGACCGTGGCACCAAGTCCAAGCCAGATACCCGGGCCGCATTTTTCTATAACGCCTTGGCAGGTTAGCTCGTCGCCCCCTCATCCAACCGCGCCAGCCCAGCCTCGATCGCGACGATATCTTCCTCGATCCGCTGGATCGTTGTCCGGCAATCAAAACCGGTAAGCGCCTTTAGGTCTACGGCCAGCTTCCGGCGCTGCATGCGCAAATCGTCGAGAGCCCCCCGGTCATTCAAGCTAACGTAACCGTATACAATGAGTCCAATCGCGTTTGGCATGCCCGACCCTGCTAAACCCTTCAAAACGGCATCTCTTCGCAAAGTGTCTCCAGCAGCCGTCAAATGAGACCCTATGGTCAGACCGAGCCGACCTAGCGTCAGGAGAGCAAGGGGGCTGCAAAGTTCAATGGAAAGACGGGCTCCCAATATCGCAATTGCGCGTTGTTCATCCCTATCGAGATCGGCCCATGAGATGCCGTCCATGACGCGTCTCCGTCGCAAAGAACTATCTAAAACCCAAACGCATGGCCAATTTGCCGCAGCATAGCCATCGCCGCGTCGGTGTACCGACCGTCGGTTAGGTATTGATCCACCTGCGCTGTGCTGATCAGCGCCACAACGACCACCGTGAAGCCCTTAAACATTGGGCCTCTCCTCTTTGAAGGAGATCACCAACCCCCGGGGTGCCCAGGTTCAAAACACTTCAGGAATTCCGGGCCGCAAATCGCGACTCATCTGCAATGGCAATATGGTGACAATAACTGGTGACAAAATGCTTAACTTGGGGGGCGCCTCGCGAGGTAGCAGGCAGAAAAGCACCCGAGCGCACCTCTCGCGGCTCGAAATGCAGCGCGCGCGGCCAGACCATACTCGGCCCAGCCCGACCTCCGCGCGCTAATAACCCAGTGCCATTAGCGCGCCAGCGATCACTGAGCCGGTGCAGTGATGAAATTTCGCATTCGCAGTGTCTGTCTAAACTCAATTGCCTCGGCCACTTCGCGGAATTCAAGCAACTCTCCTGTCAATTGACCAAGATGTGCTTTCACCTCCAACGCGGCTGGAGACCGCAGGCCTCAGATTGTCCGACGTCGCGGCCGTCAGCCTGAGCGGAGCAGACGCGTTCACGGCATTCGCGCAGGGCAGCATCGACGGCTGGATCCATTGGCAGCCAGCCACGGCGCTCGCGCTGACCAAGCTCGGCGGCAAGGCGCGTCTGCTGCCCGACGTGAAGACCTATGACTATGCCTTCTACGTCGCGCGGAGTGACATCGCGGTGAAGAAGTATCCGCAGCTCTTCGCCAAATTCGTGAAGACCATACGGAAACGCAGGCCTATATCTTCGCGCATCCGGCCGAGTCAGTTGCGCTTTGGGCCTCGCAGGGCGGCTTTCCGCCGAACGGGACCGAGCAGGCCGTCTACGAGAAGCTTGTCCGCGATGCCAGGCTGTCCGAGTCGACCGCGGTCGCGCTCAAACCGATCGATGAGGCGGCTGCGGCATCGACCCAGGATCTCGCCGACAATTTCCACGCGCTCGGCGTGCTTCCGACCAAGGTGGACGTCCAATCATTCCTGCTTGGCCCCCAGTTCGACACGGCGAAGAAGGCCGTTGCGCTGGAGCTTGGTGCCTAAGCGGACACGCCGATAACACGAGAGAAATAAAATGACCGCTCAAACCACCGAGACGGTGTCGATCACCTCTGCCGCGATTGGCCAGTTTGGCCGCTATTTGCTCAGCGCAAGGACGAACCATTTCATCTCTGATCAGCGTGTCGCCGTCGGCGGTCCCGGCGAAGCGATCAACGCCGGCGAGTTGCTGCTGTCGTCGCTCGGCAGTTGCTCGCTTGGCCTGATCCAGAAGACGGCGAAAGAAGAGGGGATCGCGCTGCGCGAGGCCGGATCCGAAGTCTCGTTCCGGCGTCACGCAACCGATCCGACGCAATACAAGTGGATCCGCATCGTGGTGCGCCTGTCCGGCGTGACGGCCGGCGAAGCCGAGACGCTCGTTGCCGGCTTCACGGCCAATTGCCCGATCTACAACACGCTGAAGCGCGGCGGTCCTGTCGGGATCTCATGGACAGTGAGCTGACCTATGCCCGACAAGAAAATGCATCTTGCCGCCTTTGTCTCCGCGGGGCCGGTTTCCGGCAGCCACGCCGGTTGGCGGCATCCGAAGGCGGATGGCGACCTGCTCTCCGCCGCTTATTACCAGAATATCGGCCGGCTGCTGGAGCAGGGGCGCTTCGATCTTCTGTTCATTGCGGACATCCTCGCGATCCCGGACACTTTGGGCGGCAGCCTGGACAGCCAGATTCGCTACGGCGCGCTGGGCGCGCTGCGGCTCGATCCGCTGGTGGTGCTCTCGATCATCGCGGGTGCAACCAAGCACCTCAGTCTCGGCGCGACCATTTCGACAACCTACGCCCAGCCCTATGCCCTGGCGCGGGCGCTCGCGACGCTCGATCATCTCAGCGGTGGCCGCGCCGCCTGGAACATCGTTACCTCGTTCCAGGAGGCGGAGGCGCGCAATTTTGGTTTGACCGAGCAGCTCTCGCGCGAGGGGCGCTACGAACGCGCCGACGAGTTTCTGGAGGTCGTGACCAAGCTGTGGAATTCGTGGGAGGATGGTGCGCTGGTCCGGGATCGCCAGACGCCGCTGTTCGCCGACCCGGCGCGGGTGCACCGGATCGATCATTCCGGCAAATGGTTCAATGTGCAGGGTCCGCTCAATGTCAGCCGACCGCCGCAAGGCCGCCCGGTCTTCATCCAGGCCGGGACTTCCGATCGCGGCCGCGATTTTGCGGCGCGGTGGGCGGAGATCATTTTCGTCACACCCGGCCTGATCGACGTCGCGGTCGAATTCCGCAACGATCAGCGCGCCCGCGCGGTGCGGTTCGGCCGTGAGCCGGATACGATCAAGGTGCTGCCCGGCATCGTCCCGGTCATCGCCGACACGGATAGGCAGGCCAAGGCGCTGCACGACCAACTCCACGAATTGTCGCATCCGGAGTCCGGTCTCTCGATTTTGTCCTATCATCTCGGCGTTGATCTCTCGCGTTTCCCGCAGGATCAGGTCCTGCCCGAGAATCTCGACGTTCCCGGCGTCGAAGGGCACTACCGTGAGGTCGCCGAGCTGACGCGGCGCTCAGGCTTGAGCCTTGCTGAGCTAGGACAGCGCTACGGCGCGGGGAGAACCACCAGCGGCTTCGCCGGCACGCCCAGCACGGTGGCTGATCGCATGCAGGAGTGGTTCGAGGCGGGTGCTTGCGACGGCTTCATGTTGCAGGTCCGATGTCTTCCAGGCGGCTTGCAGGAGCTGGTCCACGGCCTCGTGCCAGAGCTGCAACATCGAGGGCTGTTCCGCACTGAGTACGACGGCTCGAGCTTGCGCGATTCTCTCGGCTTGCCCCGGCCGGCGGGCTGATGGTCGGCGCTGGCCCCGACGCAATGTTCTTCAGTTTCAGACACTCCCATGATATGCAGCGCACCCTTTTGATCGTGCGACGAATGTCCATTTACGGCCGGCAGCCTGAAAAACCCCGGGGCACAACCAGTAAGTCATTGATAGTGTTCAGCGCGCAGACTCTCAATCAATGGCCCGGTCGGTGTTCATTTATGCAACAAGCTTAGGAATCTCTTGTTCAATCAATCGCAATAATCGGGTGTTGTTTACCGGTCCCGATACGAAAATGGCCCGCAGCATATTCGGTCGGACCGATGGGCTGAACGCTAAAGTGGCCATCCTGATCGGAAAGATGGCTGAAGAATTTTGATCCGGACTCACTGCCGTAATGCAAATTGATGTCGCCACGTTTGGCGGCTCGGTCGCTCGCGCGGAAGAATGGGCCATCGGACGACGAGGTTGTTCCGTTCCAATATTCGCGAATGCGGATGCCGGGTGTGTTCATCGGTGATGCATGCTTGCGCGGCACGATTTGTCTTGGATCGGACATGAAGGTTCTCATCCATCCGATCTGGTGCGCGGTGATCCCCTTGGACGCGCTGGCCATCCGTTTGGACCGAGGTTGGTTGCATCGGCCAGCATGGCAGAGACATTTCTTCTTAGGACTTCGCCGGTGCGAACATGCGTAAAGCAATCCGCAAAGCCGGTATCATGGACGAATAGATGACCGCGCCAAGGGCGGAAGTTCGTCCGCTGATCTCAGGCTCGCTGAACTGGAATGTCGCGATGGTGCTTTGTCGAGGTCCGATCGCCGGCCACGTTGGAGCCGCATCACTGACTTCGGTCTCGGGATTAACGACAAATGTCAGCCGCACCGTCCGACCGGTTCTCCTTCGCGGGCTTGGCCGCATCCGGCCATATCTTGGCAGTTTGTCAGATTGGCTTCACTGCCCAGCTAAATCCTTCCACTCGCTAGCCAGCTGAAAGCAGCCACAAACTTATCCCTTATCTGTCTACGGGCGTGGCATGAGATTTGCTCCATTAGTTGAGAGGCTGCGGAGCCCTTATTCGTGCCGCGAGGCACAGCGTAGGAAGGAAACAACTTGCCAAATCTGCGACCGGAAACGCTTTATGTGGCCGGCAACATCACCAACAGCATTCTGGATCATACCAACGCAGGCGGCGGTACCGCGCAGAAGTGGGAACATCACGGTAGTACGCGCCCGCCTCCGGCTCTGCTGCGGAATACCCTCACGCCGATATTTTTGTCTAGACGCCGCCGAGGGAGCAGTAGGCCTTTTGGGTGTAGCCGATCCCGCAGGACTACTGTTCTTCGCGACCGGCGGCTGGTTGTTCCGACGGAGTTCCGCCGTCGCCCGCGCAATAGGAGGACTGCGAGGATCGAGTTAGATCAGAATGAATTTTTCGCTACCCGGCACGCGGCGATGGCGAACATGGTTTGGCAGGTTCTTGCCGGCCTGCACCGTCCAAATAATCATAGCTTGCCTTTCCGCTTTGGCAGCGCGCGGAAGCCGCGCTTCCAGGTCAGAACAACGGCCTCCAGCCTTCGCAAAACTCACTTTAACCTGTACCCGGCAATCGAACGCTATGATTGTGCGTAGCCTGCACGATGTTGAAGCGACCGATCACTTCGTCGATTGGGGCAATGGTACTAGCCACCGCCTTCTGACGGATAAGGACGGCATGGGTTTTAGCATCTGCCACACCGTCGTGCGCGCTAACACCGTTTCGCTTCTGCAATACCGGAATCATCTCGAAGCCTGCTACTGCATCGCCGGAGAGGGCGAGGTCGAGGACATGGACGGCAATGTCTTTCCCATTCGCAAGGGCGACATGTATGTGCTTGACAAGCATGACAAGCATCTTCTGCGCGGGGGGCGGGACAAGGACCTGATCCTCGTCAGCATCTTCAACCCGCCCCTCAACGGAACCGAGCGCCACAAGCTCAACGACGCGGCAGGCTCGACATATTGAGCAAGGCGAAGAAACGCCAACACATATGAACCGCCGCTAATTGCGAGAAACATTCACCTGAGGGATCCAACAGCATCCGTACCGCACGGCGCGGACCTCAGAAAAAAATTTGGTCGTCCGAATTTCAGGAGAGTCACGCCCGAAAAGGCGGTGCGGCCGGGCCGGAAAAATCACTTTGGCATTCCAGGTCCACGTTTGTTTGCCCGGAACACATCAGGCGTGATTCCGGAGGCTTGTGCCGACTGATAGTCGCGCTCAATGGTACGATGTCGGGCGACGTTGGACAACTGACATAGCACTACTATTGCTATCGCATTGATTGCGATCGATTTCATCTTTGGCACGATACATGCGTAATCCTCTACAAGGCGGCATAGATGAGAACGCGTCCGATGATCACGCTCACCAGAAACTCAGACGCGGTTGAGTGGCAGCTGAGATACTGCCGGCGACGATATTTGGTGACGCGGGAGCTTGGCAGGGACTTGGGAGATCTGGCTCGGCGCAAGGTTTCGTCACATCAATGCACGCCAGGTTACGCCCCGAACAGATCCGAACCAGTGTGAGCGATTGCCTGCTGCGGCGCCTAGATGGGAACTGCCCAGCATGATGGGTGAACTGCTGGAGGGGTGAAGATGGTCCATCGGTCTTCTCTGGGGCGCGGGAGCGCCTACGAACCACGCGATCGGGATAGACATCCTGTCACGCGATCAATTTCCTCCAGCGTGTTTGTTGGCAGTGGTACGCCCGCTATCCGCTGCGCTCAGCTGGCAATGGCGATGAACCACGTCATTGGTGCAGCCCTGTGTGGCGACGCCATATTCGCTGAGTGGGCGACTCGTGCCAACATTCCGTGCATGGAAAGTGTTGAAGAGCTCTCCTCCTTTTTGAAGGCTGAGCCGGTGGATTGGATCTTCTCCATTGCCAATTCATTCATATTGCCACCGGACGTGTTTGGGCGAGTGCGTCGAGGTGCTTTCAACTACCACGACGGTCCATTGCCACGATATGCGGGAACGCACGCGACGTCCTGGGCGCTGCTGGCGCAAGAGACCGAATATGCCATCACGTGGCATCGGATCGATGATGGTGTTGATATGGGTGACGTCGTGATTCAGCGCCAAGTGCTGATTGCGCCCAGTGATACGGCACTGACGCTGAACCTCAAATGTCATGATGCCGCGATCGAGGGCTTCCGCGAACTCTTAACTGGCCTTGAGAGCGGGAAGGTTGCGGGCTATCCGCAGGCGCTGGTGGACAGAAGCTATGTTCCGAGACAACGACGGCCAAATTCGGCAGGCTGTCTGCGATGGGATCAATCTGCGCAAGAGATGTCAGCGATGACACGGGCCCTAGACTTTGGGCCATATCATCCCAATCCAATGTGTCTGCCCAAGGTTCTCCTAGGCGATCAGGCTGTCACAGTCAGACACCTGGAGTTATTGACTCGTAGCTCGGGCGTTCCGGCAGGTTCCCTGGTTGAAGTCCACTCCAACCATTGGCGTGTGGCGACCGGTACAGAGGATGTCGACGTTTGCTTTGGCGAACCCGATGGGCAGATGCTGGACGCGCGAGCCCTCGCCAGGCATTTCAATGTGGATCAAGGTAGTCGCCTTCCGATTTTGAGCGATGAACAGGTGCAGAGCATAACTGCCGCACATGAACTGCTGGCGCCTCGGGAGGAGTTTTGGCGACAGCGGCTCGGGCAGTTTAGAAGATTGCATCCTCCTTTCCGGTCATCGTCCGTGGCTGCGGCGCCTCCCCGATGGCAGTCGAGTTCGTGGTTCAGCCCAACCGCCTTGGCTAAACTGTCCCCACTAGACAGCTCGGAGTGCTTGGTAACGGCTTGGCTGATCTATCTCGCCCGGATCACGGGAGAAACAGAACCTCAACTGGGATGGAAGCCTGCATCGGATGGATCGCAAACTGGCTCCAAACTGGTCGAGGTGTTGATCTCCTCTGTCGTGCCGATGGACGTTACCATTGAGCTTGCTCATGATTTTGAAGAAGTGCGCAAAACCGTAGCGGCCGAAATCGCTCAGCTGAGGACGCACGCTAGCTTTGCCCGGGATCTTATCGCGCGCTGCCCGACATTGCGAGGTGTGGAGGCGCTACGGACGCGCCAGCCTTGGCCGATTGGCATTACAATCACGACAGAGAGCTGTTCCGTCGCTGACGATCTGACGACGAGCCACAGAGCCGGCCAAGCGCTATGCGGCGATTTGCTGACCTTTGAGGTTTGCGCTCTAGATGGGAGCTTCCGCTGGCATTTTGATGCCGGTCGATTAGCGCCAAAGCAGATCGACTGCATGACGCAGCATTTGCAAACTTTGTTACGTGGCGTAATGGCCGATGCGGGGCAGCCTGTCGGCCGCATCGACATTCTGCCGGCCGACGAACGAACGTATCTACTGGAGGAGTTGAATCGGACGGCGGCGCCTTATCGGTCGGAACGATGCATCCATCAGCTGTTCGAGGCGCAGGTGCAAAAGGCGCCGGAGGCGGTGGCGGTGGTCCATGAGAAGGAGAGACTGAGCTATGGCGAACTCAATGCGCGGGCCAACCGGCTCGCGCATCATCTGATCGAGCTCGGGGTCAAGCCGGACCAGCCGGTGGCGATCTGCCTGGAACGCAGCCTAGCGATGGTGGTTGGTGTCTTGGCGATCCTGAAGGCGGGCGGCGCTTATCTGCCGCTAGATCCGGCTTATCCGTCAGCGCGGCTGCGGCAGATTGTTGGCGATGCAGAACCGAAACTGCTGCTTTGCGATGTCGCCGGTCGAACCGCACTGGGCGCCGAGGCGGTGGCCGATGTGACGGTGGTCGATCTGGAGACGGCCACCCCGGCCTGGGGCGAGCGGCCGCCTTCGGACCCGGAGCCGGGCACGCTTGGCCTCACATCGCGCCATCTCGCCTATGTCATCTATACCTCCGGCTCAACCGGAACCCCAAAGGGCGTTGAAATGTCCCACGGCTCGCTTGTGAATTCGCTTGCGGGGATTGGCACGTCAAAACGGCGCACACTTCAATTCGCGACCCTGAACTTCGATGTGTCCTGCCAGGAATTGTTTATTTGTTGGAAGGACGGCGGACTTCTCATGCTCATGCGGGAAGAGACCCGTAGGCACTTCTCCGACTTGCTCGAATTTATAGAGGGGGAGGCGATCGAGCGGCTATTCCTCCCATTCGTAGCATTGAATCATTTTGCGGAGGTCTGGAGCGCGCAGCGAGTGCAGCTGCCCTCTTTAAGAGAGCTTTATACAGCGGGTGAGCAATTGCAGGCCACTCCACTGCTTAGGGCGTTCTTCGAAGCACACCCAAACGCGAGATTGATCAATCAATACGGGTCCACAGAAATCAGCGTCATTGCCGAGCACCACCTTGCAGCTGACCCATCATGTTGGCCCCAATTGCCTCACGTCGGGCGCCCGATTGCCAACACGCGGGTGTA
>NZ_VSTH01000153.1 GCF_008123965.1 Bradyrhizobium hipponense | reverse complement strand
ATGGAATCGATCGTCTAGTCACGTGAATCTAAAGTTCGCCACATAAAGTCTTCTGGGCTTTGTGGCAGAAGCGTTTGACGGAAGCCAATATCTGGTCTGCGGACTTGGTCCATTTGAAGGGCTTCGGGTTTCTGTTCGTACCCACGGTCGGCGCAGCAGCATTGACCCGGATTTCAGGCGAGAGAGCAGTTTTCTGGCAAGTCGAACGTCGTGCGCCTCGCCGGCGCTCAGCGCCAGCGGTACTGGCAGACTATCGCTATCGACCACCGCATGAATTTTGCTGGTCAAACCGCCGCGTGATCTTCCCATCGATTGGCGCTGGTTCCTGGTGATGCAGGCTCCATGCCGATGTACGCGGACAATGGAAGTGTCGATCATCTGGACAGCGGCGTCATGGGCAGAGGCAAGTCCATCTATGATACGGCTCCAGACGCCGGCTCCTCGCCAGTGAACGAAGCGGTTGTAGCAAGTGGTGTGGGGACTAAACGCTTGCGGAAAATCGCGCGAAGGCGCTCTGGATCGCAAGACCCAGAATATGCCATTCAAGACACGATGGTCATTCACCCGAGGAACGCCACGGGGCGTGTTCGGTAGCATTGGCTTGATGGCAACCCATTCATAATCGGCGAGTTCGTAGCGCATGATTCGATACCCCAGATTAGGAGCTTGAATCATGGGCGTCCGGCAGTTCCACAAGCCGCTCAACTGCTGAATAGCGGCATCGGAAACGTCGACGTCAATGCAGTCGCTTTTGACGAGCGCGACGAAGGGGCTTTTTCATGTCCTAATCAGTCCGTTACAGGTGCTGCAATCGATATTTTTCGAAGATGGTGAACCATTTGCAGCCTCTCCCACCTGGTCCTATCGCTGCTCTAAACGCCGTTTCACGTTTTCAAGCCCAAGGGCGGGGCTTGTCAGAACTGGAAGACTGTGGGCCGTGCCCCGCACTGCACGAGCCATCGAGGCCTGCGCAAAAACGACCACATCGACCTTCTGCGACAACTCTTCGAGAGCTTGACGGATTTGCGCGTCATGGGCTTCGACGTCCCCATCGGCGAGGAGTTGAAACGCTCCCTGAACAAGCACATGGTCGATCGCTATATCCTTGCCCGCCTCGCATGCCTGGCGCTTCAGCAGATCCACTGTCGGCACCAGCGTTGTGGACAAGGTCGCTAGGACGCCTATGCGGTTTCCATGCCCGACAGCGGCTTTGGCCATGCCTTCATCAATACGGAACAGCGGCACAGGGCAGAGCGCCACAATGTCATCGACTGCCGGTCCGAGAGTCGAACATGTGACGACAATCGCATCTGCCCCGGCGTCGGCTGCCGACCATACGTAGGTAGCGAGCCTTCGTTTCGTCAGATCGGAGAGCGACCCGCACTCAATGGTATTTCTCAAGAGGCTCTCGTCGAGGATCGCGAACGGCCTCCAGTCGGGCAAATGTTCTTTGGCGAGGCCCTCGAACTCGGAAACGACGCCGGAAACCGTATGGATGAAGGCCACCGTTCTGGCGGAACCTCTGGTACTTTGAAACGACATACGATTTTCCATCTAGTCGCTGAGAGCTGAGTTGGCGGAAGTGGATGTTTGGACCAGTTCATCAACCTGGTGCAGCGTGAGAATCCTCTTCTGGCGGCTTTTCATCGATCTCTATTGAAGTTTTCGAAGTTCTGAAGTGCCGCGAGAGGGCCCGAGAAGGATACGCATTCACGCGCTCTTTCGAAGAGGCTCCAATCCGACCGCCGCGGCGAGCCCGCCGATACCATCCACCTCCGTGTATTGATAGAAGGGGTTCGCGGGCTCATGACCGCGGTTCACCCATACCTTGCTCCTGATGCCCAGGTCGTAGGCCGTCATCAGGTCGTACCGGAAGGAGGAGGAGACGTGGGTGATATCTTCCGGGCCGCAGCCCAGCTTGTCGAGCATGTACTCGAAGCCCTTCATGTGCGGCTTGTAGGCGCCGGTCTCCTCGGCCGTGATGACCATGTGGAAGGGCGCGCCGAGCTTTTCGACGTTCGACATGATGAGGTTCTTCATTGAGTTCGACAGGATGACCAGCGGTATCTCCCTGGCAACCTTGGCCAGGCCCGCCGGGACGTCGGCATGTGGACCCCATGTGTGGATCTCTTCATTGATGCGCTGGGCGTCCTCCGGCCGAAATGCGACACCGTTGCGCCTGCACGTGCGCTCTACCGAATTATGCACGACCTCGAAGTACGGCTTCCACGCGCCAAGAACCTCGTCCAGGCGATAGGCCGCGAAATCCTTGATGAACCCTGCCATCGCTGCGGTGGATAGCTGAGAGCCATAGACTCTCCGTGCCGCACCGGCCATGTCGAAATGTGTCAGCGTGCCGTAGCAATCGAAAGTGATGTATTTCGGTCGGAACTTCGTCATGGTGTGGAATCCTCCCATCCTCTCGCCACTGCGCGCCGGTACGACGGGCATCATAATGAGCATCCCGTAAGATAAAGCGCCGCTTTCGGTGGAGCCGGAAGCAGATTGTGTCGTATCGGATCGAAGCTTTGGCAGAGAGTTGGGCCAAACAACCTTTCGAGTTGAGCTGCACCGCCACGCGCCGGACCTGCTCCGGCATAAGATGCGGCATCGATCACCAACGAAAGTCAAAACTCCTTTGGTCCAGGTGCTGCCTAGGAGCAACTGCTGACCTCGATATCCTACTTTGCCTTTCAGGTTGATATGGAGGCCGAAATGTTGATCAATTCGCTGATCGAACTGGATCGCGCACATCTGGTTCACCCGGTCTCGTCTTACCGCAACCATGAGACGTCAGGTGTGCGGGTGCTAAGATCGGCGAAAGGCGCGACCCTGACCGATGCCTCGGGACATCAATTGCTCGACGGCTTTGCAGGCCTGTGGTGTGTCAATGCCGGGTACGGACAAGACAGCATCGTTGAAGCAGCCACGAGGCAGCTGCGTGAACTGCCCTATGCGACAGGGTATTTCGGGTTGGGCTCCGAGCCGGCCATTCGTCTGGCCGCCAGGCTGGCTGAATTGGCGCCCGGCGATCTGAACCATGTCTATTTCACGCTGGGTGGTTCCGATGCCATCGACAGCACGATCCGCTTCATTCGGTACTACCATCATGCCGAGGGTTTGCCGCAGAAGGACCAGTTCATCTCTGTCGAGCAAGGCTATCACGGGTCCTCGACGGCCGGGTCCGGGTTGACAGCGCTGCCGGCCTTTCATGTAGGCTTCGGTGTGCCCTATAACTGGCAGCACAAGATTCCGTCGCACTATGCCTACCGCAATCCTGTCGGCTCCCATCCGCAGGCTATCATTGATGCGTCGGTCGCGGCCCTGCGAGCGAAGATCGCCGAACTGGGCGCAGATCGCATTGCGGCTTTTTATATCGAGCCGATTCAGGGGTCAGGGGGCGTCCTCGTGCCGCCGCCGTCTTGGCTGAAATCCATGCACGCGGTTTGCAAGGAGAACGATATTCTGTTCGTTGCCGATGAGGTCATCACTGGCTTTGGCCGTGTCGGCCCGTTCTTCGCCTGTGAAGAGGACGATGTCGTGCCGGACTTCATGACCACGGCGAAGGGTTTGACGTCGGGCTATGTGCCGATGGGTGCCGTTTTCATGTCTGACCGCGTTTATGACACGATTGCGGACGGCGCCGGCAAGATGGCCATCGGTCATGGCTACACCTATTCCGCACATCCGGTTAGTGCGGCGGTCGGGCTCGCGTGCTTAGACCTTTACGAGAATGGCTTGCTGGAAAATGGCCGCAAGGCCGGACGCCGCCTGATGGAGGGCCTTCGCTCGCTTGCCGATCATCCACTTGTTGGCGATGTCCGTGGTCGCGGCATGCTGGCCGCAATCGAGCTGGTCACCGACAAGCATCGCAAGACACCTCTGCCGGCGCAAGCCGACCCGGCTCGCCGCATCTTCGATCGGGCATGGGACAATGGCCTCGTCATCCGCGCCTTTGCCCAGGGTGTGCTGGGCTATGCTCCACCGCTCTGCTGCACGAATGACGATATCGATGGGATCATCGAACGAACGCGGATGACCCTCGACCAAACGCTCGAAGATCCGGACATCCGTGCGGCGATGAAAGGTTGATTTGTTGTACCGAGATGCCGCGTCCAGTTCCACCTTGGTACGCTGGACGTGCATGGTCTCGAGCAGAGTTGGTGCGGCAATCGGCCAAGCGCCATCGCCAGGTCAGAAGCCATTTCTCAGCTATTGAATATGCTTTCGAGAGGCAGGTGAGATTTCACGATTGGGGACTTCAGCACGACAAAGCTGAAGTACTTATCGATGCCGATATCCATTTCGACGAGACGTTCCATCAGCGCCTGATATTCGCTGATTCCCGCTGTGATAAACTTCACGAGGTAGTCATATCCGCCCGAAACCAGATGGCATTCGACGACCGAATCTATCTTTTCGATGGTCGTGAGAAAGCGAGCGAAATCGATCTGCCGATGATTTTTGAGCGTGATCTCGGCGAACACAGTCAGAGTTTGTCCGAGCTTGGAAGCGTCGATCTGGGCGGAATATCCGGTTATGAAGCCCTCCGACTGCAGTCTTTTGACGCGCATCAGACATGGGCTCGGAGAAAGGTTGATCAGCTCTGCAAGCTCGACGTTGGAAATCCGTCCATTCTTCTGCAGTTCGCATAAAATCCTTATGTCGATCTTATCGAGCTTCATAGGGCTGCCATTCAGTTTGCGGCTTGGATCGCCTGGCCGACAAGGTGCGCCATCTGTTGCGAGATACGCCGCCACTCGGGCCCATACTGGCGACCGGCGCCAGGCCGGCCGCTGGCGCGCCGGAAACATCTCGCGATGCGTCCGCCTGACGATTGGCGGCCAGAGCGGTGTCGAGGCACTGAGGCTTCAGCGTCATGCGCAGTTTCATAGCATTAACTGGCAGCTTGTCCCATCTGAGATCGGCATTCACGGATCGGCAGCGGCTAGCTTCTCGTCCGATCCGGCCCAACCGGCTCATCAGAACTCGGCGACCTTGCCCCACGAACCCGTTTTCAGACGTTCTGGGCTGTACGGACGCGGGTCGACGATCGGCTCGCTGCCCGTAATGATATCGGCAATCATATGCCCGGCGCCCGGACCAATCCCGAAGCCGTGGCCGCTGAAGCCCGCTGCGAGGATGAAGCCTGGAATAGCCTCCAGTTCACCGATTGCCGGAACGCCGTCCGGTGTGCTGTCGATGTAGCCCGCCCACGTATTGGAGATTGCGATACGCCGAAGATCCGGCAGCAACTCGCAAGCTCTTTGATATGTCGCCCGAATCTGCCGCAAGTCGGGGCGGGGATTGAGCGTCCGGTTCAGCTCCATTGGTGTCACTTCGTCGAGCGCCCATTTGGACAAGGACTCATGGCCGCCGCGTATCCCCTCGAATGCTCCAGGGGCGAGACTGCGCCAGCGGCGGGCGAACATGGGCACGAACTCGCGAGCGAACCTGAATTGCTGCGGCGTTGGATCGACGCGCGCACGCCCGCCGATTGCCGCAGTGTAGCCGCCGTTGCTGCGTCGCGTAAGCGACACGAGTGCGGTGTGCAGGGCATCAGGCAGACCGGCTGCGCCGGGAGCCAGGGCGAGAATCGACTGGCGCACCGAGGCCTGCGGGAACCGGATTCCGAGCTGGTTGCAGAAGGAAGAAGCCCAGGCGCCTCCTGCAAGCACCACCGTCTTCGTCCGGATCGCGCCCGCTTCGGTCACCACCCCGCTCACCCGACCGGCACTGAGTTCGATGCCGCGAGCGGCGCAATGCTGGTGCACGGTGCCGCCTGCCGCCATCATCGCGCGCGCTGCGGCGGGCACGGCCTTTGAAGGGTCTGCCGTTCCATCAGTTGGCGAGAACACCCCGCCTTTCCATTTACGACCGGTCGCTTTGCCTCTCTCGCTCGCCTCTTCCGCGCTCAGCATGTGCGTCGTAACGCCGAGCGTCTTTGCAAAATCGCGCCACTTCGCCCAGCCTGTCAGCTCCTTGTCGTCGTTCGAGAGATAGAGAAGCCCGCAGCGGCGGAAACCCGTATCTTCGCCGGATTCCTGCGCTATTCTCTTCCAGAGATCGAGACTTTTCATTGCGATCGGTAGCTCGCGCGCATCGCGGTTCTGTTGCCGGCACCATCCCCAGTTGCGGCTGGACTGCTCCGCGGCAACACGGCCCTTTTCCAGCAAGGCGACCTTAACGCCGCGACGGGCGAGATAGTGGCCCGTGAACACGCCCACCACGCCGCCACCGATGATGACGACGTCTGCCTCGCGAGGCAGGGACAGGCTTGATTCGATATGGATGAGCGGCGCACTCATGAGGCGAGGACTCCCAGCGTTTGACATATCGTAGCCGAGGAGTCGCGGCAGGTGCCCTGTGGGCATTTGTGATTACACGGAATTTCCTGCGGTTTGCTGCCTTCTGTTCAGGCTATTGTTGCGAGAACAGATTGCTCGCGCCGACCTCATTCGCCACAGCACCAGGGCCTCAAGCGCTTCGAGCACGTGGGGCTAGACGTGCCGTGCACAACGATAGTGCGCTTGTGCGCAAAAGGCAGGCCGCCTGAGAGTTCTCGTCGCGGCGGCAATCTCGATCTGGTCCACCTCGGGTAATTGATCTCCGACGTTTGGCGGCGCAGACTGAAATGCCAAATGGCACTTCGTTTTCAGAACTTCCTGCTGCTCGTAAGGCGCGTTTCGGCGACTCCGGGGTGATTGAAGCAGTCAAACTCGTAAATGCCGGGTCAATGTCGATCAACGGCAGAAGTTCTAAAGGGAAGCTGGATGAGCCTTGTCCAGGAACAGACCTTCGCAGGAGCAATCAAGCTGGATCGCACTGGTAGCTCCACGAACTTCGATTCAGTGATCGAGTTGGCCGCTCGTCCGATGCTTTGGCCTGAGCGACAGCTTTTTCCTGTTGAGCAGAAAGCTCTGAATCATGTCGCAGTCTCCGAACAGGGAATGGCAAAATGAGCGGCGAATTTTTGACCTGTCCGAGCGTTACGGGGACAAAAGGGGACGAAGAGCCAATCCGCAGCAGGATGACCCGACGCGATTGAAAGGGGAGACTGTTCAAATGGCCTCTGCTCCCCAGACTGTTGCCTCCGAAGATGTGGCACTCTCAGTGCGCGACCTGACCGTGAGCTTGCCGGCGGGGATGGAGCGGGTGCACGCCGTCGAGAACGTCTCCTTTGATCTGAAGCGCGGTCAGATCTTGTGCATCATTGGGGAATCCGGATCGGGCAAGTCGGTTACAGCCAATGCCATCATGGGGCTCTTGCCCAAGACGATCCGGGCTTCCTCAGGGGCAATCTTCCTTGAAGGGACGAACCTCGTAGGACTCTCGTCGGACAGGCTGCGCGACCTCCGCGGCCGGGTCGTGTCGATGATCTTTCAAGACCCGCTCTCCGCGCTCAATCCGCTGATGACGGTCGGCGAGCAGATCGAGGAGGTGATGGCTGCACACGCGGTCGGCAGCCCGAAATCCCGTCGCAGCCGCGCCATAGACTTGTTGTCTGAAGTGGGTCTGCCCGATCCGCAACTCATGTATCACCAGTATCCATTCCGGCTTTCGGGCGGGCAGCGGCAGCGGGTGATGATCGCGATGGCTCTGGCTCTGGAGCCCGCGATCCTGATCGCGGATGAACCGACAACAGCACTCGACGTGACGACCCAAGCGCAGATCCTCCACCTGATCCGCGACATTCAGCGCCGCAAGGGAATGAGCGTGATGTTCATTACCCATGACTTCGGGGTTGTCGCGGAGATTGCCGATGCGGTTGTGGTGATGGAAAAGGGGCGCTGCGTAGAACGGGGCAGCGCCGAGCAGGTATTGAAGTCGCCCAGTCACCTCTATACGCGCCGCCTGATCGCGGCCGTGCCGCATCTGACCGGCAAGGACCGCATTCCAGCGGAAGCTGCAGCCCAGGCCTCCATCCTGAAGGTCGAATGTCTGGTCAAGACCTATCGTAGTGGGAGTCCACTTTTCCGTACGCAGCGGATCGTGCCCGCCGTCAACGGGGTTACGTTCGACCTTGCGCCGGGACGCACGCTGGGCGTTGTCGGAGAAAGCGGTTCCGGCAAATCGTCGCTCGGCCGCCTGTTGATCAAGCTCCTGGACAGCGACAGCGGCGCCATTCTGTTCGAGGGACGAGACGTCGCCGAGCTTTCCGAAGCCCAATTTCGGCCGCTGCGGCCAAAGATCCAAATGATCTTCCAAGATCCATTCGCCTCGCTCAATCCGCGTTCGACGATCGGCCAGATTCTGACAGTTGGTCCGATTGCGCACGGGGTGCCTCACAAGGAGGCATGTGAGCAGGCGCGGGAGCTCCTGTCCCATGTCGGCCTGGATGCAGGAACTTTTGGCCGCTATCCGCACGAATTCTCGGGCGGTCAGCGCCAGCGCATCGGCATCGCACGGGCGCTGATGTTCAAACCAAAACTGCTGATCGCCGACGAAGCCGTCTCAGCGCTTGACGTGTCGATCCAGGCCCAGATCCTGAAGTTGCTGGACCAGATCCAGCGGGAGACTGGCGTATCGATGGTCTTCATCACGCATGATCTGCGCGTCGCCAGCCAGATTTGCGATGAGATCGCCGTCATGCATCGAGGACAGATCGTCGAACGCGGACCGCCGTCGCAGATCTTCCTAGACCCGAAATCCGCCTACACGCGCGAACTCGTCGCTGCCATCCCCGGCGAGCAGCCAAGAGGCGCTCGCGCGCTCGCGGGAGTCAATGAACACTGGCGGGACATAGCCAAGAACGAGGAGAGGTTATGACGGAAGTTTATTTCGGATCGAGCTATTCACGGCGCAATGCACTTCGACTGATGGTGGCTGGGGCTGCCGGCCTCGCTGCACCAGGTCTGTTGGGTACACCCGCCTTCGCTCAGAAGGCTCCCGCCAAACCGACCGGTCGCATCATCGTAGGACTTGGACAAGAGCCGACCGTCTTCAATCCGCTGATGGCACACATTGAAGTCGATGATGGTGTGCATTTCTCGGTTTTCGACGCGCTCTTCCGCATCGACCCAAAAGGCGAGATTCAGCCCAATCTTGCCGTCGAAGTACCGAACCTAAAGAACGGCGGCATTTCGGAGGACGGTCTCAAATGGCGCATCCGTCTGCGTGACAATGTCCGCTGGCACGATGGCAAGCCTTTCACGGCCGAGGATGTGAAGTTCACCCTCGAACTGATCACCAATCCCAACTTTCGGAGCTGGCGCACGGCCGGGCATGCGCTCGTGCGCGACATCACGGTGATCTCGCCCACCGAGATCACGTGGCGAATGGAGGAGGCCTTTGCGCCATATCTGTCGTTCCTGACCGAGACCTTCATCGTGCCCAAGCACGTCCTCGAGAAGGAGGCCAATCCAAACAACGCCGCCTTCAACCAGGCGCCGGTCGGCACCGGCCCGTTCAAGTGGAGCCAGCGAGTGGCCGGCGATCATCTCGAGCTGGTCGCTAATCCCGATTATTTCGGAGAGGGCCCTCACATCGAGAGGCTGGTCTTCAAGTACATTCCCGACCTCACGGTCCTCTATACCCAATTCAAGAGCGGCGACGTGGACCTTGTGGGCCAGCCCTACATCACGCCTGACCATTGCGGGGAAGCCCGGGGCCTGCCGAACCGCGTGGTGACACTGGTGCCACGGGCTTCATTCGAGTCCTTCTACCTGAACCTGGAACGTCCACAGTTCAAGGAGCTTGCAGTTCGCGAGGCACTCTACGCGGCGATCGACAAGGAGTCGATCATCCAGGGGCTCTATTACGGAGTACCGACCCCGACCGAGACCTTCATGCCGAGGCAGTCCTTATACTTTAATCCCAAACTGCCGCTGCACGAATTCAACCTGAACCGCGCGCGCCAGATCCTGGACCAAGCCGGCTGGGCGCCCGGGCGGGACGGCATTCGTGCGAAAAGCGGCGTCCTCCTGTCCTTCGCCAACTCGACCACTTCGGGCGATCCGCTTCGCGAGCAGGTGCAGCAGTTCTTACAGCAGACATTTGCTCAGTTGGGCGTCGAGATGAAGATATCGAACTTGCCCGCCGCCGTGATGTGGGGCGAGTTCTGGCAGCAATCGAAATTCGATTCCGTGATAGTCGGCAGCACGTATCTGATCGGCGCTGACCCGGACGTTACCAATCGCTTGCACTCGCGTTCGATTGGAGCGAAGGGCGGGCGTGGTTCGAACAATGCGCAGTATTCAAATCCAGAGGTCGATGCCTTGCTCGACAAAGGGGCTCGCAGCTTCGATCCGGAAGCGCGGCGCTCGATCTACCATCGGGTACAAGAGCTTGTCCGTCGCGACCTGCCCTTCCTTCCGCTGTACCAGAGCAACGCGGTCCAAGGTAACAAGAAAGGGATTTCCGGCGCCGTGCCGAACGTGAACACGCGCACCGAATCCTGGAACGCGCTGGCTTGGTACTGGGCGAGCTGATGCAGTGCCGCACGAGGCTTCCATGGCCAGTGGACGGCGATGAAGTAGCACTATCAAGGTAAACTGGAGACTCGAATGTCCGGGTTCCTGCTTAATCGCTTCTCGCAGAGCATCGTGCTGCTGGTGATCGTCTCGATGATCGGCTTCACGGTCCTCAACTTCATGCCGGGCGGTCCTCTCGCGCAGTTCGGGCTTGATCCTGGCATGACCCAGAAGGACATTGAGCGATTGGCAGAGCAGCTAGGGCTGAACCGGCCGCTGTGGATTCAGTATTTTGACTGGGCTTGGCGGCTGGTTCAGGGCGACTGGGGACACTCTTTCCGCGACGGCGCGCCGGTGCTGGCGGTGATTGGGCGTCATCTCTTCGCTACGCTGCTGCTCATGGGTACCTCCACGTCACTAGCCATCGCCATTGGTTCCTGGATCGGAATCCGCAGTGCCACCCACCGCTATTCCCTCTTCGACTATTGCGCGACGGTCGGCGCCATGGTCGCGCTGTCGGTCCCGACCTTCTGGTTCGGCCTCATCGGCATCTATATCTTCACGCTGAAGCTTGGTTGGGTGCCTGCAGGAAACATGTACACAATCGGCGACGGCTCGGTGCTGGACTACTTGCATCATCTGATCTTGCCCAGCTTGGTGCTATCTCTGGTTCATGTCGCGATCTGGAGCCGCTACATGCGCACCGCAACCCTCGATGCGCTAAGCCAGGATTTCGTCAAGACGGCTCGCGCCAAGGGACTAAGTGAGCGCCGCATCCTGCTGAAGCATGTCGTCGGTAATGCACTGTTGCCGATGATCACGCTGGCAGGGGTGCAGCTGCCCAGCATTCTGACCGGCGCGTTGGTCACTGAGACCATCTTTACCTGGCCGGGAATGGGGCGGCTGTTCCTCGACAGCCTCGGCTACAGTGACTATCCGATGGTCATGGGGTTGTTGATATTCTCAGCCATCCTGGTCGTGCTGGGCAATCTGGTCGCCGACGTCCTTGTCGCTTTTGTCGATCCGCGCATTCGTCTCAGCTGAAGACGCAGGTCGTGCCGCTAACAGGAGCCCAGTTATGACCGCTATCGCCGCGAACCTAACCCCAGCCCGCTGGTGGCACAACCGTGGGGTGCGCCGCTTCATGCGCCACCATCTAGCGCTCCTCGGAATCGCGATGATCGCCGTGCTCGTGTTGGCGTGCGTCTTCGGCCCTTATGCCTTGCCTTACGACTCGCTCCATATAGATCTGCGCGCCCGCTTTGCTCCTCCGCTGAGTGGTCACCATTATTTCGGCACCGACCCGTTGGGGCGAGACTTGGCTGTACGATTGTTGATGGCCGGGCGTGTCTCGCTGCTGGTGGGATTCTCCGCAATGTTGTTGTCAACGCTGATCGGAACGTTCGTCGGCGTAACCGCGGGCTATCGCGGCGGCTGGATAGGAGCGGCGCTGATGCGCACGGTGGATGGCTTTCTTTCCTTCCCATCGATTTTCCTCGTGCTTGCGTTGGCCGCTACGCTCCGGCCCAGCCCGGTGATGATCACTATCATCATCGCTGTCACGAGCTGGATGGAGGTTGCCAGAATTGTCGAGGCCGAGGTCCGCTCGCTGCGCGAGCGCGAGTTTGTCCATGCTGCGCGCATGGTGGGGCTGAGCGGCAGGCATATCATGCTTCGCGAGATCCTGCCCAATGCCACGGGTCCGATCATCGTGGCCGCGAGCTTGACCGTTGCCCGCGCAATTCTTCTGGAAGCCTACATCAGCTTCCTCGGTTACGGCATCCAACCGCCGCTGCCCAGCTGGGGAAACATGCTCAACGGCGCCCAGCAGTATCTGGCCAGCGCGCCATGGCTTGCCATCATTCCAGGCGCCGCAATCACGATCGCAGTGACCAGCTTCAACTTCATCGGCGACGGACTGCGCGATGCGCTCGACGTTAGAGACGACCACATTTGAGAGCTTGAGATCAATGCGATGTGAGTGGCGGGAGAGCGTTGAAAGCTATGCAGCAGAATTTCGTGACGAGCGCGATGGTCGCAAGCGTCGCGTTGGCTGATCATCACCCATCTTGTCAGTAATCCAGGCCACCCTTTAACACACGAGAAGTCAGCTAAATGCACGAGCCGAGAGCCGCCGAGAAGGATACACCCTACTGGTGGGAAGCCTCACCGCTTAAGCCGCTGCCCCAACAGACTGTTCCCAAGAAACTCGACGTGCTGATCGTGGGCGCTGGCTATGCCGGCCTTTCGGCCGGGTTGGTGCTGGCCCGCGAGGGACGCTCGGTTGCGGCCTTTGACGCGATGAATCCGGGCGAAGGAGCGTCGACGCGCAACGGTGGAATAACCAGCGGAACCATTCGGCCGGATTACGCGACGATCACCCGACGGTTTGGCGAAGAGAAGGCGCAGGCGATCGAGGCGGAGGGCAAGATCGCGCGTGAATTCCTTTACGATTTCATCAAGACCGAAGGGCTCGCCTGCGATTTCCAGCTGGTCGGGCAGTTCAAGGGCGCGTTCGGATATGAGCAGTACGAAACGATGGCGCGCAGCGCTGAGACACTAGCGAAGAGGCTGCGGATCGAGTCTTACGCCGTTCCCTATGCGGAGCAGCGCAGTTACACCGGCACCGACGTCTACCGTGGTGGCACGGTCCGGCTGGACATCGGTGGGCTACATCCGGCGAAATTTCACGCTGAACTTCTTCGCGTGGCGCTCGCCTCGGGAGTCGCGGTCCATGCACGCACGCCCGTCATCTCGATCGAGAGGGATGGCTCCGGCTTCGGCGTCGTGACCTCGGCCGGATCGGTGCAGGCGCGTCAGGTGCTGGTTTGCACGAATGGCTATACCGATGGTGCCGTTCCCTTCCTGCGCCGCAGGCTGGTCCCGGTTCGCAGCCGGATCATTGCAACCGAGGAGCTCGCACCTGACGTCATGGCGCGGCTGATGCCGAAACGCATGATGATGACCGAGAACCGCCAAGTCGGGTTCTATTACCGCCCATCGCCCGACGGCACACGTATCCTGTTGGGGGGCCGCGACAGTTCTCGTGTCGGCAACCCGGTGGCTCCGAAGCTCATGCTGCGCAAGGGGCTGGCGAACCTTTTCCCGGAACTGGAGAGTGTTCGCCTTTCGCATAGCTGGTTCGGCAATGTGGCCATGAATCGTGACATGCTGCCGCGCATCTTCGAAAAGGACGGTGTGGTCTATGCCAGCGGGTTCTGCGGTTCAGGCGTGGTCTGGGCGCCCTGGATCGGTATGCATGCGGCCCACAAGCTCATGGGAAACCACGAGCGCGCGCGCACGGCCTTCGACTTCCGTCCGCCGGCCTCCATCCCGCTTTATCGTGGCGACCCCTGGTTCATGCCCGCCATGATCTGGGGATATCGGATGCAGGATCGGTTCGCGCTGTGGCGCGACCGCCGCTGATGACCGGAAGCGCTATCGGGCATTCTCGAAGCTACATGTCAGGCATGCACCGAGCGGCACCGCCGCCTCCCGAAGGAAGAGCATCGATGCACTACGTATCCACGCGCGGCCATTCAGGTCGCAAACAGTTCTGTGAGACATTGCTTGAAGGTCTCGCCCAGGATGGAGGGCTGTACGTACCTGAGACCTACCCCCATGTGGACGACACTATGCTGGATGCGTGGCGTGCCTTGTCTTACCCCAGCTTGGCCTTCGAGGTCCTGTCGCTCTACGTCAGCGATATTCCGCCCGCCGACCTGAAGGCAATCTGCGAAAAGACCTATATGCCGGAGATCTTTGGAAGCCCTGATATCACGCCGCTGCGAAAGCTGGACACGGGGCTTTACCTTCAGCAATTGTCGAACGGTCCTACTCTGGCGTTCAAGGACATGGCCATGCAGTTGCTTGGCAATCTGATCGAGTACGAACTGGCGCGCCGGCATGAGGAATTGAACATTCTTGGGGCGACCAGTGGCGACACCGGGAGCGCTGCAGAATACGCAATGCGCGGGAAGAAAGGGGTGAGGGTCTTCATGATGTCGCCCCACGGGCGGATGAGCGCCTTTCAGCAAGCTCAGATGTTCAGCCTGCAGGACGACAACATCCACAACATCGCGATAGACGGGGTGTTCGACGATTGCCAGGACATTGTGAAGCGGGTGTCCAGCGATCTGGAATTCAAACGACGACATAGGATCGGTGCTGTCAATTCGATCAACTGGGTCCGAATAGTAGCGCAGGTCGTCTATTACTTTTCCGGTTATTTTCAAGCCTCAGAAGGGAGGTCAGCAGGCGTTGACGTTACCGTGCCTTCAGGAAACTTCGGAAACATCTGCGCTGGTCATGTCGCGCGCATGATGGGACTTCCAATATCCCGACTAGTCCTTGCGACCAACGAAAACGACGTGCTCGACGAGTTTTTCCGCACCGGCGTGTATCGCGTCCGAAGCCGAGCTGACACGCTCGAAACATCGAGCCCTTCCATGGACATTTCCAAGGCATCAAATCTCGAGCGTTTCGTCTTCGACTTGCTCGACCGCGACGCCAGTCGGACGAAATCGCTGTTTGACGACGAACTCAGAGAACGAGGCTCGTTCGATCTTAGTGGTGATCCCAGGTTTGTAACGGCGGCGACGCGTTTTGGCTTCCGCAGCGGCAAGAGCACCCATGCCGATCGGCTGGCGACGATCCGTGACACGTGGGGCCGCTACAACACCGTGGTCGATCCCCACACGGCAGATGGTCTGACGGTCGGGCGCATACACACAGCCCCTGAGACGCCGATGCTTGTGCTCGAAACTGCACAGCCAATCAAATTCGCTGCGACGATGAGGGAAGCGTTGGGCCGGCAGCCGGATCGTCCGCAACGGTTCGATGGAATAGAAGACCTGCCGAGGCGAGTCAAAGTCCTTCCCCCGGATGCACAGACTGTGAAGAACTACATCGCCGACGTCGTGCAAGCTGCGACCTGCTGAACGTCGATTTCCGATCGAGGATTGTTACAGCCATGGCTGTATTTACGGAGCTGTCGTGCGACGAGGTCGCAGCCTTCTTTCGAGCGCTGGGGCTAGGCCAGCCTCGTTCCGTTCGCGGCATCATGAATGGAATTGAGAATACGAACTACTTCGTCGATACGGACGGGGCAGAGTATGTGCTCACGTTGTTTGAACGCCTCACACTGGAGCAACTGCCGTTCTACGTCCATTTCATGAAGTATCTCGCGGTGCGGGGAATGTCCGTTCCGGATCCGGTTGCCAATGCCGATGGCGCAATCCTTCACTCGCTGAAGGCGCGACCCGCGGTGGTCGTCAACAGGCTTCCGGGTGAAAGCGAGACAGGACCTATGGCGGCACATTGTAGCTCCGTTGGAGAGTTCCTGGCGCGGCTACACCTAACTGGGCTCGATTACCCACGACGACAAGCCAATCCGCGGGGCCTCGAATGGTGGAACGAGGTCGTGCCGGTGGTCGGCCGCTGCGTATCTGACAGACAGCGCTTGCTGCTCGCGAGTGAACTGGCGTTTCAGAACGAAATCGCTTTGTCCTCTACCTACAGGCAGCTCCCCTGGGGGCCGGTACACGCTGATCTCTTTCGCGACAACGTGTTGTTTGAGAAAGGTGTCCTGTCAGGCGTCTTCGACTTCTACTTCGCCGGATGCGACGCCTTTCTGTTTGACGTTGCTGTGTGCCTCAACGACTGGTGCGTCGATACCCGAACTGCCCGCCAAGACGCCACGCGAGTTGCCGCTTTCCTGGGCGCTTATGAGAGCGTCCGCGCGCTAACTCCCTCCGAACACGTGCTGCTTCCCGCGATGCAGCGGGCAGGAGCATTTCGGTTTTGGCTATCGCGTCTCTGCGATTTGCCTCGTCAAGCTGCGCTCCTCAAACCCCACGATCCCAGCCACTTCGAGCGCATGTTGCGTGTGCTTCGGGGAGAGATCGCGTCATCATGAACATCCAGATTGCGGTAGCGAAGATGGGGGCACTATGGCGCCGACCCTAGAGCAGCGGGTACGCGGGCTTCTTTCGCAGATCGAGGCTGAGGGCCTGTATAAGCGCGAGCGAGTCATCAATAGCACCCAGGCCGGCCGGATCCGTGTCGTTTCCCAGGCCTCGGAGCGCGAATTTGTCAATCTTTGCGCTAACAACTACCTCGGCTTGGCCGATCATCCCGAAGTGATCGCCGCCGCCAAGCGAGGCCTGGATGAGTTCGGGTTTGGGATGGCGTCAGTGCGATTCATCTGCGGTACGCAAGCCGTCCATCGTGAACTCGAGCGAACCATCGCTGGTTACTTGGGTAAGGAGGACGCAATCCTGTTCGCGGCCTGCTTCGACGCCAATGGCGGGGTTTTCGAGCCGCTCTTGGATGCGGATGACGCCATCATTTCCGATTCCCTCAATCACGCCTCAATCATCGACGGTGTACGTCTTTGCAAGGCAAGGCGCTATCGGTTCACCAACGGCGACATGAACGAACTTGAAGATCGGCTCAAGGAGGC
The DNA here is from genome assembly GCF_008123965.1 of Bradyrhizobium hipponense. Taxonomy (GTDB): domain Bacteria; phylum Pseudomonadota; class Alphaproteobacteria; order Rhizobiales; family Xanthobacteraceae; genus Bradyrhizobium; species Bradyrhizobium hipponense. Next base: position 12,451 of record NZ_VSTH01000153.1, on the reverse strand, counting down.
GGACAGGGACGGGGCTCGTTTCAAATTGATCGCCACAGACGGTGTGTTCTCCATGGACGGGTACGTCGCCAACCTCGCCGTCATCTGCAACTTGGCCGAGAGATACGGCGCGGTCGTCATGGTCGACGACTGCCATGCGACCGGCCACCTGGGCGAAGCCGGCCGCGGCACTCCCACGCTGACAGGCACCAGCCAGAAGGTCGAAATTGTCACAGGAACGTTCGGCAAGAGCTTGGGTGGCGCGATGGGCGGTTTTGTTGCGGCGTCGCAATCCATCATCGACCTGCTTCGACAGCGAGCGCGTCCCTATCTCTTCTCCAACAGTCTCGCCCCCGCCGTGGCAGCGGGTTCGATCAAGGCCATCGCGATCGCAGAAATAGCCGACGACCGACGGCAGCTCCTTGCTGCGCATGCTCGGCGCTTTCGTTCCGGGTTAGAAAAGGCGGGATTCGAACTGCTCGCGGGAGAGACGCCAATCATTCCGGTCATGCTGCATGAGGCGCGGCTGGCCCAGGACATGGCGGCCGCGCTCGATGAACGCGGCGTCTACGTCGCCCCTTTCTTCTATCCCGTAGTACCGAAAGGAAGGGCGCGGATCAGGACACAGATGTCCGCCGCTCTGACGGAGAAAGACGTTGAATTCGCCGTCGACGCCTTCGCGGACGCCGGCAAAGCGCTTGGCGTGATTTGAGAGTTACAAGGGTGTTCACATGAAAGCTATCATCAAAGCAGCATCCGAACCGGGTCTCTGGCTGGGCGAACGGGTAATCCCGCAGATCGGGCCGGATGACGTTCTCATAAAGGTCAACAAGACTGGGATCTGCGGCACGGATATTCACATCTACGCTTGGGACGATTGGGCACAGCGTACTGTACCTGTCCCGATGGTCGTCGGCCACGAGTATGCAGGCGAAATCGCGGAGGTCGGCGCGAACGTCAAGAGCTTCGTGATTGGACAGCGTGTTTCGGGCGAGGGCCATGTTGTCGGCACGAGCAGTCGGGCCGCGCGTGGAGGACGGTTTCACTTGGATCCTGAAACCAAGGGGATCGGTGTCAACATTCCGGGGGCATTTGCCGAATATCTTCGTTTGCCGGCCTTCAATGTCGTGCCGCTACCTGACGCGATTGACGACGAGATCGGGGCTATCCTTGATCCACTAGGCAATGCCGTCCACACCGCGTTGTCGTTCGACCTGGTGGGCGAGGATGTGCTCATCACCGGAGCAGGTCCCATTGGCATCATGAGCGCTGCAGTTGCCCGCCATGTCGGTGCGCGGCACGTCGTGATCACCGACGTAAATCCGTACCGCTTGGCCTTGGCGTCTGATGTCGCTGATGTTGTTCCGGTCGACGTGACCAAACAGGATCTTCGGTCTGTGACGCAGCGTCTCCGAATGAAGGAAGGGTTCGATGTTGGGTTGGAGATGAGTGGTGTTCCCGCAGCATTCGATCAATTGGTGGAAAACTTGGTGATGGGTGGCAAGATAGCGATGCTTGGCATCCCGGCTCGGCCCGCGACGGTCGACTGGACCAAGGTCGTGTTCAAGATGCTCACGGTTAAGGGCGTCTACGGTCGGGAGATGTTCGAGACCTGGCACAAGATGCTTGCAATGCTCGAGAGCGGTCTCGATATCCGAAAAATTATAACTCACCGCCTGCCGGTCGCAGAGTTCAAGACCGGATTTGAGACCATGTGGATCGGCAATTGTGGCAAGATTGTCCTGGACTGGAGAGCGGGGCGGGCACCGCTTTGACGTCCGCCCGCCCGCGTCCATTCCGCTCTATCGGAGCAATCCGTGGTTGGTGCCCACCATCCATCGGATGCGGGACCGGATCGCGCTGCGGCGTGGTGGGCGCTGACAGCAGATCGTCCCTTCTATCGTATCATCAATGCAATACCCTGCCGAACTTTGCTTCTGTCTGATTGCGAAATGCTGTCGGACCCAAGATACGCTGCAGCTCTTGCGGCATCGTCAGATCGTTCTCGCCGCGTCAGGCACTGGCGATTAGTCCGGCAAACCCGAGCAAGAGACGTCGACGCATTATGGCAAGCGCAACTTACCAGCCCCGAGATCGCGAGATTGAAAACGTGTCTCTCGTTCCCTTCGCGAGAGCGCATTTGGAAGGCGCCCTGAAGCTCTCGCAGGAGATGTCTTGGCCCTATCGAATCGAAGAGTGGGATTTCGCGTTGCAGCTGGGCCATGGCTTTGTTCTGCAGCGCGACGGTGCGGTGATCGGGACCGCGTTCTGGTGGCCGTACGGCGAGGCTCATGCTTCCGCCGGGATGATCATCGTCGCGAAAGCCGCCCAAGGGCGCGGCTACGGGGCCCAGCTCATGGATGCGTTGCTAGCGTCGGCGTATCCACGGGCCATCGTGCTGAATTCGACGGCCGAAGGCCAGGCGCTCTACCGGCGCCGCGGCTTCGCCCCCATCGGAGTCATTCACCAGCATCAAGGCATTCCGACGGGGCGGCACGAGGCGCCGCGCCCGAGCCTCGTCAGGGCAATGGCTCCATCGGATTTCGAAGCGATCGCACGCCTCGATCGGCAGGCCATGGGTTGGGCGAGGCGACCGCTGCTGGAACGGCTCGTCCAGAGCGGTGACGGCTATGTCCTGCTGCGTGATGGCATGCCCCACGGCTACGGCATCTCGCGCCGTTTTGGCCGCGGGCTCGTCGTCGGTCCTGTCGTCGCCGAAAGCCAGGTCGATGCACGCGCGTTGATTGAGGCGGTGCTTGCGCGCCTCGGCAGTGTTTTCGTCCGGATCGACACGTCTGCCTCCTCGCAGCTCGGGGAGTGGCTCGAAGGCATCGGCCTGCGGCAGGTCGGCGACGCCACGACCATGGTCCTTGGGACGCAGATGCCATCGACCGGGCCGGCGCGCACGTTCGCGATCGCCAACCAGTCGTTCGGCTAGGAGACATCGAGATGCAACGCTGGGAGATGCGCGGAATGGATATCCAGAACGCCGGGCCCCGCGAGCCGGCTGCGACGGTCGGCGCATTGGCGACGCCGGCCCTCCTGCTCGACAAAGACAGGCTGGATCGTAACCTCGCCCGTCTGTCCTCTCGTATGGCCGCGCGAGGCGTCGTGCTGCGCCCGCATATGAAAACCGCGAAATCCATTGACGTCGCCCGGCGTGCCCATCCATCCGGGGTGGGGCCGATCACCGTCTCCACCTTGGCGGAGGCTGAGTACTTCGCGCAGCACGGTTTCCGTGACATGACTTATGCCGTGGGCGTGGCACCGCACACCGCTGAGAGGACGATGCGTCTGCGTAAAGCCGGCATTGACCTCAAAGTGCTGGTCGATTCGCCTGAACAGGCGACGATGCTGGGCGCGGCCGGACGCGCCGGTGGTGTGACGCCCTCCGCCTTCATCGAGATCGACTGCGACGGTCACCGCGGCGGGCTGACCGCCGCCGATCCCAAGCTCGTCGCCGTCTCGGCAGCCCTGGCCGAAGCCGGCGTCAAGCTCGCCGGCATTCTCACCCATGCTGGCGAATCATACAGCCTTTGCACGCCCGATGCCCTCGTCGTGGCTGCGGAGAACGAAAGGGCCGTGGCTGTGGCGGCCGCGGACACGTTGCGGGCGGCGGGGCATGAATGCCCGGTCGTGAGCGTCGGTGCGACGCCGACCGCGCATTTCGCCGAAGACCTGACGGGCGTCACGGAGATGCGGGCCGGCGTGTACATGTTCTTCGATCTGGTGATGCACGGTGTCGGTGTCTGCACCACCGACGACATCGCGATCTCGGTTCTCGCCACCGTCATCGGCACGAAGCCGGAGAAGGGCTGGATTTTGGTCGATGCGGGCTGGATGGCGCTGTCACGTGATCGCGGCACCGCGGCGCAGCGGATCGATCAGGGTTACGGTCTCGTCTGCGATCTGTCCGGCAAACTCTATCCGGACCTGATCGTCGCGCAAGCGAGCCAGGAGCACGGCATCCTCGCCATCAGGTCCGGATCGGCGCAAGCTCTGCCGGATCTGTCGATCGGCACCAAGATCAGGATCCTGCCGAACCACGCCTGCGCGACGGCGTCGCAACACGAACTGTACAATGTCGTCTCGGCCGGGAACGACGCAGTTGAAGCACAATGGCCGCGGATGCGTGGCTGGTAGGCTCGCAAACGGAGGTGGGTTGCCGCGATGTGCGGACGCCCCGGATTCGTCGGGCGAGATTTCGGAGCCGGGGTATGAAGCTTACATCCTATTGGCTGGACACATCGGAGCCATTCAAGAGCGCCAGCGCAGGACCGGTGCAAGGGACCTGTGACGTCGCAGTGATCGGCGGCGGCTTGACCGGCTCTTCGGCCGCTCTGGCTCTCGCCAAGAAGGGCGCGCGCGTCGTGCTGCTCGAAGCCGAGACGATCGGGTACGCGGCATCCGGCCGGAACGGCGGCATGTGCAACAACGGGTTCGCTCAGGACTACGGCACCCTCTCGGCCAAGCTCGGTAAGGAGGTCGCCGACCGGCTCTACCGAGCCTTCGATGCCGGGGTCGATACGGTCGAGCGCCTGGTGGCGGAAGAGAAGATCGACTGTAGCTTCGCGCGCACTGGCAAGATCAAGCTTGCGGCACGGCCCGAGCACTATGACAAGCTGGCGCGCAGCCAGGAATTGCTCGCCGCCACTGTCGATCCCGACACGGCGATGGTGAGCCGCGCTGATCTCGCCGGCGAGGTGGGATCGCGGCGCTATTACGGCGGGCTCATTTACCGCAAGAGCGCCGGCATGCACGTCGGACGCTTCGTCCGCGGCCTTGCGGAAGCGGCGGCGCGGCGCGGCGTCGATATCCACGAGCATACGCCGATGACGGGCCTGCGATCCGCCGCCGGCGGAGGCCACGAGATCGAGACGCCCAAGGGCCGGCTTCGGGCCTCGCAGGTGCTGCTGGCAAGCGGCATCTCGCACACGGGGCCGCTGGGTTGGATTCGACGCCGGATTGTGCCGGTCGGCGCCTTCCTCATCGTCACCGAACCCTTGCCGGTCGCGACACTCGATCGGCTCCTGCCGCGCCGCCGAATGGCGGTCGATACGAAGAACCTGGTCAACTATTTCCGCACCACGCCCGATAACCGGCTGCTGTTCGGTGGACGCGCGCGCTTCGCGATCTCCAATCCCACATCAGACGAGAAGAGCGGTGCGATCCTGCAGGCTGCGCTGCACGATGTCTTTCCCGAGCTTCGCAGCGTGCGGATCGACTATTGCTGGGGCGGGATGGTCGACATGACGCGCGACCGGCTGCCGCGCGCCGGCGAACGCAACGGCATCTACTATTCCATGGGCTACAGCGGCCACGGCACCCAGATGTCGACGCTGATGGGGACGATCATGGCGGAAGTCATGGACGGGCGCACCGAGCTCAATCCCTGGAAGGACTTCGCCTGGCCCGCCATTCCGGGTCATCTCGGTCCTCCCTGGTTCCTCCCGCTGGTCGGCGCCTATTACCGGATCAAGGACCGCTTCCAATGACCTCGGCCGTTCGATACCTGACGGAAGCCGGCTTCCTCGGCAAATTCTACATCGACGGAGAATGGCGGAAGCCCGGCGGATCGGAGACGGCAGCCGCTGTCAACCCGGCGACCGAGCAGCCGATCGCCGAGATCGCGCTCGGCAATGAGAAGGACGTAGACCTCGCCGTCGCCGCCGCCAGACAAGCCTTCGCCAGCTGGTCTCGTAAGCCGGCGGCAGAGCGGGCATCGCTGCTCGACCGGGTCCAAGGTTTGCTCCTCGAGCGGCTCGAGCTGTTCGCGCAGGCAATCACGAGCGAGATGGGAGCCGCGGTCACCTATGCGCGCCGCGCCCAGGTGCCGCTGGCCGCCGAGCATATCCGCGTCGCGCGCGACAATCTCGCGACCTATTCTTTCCTCACCCGCCGCGGTGGCACCGCGATCATGCGCGAGGCGATCGGCGTCTGCGGCCTCATCACGCCCTGGAACTGGCCTCTCTACCAGATCACAGCCAAGGTCGGTCCGGCGCTTGCGGCGGGCTGCACGGTGGTGTTGAAGCCGAGCGAATTGTCGCCCCTAAGCGCCTTGCTGTTCGCCGAAGTGATGGGCGATGCCGGGTGCCCGCCCGGCGTGTTCAATCTCGTCAACGGGACAGGTCCAATCGTCGGCGCCAGGCTGGCGTCGCATCCGAAGGTGGACATGATCTCGATCACCGGTTCGACTCGGGCCGGGGTTCTCGTTGCGCAAGCGGCGGCGGCAACAGTCAAGCGCGTCGCCCAGGAACTTGGCGGCAAGTCGCCGAACATCATTTTGCCGGATGCCGATCTGAGCCGGGCTGTTCCACTCGGGGTCGGCGCCGCCTTCCGCAATCTCGGCCAATCCTGCAGCGCACCGACGCGCATGCTTGTGTCCCGCTCGCAGATGGCGGAAGTCGAGATCCTGGCAGCAGCGGCTGCTTCTGAATTGGTGGTCGGCGATCCGCTTGCGGAAAGCACGACACATGGTCCGATCGCCAACCGGCCGCAGTTCGAGCGCATCCAGACCATGATTGGTGTCGGCCTGGAGGAAAGCGCCAAGCTCGTCATCGGCGGGCCGGGGCGCCCCGACAATCTTCAGGTCGGCCTCTATGCGCGGCCGACGATTTTCTCGAACGTCCGTCGCGACATGAGGATTGCGCAGGAGGAGATCTTCGGCCCGGTGCTGTCGATCATTCCCTACGATACGGTGGAGGAGGCGATCGAGATCGCCAACGACACGGTCTACGGCCTCGGCGCGCATGTGCAGGGCACTGATATGGACACCGTGCGGAAAGTGGCTGGGCAGATCCAGTCCGGTCAGGTCCATCTCAACTATCCCGATTGGGACCCGAACGCACCTTTTGGCGGATACAAGCGTTCCGGGAACGGCAGGGAATACGGCCGCGAAGGCATGGAAGAATATCTCGAGACCAAGGCCGTTCTCGGATTTTATCGATGAAATTCATCTCGGAAAGCGAATCGACAAGCCTTATCTCTCATGAATCGGCGTTCGAGGCCGTCCGGAAGGCTCTGGTTGCGGCGGCTTCCGCTGACGCGAAAGTGTTTCCGGCCGTGATCGCACACGCGTCGGATCGGCAGAACACCTTCTCGCTCAAGTCGGGTTCAACGCCTGAGTTGGCGGGCCTCAAGATCGGCTCATTCTGGCCCGACAACCCCGCCAAAGGCCGGCCGCGCCATAGCTCGACGATCGTCCTGATCGATCAGGCGAACGGGCGGATCGGCGCGGTCATCGAGGCTTCGGCTGCCAACGCCTATCGAACTGCGGCGGCCGATGCGGTGGCGGCGAATGTGCTTGCGCGACCGGAATCTGAAACATTGGCGATCTTCGGCGCTGGCAACCAAGCGTTGTTCGAATGCTGTGCCCTTGCTCGCATCCTTCCGCTGAAGCGCTTGCATGTGGTCGCGCGCAATCGTGACAAAGCCAATGAATTCACGACTAAACTGTTGTCGCTTGGTGTGAAACTCGACATCCACATCTCGACGGCGGAAGAGGCGTGTCGGCAAGCGGACATCATCGTCACCGCGACGCCGTCGCGGGTCCCGCTGTTCAAGGCCGAATGGGTCCGTCCAGGCACGCACATCGCCGGCATGGGGTCCGACGCGCGTGGCAAACAGGAGTTGCCGAGCGAGATCTACGAGCGTGCGAAGCTGTTCTGCGATCTGCCCGAGCAATCGATCCAGATCGGGGAATTCCAGCATGTTCGTGAAAGAATCGAAAGCGGCGAATTCGTTTTGAACGCAATCGGCACGGTACTCGAAGGGCGCTGTTCGGGCAGGATCGCGCGGGACGATATCACCGTCTTCGACAGCTCCGGGATTGCTCTCCAGGATCTCTATATCGGTCAATTTCTGCTTTCGAGGAGCAAGGTAGCGCCGAGCCCTTGAGGAGCGCGAAGTTGAATCATTAGATCAGATTGCACTGTTCCTGCAGCCATAAAGCAAGATAGTTCGCTTTCCCAGACAGTTCAGTTTCTCCCGCCCAGATAAGGCCATAATGGCTTTCGTCAGGATCGAAACCGGCAGGTGCGATGAGCCGCCCTCTATCTACGTCGTCCGTTGCAAGGACCCGCGGGCTGAGGGCAACGCCCAATCCGGCCAATGCTGCTTCAACGATGAGGAAGTGGTGATCGTAGAAGCGTATCTCCGTGGGGCGCCGCACCGACGGGTGGGTGGAAAGCCACCGCGACCAAGCGTCCGCCCGAGTCTTCGAACCTAGGGCGATGTAGTTTCCTGAGGCAAACACCGGCGCGAGCTGAGGGCTCATGACCGGTCCTACCCTTTCAGAAAAAAGGCGCCGGACGTGCCACGCCTCTGGGAGCGCAAAGTCTAGCCGACGTATAGCAAGATCGATCCGATCGCGGCGAAACTCGACGGGGCCGCCGGCGACTGAGAGATGTAGAGCGATGTCGGGATGGACGGCCTGAAAGTTTGCAAGCCGTGGAATAAGCCAGCGCATAGCGACTGAAGGCTCGCATGAGAGAACGAGGGAATTCTGCTGTGCGTTGGCAGCACGCAAGCTCTCAACGGTTGTCGCCAGCTCGGTGAAGAAACGGCCGAGTGTGAGGTTGAGCACTTCTCCAGAAGCCGTGAGGCGCAAGCCACGTCCGCTTTTTTCGAAGAGTTTGAAGCCAAGGTCTTCCGACAGTTTGGTGATACGGCGGCTCACAGCCCCATGGGTCAAGGCAAGGCTGTTCGCGGCAAGCCGAACCGACCCCAGCCGCGCAGTGGTCTCGAACGCACGCAAGTCGTCCAACGAAGGTATTTCTGATCGCCTCATTGGTGATCTCATATCACCGATGTAGCGCAAAAACTATCGCTTTTTATGTTGAATTTGCTTGGCATAATTGATCCATGCGAACCAATGGCCAATACACAATCGGTATTCTTGCCGACGACCTGACCAGCGCCGCCGATGGGGCCGGTCCGTTTGTCGAGCGGGGTCTGCGAGCCGTTGTCGGCCGACGCCGGCTGCCGCACCAGGAGGCAACGATCGTCGCCGTTGATAGCGGATCTAGATCGGTGCCAGCTTCGCAAGCGGCGCAGCGGCAGTCAGAACTTGCCGAGCAGCTCGCTTCGCGGGTTGTCCTCTACAAGACCGTCGACTCGACTCTTCGCGGGCATGTGACGGCCGAGATGGAAGCGGCCTTCACCGTAAGCGGCCGCAAGATGCTGGTCTTTGCACCTGCGTTCCCTGGCGCTGGGCGTACAACCGTCAGCGGCGTTCAGCTTGTGGACGGCATTCCGGTAGCGGAGACCGAATACGGTCGCGACCCCGTCCATCCGGCGCGACATTCTCGGCTGGCTGAGCTCGTTCCGGCCTCCATCGGAAGCGTCGTCATCCTTGATGCTGCGACACAGGCCGATCTCGACAAACAAGTTGCGGCCCTGCCGGATCCGGAGTCGATCCTATGGGTGGGCTCTCCGGGCATGGCCCTTGCTCTGGCGAAGCGTCTTGCGCCGCTTGCGGTTGCGTCGGACGTGACCGTCGCGGCTTGTGGCGACATTCTTGTTGCTATCGGCAGCGCCAATCCGCGCAGCCATCGTCAGGCCGACTGCATCGCATTGGAGCCTGGAATCGCTCTGCTGCGGGCTCCGATCGAACGGATGAATGATCCCGGATCCGTCCTGCGCGACATTGCTCAAAATGCGGCTCGACGGGTGGCCGACGAGCGTTTCGACATGGTGATCGCCACAGGCGGGGACACCATGGAGGCGATCCTGGATGGCCTGGACATTTATGAGTTCGAGATCCTGCAAGAGCTCGAGCCAGGCTTTCCGCTTGGCCGCACGTCCCTCGGAGATGGACGAGAGCTACTGATCGCCATGAAGGCAGGCGGCTTTGGCGACGACGATACGCTGCGTCGTGCGATCACGCAGCTCCGCCTTGGCACCTCGGTATCAGAACTGGTTGTATCATGACCCAATCCGCTCCCCTCGCCATCACAATGGGCGATGCCTCCGGCATCGGACCGGAGATCGTGGCGAAGACATTGGCCAAAGCCGGCGAAGGCACGGTCGTATTCGGCAGCTACGTCGTGCTGGAGAATATCGTCCATCGCCTGGGTCTCGAGCTGACGGTCAGGCGTATCGCCGGACCTGAAGAGGCGCGCTCTGAGCCGCGGTCCATCGAGGTTGTCGAGGCGACGCAAATCATCGCGCCGCCCCCGCTCGGGAGCGTCAGCGCCATCTCCGGCCAAGCTTCCTTCGATGCCATCGTCGCCGCCGTCGCGGCAGCCAAGGCCGGCAAGGTCAGCGGCATCGTCACCGCACCGATCAACAAGGAAGCGATGGCAAGCGCGGGCATTCGCTATCCCGGGCACACCGAAATCCTCGCCGACTATGGTGGTGCGAAGCGCGTTGCGATGATGTTGGCCAACGATGATATCCGCACGGTTCTCGTCACCATCCACACGTCGCTGCGCAAGGCCATCGACCAAGCGGATTTCGATGCCCAGATGTCAGCGATCCGGCTCGCAAATGAGGGCGGCAAGGCCCTCGGGATCGCGGCGCCGCGCATTGCGGTCGCAGGGCTCAACCCCCATGCCGGCGAAGGTGGTCTCTTCGGCGACGAAGAAATCCAGATCATCCGGCCTGCGATCGAAGCGGCCCGCGCCGAGGGCATCGACGCCAGTGGCCCCTGGCCCGGGGACACTGTCTACATGCAGGCCCGCAAGGGCCGCTTCGATGTGGTCGTGGCCCAATATCACGATCAGGGCCTGATCCCGGTGAAATATCTCGGCCTCGAAAAGGGGGTGAACATCACGCTCGGCCTGCCGTTCGTCCGTACAAGCCCTGATCACGGCACGGCATTCGACATTGCAGGCCGAGGCATCGCCCACACCGGTAGTCTCGAGACGGCGCTGGCTTACGCGCGAAGGCTCGTCGCCACGCAAATTAAGACCAAAGAAGGGGTAGTCTAATGGGCCTTCGCTTCATCTTCATGCTCACGCGCAACGATCGCACCGTCGGGGACGCCTCTGAACAACTCAAGACCGCCCTGAGCCTTGGCGTTCGCCACATCGGTTTCAAGGACATCGGCCTGCCGATTGATCGACTCAAAGTTCTCAACCAGGTCATCAAGGCAGACGGCGCCACCTCCTATCTCGAAGTCGTCTCACTCGACCGGCAAAGTGAGATCGTTTCGGCGAAAGCGGCGGTTGAAATCGGCGTCGACGTCTTGCTCGGCGGCACACGTGTTGACGACGTGCTGCCGATCCTTGCCGGCACCGGCATTCAATACTGCCCCTTCCCGGGTCGCATCACCGGTCACCCGAGCGTGCTCGAAGGGAGCATCGAGGAGATCGTTGAGAGCGCCAAGGGGCTCGCCCTGCGGGAGGGCGTGTATGGCCTCGACCTGCTCGCCTATCGCTCCAAGGAAGACGTCCCGGCCCTCATCAAAGCGGTGTGCGCAGCGGTGCCCAAGCCCGTCTATGTGGCCGGCTCGATTGATACGCCTGAGCGGATCGCCATCCTGAAGGACGCAGGAGCCGCCGGCTTCACGATCGGCACGGCCGCGTTGGACGGCAAGTATCCGGCCGACGACAAGGACGTCGCTCGCCAGCTTGGGGCCATCATTCGTGACGTGGCCGCTCTGAACCGGCACCTCTCCCCACTTCACAAGAAGAACCTGGCCAGCTCGTTCGGGCAGCTCAAGGAGACTTGGTCTCCGAAGATCGCGGGTCAGATTAACGACATGCAGATCAAGCTCGCCAAGTTCGCGGGCGAGTTCGCCTGGCGCTTTCACAGGAGCGGTGACGAACTCTTCCTCGTGCACAAGGGCCGCCTGCTGATGAAGTTCCGTGATCGGGACGAGATCATCGAGCAAGGCGAGTTCATCGTGGTCCCGCATGGGGTAGAGCATTGCCCTGTCGCGCTGGACGACATCTGCGAGGTCGTGCTGCTCGAACCCGGCACATCCATGGATGCCGGCACCGCTCACGACCTCGAAGGCTAGACCGTCTGCCTGCGATCGGAACAAACGCTTGACGCCGTCGACCGGCCTTCGCCGGTCGGGCCTCGATGACCTCAGGCGCGAGTGCTCATCACCGTCCACTTCCCCACAAAAGAAAGGCTGTGGCCATGTCTCTTCTCGTCAAGCTTGACCTCGCCCCCACCGGCGAACCAAAGCACTCCAAGACCCTGCCGGGCCGCCTGGTTTCCGGCGATCCGTCCTACAAGACCTGGGAGCAGGACTCCTCCCGCGCCGACTCGGTGAAGACCGGAGTCTGGGAAGCCACGCCTGGCGAGAACCACTCGATCAAGGGCGAGACCTTCGAGTACTGCCACATCCTTTCCGGCGTGGTGGAGCTGACCGAGGAAGGCAAGGAGCCTCGCATTTTTCGCGCCGGCGACAGCTTTGTGATGAAACCTGTCATTTGGCCTGCAATATTGACCCCCTAAGCCGGGGGATCGGCGTCCAAAATTGACGAGCGAGCGAGGGGCGCATTGCCTCACCCAGAAT
>NZ_VSTH01000152.1 GCF_008123965.1 Bradyrhizobium hipponense | reverse complement strand
TCTGTCGTGTTCGGCGACCCTGCTATGACGCTCGCCGCTATCGATCGCCTCGTTCACCACGCCACCATCGTCGAGATGAACGTCGAAAGCTATCGCAGGCGCACCGCGCTCGAACGGAAGCGTGGTCCAGGGCGACCACCCTCGCACGCGACACCAAAAACACTCGCTGATTGACGCTCCGCGACAATCAGAGCGAACAAAACTCTTGCGCACGACAATCATCGCGGCAATCATCACCTCGCCGCGACACCGACTCGCCATCCTGATTGTCGCGCGCTTCCCATCCAGATTGTCGCGCTATAGGCAAGCGCCGGGCGGAAGAGATCGACACGCGCGGCGAGGCTTCGGTGCATTCGCATTTGGTCAAAAACCTCGTGCAGCGGTTCGATCGCTTGGCGCTTGTGCTCCTCCGTGATAGATCTTGACCTTGCTGCGACATCTCCGGGCTTCCCCGAGCCTGCTACCGCAGCCATTCGGCCACTTGCAACCTTTTGCAAGCCGTCGCATTATTTCCAGCCCATTTTTTGAGAGGGATCAATCCAATGAACGTCCGCACCCTTACTCCATTCATTGCTCTTAGTGTGCTTGGTGTCCTTAGCTTCGCTTCGACCACGACCCCAGTTCCAGCCGCGGAGCTCGCGCTTGCTCCGGCGCATCATCGAGCGGCCGACGTCCGAACCGGTTACGTGTTTTGGGATGATGTTTACCCGCCTGCGATCTATGGCCCCAATCTTCGCTCTGTCGAGGAAGTCGCGGCGCTTAAGGCGGAAGCGCGGCCCGTGTCGCAACGCTGGTGGGGGTATTGGTACGCTCGGTGAGAGTCAAAGCCGTTTAGCTAGCGGCTGCGTTCCACTATAAGCCGCCGCACTGGGCAGCCGGTGGCGGCGGTTTTGCTTGAGGTCGACTTGAGCAGATCCAACGATGACGATCGGATGAGCGGCCGCATGAAAATCAAAACGGGCGCTGCGAGCCTTTGCTTTTTCGCTGGCTGCTGGCTACAAGCGTATGCTGCGACCGCCGGCGAATGCGTTTACCGCGCGGAACGTTTCGTACTGCTTTCCGACATCGTGTATTGGACTATTTCAATTCCCTCCGGGACCGAATGCCTGCAGGGCCTGCGCGGCAGAACACAGCTTTTGGACGAAGTCAAACTGGTGGAGGCGCCGAGTGCCGGCATCGTGACGATCGCCGGCCCGTCGTTTCGCTACCAAGCCCCCACAAGCCCAGGAACTGACCGATTTCGAATTGCAGTGTCGGGCGAAAACCGCAGGCAGCACGGATCATCGGTCATCATAGTGGAAGTGACTGTCAGGTAGAGCCGTGTCGCTGAGCGGCGAACTTCCGATACGGGATCACAGCCCCTTTGTTGCACTGGATAGCTCGATAACGGTGTTGTGGAGCCCGCGAGCGAGTAAAACTTCGCCCTCACGGAAGGCTGCTGCTTTTTGCCTGGAAGGCCGCTACTTCGCCTGAGCTCCTCGATCCCAGGGCCGCTTGCCATCCGCGCCCCTGTCCCAAGGGCGCGCTGTTGGGGCGTTCTTCTCCTCCGAGGCCGCCTGCGCGCGATCGGCCTGCACTCGTTCGCGATCGGTCAATGGCGCCTTCGGAGCTGGCGGTTCGCTCTGCGCGAGTGCCGGTGTCGTGATGAGCAGTGAAATGAGGAGTATTTTTTTCATTCCCGGCTGTAACACAGCGGCCGCGGGCTGTCTGATCTATTCGCAGCCCTTCAGGATGAAACGATCTGTTTTGCCTGGCGTATCCCTGAATGGTGGATGACCGTATGACCGAGTTTTGCATCAGCGCAAAAGCTTCGCTCGTTGTCTCGCGGGTACATACGCGGTGCGGCCCAAAGGGTCACAAACCCGAGCCGCTAACTGGGCAGTAAAGGTGCAGGAAGGCCAGGATTTGCGTGCTTAGGACAAGCTACCTCTGATCTTCGTTGCTGGTACCGGTGCCCGGACTACCGATTGGTAAGCCGTTGGCGGCATGACCCACGCCAGTGTTTCGCTCAGCCTGTGCAGAAGCCGGCGACGTTCCGTTTGGCGTCGGGGGCTGGACGTTCGGATTGTTCTGCGATGCATTGCTGTGGCTAGCGCCAATCGTGGTGTCCTGCGTTCCCATGCCTGAGGGAGCTGAGGCTCCGGAATTAGTGGTGCTCGACGAGGTGCCTGTGCCAACGCTAGAGCTCGCCGCCGATCCCGCGCTGCCTCCGGCTCCTCCGCCTGCACCGGCAGCACCGGCACCACCGCCGCCTCCTTGCGCGAAGGCCGGTGAGGACAAAGCAATGCATGCGAGTGCCACGATGGCGGATTTTCTGATCATGGATGTTCTCCCTGAGTTTGAACAGCAATCACGACAGACGCAGGAAGTTCCTTTCGCTGCCGCGACCCGAATTCCCTGCGAACAGGGAATTTTACAGGGAAAGCGCGCCCGCGGTGGGGCCGCTATCCCATGAAAAATGCGAAGATGTGCCTTGAAATCCCATGCATCAGGGCGCGATCCGCCAAATGCGAACAGGGAATTTGTCATCTGCTGAACAGGGAATTTGCGCGCAGACGGCCGGGGGAAACAGACGATGCAGAGGAAACAGACGATGCGCGGGCAACGGATCAACAACGGCTGCCGAATGCCGCGGCGCGAATAGCGGCGCAAGCAATCGTCCTGTGGATAACCGCTGATGCAGGGTCGGTATCCGCGCGCTGGGATGAATCGTTAACCTTGGCCGAATTTAGTTGGCAGCGGGACTCTCTTAGCTCTTGCCAAGGCGAACCGATGCAACATCGCGATGTACGGACCAACGGTTATCCGCTGCGACATGACCTCACGCCGGTCCATGTGCGGATCGAGGAGCTCAAACCGCTGGGCCAGCAGACGCGCCGGCACCCGAAGCTCCAGATTACCAAGCTCGCGGCGAGCCTGCAGGAGTTCGGATTCGTTCTTCCCATTGCCGTTGATGCCGAGCGAAGGGTGGTGTCCGGCTGGGCGCTGGTCGCAGCTCGGTCGCGGCGAGGTGCCGGTCGTCACCTTGCACGATCTCAGCGAGGTGCAGCTCCGGATGCTGCGACTTGCGCTCAACCGCTTGAGCGAGGACGCCCCTCTGGCTTTTGGATCAGCATCGTCTCATCTGCGCCGATGCGCTTCAAGCGGACAGCTATGGTCGGCGTGCCCGCATGATCTTCGCCGATGCGCTCTACAACGTGCCGATCGATGGCCAAGCCTCCGGCTTGGGCAAGACCAAATACGCCAACTTTGCCATCCGTCCGGAGAAATGTCGGCGGCCGAGTTCGACTCGTTCTTGGCCACATTCTGTGCGCGCCCCTGTGAGCGCGCGACACGAGATCGGATCTGTGATCAAACCCAATCAGAAGCCGTACTCGCTCTCGATCGGGATTGATTCCAGAACCAAGAAATAGTCACGGTCATTTGCTCCTCTGCCGCCTATAAAACGCACGACCGATTTGCACGACCTCTCGCAAATTCAATAAAATGGACGGGTCGGTCGGCGGCACGCGCAGTGGTAAGAGCGCGTTGAGGCACCTGGACCGGAAATTGTCGGCAGCGTGCTCGGTTCACGCGCTCGCGCGGTGGCGGACGACGATGCACAGTATGACCAGCGCGTTTCTCCACGCCTTGCTCAAACCGTTGGATCAAACACAGCACCAGAGTTCGTGGAACGGCCTGCTCTAGCCTGTGATTTTCGCTGATGACGCTACCAGGCAGGCCGTGTCGCTTGATGCGTGGACGCTTTCGCTTTCGCCGTGCTAACCGCCGCAGCAGTAGTCCCCTCCCACTTTGGTATGGCGCTCTAGTTTTCCGCTCTGCCTCGCGCATCCAGGGGCGAAGGGCTTTCCAATTCGGAGCGTTGAGAAGTGAGCCATTCCAGCAGCGCAGTGGCATCGACGGTGTTCACGCATATTGCAGAAGCTTTCGCTCCGACCCGCGAAAGCTCGGGGCATGGTCCGGTGCTGGACCAATCGGAAAATGATTCAATCGCGACTCAAGTGCGGCGAGGTCGTTGCCGCATTTACTTATGTGAACCGTTTGTCGCTTCAGCCGAAAGGTTAATGACTGCGGAAGGATTTCAGGGCCTCGCGGCGACGACAGGCCGCCCAGGCTCATGCGGAGTGAATGCAGTTTAACGGCGCCCCACCGCACCAAATCCAAACCGGTCGGCGTCAGCATCTCGGCCATGCGCGATGAACCGCGCGACGTCTGGATTCCATGCGCAATGGGATGAGGCGAAGGCGGCACAGCGGCGGTTGAGGGAGCTATGCTCAAAATCGTTATGCGCGCGGGGTGGATAAGGAAGACAAGCCGACCGCCTAGCCTCTTTCCGCATCAGCCGCGCTTCTTCTGAGAGGACGGCTTAAATTCCACGACCTCGTGCTGGTCGCTGGAATCCGAGTGCTCTTTCTGTTTTACGATTACCTCAAGCTCAAGAGCTTCGAAGGCGAGTTCATCCGCCAAGCGTTGAAAGAGCGCGCGCTTTTCGGCATCAGTCGCCATCTGACTCATAACGGCAAAGTCTCTGGCGTCCGCGCGGAGCTTCTCCAATCGTCGCCTGAGGTCCTTCATGTCGTCCCGGCTCAGGTTCTAAACTCATCCTCGACGCAAACAATAACCTTGCTTTCCGGGATGGCGCATGAGTCATCTACGGAATAGGATATTGGTTCTTTCCTAACTGTTAGTTAGCCGCCTATTCACCGTGCGGTGTATTGTCAGCAAGCCTGAGGAAGCGGCGGCTCTAATGCAACACTTGGGTTGCCTCTGCTAGCCGGACCTTCTCTCTCAGCT
Source organism: Bradyrhizobium hipponense (assembly GCF_008123965.1). Lineage (GTDB taxonomy): Bacteria > Pseudomonadota > Alphaproteobacteria > Rhizobiales > Xanthobacteraceae > Bradyrhizobium > Bradyrhizobium hipponense. The sequence goes on along the minus strand of NZ_VSTH01000152.1, from coordinate 636 downwards.
CCTCGAGATCCTCGATCGCATCGAGTAGTTGCACCAGATCGCGGGCGACATGTGCCAAGTTGAGCTTTCGACGTTTGAAAACTCGATTTTTTTGTTCCATTGCTACACGTCTCCTCGCAACGAAAATCACTGTCCGACCGATTGGCAAGGAGCGTGCCATCTGAGCGTCCGCGGAGAGCTCCGGTGATGAGAACGCCAGTCGCGCTCCCGCTCCAGTCTAACAGGGAAGAAGAGCGCCAAGAGACGCCGGTTGCATTCCCGTACATTCGAGGACGATTGTCTCTCGCCCCCGCAATCTGCGAACGAGTGGCTGCTGGCGATTGACGTTGCAGAAATATCCTGGGAGATCCAGCGCTACCNNCAATCAGAACGGTCCAGAACGCGTTGAGCAGGCAGATTGATCCAATACCGCCTTTGAAATCGAGGAGCGCCTCGCGTCTTATGGCTTCGACCAGCAGTCGGCCATTTTGAGGACCTGTTGAACGCCGAACGGGCCAGGAGATTGCTGCTTCTCAAAGAAATCAAAAGCCACCGAGCCTTTTGGTGCGCAAGGCAAGTCTACATGGCCCGGCGATCCTACTTGGCCCGGCGATCAGACGCGTTGAAAACAGTTAATACCTAGACGATCGATTCCAT
>NZ_VSTH01000151.1 GCF_008123965.1 Bradyrhizobium hipponense | reverse complement strand
CCAAGAAAACGCTGACCTAGGAAGGCGGTTTATGAGGAGTCCAGTTGGCCCGGCCAGCACGCGATAATCTGAATCGGGCGACGAAATCGGGCCTTTGAAGACTTAGCTGCTACGGCCAACAGATCTTCGCCCGGTCAGCAGCCGCACCACAAAGGTGCCGCTCTCGTGCCTCGCGCGCGTGCTGCGGTCCTCGCTCCTTGCTCTGAAAGGTCCTCTGGCGGAGGGTATCCTGCCGCTCGCTATGATTCGTCACCGCCATGACGCGCTGGCCGGAATTGAGGCGGCCTCATTCGCGCGTAGGGGGACCTGATTGAGGAGCTGCGAGATCGCCGTGACGAGCTGGGCGGGCGCGAATGGCTTCTGCAACAGGATGCTGTTCGGGACGCCCTGCGATGCCCAGTCGTCCGCCGCAGCGCCGGTCATGTAGATCACGGGAAACGTCGGCTCTCGTTCTCGGACCTGTCTGGCTAAGTCCCAGCCGCTGAGCGAGCCCATGAGGTTCGCGTCTGCAACGAGCGCCCGGTACTCTTTCACTCCGCTTTTGAAGAGAGTCAGGCCTTCCTCGGCTGAGGAGAGGATGTCGGTCGCGAAACCGGCCTCAATGAGCGCCGCGTCGCGGACCGCCGGAACCTACAAACAAGGGCCGGGTTTGTTCCCGCTAATGTACACATTAAGGAAGGGCCTCAACCCGGGGCTGGTCCGGCTGAGGCCCTTCTGTCGGCATCACGTTGTCAAGGCGTGATCCGGAAGGATCAACTTAGCTTCTGCAATTTCGTTCCGATGCTCTGTCAGCTACATCGGTGGGCCGAAAGACCTCCGCTGAGGCACGCGCTTAAGCCTGCCCGCGTGCCGTTCTCTTCCGGTCTACCCTTGTGAACGGATATCGTCATTCCGCCCCGGCATGTCTCAAACGGGCCACAAGCGGACCTGAGCACTTCTTCCTACTTGGCCGATCCGCGGAGGTTGTTCGCGTGCTCGACTCCCTACGCCGCGCGAACGGTGCTTAGAAATTTTCCTACTTCGAGCTTGAGTCGATTGCTATCAGCAGACAGCGATTTCGCCGCAAACAAGACCTGCGCCGACGCAGAGCCCGTTTCGTTCGCGCCCCGTCGAACATCGACAATATTCGAGGACACTTGGTTTGTGCCACGAGCCGCCTGCTGCACGTTACGAGAGATCTCCTGCGTGGCGGCGCCTTGCTCTTCCACTGCTGAAGCGATCGTTGACGAGATTTCCGACAGTTGCTCGATGGTCCCGCTAATTTCCTTTATCGCACTCACCGAGTCCTCTGTGGCTGATTGAATGCCGGAAATCTGTTGACCAATTTCTCCGGTCGCCTTTGCCGTCTGCTCAGCAAGAGCTTTGACCTCCGACGCGACAACGGCAAAGCCCCGGCCAGCTTCTCCGGCGCGTGCCGCCTCGATCGTGGCGTTTAGAGCAAGCAGGTTGGTTTGACCGGCGATGGTATTGATCAGCTCAACCACATCGCCGATACGGGCAGCCGCCCTCGACAATTCGCTGACCCGGTCCGTCGTCGTTCGTGCCTGACGAACAGCCTCATTGGCAATTCGCGCGGAGTCTTGCACTTGTCGGCTGATTTCGTTCACGGAGACCGACAGCTCTTCAGTAGCCGACGCGACGGAACTGACGTTGGTCGACGCTTCCTCTGACGCTACAGCTACCATCGCCGTAGTGTCCTGCGAGTGTTTGGCGGTCGATGTAAGAGTCGCGGCTGATGCCTCAAGTTCTGTCGAAGCAGACGATACTGTCTCAACGATTTCGCCGATTGCAGCCTCGAAATCGCGAGCGAGCCGGTGCATCTCGTCTTTTCGCTGCTGCGCCGCAAGTAAGTCACGCCTTACTTTGGCTTCGACCTCTTCTCTGGCCTTGTCGGCGAGCATTTGCTTGACGGATTCGACGGCGCGAATGATATCTCCAATCTCATCCTTTCTACCAAATGCAGCCATTTCAATACTTTCGCCGCGAGCCATTCGGTGAAGCAAGTCGACCAAGGCAGTCATTGGATGAGCAATGCCAAAAATGCCGATCGCAAGCGCCAAACCGATGGCGCTAAGGCTCGCTAGCACCGCCAAAACCATAACGGCGCGGATTTCGGCGTTCGCTTCGGAATGCTGCGCGTCAGCTTTCGACTTGGAGAACTCGACCATTGCATCTACCAGCTTGACTTGCGACGCAACGGCATTCTGAAGCGGGCCATTGCATTCGTCGCGCATTCTTTGCGCGGCTTTGAGATTATCTTCTGGAGTAGTTGTGGTGGACGCGTATTCGACGGCGGGCTTGCAGGTGGCAAACGTCTGCCTAAAGATATCGATCCGCTGACCGATTGCTGTCGCCTGTTCCGGGACGTCAACCATTGCTTTCTTGAGACCTTCGATGATTTCCGTCGCGGCATCCTGAGTTGTTTTCAGCAGGCGTGCGTTTCCCGCGTCGGTTGTCTCTGTGAGAATCTCGAATGCAGCCTCGCGATATGTTTCTGCTCGGCGCGCGATCTGTGCTATGGAAGTGGTCGAGGTGTCGACTCTCCGGACAACATCCGAATAAGCCTCATCGATTGCGGACATGCGAGTTGCCATGTAACCGACGAGACCAACCATGACACCGCCCATCACGAGGGCGATCAGGCCGAGCTTGAGCACGATACGAAGATTGTTGAGCAATGACATCATCGGGGTAACCCTTCATGTCCATCTCGGCAGAGGGAATCATGCGGACGCATGGTTAACCCAAGTTTCTTAAAGAAATCCGAAGTCTGAATTGGTCGCGTATTTCTACGGAGCATCCGAAAATTGTGAGACGGCCAGCTCTCGCGCACCGTGATAGATAGCGGCCCAGCTATTTCGGTCTCACTCGTCTTACAAAACGGCCGCTCCGGGTCACAACCGGCAACGCTCGGATCGAGTATATGATTTCCGCTTCGCGCCCCTGAATCGATATTTGCCGGTCTATGGATGGCCTGAACAAAAGGCCCCGACGTATTCCACGTCGGGGCCTTTAGGATCAGCAGGCCGGTTACATCCGCCGCGCCTTCCGATCACTGATGTCGCCGATTACCGCATCCGATCTGGTTCAGAATGTGGCAAGGGCTGCGGCATCGGTGTGAGAGCATCCGGCACGAAAGCGCTCGGCCGCCAGCTCGCTTTTGCGCCATTCGCTCGGGCGCCAACGCCTGATTACTCCATGGCCTTCACCACGATGTGGACATACGTGTTCGCCGGCCTCGTTGCAGGCTGCGCGTAGTGGTTTGTTGCCGTCAGCCGCGCGGGCAGTCCAACTGACGCAGCCAACCTTGCGAAGCTCCGGGAAGTGAGGCTCGTAACAGCAGACTAACGGCGCTACGAACTCCTTGATGCGCTTAGAGCCATGATCGGCCAGTTAGTGCAGCGTCGCGGACGGCCGCTCCGTCATCGCCTCGACAAATTGCCGCAAGCAATCCATAGCTTTGCTCCGCCACGCCTCCAACTCGCCGGCATATTTCGACAAGTTCGCACGAAACTCTTCCCCGTCAATGTCGGCACCGCGAGCAAGCAGACGGCGCGCATAGGCGGTGAGCGCAAGATCGCGATGGCGGCACAACTCGGCGTTTGCTTCGTCTAATATTTTCATTTTGTGCCACGCTTCACAGCCAGTCGCCAAAAATTTCCGCCTTCACCCGGCCGAACGCCGGTGTTTTCCGCGTCGGTATGCCAAATCGAACCCGCATGGGTGACGAAGGACCCCGGCGGATACGTCCGCGATGCATCCCAAATGCCCAGGTAGCGCAGCGTCGGGCGCGACTCGAGTTCCTTGATCCGCTCTTTCAACGGCGCGGTTGCTTTCAGCACGAAATCGCCGATCACTGGTGCCAGCGATTTGACGAGGCCTTCGATCTCGGCTCGCCGCTGGGGCGAAACCTTCGCTTCGATCGCACGGCGCTCTTCGGGAGTTGGGACGTTCGTCATTTACACGGCTTGATGTTGGGGGCTTCCCCATGGCGTCGCTCATACGCAAGCGACAGCCGAGCTTGCTCGCGGACCAACGCGCGACACGCGCGCATGTTGTCAGGATTATCGCGGTGCCAGAGCAGTTCGCGGATTTGCTTGGTTATCCGATTGATTGCAACCAGATCATCGGCTTCCGGCAAAATGCGAACCACCGAACGCGCCATCTTGCGGGCAACCAAACGGCGGCCAGTTTCCAGCTCACTCGCTGTTAGCCTGACGACCATTGTCGTCCCCTCACTATTTCGAAGTCGAATTTCAAATAGCAGATCGCGATCTCAACCTTGGTTACGCTGTAACCTTGCGATGCAGTTTCTGCAGCGCCAGCTTCAAGGCTTGCGCGAGTGCTCGTGCATCTGCCTCGTCCCATTCCCGCAGCGTGCCCTGGCTGCGAAGCCAGTCCTTGTCGTCCCCGTCGAGATCAATGGCAATTCGCGTAGCACCGATCGCCTCGCGTGCGCGGTGTTCCCGCATGCGCTGAGCGGCGGCCGTAGGTGCACGGTGCGTCTTCGGCTTGGTTCTCACTTTTGAACCTGTGTGTGTACTTCTAAAATGCCGTCAAAATGGGCAACGCCCGTCTAGGAATTTAATCCCAGTCCAAGCGCCCCAGCCCGTGCGGTTCTTGCCATTCTCGTCGTTGGTTTTGCGACTACCCGCCCCCATGCCACGCGGCGCGCGGCGCGGCCCGTTCCGTTTCTCTAGTCGCGCTACCTTGGTTTGCGGCGTTCCTGCCCGATCGCCGCGAAGCGTTGCGCGCGTCAGGGTCCCGCGATCGTGTTCGAGCAGTAGAGCGAGCGCATCGATGGAATAGTGCAGCTTCAAGGGGACTTCTCGCTTTTCCATTGTCGTTGCAGCAAGTTCAAAAATTTCTATCGCTAGGGATACCGGGCGCTGGCGCCCGACCCGCACTGGGCCCGGCCTAGGAAGAACCTAAACTGCTCTCGTGATTGTTAGGCTGCTGAACGCGGGCCGCACAGTGACTGTTCACCGAAACGATGTTTGCTCCGCGCGCTCAGCGCTCGAAGAGCACATCGCGGAATCATTATCACCTTGACCCGATAACGCCGCAAGAACTGATTCCGATCGCGCAAATACGCTGGAGCAATGTATCCACCCACGCCGCTGTCATGTGGATCAGAGCATCGTCGATGAAGCCGATGCTCGAAGCTACGCTCTCAGCTTCATCACTCAACGCTTACCCATATATACATATAGATAAAGAAGAGCCCGTATGCTGGTGCAGCAAACAGACATGCTGGTCTAGCAAACAGAGACGGCGTGACGCCAGCGAACCCGCTCAGCTCGCTTGCTGCATCGCTGGCTGTCAAGCGCGTAGTTTTTCAGAATAAGCGGCCGCTTAATTTCGATAAACAAGTCAGTTTAACCCAACTCGGTTCTGCGTGATCCTCTCCGCATCTGATTCACCATGCAAGGAAGGACAAGAACCATGTTGAAACGCGGCGAGAGCACCGGCCGCAAGTTTGCCGGCGGGGCGGATGACTCCGACCTCGACGCCTATTCCATTGGGCAGTTCTGCGCGCGCCACGGCCTCTCGGTCCAGAGCTTTTATAAGTTCAAGGCCCAGGGTCTCATGCCCGAGACGTTCCGTGTTGGCGTGCGCGTGTTGATCTCGCGCGAGGCTGCGAAGCGTTGGCGCGCGGCCTCTGAAGGTCGTGAAAAGATGGCCGCGGGGTCCGATGCTGCTGCGTAGCACCAACACGACCACTGCCATGCCGTTCTTCGGCTCGCTCGCGGCGCACAGCTATGACGTGGTCGTTGCCGACCGGCCGTTCCGCGCCATTCTGGTCTGTGAGCACCAGGCATTCCCGGCAACTGCATAACGCAGCCACGAAGAAATTGGGCCGCCCAAAGGCGGCCCTTTAGTCCCGGCGTTACCAGCGCCGGTCGTTCAACTCCAACTAGGAAAACATCGGAGTAAGTCCAAATATGCATAAACCTGAACGTTGGGCGAAACAAGCCCGAACGATTCGCGCCGAATTGGTCGGCGTGAACGGCTGCCACTGCGCGATCGCCGGCCTCTATGCCTGCGCCAACAATCCCGTCTTGGAATTGTGCCGACTCCTTGTATCTGCCGGTTATGATCCCGCCAGCAAGCTCGTCTGCTTCCGCGGCGGAACGCTCTTGCTGACAGTCTATAGCATTGGCGACGCGACGCGGCTGGAAGTGAGCAGCAGGGGTACCGGTGTTGACCGCGTCTCCGGTGTGCGTATGGCCTCGCCCATGCGCAAATCGCGCCTGGCCCCGTGCTGGAGTACCCGCAAGACGAGCCAGCGCCATCGCAAGCCTGCGTCGCGCCATCGTCGCTCCGGCAAACGGCGCGTCCTCGGGTAACACGATGAGCACCCTGGCGTCGTGGCTGGGCGGCTAGTCGCTCTCACGCAACGCCTCGGCGCCGGCATCGCCATTCTATACCATTCAAAAGGAAACCTAATGACCTCCAAGAAACGCAAGACTCTGGCCATCGACACTGCCGTCGGCACCAACGCCGAGAAACCTGCGGACCCGTTCGCTCCCGCGAACCTGCGGCTCAGTCAGTCCTTCGCGGATACGACCGCCGTCATGAAATTGATCACGACGGTGCCCGTGCGCAAGCCGAACTCGCAGGACTTCGTTCGCGTTCACGCGGGCTCGGGATTCTGCGAAAACTTCCCGTTGATTCAGCTCAAGGATGACGACGAACAGTATGTGGTCGCCGCCAAGCTGGTCCCTGAGCTGGCGAGCGAGATCGTCAGCGTCACGTTGCACTTGGCCACCAACAAGCAAGGAGTTGTATTCCTTTGGCCCGTGCGGCTCCCCGGCACCGACGGAAAAGACTTCGATGCGTGGCGCTCGGCTCGCGAGGCCGCCGAGTTGGCGAAGGAGAAGTGGGTCCGCCTCAAGTGGAACAAGAGCCTGGGCGCGTACGACATCTACCAGGCGGCGAACCAAACGACCGAACCCGAGTGGCCGGCTGACATGGATTATTGGGACCTGATCAAGATCGCGTTCCGCGATCACATCATTCAGGAACTCGATCATCCTGTGGTCAACCGGTTGCGTGGCCTGATCTAGTGCTGTCCGCCTTCCGCGAAATCGTACTGCTCGATTTCGAGTTCCAGACTCCCGTGGGCGGCAAGCCGATTCCGGTCTGCTGTGTCGCCCATGAGGTGCGCAGCGGCCGTACCTTCCGCCTCTGGCAAGATGAGTTCGGCAAATATCCGCCCTTCGCAGCAGGGGCGGATGTTCTGTCGATCGCGTACTACAGCAGCGCCGAATGGGGCTGCTATCGCGCGCTCGGGTGGCCGATGCCCGAACGCGTGCTCGACCTGTTCGTTGAGTTTCGCAACCTGACCAACGGGCTGCCCGTCCCCGCCGGCTACAGGCTGCTCGGTGCTCTTGCCTACTACGGCCTGCCGATCATGGATGCGGTCGAGAAGCAGGAGCTGCAAGTGGCGCTCGGCACCGGCACCTGGCCCGGGCGTTTCAGCCGGCAGGAGATCATCGACTATTGTGAGTCGGATGTGATTGCGCTCAAGCGTTTGCTCCCGATCATGGTGCCGCTTGTCGATCTGCCGCGGGCGCTGCTGCGCGGACGCTACATGTGCGCGGTGTCGGCCGTCGAGTACAACGGCACGCCGATTGATACTGACATGTTGGCGCCGCTGCGCGAGCATTGGATCGGAATCCAGGATCGGTTGATCAAGGCGATTGATCGGGACTATGGCGTATACGACGGGCGCACCTTCAAGATGGACCGCTTCGCCCGTTGGTTGGCGACACAAAGGATTCCGTGGCCGATGCTGGATAGCGGCCAGCTCGATCTCAGTGATGAGGCATTTCGCCAGCAGGCCAAAGGCTACCCACAGGTCTCACCGTTGCGTGAGCTGCGCAGTAGTCTCGCTGGCCTGCGTCTCAATGATCTCGCCGTCGGTCCGGATGGCCGCAATCGATGTCTGATGAGTGCTTTTCGTGCTCGCACTGGCCGCAACCAGCCATCCAATTCTCGCTATATTTTCGGGCCGAGTGTTTGGCTGCGTGGCCTCATCAAGCCTCAGCCCAGTCATGCGCTCGTTTATCTCGATTATCGGCAACAAGAATTTGGGATCGCCGCTGCCTTGAGTGGCGATCCGGCCATGCAGGAGGCTTACGTATCGGGCGACTGCTACCTCACGTTTGCCAAACAGGCGAACGCGGTGCCTAGCGACGCGACCAAGGCAACGCACGGTCCGACGCGCGAGCTGTACAAGCAATGCGTGCTGGGCGTGCAGTACGCGATGGGGGAATATGGTTTGGCAATGAAAATCGGCCAACCGAGAATCGTAGCGCGCGGTCTATTGGGGCTGCACCGGCAGACATACAAGACCTTTTGGCGTTGGTCGGATGCGGCCGTCGATACCGCAATCCTCGCTGGCCGCCTCCACCCTTGGTGACGGTCATCAGACTTGATTAACGGGCAGGTGAAGACCGCAGGGCAGCCCGTCGATCCCGAATCCGATTGAGGATTCGTCGCCGCAGCGTGAGATCGCTGACATTGACGCCAATGCCGGCTTCTCGCAAGAGTACAAAGGCTGTCTTTGGATACATAGGCCAGTTGCTGGACAGCAATTTCATGCCACGCTTAATTTCTTCCTCGGTCAACGCTGGTGGCCGTCCGGCACCAGGGGCCCGCTTTCTTTTCTTGGCCGGCGGAGTCTCCGACCATGCACGCCCGAGTTCGCGCCACCTTAGGGCGGCGGACGATGAATTCGACAGCTCCCGCATATTAATCAGAACGCTGCGCTTACGTTCTTGCGTTACGTTCTGGGGTTGACGTTTGTGCTTCCGACCATGATCAGCTCGCCAGCGTTACCACGTTGTCGCCGCTTGCCGGCTCATGCTGGAGCAGCGCCTTACGCGAGATCTCGTCGCTGTGTTCGGTGATCCACTTCGAATAGGTCCGTTCGATCATGTTGCTCGACGTGTTGTGCAGCGACGCTACTAGCCTGATCGGAATGTTTTGCAGCAGCATTCGCACGATACTGCTATGTCTTAATGCGTAGACCGTCACGACGGTCGGTTCGAGCCCGACGGCGGTGACGATCTTGTCCACGTGGCGATGATAGGTCTGACCCGGATTGTCGCCCCATGGGCTGCCATCGCTCTGCAATAGCAACGGTGCATCATCGGCGCGGCCTTTTGTCGCCTCTCTCAGCTTGGCTGCCAGCTGCACGGTGATAGGTACTGAATAGCGTTCGGCCTTCCGCTTGCTGCGATTGCGTCCTCCGCCCTTGCCGGATCTAGGCATCATCAGTTTCGACCGCAGCGGATGGTCGCGCAAGTCCTCGACGCGCAAGCGCACGACTTGGCTCGGCCGCGCCCCGGTGATCGCCAATGTATCGATCAGCAGCCCCAGCTGATGGTCATGTCCATAGGCCGCAGCGACGAATTCGCGCACCTTATCGTCAGAGATGATGACGTTGCGCGCCTCCTGTGCATCCGGCAAACCGGCCAAACCAACTTCCCACGCCTGCCGGTTCTGAATCCGCTCGTCGTGCTGTCGCGCCAATTCCAAGGCGGCGCACAGACATCTGCAGACGCGATTGATCGTGGCAGGCGTTACCTTGCTGAGTAGGCTATCACGCCATTTTTTCAGCTCGTGCGGGTTCAGCAATTGCACCGGCTTCGCGAGCAGCACGTTGGTCAGATGCACACGGGGTGATTCAGCGTTGTAGGGATTCGCATTGCGCGCTTCGAGATCCCGCCTGTAGTCCTTGAGCGCGCCGTCGACCGTGATCGGCGCGGAATCGGCGCTACCATCCTCGCCACGTGCCAATCGCTTCGCGGCGTCCTGCGCCTCGTAGAACGTCAGCACATTCTTGCCGTCGCTGTTCTCGAAGTCGTCGGCGAGTCCGAAGCCCTTGGTCCAGTAGGCGCCCTGACCGTCGCTGGCCTTGAGCACCCAAGTGCCGTTGGTCTTGTTGCGCCGGTACATCAACGAGATGCCGCGCGCGAGCGAGGGCCCGCTGTACGGTCGGCGCTGGACCTTCAGGCGCAGCCGAGCGCTGCGGCTTTCGAGTGCGCTGAAAGAGACCTTGCGTGCCATGATGGATGCCCCGTTCTCGCCAAGTGTCGCGATTGTGTCTGCGTACGCTTAAGGAGGTGCAGGGCATCATATGGCTATAATTGGCGCTTTATCAACGGATTAGACATTCCGTCCGGTTCTCTGCAATTCCGCAGGCATCACAATTTTTCCCCTGCGCAGGGAAGGCCGGATGTCCTGGCTTCACTTGTATGCCGCTGTGCAGATTTCCTACTGCAACTTCGCACAGTGGACCGCGGGTGCCAGCCGGCGCCCGGTCTTCCCTGCGCCCT
>NZ_VSTH01000150.1 GCF_008123965.1 Bradyrhizobium hipponense | reverse complement strand
CGCAATCCCCGGAATCCGCATCCTGCGGAAGCACGTCCCTTTGCAACGCCAGCCAGGTAGGCCGTTATGTGATTGAAAAACGCATTGCTCTTCAGCAGAACGGGCCAGCTCTTGTCGGCCTTGTCTTTGTTGTTCTTGGCAAAGTCGATGATGTGGAGCAAGTGCGCGCGAATTATTTCGTCTGCCTCCACGCTAACGATTTTAGGAATGTTCTTCAGATCCGTCTTTCTAATCTCAACCAATTCCTTGTAGACGGTGCCGCACATAAACAACGAGCACTGCGGGATCACTTGGTGCATCACGTCGCTGTGTCTCTCTGCTAGAAGCGTTCCCAGAATCGGTTCATAGACAGTTTTTAGGTTAGTCGAAGCCTGCGCTTTCCGCCTGATTGCGGTGAACCGCCTCACAAAGTCATCAAGCCTTTGTTTCAGGTCGTGAGCGATCACGATTTTCTCTGCGGTCATGTCACCGGAGAAGATTCGCTCGTAGTAGCCGCCATCCTCAACCGAGAGAAAAATCTTCTTCACGTTCTTCTTCGCGATTTCCGGTTGGCCATAAAATGTGGCGGTGTAAGCTTGCGCGCCGTCCTTCAGGCGAATGACACGGCCGTCAAGGGAATGGCCAATACGCCTCTCAAGGGCCACTCGCTCGGTCTCCGTCAGGCTAGTCAGCTCTCCCTCTCGCCGTTCCAGCAACCACCCAAGCGATGCAAGCGCATGATCGAGTTGAACGACGCGCTGATCGTTCGACCGCAGGAAACCGGTGCCAACTTGGTTTTGATTGTTTTGATTGACCGCGACATCGTTAGCGAAGTCCTTGTGACCACTTGACGTAATTGCCCTCGCCGGGACGATAACGTCTGACTTCAGTTTCTTTTTTTCGAGAGCCCTATGCAGAGCGCGGATTGTTTGACCACCGTTTACGACTTGAGCCTTCTCCAAGGTCAACGTCTTTTGGAAGACGTCATAGAACGCTTTCTCACAGAGGAACGTCACACCGTTATTGAAGTGGAGAAAGTTGACAGAACTATCGCCCGAACACGTGGCCTCGATTGACCTATTGGTCGCCGTATCGCGCTGATCGACTCGAATGTTCCTCTGCAACAATCCCTCTCCGTGTTGCGCGTAAAGTTCGGCCAACGTGTTTCCAGGAATTGAGAATAGGTAGCAATCCGCAATGCCGGATCGTTGGGTGTATGGTGTTACCGGGACATCAAGCCGCAGCGGATCTTTAACAGCCGGAAGGGAGTGCTGGTAGAAACGCTCTTGAAGGACTTCGATAGGCTGTTCATCCCACTCAATGAAGCTGTCGGCGGCACGGCCCTTTAACATCCCGACGAATGCGTCAAGTTTGACCTTTGCCTCGGGAGCCAGCCCAGCGCCGCTGCTAACGAAGTGAATGCGATAACCATTTGGGACCTGTTGATAGAGCTCTTCAAGTCTGGCCTTAAGATCAGGATTTGCTACCGCCTCATGCTTTCGGTTCAAAATCAAGCCTAAGCCGGAGATGACCTTATCTACATCGCCAGTTGGGATCCCCTTGTCGATGTTCTGCGGGTTCTTGAGTTGATAGAAGTGGACCAGTTCATCATCGTCGATCCACAGGGCGTCGATACCGAGATCCCCGCCACCGTCACAGAACACTTCCTCGACTTCCGCGTCCGTGAAATCATGGAGGCGGTTGAAATACCAATACAGGAGGGAATGGCCTCTTTCCGTTAGACCATGGTGGTCGGAAAGCGTCTTGCATTCGGCCTCAAGTTGCTCCTTGAACAACGAGAGCAGCGGATTGACAGCGGTCATAGGATCCCCTCTAGCGACGGTTTGCAGCCACTGCTAGCACCTTAGTTCGACTGCAACCACTCGTAATGCCCGAAAAGTTTGAGAGAGCCTCAATACAAATAGCGGGGTCAGGGGCCACGCTGCTCGCCTTCCTTGGGCGACAGCCGCACCCCCTTATGCCGGACATCTGAAATTAGAGAGCGGGGTCGACCAAGAAGGGGCCCGGTGCGCGACACGGGAGCCTCCAGTTTCGCCACTGACACCGCGCCTGAGGCTTTCTTAGGAGTTCACGGAAGCCGCGCGGGAGCTCTCAGGGCGCTAACTTGCCCGCGTGTGCCAGCCCCACCACTGCATGCGCCGCAATCCGATTATTCGGCAGAGTGCCGGCTCTCTCGAATCATGTCGGCCGAGCGAACCACCTGCTCACGTAGGGCTTTGCCCGCGAGATACACGACATTGGATAAATACACGGTGCAGAGAATGATGGTGGCTATAAGCACCAAAAATTGGATATCGCCCATTAGTCTCCCGCCTCGCTCCGGCGCGTTTCGTATGTTCGTCATCTATGCACTTTGAATTCTCGCTGCCAACGCTAGGGCCGGACTACGATTGGACGAGCCGGAACAATAAGAGCAGCAGCAGCCCGCTAAGGGACCCATACGGTACTTTCAGCGAACCACACCGCCCTGTGCAGTTGAGCAAAGGCCCAAGGCTTTAGCCCCACTTTTTGGAAAGCAGGGGAGGCCCAAATCGTGGCCAAGGGGCCCACGCCTCCAAGGGGACCCGAGGCCGCGCTCGTCAACATCCATAGGTAATTCCCCCGTCAGTCATACCATGGGGCCAGCATCTCCTCTTTCTGGAAGGTGCGGTCGGTGCGGTAGTAGCTTGTAATGGTCTCGTCGCCATTGCCCGCGAAGAGCCCGTAGAGCCCGAATTCGTTGATGTCTTTGAAATAGAAGCCCACGCGATATTCGGGGCCATGGTTGACGTGAAAAGCCGACAGATGCGCCGTCTCAAACAGTAACTCTCCGTCCTTTGCCTTCCGGCGCGTGCGGGAGAATAGGTCCTCGCATCGCCCCTCGCGTTGGCGCCAGTCATACTCTCTCATACCAGTCTTGATATGTTCGTAGAGCAGCTTGTCTCTCGTTAGCCTGGCAGACGCGACCTTCGCGGCTTCCGCCTGCTTCTGGCTGCGCCAGAGAATGAAGGCTCCCACAGGCACCGCAATCATCAAAAAAGACCAATCCATCCCTCGCTCCTCCCCTTCGCACTATCGCCCCCAGTTTGGGGCTGCTCAACCGGCCAATGGTATTGCAGCAACCGCTCGCGCTTTCGGCTGGCCGCTTTTTGTCATTGACGAAATCACCTGCTGATGATCGGTGCGCCCGGCGCCGGCAAATCGATGCTGGCGGCGCGGCTGCCCTCGATCCTGCCGCCGCTGTCGCCGGGCGAACTGTTAGAGGTCTCGATGATCGCCTCCGTCGCCGGCGAGATCCAGGGCGGCGCGCTGACCGCGCGGCGGCCGTTCCGCTCGCCGCATCATTCCGCCAGCATGGCCGCGCTCACCGGCGGCGGCATGCGGGCAAAGCCCGGCGAAATTTCGCTGGCGCATCAGGGCGTGCTGTTCCTCGACGAGCTGCCCGAATTCGATCCGCGCGTGCTGGATTCGCTGCGCCAGCCGCTGGAGAACGGCGAGGTCGCGGTGTCCCGTGCCAATCATCGCGTCACCTATCCGGCGCGCTTCATGCTGGTCGCGGCGATGAATCCTTGCCGCTGCGGCAACGCATTCGAGCCCGGCTATGCCTGCAAGCGCGGCCGCATCGATCGCTGCACCGGCGATTACCAGGCCCGCATCTCCGGCCCGCTGATGGACCGCATCGACCTGCGCATCGAGGTGCCGGCGGTCACCGCCGCCGATTTGATCCTGCCGCCCGCGGCAGAAGGATCAGCCGAGGTTGCCGCGCGCGTGGCGGCGGCGCGCGACATCCAGCTCGCGCGCTATGCGGATGCCGGTCTGCCGCGTGTGCGCACCAATGCCGAGGCGCCGGCTTCGGTGCTGGAGGAAATCGCAAAGCCCGACGCGCAAGGCGCCAAGCTGCTGCGCGATGCCGCCGAAACCATGCGGCTGTCGGCGCGCGGCTATCACCGCGTGCTGCGGGTGGCGCGCACGCTCGCCGATCTCGACGGCACCGAGAAGATCGGCCGGCTGCATCTTGCCGAGGCGCTGTCCTACCGCGCACTGGCCGAGGATGTACGCCAGTTGGCGTGAGGGCCGTGCCCATCAACCCGGCGGTAACGAGTTTCCTTTACTCTCTGCAAACCATAAGGCCCCACGCGTTTTCCGGCACGAGTTCCACCGGGGCCTGGCGAGTAAAGTGTCATGTTGCGTTTCAAGATCCTGGCCTCGGTTATTCCCCTGTTGGCGGCTGCAGTATTCGCCCGCACAGAGATCGGATCGGTCTCGCATCCCTGCATCGCGCTTGGCGAGACCACGGTCGAGCTCACGTCGCTGTTCTGGACGGCCGCCGTGCACGTCGCCTTCACCGAAGACCCGGCACGGGCCACGGTGCGGGTTCAGGTCACCGACGATCCTGATGCCGCGGATTTCGCCGTCGTCGACGATGGCCTAGGTTCGGAGCCGGATTCCTGCCAGGCCAATCCGTCGACGCGCCTCATCACGATTGCCGCGCAGCCCGTCGATGGCGGCCCGGTGATCTATCTCTCCAGCGAAGGCCCGGCGGATTACCGCATCTATGTGCGCTCGAAGACGTTTTCGCAGCGCGATGCGGCGGCATTGATCGTCGGCGCCCACGGCGGCCACCGCCACCTCCAGGCCGCCTCGCTCTGAGACGTTAACGCCTCGTCAACCCTGTTTGGCAGCAGCCCCAGAGCCTCAAGCTGTTCGCAAGGTCGGCGAGACATCGTCGCACACGGCAGTGGGGTTTCGGACAAGAGTCGGGGTCGGTTGCGATGGGTCGGACGTTCCGGATCAAGGTGCAGATGCGCCGCTTCAGGCGCCGCCATCCCAGAATTGCGTTCGCGATCCGCTCGTTCGTGATCTTCTCGGCGACTTTTGGCGGCGCCTTCGGATTCATTACCGGCAGCCGGTCCGAGAATTCCGGTTACGATCCCAACGCGTTCGCGATCGGCGCGAGTTTTCTGTTCGCGCTCGCTTGCCTTGGCCTGGCGACGCTGAGCATGCGGCTGCGCTTCGTCAACAAGCGGCTGCGCACGCTGGCCGCTCACAATGAAGCGCTGATCGATCGCAATTGGGAGCTGAAGGAAGCCGAAGAGCGCGCCCGCAGCCTGTTCGAGCAGCAGGGCGATCTGATCGTGCTGCGCGATCATCAGGGCCGCATCACCTTTGCCAACGATGCCTATTGCGTGCTGGCCGGCCGGCCGCGGAGCGCGCTGCTCGGCACGCGCTTTGATTTCGACGTGCTGGAGCAGGGCGAAAGCGCGCGCGAAAGCAGCGGCACGCGCATGCACGACCAGAAGATCGCGACGCCTGCCGGCGGACGCTGGATCGCCTGGCGCGAGGGTTTTGTGCGGCTCGATGCCGGCCAGGGCGCCGAATTGCAGAGCGTCGGGCGCGATGTCACCGACCGGACCGAGACCGAACGGGCGCTGTCGCAGGCGCGCGACCAGGCCGATGCCGCCAACCGCGCCAAGTCGCGCTTCCTGGCGATGGCCTCGCACGAGATCCGCACCCCTCTCAACGGCATCATCGGCATGGGCGGGCTGTTGCTCGACACCACGCTGACGCCCGAGCAGGCAGCCTATGCCAGGGCGGTGAAGACCTCGGGCGAGGCGCTGATGGCGCTGATCGAGGAGCTGCTCGACTATTCAAAGATCGAAGCCGGCAAGCTCGACCTCGAGCAGCGCCCGTTCGCGCTCTCGACCCTCATCGAGGACATCACCGAGCTGCTGGCGCCGCGCGCGCAGGCCAAGAATCTCGAGATCGCCGCCTATGTCGACGAGCGCCTGCCGCTCGAAGTCGTCGGCGACGCGGCGCGGCTGCGCCAGGTGCTGCTCAACCTCGCCGGCAATGCCATCAAATTTACCGCGAGCGGCGGCGTCGCGCTGATCGTCGAACCCGGGATAGGGCCGAACGAGATCAGCTTTCTTGTGCGCGACACCGGCATTGGCATCGCGCCCGAAGCGCGCTCGCGCATCTTCCGCGAATTCGAGCAGGCCGACGAGCGCGTCGCCCGCACCTACGGCGGCACCGGTCTTGGGCTTGCGATCAGCGAGCGCATCGTCAAGCGCATGGGCGGCCGCATCACGCTCACGAGCGAGCCGGGCCAGGGCTCGACCTTCGAGATTGCGATTCCGCTGGCGGCATCGCAAGCCGGCACGGGGCAGACCGCATTCCCTAGCCCCGACCTCACCGGCAAGTCTATCCTCCTGATCGCCGACGGCATCGAGGCCGCGCTAATCGCGCGGCGGCTGGAGCGCTGGGGCGGCCAGACCTGCATGGTCTCGGATGCCGCCGTGGCGGCGGCGCTGCTGCCCGAACGGTCGTGGCATGCGGTGCTGATCGATCGTGCGCTCGGTCCTGACGTCGCCGACCGCCTGGGCGAAGCGGCTCGCATACACGCGGCGCAGCGGCTCGTGCTGCTGACGCCGAGCTCGCGCCACGAAAAACTTTCGGCAGCCTTCACCGGCTTTCTGGTCAAGCCGCTGCGTGCCGCCTCGCTCGCCGCGCGGCTATCGCTGGCGCCCGAAATTGTCGCACCTGATCTCGCCCCCGAGCCGCCGGTTGGGAGCACCGCCAATGCAACGCCCGTAAAATGCCTGTCGATCCTCGTCGCCGAAGACAACGAGATCAACGCGCTGTTGATGCGATCGCTATTGACGAAACTCGGCCACCTCGTCGTCATCGCGGTCCATGGCGAGGCCGCGCTGGAATCCTGGCTCGCCGCGGCATCGGCCGGCGCGCCCTACGATCTCGTGCTGATGGACATCCAGATGCCGCAGCTCGACGGCATCGAGGTAACCAAACGCATCCGCGCGCACGAGGCAGCCACAGGCGGCCGCCACACGCCGATCCTGGCGCTGACCGCCAATACGCTGGTGGAGGACCGCTATGCCTGCTTCGAGGCGGGCATGAATGGGTTTTTGATCAAGCCGCTGGACCGCGAGAAGCTGGAAGAGGCGCTGGCGGGGCTAGCGGCGGCGCGGCAGATTGCGGTGTAGCGGGCCCTCTTCGCTCGTCATTGCGAGCGAAGCGAAGCAATCCAGAATCTTTCCGCCGTGACAGTCTGGATTGCTTCGCTGCACTCGCAATGACGATGCGGTAACAGGCGTGCGTCAAGCGCTAATACTGTAGGGTGGGCAAAGCGAAGCGTGCCCACCATTCACGTTCGACCATGGGGCATGGTGGGCACGGCGCGCGAAGAGCGCGCCTTTGCCCACCCTACGAAGCTACAGCCTCCTCAGCGCCACGCTCTCCACCACGTGGTCGGGGCCCTTCTTCAGGATCAGCGTCGCGCGGGGGCGGGTCGGCAGGATGTTGTCCTCGAGATTGGCGAGGTTGGTGCGCTCCCAGATCGCGATCGCAGTGGCGGTGGCTTCCTCGTCCGACAACAGGGCGTAGCGGTTGAAGTAGGACTTTGGGTTGATGAACGCAGTGTCGCGCAGCGACAGGAAGCGCCGGATGTACCACTGCCGCAGCGCCGCTTCGTCGGCATCGATATAGACCGAGAAATCGAAGAAGTCGGAGACGACCGGCACCGCCTTGCCGTCGCGCGGCAGCTTGCCGGTTTGCAGCACGTTGACGCCCTCGACGATCAGGATGTCGGGTTGGTCGATCTCGGCCCATTCGTTCGGCACGATGTCGTAAGTCAGATGCGAATAGACCGGCGCGCGCACATGGCGGCGGCCGGCCTTGATGTCGGAGAGGAAGCTGAGCAGCAGCGGCAGGTCGTAGCTTTCCGGAAAGCCCTTCTTCTGCATCAGGCCCTGCCGCTCGAGCACGGCGTTGGGATAGAGAAAACCGTCGGTGGTGATCAGTTCGACCTTCGGGCGCGGCGACCAGCGCGCCAGCAGCGCCTGGAGCACGCGGGCCGTGGTGGATTTTCCGACCGCGACCGAGCCGGCGACACCAATGATGTACGGCATCTTGCGGTCGCGGATGTTGAGGAACTGGCGCTCCGCATAATACAGCCGCTGCATCGCATCGACATAGATCGACAGCAATCGCGACAGCGGCAGGTAGATGTCCTCGACCTCCTGCAAATCCAGGCGATCATGCAGCGAGCGCAGCCGATCGAATTCGCCCGGCTCCAGCGTCATCGGCGTGTCGTCGCGCAGCCGCGCCCATTGCTCGCGCGTATAGATGCGGTACGGATTGTACTGCTGCTCGGGTGCGCGGATATCCATAACGCCGCCTTTCCGTTGCGACCTCAGCTAACTGCCGCCCTTGCGCGACGCCTTCTCTTCCAACCCGGACATCGAGGTTCGCTTGTCCAGCGCCGCCTCGACCTCTTCCAGCTTTACGCCGCGGGCCTTGAGCAGCACAAGGAAATGGTAGAGAAGGTCGGCGCCCTCGGCGATCAGATGCTCGCGATCGTTTTCGACTGCTGCGATTACGGTTTCGACTGCTTCCTCACCGAACTTCTTGGCGCAATGTTCGGCGCCCTTGTCCAGGAGCTTGCGGGTATAGGAGCCCTCGCCGCCGGCCGTCGCGCGGGCATCGATGGTGTCGGCCAGGTCGTGGATCGTGAAACGCGGCATACGGAATACTCAGAACACGCCCGGCTGGATCAGCCGGTCTCACCCACCGATGTAGCATTTTTTGGAACTGGAGTCGTCAGGGATCGAGACGCATGGGCAGGCCGCGCCGAGTCATGTGCTCCTTGGCCTCGCGGATGGTGAATTCCCCGAAATGGAAGATCGAGGCGGCCAGCACCGCCGTGGCGTGCCCGTCGCGAATACCGTCGACGAGGTGATCGAGATTGCCGACGCCGCCCGAGGCGATCACGGGAACGGGAACGCTGTCGGCGATCGCCCTGGTCAGGGGAATGTCGAACCCCTGCCTGGTGCCGTCGCGGTCCATCGACGTGAGCAAAATTTCACCAGCGCCGAGCGAGACCACTTCCTGGGCATATTCGATGGCGTCGATGCCGGTCGAATTGCGCCCGCCATGGGTAAAAATCTCCCAGCGGTCGGAGCCGCCTGGACGCTTGACCCGCTTGGCGTCGATCGCGACCACCACGCATTGCCCGCCGAACTTTTCGGCGGCTTCCTTGACGAACTCGCGCCGTGACACCGCGGCGCTGTTGATCGAGACCTTGTCGGCGCCGGAACGCAGCAATGTCCTGATGTCGTTGACCTCACGCACGCCGCCGCCCACGGTGACCGGCATGAAGCAGGCCTCGGCCGTGCGCCGGACCACGTCGAGCATGATGCCGCGGTTCTCGTGCGTCGCGGTGATATCGAGGAAGCAGAGTTCGTCGGCGCCGGCCGCATCATAGGCGATTGCCGCTTCGACGGGATCGCCGGCATCGCGCAGGTCGACGAAGTTGACGCCCTTGACGACCCGGCCGTCCTTGACGTCGAGGCAGGGGATCACACGCACCTTGAACATCTGATGTCTCCTAGGCCGCGGCGCGGATCAGCGTGAGGGCCGCAGCGGGATCGAGCCGGCCGTCATAGAGCGCGCGGCCGGCAATCGCGCCGGCGAGCTTTTTCGCTCGCGGCGTCAGCATCGCCTTGACGTCTTCGATCGAGGCGAGACCGCCGGAGGCGATTACGGGAATGGAGATCGCCTCCGCCAGCGCAATCGTGGCATCGAGGTTCAGCCCCTTGAGCAGGCCGTCGCGCGCGATGTCGGTGAAGATGATGGCGGCGACGCCGGCGTCCTCGAAACGCTGCGCGATTTCCAGCACGGTCACCTGCGAGGTCTCGGCCCAGCCTTCGACCGCGACCTTGCCGTCGCGGGCGTCTAACCCCACCGCGACGCGGCCGGGAAATTTCTTTGCGGCAGCCTTCACCAGCTCCGGATCGCGCACCGCGGCGGTGCCGATGATGACGCGGGTGATGCCCTTGGCAAGCCAGGCCTCGACGGTGGCGAGATCGCGAATGCCGCCGCCAAGCTGCACCGGGATCTTGATCCTCTTCAGCATTGCCTCGACAGCCTGCGCATTCACCGGCTTGCCTGCGAAGGCGCCATCGAGATCGACGACGTGAAGATATTCAAAACCTTGCTCTGCGAAGCTCTGCGCCTGCGCCGCGGGATCGAGGTTGAACACGGTCGCGCGCGCCATGTCGCCTTGCTCGAGGCGCACGCATTGGCCGTTCTTGAGGTCGATGGCGGGAAAGAGGATCATGTCGCACCTTCTCCCGTCCCCCTCATGGTGGGAACGGGGCTGTCAGCCATGCACTCCGTCATTGCGAGCGCAACGAAGCAATCCAGAGTCTTTCCGCGGAGACAGTCTGGATTGCTTCGCTGCGCTCGCAATGACGAGGTGAAAACAGTCGGAACCCTCACGGCTTCCATCGCAAAAAGTTCGAGATCAGGGCCAGGCCAAAGCGCTGGCTCTTCTCGGGGTGGAATTGCGTGCCGATGGCGGTGTCCTTGCCAACGATTGCGGTGACCGGCCCGCCGTAATCGGCGCGCGCGAGCACGTCCGCTTCATTGGCGGCATTGAGGTGATAGGAGTGCACGAAATAGGCGTGCTGGCCCTTTGGGCCGAGCGGCAGCCGCTCCAGCACCGGGTGCTCGCGCAGCACGTCGAGCGTATTCCAGCCCATGTGCGGGATCTTCAGGCTTTCGTCGCGCGGCGTGATCTTCTCGACGTCGCCGCCGATCCAGTTCAGGCCCTCGGTGATGACGTGCTCCTTGCCGCGCGTGGCGAACAGCTGCATGCCGACGCAGATGCCGAACATCGGCCGCGCCTTGACCCGCACCGCTTCGGTGATCGCCTCGACCATGCCGTTGACGGCGTCTAACCCGCGCCGGCAATCGGCGAAGGCGCCGACGCCCGGCAACACCAGACGATCGGCGCTGTAGGCCTGGTCCGGATCGCTGGTGACGAAGACCTTTTGCGGGTTTTCCAGGCTGCGCGCGGCGCGCTCGAAGGCCTTGGCGGCGGAATGCAGATTACCGGAACCGTAATCGATGATGGCGACGCTCACCTTGACCCTCCCGGTTCTGGAAATAATCCGATTATGCCGCCCGCCGGCAGCGGCGGTGGGCTGGAGAATTGCTGGCCCGGCACGTTGCGGGTCGGCGGCGGGCCACCGCGATCGACGGCCCATTGATCGTTGACGATGCCGCGCTGCTTCTGGCTCCAGCGCTCGAAGAAGCGCCGTTCGGCGGTGTCCTCATCATCGCCGACGACGACATCGAGCTGGTGCCAATTGCCGCGCGACAGTGTCCAGCGGCGCAGGCTCGAGGCTTCAAAACCCATCAGGAGCGCGACTATGATGTCGGCAAAGAAGATCGAGCCGCGGCCAACGCCGAGGCTGGACAGCCCGGCATTGAACGCGGCAACGAAGATCACCCAGCCGATCAGCGCCAGCCAGAGCCTGTTCCAAAGCAGCCAGATCGGACCGAACACCATCGCCCAGAAATGAAAACCGTCGCGCACGAAGACGAACTTGTCCGTCGCGCGAAGATCCGCCCCGCCGGGGGTGGGAGCATGAACTGTATAGACAGGCATGGTGATGCCCCGTTCTTCGAATTCAGTGAAACCGCAGGCGGCGCGCGCCGCCGGAGCGAGATGTCAGCCGCCGAGCGAGCCCTTGGTGGAGGGCACCTCGCCCGCCGCCTTCGGATCAATCGCGACCGCCGCCCGCAGCGCCCGCGCCAGACCCTTGAAGCAGGACTCCGCGATGTGGTGGCTGTTATCGCCATATAGGGTCTCGACGTGGAGAGTCACGCCAGCGTTCATGGCGAAGGCCTGGAACCACTCGCGCACCAGCTCGGTGTCGAACTCGCCGATCTTGTCGCGGGGGAAATCGACCTTGAACACCAGGACCGGACGCCCCGAGATGTCGATGACGACGCGCGACAGGGTCTCGTCCATGGGCATGTGGACGCCGGCATAGCGGGTGATGCCGGCCATGGTGCCGAGCGCCTGCTTGACCGCCTGGCCGAGCGCAATGCCGGTGTCTTCGGTGGTATGGTGATGATCAATGTGCAGATCACCCACCGCCTTGACCGTGAGGTCGATGCGGGAATGGCGGGCGAGGAGATCGAGCATATGGTCGAAAAAGCCGATGCCGGTCGCGATATTGGACACGCCGGTACCATCAAGGTTCACGGTCACCTCGATGTCGGTCTCCTTGGTCTTGCGCTTGATCGTCGCGGTGCGCATGGAAAGCTGGCTTTCGCTTCTACTTGAGCATGATCCTTCTCGGAAAACCGGTGCCCACTTTTCCGGATCATGCTCGCTTGGGGCCGAAAACGCCGGTCTTTTAACAGCCAAATGACGCCTTCGCTACTGCGGGATCGCCCTGGCAGGGCAGCAGTTGGGTCTATGGTGAGCGAAATTTGGGACCGGAGCGGTCCCGTTGTGCGTCGGTTATGCACTGGTTGTGACTTGGCTCCCGACCGCCTAGATCAGGCCGGACAACGAGGTATTTCATGCACAACCCCCAGAACAGCTCGCCGGTCTGGCACGGCACCACGATTTTGACCGTCCGCAAGGGCGGCAAGGTGGTGGTTGGCGGCGACGGTCAGGTCTCGATCGGCCAGACCGTGATCAAGTCCAACGCCAAAAAGGTCCGCAAGCTCGGCAAGGGCGACGTCATCGGCGGCTTTGCCGGTGCCACTGCCGACGCCTTCACGCTGTTTGAGCGCTTGGAAGCCAAACTCGAGCAATATCCGGGGCAATTGACCCGGGCCGCGGTCGAGCTTGCCAAGGACTGGCGCACCGACCGCTATTTGCGGCGGCTGGAGGCCATGATGATCGTGGCCGACAAGGATGTCTCCCTGGTCCTGACGGGCACCGGCGACGTGCTGGAGCCCGAGGCCGGGGTGATGGCGATCGGCTCCGGCGGCAATTACGCGCTGGCCGCCGCGCGGGCGCTGCTCGACACCGACAGGGAGGCCGAGGCCATCGTCCGCCGCTCGCTCGACATTGCCGCCGACATTTGCGTCTACACCAACCGCAACGTGACCATCGAGAGCCTGGCGAGCGGTTAGACTATGGGTTTGACGGACAAACCCGTCCGCGTGCTGGCTGTAACCTCTCCCGCTTGCGGGAGAGGTCGCGCCGAAGGCGCGGGTGAGGGCTCTCTCCTCATCGGGACTGTCCCATTGCGGAAGCACCCTCACCCCGACCCTCTCCCGCAAGCGGGAGAGGGAGCGCAGCACCGCCGTGGCCGCTAGATGACCATCGCCTACACCTTCCGCCCGATGACGACGGCCGACCTGCCGCTGGTCCGGCGGTGGCTTGGCGAAGCGCATGTGCGGGAATGGTGGGGCGATCCGGATGAGCAGTTTGCGCTCGTGAGCGGCGATCTCGACGAGCCGGCGATGGACCAGTTCATCGTGTTGGCCGGAATGCGGCCATTCGGCTATCTTCAATGCTATCACCTGACCGCCTGGAATACGGGATTCGGGCCGCAACCGGAGGGCACGCGTGGCATCGACCAGTTCATCGGCGAGAGCGACATGATCGCGCGCGGTCACGGCTCGGCATTCATCCGCCAGTTCGCCGATGCGCAGCTGCAGCAGGGCCTGCCGCGCATCGTCACCGATCCTGATGCGCTCAACCTGCGCGCCGTGCGCGCCTACGAGAAGGCCGGCTTTGTCCGCGATCGCATGGTCGAGACGCCCGACGGCCCGGCGCTGCTGATGGTGCGCGCGCCATGACGCTGGCAACCACGCACGAAGGCAAGGCCGCATTTCCGCCGCTCGCCTGGGTCGGCATCGCGCTGCTGCTGCTGGCGCTACAGGCATCGATCCTGGTCGCCATGGGGCGGGTGCCGATCTGCGCCTGCGGCACCATCAAGCTCTGGCATGGCGTGGTGAACTCTTCGGAGAACTCCCAGCACATCGCCGACTGGTACAGTTTCTCGCATGTGTTGCACGGCTTCCTGTTCTACGGATTGACATGGATCCTGTTCGCGCGGCTGCCGCTGCTGCGTCTTTCCTGGCCGGTACGGCTGATCATGGCCATGCTGATCGAAGGTGCCTGGGAGATCGTCGAGAATTCCCCGTTCATCATCGAGCGCTACCGCGCCGGCACGATCTCGCTGGACTATTACGGCGATAGCATTGTCAATTCGATCTCGGATACGACGTTCATGGTGCTGGGGTTTCTCGCCGCGCGCCTGCTGCCGGTCCCGGCGACCGTCGCGATCGGACTCGCCTTCGAAATCATGATGGCGCTCCATATTCGTGACAATCTGACGCTGAACATTCTGATGCTGATCCATCCGCTCGACGCCGTGAAACTTTGGCAATCCGGCCCACCGATCCTCTGACGGCCAAAAAAGCGGCTTGTCCCGGCCCGTCTCTGATCCTAGCTAAGGTCCCATGACAGACTTCTCCCCCCGCGAAATCGTTTCCGAACTCGATCGTTTCATCGTCGGCCAGACCGAAGCCAAGCGCGCGGTCTCGATCGCGCTGCGCAACCGTTGGCGCCGGCAGCAGCTCGAAGGTTCCTTGCGCGAGGAGGTGCTGCCGAAGAACATCCTGATGATCGGCCCGACCGGCGTCGGCAAGACAGAGATTGCGCGGCGGCTCGCCAAGCTTGCCAACGCGCCGTTCCTGAAGGTCGAGGCGACAAAATTCACCGAGGTCGGCTATGTCGGCCGCGACGTCGAGCAGATCGTGCGCGACCTCGTCGAGGTTGCGATCGCCCAGGTGCGCGAACGCAAGCGCAAGGACGTGCAGGCGCGGGCGCAGCTTGCCGCCGAGGAGCGCGTGCTCGACGCGCTGGTCGGGGCCAATGCCAGCGCCGCGACGCGGGAATCGTTCCGCAAGAAGCTGCGCGCCGGCGAAATGAACGACAAGGAAATCGAGATCGAGACGCAATCCTCCGGCAGCGGTTTTCCGATGTTCGAAATACCGGGCATGCCTGGCGCGCAGATGGGCGCTGTCTCGATCGGCGATATCTTCGGCAAGCTCGGGGGCCGCAGCAAGACGCGGCGGCTGACGGTGGAGAGCTCGCACGAGATCCTCGTCAACGAGGAATCCGACAAGCTGCTGGACAACGACCAGTTGACCCAGGAGGCGATCGGCGCGGTCGAGAACAACGGCATCGTGTTTCTCGACGAGATCGACAAGATCTGCGCGCGCGACGGCCGCGTCGGCGGCGACGTCTCGCGCGAAGGCGTGCAGCGCGACCTGTTGCCGCTGATCGAGGGCACCACGGTCTCGACCAAGCATGGCGCGGTGAAGACCGACCACATCCTGTTCATTGCCTCCGGCGCCTTCCACGTCGCCAAGCCGTCGGACCTGTTGCCGGAATTGCAGGGACGGCTGCCGATTCGCGTCGAGTTGCAGGCGCTGACGCGCGACGACCTGCGGCGTATCCTGACCGAGCCCGAGGCCTCGCTGATCAAGCAATATGTCGCCTTGATGCAGACCGAAGGCGTGACGCTCGACATCACCGACAACGCCATCGATGCGCTGGCCGACGTCGCGGTGGCCGTGAATTCGACGGTCGAGAACATCGGCGCCCGGCGGCTGCAGACCGTGATGGAACGGGTGCTGGACGAAATCTCCTTCAGCGCACCCGACCGCAACGGCGAGACCGTCCGGATCGACGCCGACTACGTGCAGAAGCACGTCGGCGACCTCGCCAAGAACGCCGATCTGAGCCGGTTTATTTTGTAATCCGGCCGAGGTCGGCTATCTATCCCGCCGTCGTCCTGGCGAAAGCCAGGACCCATTACCACCAGCGGTATTTGGTAGAAAAGACGGCGGCCCCAGCTTTGCCTCAAACAGACATTCGTGGCTATGGGTCCCGGATCGGCGCTCGCTTTGGACAACGCTGCGCGTTGCCGGATCGCTTGTCCGGGACGACAGCGGAGTTTTGCGCGCCGAAGGTGCCACGTGCGCGCTAGCATCCTGCAAAATCCCTGGCGGATCCTGCTCGCGATCAACGCCGCGGTCATCGTCGGCGTCTTCGTCCACAAGATTCAGCTGCCGCCCTACGTCCCCTATATCCATCTCCTCGTCGACTATCATTTCGGCTTCATCAAGCGCGCGCTGATCGGGGCGATCGTCGCGCTGTTCACCGCGAGGGTGCCGGTGTGGCTGGTGTTCGCGCTCGGCGGCGTGACGTGGCTTGCCACGCTCGCTTTGTTCGCCAAACTATTCCAGAACACGTTCGGCTTCGCTGCCAAGACGTTGCCGCTGTTCATCTTCATCGCGGGCTCGCCGTTCTTCCTGAAGAACTTCATGCACACGCTCGGCCATTTCGACATCTATGGCTGCGCGCTGGCGATCATCCTGCTGTTGATGCCGGCGGGCTCCCTCCTGTTCGTGGCGACGGCCGCGACGTTCTCGATCGTCCTGATCCTAATCCACCACATTCATCTGCTGATGTATGTGCCCACGATCATCACCATCGTCGTGATCAGGCATTACCTCGCGCACGGCTGCAATCGCGTCAATTTCGCGTTCGGCATTGTCGCCTTGCTCATCGTCTCTGCACTGTTCTTCGCCGCGCAGTTTCTGGGAACGATGCCGATCCCCGAGACGGATTTTGTCGCATACCTGAAAAGCCGGATAGCCGATTCCTCGCGCACCGACCTGCTGCAATTCAGCTACATCTGGTACCAGCCGCTGGCGAAGGAGATTGCGGATACTTGGGGCCGCCTGCCGCACAACATCCTCGGCGTGCCCGTATTCGCGCTGCTGATCTGGCTGCACATGCCGCTGTGGCACTACTTTGCGAACCTGATCGGCGCCCTTGCCAGCGAGGTGCACCGCCGCCTGGTGATCGCGGCACTGGTCGCCGTCAGCTTCGCCTATCTCGTGATGTTCGCGATGGTATTCGACTATTCGCGCTGGATCTCGAACTGGGCGGTCTGCATGTTCCTGATCCTGCATGCCGTGAAGATGCTGCCGGCCGCGCGGACGGTGCCGCCGATTCCGGCGGACGATCGGGCGACGAATATCTTCGGTCTGATCATCACGCTGATCCCGCGCGTCGGAATCGTGCGGCCGTTCTAAGGTCTCGCAAGGACACGCCTAGCTGCGGCAGCGGCAGTGCGCTCCCTCTCCCGCTTGTGGGAGAGGGCTGGGGAGAGGGTGTCTCCGCGGAGAGATTCCCAATGAGGAGACAGCCCTCACCCGGCGCTTCGCGCCGACCTCTCCCGCAAGCGGGAGAGGTGAACCGAGCGCGCAGCTAGAATCTCGCACGCCTGATCCGCACATAAAGCGCGCCCTCGCCGCCATGGCCGAGACCCGCCTCCTCGAAGCCGACGACGAAGGCGCGGAATTCCGGCAGGCTCAGCCATTCCGGCACCTGGCGGCGCAGCACGCCGCTTTCGCCGCCGCTTCGTCCCTTGCCGGTGATGACGAGCACGAAGGTCAGGCCGTCATGGTGGGCGCGCTGGAGGAAGCCGGACAATGCGCGATGGGCGCGCGTCTGGGTCATGCCGTGCAGATCCAGCCGCGCCTCGATCTCGCTGCGGCCGCGCGACAGTTTTGTCCGCTCGCGCTTGCCGAGCGGCGCCAGCGGCGGCACCGACAGTTTCGCGGCACGTGGTGCCGGCGCAGCGGCAACCGGCCTTGCCGGCGGCGCGGGCTTGCCCACCGGCGCTGGAGGCAAGGGTTCGGCG
The DNA here is from genome assembly GCF_008123965.1 of Bradyrhizobium hipponense. Taxonomy (GTDB): domain Bacteria; phylum Pseudomonadota; class Alphaproteobacteria; order Rhizobiales; family Xanthobacteraceae; genus Bradyrhizobium; species Bradyrhizobium hipponense. The sequence continues at coordinate 35,919 of NZ_VSTH01000150.1, read as the reverse complement.
CGCGGCGCAGCGTGCAGTTTCGCGGCACGATGCTTCCGCAGCGGCTTGACCTGCTTTGCGACGAACTCCCACAGCTCGCGGTCTTCCTCGCTCAGCGCGCGGCGGCGCGGCGAGGGACGGACATCCAGCACGGGCGGGCGCGACGATCGCTTCATTGCCGGTGGGGACGATTCTTCGCCGGCCGGCGCGGTTCGCGGACCGGCTCGATCACAGGGCGCGGTGCCGGTAGCGGGACCGCGCTCGCAGCGGCGACCGTATCGCCCTTGGGTTGAGTCGCGGCTGCGGCGGGCGTGGCCGGCTTGGCCGAATCCTTCGCGGGATCGGTTTGCGGAAACAGCTTTGCGATCCTCTCCGACGGCCGCGGATCCGGCACGGGCAGCCTTGCGCCGCGGGCGACGGGATCGACGCTCTTCGGCACCAGCATCACGAAGTGCATGGCGTGGCGCAGCCGGCCCGAGACGCGGCCGGCTTCCTGGCCCGCGCCAAAATAGAGATCGGCGCGCGCAGGTCCAATGATGGCCGAGCCGGTGTCCTGCGCGATCATCAGGCGATGGAACGGGGTCTTGGCGCGTTCGGAATCGATCGGCAGCTCGCCTTCGATGAAGAACGGCGTGCCATAGACGTGAAGCGATTTGTCGACGGCGATCGAGCGGCCGGCCGTCAGCGGAATGCCTTGCGCGCCGACTGCCTCGTCCTTGTCGGACAAATTGACCTCGCGGAAGAAGATGTAGGAGCGGTTCTGGCGGCGCAGCTCCTTGGCGCCATCGGGATTCTGCGCCATCCACTCCCTGATCTTCTGCATCGACATCTCCTCCTTCGGGATGATGCCGCGCTCGATCAGGACGCGCCCCACGGCGGTGTAGGGATAGCCGTTATAGGCGTCGTAGTTGAGCCGGACCGTGGTGCCGTCGTCGAACTTGATTCGGGCCGAGCCCTGGATCTGCGCGAACAGCAGATCGGTCGGGTCCTTGAGCCAGGCGATCTCCAGCCCGCGGCCGGCGATCTTGCCGTCCTCGATCTCGCCGCGATCGTAGTAAGGCACCAGCTTGCGGCGGCCGACCTTGCGGTAGACCGGGCCCTTGTTGGGCAGGCTGACCGAGTCCTGCTTGTAGCCGCGCACGAACAAGTTGGAGGGCCGGCGATAGACGGGAACGTTGTAGACATCGGTCTGCGTGCGCGAACCGTCAAGCACCGGCTCGTAATAGCCGGTCACGAACCCGTCGGGCTCGCCGAGCCGCGAGACCCGCAGCGGCGCGAAATTCTCCTCGAAAAAGGCCTTCGCCCTGGCGTCGTCGGTGAGTTCGAGCGATTTGACGATACGGCAGGGCTCACTCAGCGAGGCGCCCAAAGCCTTGTACTCGATCTTGGCTTCGGCCGCGGCTGTCTGCGCATTGATCGAACGGCAGCTGGCGCGGAAAGTCTTGTAGGCGGCGAGATGATCGTCGTCGCTCCAGCCCTTCACGTCGGCCCAGGTCAGCGGCAAATATTGCGCGCCGGGAATTTCGAACGGCAGGGGGAGCTGCGGATAGGGCAAGACCCGCGCGGGAACGGCAGGCAATTCGGGATGATGATGGTGGCTGCGATAGTGGCGCCGCGCCGCCTCGGCGCCGAGCGAAAACGACGATAGCGCAACGACACCGGCGCACAGCGCCGCCGCGCTCGTCTTCAAGAAAGCCTTAATTCGCGCTTCCGGTGCCAACCAGCTTCCAGTTCGGATCGCGAGAGGTGATGTCGCGGGCGAAAGTCCAGATGTCGGTGATGTCGGCGACCGTGTCGGCGCTGCCGTCGACGATGTTGCCGGCCTTGTCGCGGGTGGCCGAGATCATCTGCGAGACGAAGCGCACGGTGAGCTGTCCGGTGCGGTCGCGCAACTCGGCGCCGACGAGCTCGGCCTTGTCGATCGAGACGAAGCGCGTCTCGGTCTTCCGCTCGTTCTTCTCGCGTTCCTTAATCGCCGCGTCGAAGCTCTCAAAGACCTCCGACGACAGGAGATCGCGCAGCGCGCGCCGGTCGCCATTGGCGAAGGCCAGCACGATCATCTCGTAGGCGCCGCGGGCGCCGGACAGGAAGTGCCGCGGATCGAAGGTGGAATCCTTCTCGACGATAGCGTCAAGGCCCTGCGCCAGCGCGGTGCCCGGCTCGGTCAGATCCTTCCAGCGATCGGAGGGCGGGGCCGGCTCGGTCGTCGGCGCCAGCGGAGCCTGGTCGATCACCTTGCCCGGCATGGTCACGACGTTCTTGTCCTGGGCACCCAGCGCATTGCGGGCGGTGCGGTCGAACGGCGGCCGCTCATTGCCGGTCCGCTGCCCCAGCACACTACGCAGCCGCAGGAAGATAAAGACCGCCAGCGCTAGGAAGATGATGGTGTAGATGTCCACGTCGTATTCGCTTTCTGGTCTTTTCAGGAAGTCACTGCCGGGAAAATCGATCCGGCCAGTAGACCGTTCTACGCGGGAACGGCAAGTCTACGTCACCATTTGGTTTGGCTCCGCGCGTCACGTCCGCCGGATGTAGGCACGAAATCTTGCCCGGCCAATGGCGCCTTTTGGCACAGAGGCAAGTGTAGCGCGTTTTATGCTTAAGGGGAAACCCGATCCTGTCCGGAAATCGCGCATCTTCAATCGTTTACGGCGCCCTTCGGCCAGGAAGCCGGCTCGAACGTCACAGTTGTGGCGACGAGCCGGCGATCCCCTCCAGGATCGTTCGTCCTTGTGGAACGAGGTGGCCCTATGTTAGCCAACCGCCGCGAAATTCAGCCCCATCGGGTTAAGGAGAGACTTTCATGACCAACGGTAACGGCACCCCTCCCGAGGCGGCCCAGGCTCCCCAGCTCAACGTGCTGGCCCAGTATACCAAGGACCTCTCGTTCGAAAACCCGAACGCGCCGAGCTCGCTCCAGTCCCAGGGCCAGCCGCCCCAGATCAACATCCAGATCAACGTCAGCGCCAATAACCTCAGCGAACAGGAGTTCGAGGTGACGCTGTCGGTCGAAGGCAAGGCCGAAACCGCGGGCAAGGTGATGTTCTCGTTCGAGCTCGCCTATGCCGGCGTGTTCCGGATCTCCAACGTGCCGAAGGAGAATCTGCATCCGCTGGTCATGATCGAATGCCCGCGGCTGTTGTTCCCCTTCGCGCGCGAGATCATCGCGACCGCAGTCCGCGACGGCGGGTTCCCGCCTCTGATGCTGGACCCGGTCGATTTCGTCGGTCTCTATCGCCAGAACATGGAGCGGCAAATGGCCGCTCAGCCGAGCGGTCAGGCCTAACCGGCCGGATTGACCGCCAGAGCCGGCAGGAACTCGTTCCAGATCGCCTTGTCGCCGAGCGTGGCAATGAAGGCCCGGTGGGCCTCGCGCTCGGCGTCTGAAATCCGCGGCGCAAGCGGCACGGTCCGCTGTCGCCGTGTGACTTCCCCGGTCGCACCGACGCGAATCTCGTCGCTGTCCGAGGCCAGGATCAGTTGCGACTGCCGCGCCCCGATCAGATCGATATAGACTTCAGCCAGCAACTCGGCGTCGAGCAGCGCGCCGTGCTTGGTGCGGTGCGAATTGTCGATCGCATAGCGCGAGCAGAGATCGTCGAGCCGGTTCGACACGCCGGGATGCTTGCGCCGCGCCAGCAACAGCGTATCGACCAGCCGATCGCGTGGGATAGCTGCCTTCTTGATGCGGTCGAGCTCGGCATTGATGAAGCTGATGTCGAACGAGGCGTTGTGGATCACCAGCGGCGCATCGCCGATGAACGCGATGAATTCGTCGACGACCTCGTGAAACAGCGGCTTCGTCGCCAGAAATTCGCTCGACAGCCCGTGCACCGCAAAGGCTTCCGCCGGCATGTCCCTTTCCGGATTGATGTAGACGTGAAACGTCTGTCCGGTCGGCATGCGGTTGAAAATCTCGACGCAGCCGATCTCGACCAGGCGATCGCCGCGCAGCGGATCGAGGCCGGTGGTTTCGGTGTCGAGAACGATTTCGCGCATGTTTTGACAAGCCGTATGAGACGGCGAATCAGGCTCGCCGCTGCGGCATCTTAACGACCTCGGCCAGGATGTCCCTGATTTGCGCGCGCACTGGTTCAAGTCCGTATGACGTATCCACTACGAAATCGGCGCGTTTGCGCTTCTCGGCGTCGGGCGTCTGCTTGGCAATGATGGCGTCGAGCTTCGCCTCGTCCATCGTGCCTCGCGCCAGCACGCGCGCGCGCTGGAGTTCCGGCGAGGTCGACACCACGACCACCGCATCGACGCGCTTCTCACCGCCGGTTTCGAACAGCAGCGGAATGTCGAGGACCACGACCGGCGCCTTGGCCGCTTCTGCGTCGGCAAAGAACTTTTGCCGCGATGCGCCGAGCATGGGGTGGACGATCTGCTCCAGCTGCTTGATGGCGGCGGGATCGTGCACGACGCGCGCGGACAGTTTTTGTCGATCGACCTTGCCGTTGGCGGTGGTGCCGGGGAAGGCGGCCTCGATCGCCGGCGCCGCCTCGCCCTCATAGAGTTGATGGACGGCGGCATCGGCGTCGTAGACGGGAACGCCCGCCTCCGCGAACAATTTCGCGGTGGTGGATTTGCCCATTCCGATCGAGCCGGTCAGTCCCAGGATCCGCATCAGCGCACAGCCATCCCTGTCGTTCACACTGCAACTAGCCGTTCGTGCCGCAGGAACGCAAGCAGCGGCAGCAACGGCAGGCCGAGAATGGTGAAGTGATCGCCCTCTATGCGCTCGAACAGATGGATTCCCAGGCTCTCGAGCTGATAGGCACCGACGCTTGTCGTCACGGCGTCACCGGCAGTATCGAGATAGGCCTGAATCTCGGCTTCGGACATTTGCCGCATGGTCATGCGAGCCACCGAGACATCCTCGAAAACAACTTTGCCGGCGCGTGCCACGGCCACAGCCGAATTCAACGCGTGGCTCTTGCCGGCAAGCTCGCGCAATTGCATCATGGCCTGAGCGCGTCCGGCAGGCTTGTTGAAAAGACGATTCCCTAGAGCCAGGGTCTGGTCGGCGCCGATCACGTAACTTTCCGGATGATGCGCCGATACGGCCTTGGCCTTTTCACAGGCCAGCAGCAAAGCGATCTCGCGCGGGCTTGAAAGCTTGGAGGCCGCCTCGATTTCGCGTTCGTCAATGTCGGCCGTAATCGCCTTGAACTCCAGCCCGGCATTGGCCAGCAGCAATTTGCGCGCGCCGCTTTGCGAGGCCAGGATCAATGGAGATTTGCCGCGCCAGAGAGCCATCGCGAAAACTTATTCCGAGGGTCGGTTGCGCTGGCGATCACTGTAAAGCTTCATGATCGCCGCGGCGGTTTCCTCGATCGACCGTCGCGTGACGTCAAGCAGCGGCCAATCGTGCTTGGCGCTCAGCTTGCGCGCGAACGCGACCTCTTCGGCCACCGCCTGCCGGTCGGTATAGGTGTCGCTGCTGGAATCGGCGCCCATGGAGAGCAAGCGGTTCTGCCGCACCTGGATCAGGCGCTCCGGCGTCGCGTGCAGGCTCACCACCAGCGGCCGGATCAGCGTTTCCAATTGCGCCGGCACGGGAATGCCCGGCACCAGCGGCACGTTGGCGGTGCGGATGCCGCGATTGGCGAGATAGATCGACGTCGGCGTCTTCGAGGTCCGGGAGACACCGACGAGCACGACGTCGGCGTCCTCGAGCCCTTCGACATGCTGGCCGTCGTCATGGATCATGGTGTAGTTCAGCGCGTCGATGCGCTTGAAATATTCGGCGTTGAGGACGTGCTGGGCGCCGACCCGGCCGGTCGTCGCTGCGCCGAGATAAGCCTCGAACAACTGCATCACCGGCCCGATGATCGACAAGCTCGGAACGTTGATGTTCTTGCACTTGTCCTCGAGCCGCGAAACCAGATCCTTCTCCAGCAGCGTGAACAGCACGATGCCGGGCGCCTCCTCGATCTCGTCGAGCACGCGATCGAGCTGCTTCTGGCTCCGCACCAGCGGATAGACATGCTCGACCGGCGTCACATTGGCGTATTGCGCGGCGACCGCACGCGCGACGGTGATCAGCGTCTCGCCGGTGGAGTCGGAGACCAGGTGCAGATGGAAATAATTGTTCGATGTCGGCACAAAAACTCTTTGTATGGAGGCGGGGCGGTTTGTGGATTTCTGTGGACCTTAACGTCTCGGAAAGGGTTGCGCGACACCACGGGCGGGATAACCGCCAATTTTGTTCACACCCCTGCCCGTCGGAACAAGTTCAGCGTCCGCGCAACGCAGAATCTGAATTGCGCGGACAACCCCGTTGATAGGCTGCCGACAGCCGTGCGCAAGCCCTTGAGGCTGGACGACTTATCCGGTCACGCCGGACCTTCGCGGGACATGTTGATGGATGTGAACAAACGCGCGTGAAGTGGCGGACGGAATTGTGTGAGTCCAATTCACGGTCACTCAGACTCAAACCTTAAGATTCTAAAAGTTTTAGGTTTAGAAGAGCCGAGCGCGAGGATATGTGTGTGCGCCCGCATCTATGAATGAATTCTTACCGACGACGGTCTATCCACCGATTGCTGAGCCAGACCATTTTCGAGCGAAGTGGATCCCGCTTCGCGGTAAGAAAACGCGTCAAAACACGAAGTGGGGTTTTTCCGGCATGTACGAATGGATCAAAGCGCTGCACGTGATCGCTGTCATCTCCTGGATGGCGGGCATGCTCTACCTGCCGCGGCTGTTCGTCTATCACTGCGAGGCGGAGGTCGGCTCGAAGCAGTCGGAAACCTTCAAGGTCATGGAACGCCGGCTGCTCAAGGCGATCATCAACCCCGCGATGATCGTCACCTGGGTCGCCGGGCTCTACCTCGCCTGGTCCGGCAATTGGTTCGCCTCGCCCTGGTTGCACGTAAAACTGGCACTGGTCCTGGCGATGTCGGCGGTCCACGGCTTTTTTTCGCGCTGGCTGAAGGATTTCGCTGCCGACCGGCGCCCGCGGAGTCAGAAATTCTATCGAATTATCAACGAGGTGCCGACCGTCCTGATGATCTTGATCGTCATCATGGTGATCGTGAAGCCGTTCTAGGCAGCGTTCACGATCGATCGCTCAGCGCTTCGGCTTGCGGAGTGAAGAGCGATTTTCTATATTAGCGATATCCCACCCAACGCAGGCGGATGTGGTCGTGTCCGAGCTTTCCAGAGGCCGGACGCCGCATCGGGTTTGAAGCCTCACCGGCGCTCACCTTGCCAGACCTGCGGACCTTACCTTCTCGCGTCCGCATTTCAGAGCCTCCTCGCACCCCTCCCAAGGTTACCCCACAGGACCACCCCAATGCGGGAAATTAAACTCCAGGACCTCAAGTCGAAAACCCCGGCCGAGCTCGTCTCGTTCGCGGAAGAGAACGGGGTCGAGAATGCCAGCACCATGCGCAAGCAGGAGCTGCTGTTCGCCATCCTCAAGCAGCTCGCGCTCGCGGAAACCGACATTGTCGGCGAGGGCGTCGTCGAGGTGCTGTCCGACGGCTTCGGCTTCCTGCGCTCGCCGGACGCCAATTATCTGCCGGGCCCGGACGATATCTACGTTTCGCCCTCGCAGATTCGCCGCTTCGGCCTGCGCACCGGCGACACCCTCGAAGGCCATATTCGCAGCCCGAAAGAGGGCGAACGCTACTTTGCGCTGCTGAAGGTCAATACGCTCAATTTCGAGGATCCGGAAAAGGCCAAGCACAAGGTCAATTTCGACAACCTCACGCCGCTGTTTCCGAATCAGCGTTTCCGCATGGAAATCGATGACCCGACGCGGAAAGACCTTTCCGCAAGGGTGATCGACATTGTCGCGCCGATCGGCAAGGGCCAGCGCGCGCTGATCGTGGCGCCGCCGCGCACCGGCAAGACGGTGCTGATGCAGAACATCGCGCACTCGATCGCGCACAATCATCCCGAGTGCTATTTGATCGTGCTCTTGATCGACGAGCGTCCGGAAGAGGTCACGGATATGCAGCGCTCGGTGAAGGGCGAGGTCGTCTCCTCGACCTTCGACGAGCCGGCGGTGCGCCACGTCCAGGTCGCCGAGATGGTGATCGAGAAGGCCAAGCGCCTGGTCGAGCATGGCCGCGACGTGGTCATCCTGCTCGATTCGATCACGCGCCTCGGCCGCGCCTACAACACCGTGGTGCCGTCATCCGGCAAGGTGCTGACCGGCGGCGTCGACGCCAACGCGTTGCAGCGGCCGAAGCGCTTCTTCGGTGCCGCCCGCAACATCGAGGAGGGTGGCTCGCTGACGATCATCGCGACCGCGCTGGTCGATACCGGTAGCCGCATGGACGAAGTCATCTTCGAAGAGTTCAAGGGCACCGGTAACTCGGAACTGATCCTGGACCGCAAGGTTTCGGACAAGCGCACCTTCCCGGCGATCGACATTTCGCGCTCCGGCACCCGCAAGGAGGAGCTCATCACCGATCCGGTGTTGCTGAAGAAGATGTATGTGCTCCGCCGCATCCTGAACCCGATGGGCACGATGGACGGAATCGACTTCCTGCTCGACAAGCTCCGCAGCACCAAGAGCAATTCCGAGTTCTTTGACTCGATGAATACGTGAGTGCAGTGCAGCAACGGACGGAAGGGCGCCTTCGGGCGCCCTTTTCATTTGTGCAGCTTTGCTGCGGCGAAGGTGCAGCATGACTGGCGGCTCAAGAGCTGGTTTCGAGGCCATTCTAGTCTTTGATCTTACCTCGAAATTGTTGTGTTGAGCTGAGGACCGGTGCTGCGGCAGAGGTTTTGTGCAGCAAATTTCCACATTTATATTGCACTGCAATAAATGCGTTTGCTGCAGGTCGGGTGCAGCAATCGGGCTGCAGAACGCTGAAAACGGATATTTGCCTTTTCGCGGCCAGCCGGACAAATAGGCCATGCATCCGGGAGATCAGACCATCTTCGCGTTGTCGTCCGGCCGGCCGCCGAGCGCGATCGCCGTGGTACGCGTCTCCGGATCGCAGGCCGGGCAGGCGCTGACAACGCTGGCGGGGACGCTGCCGGCGGCAAGGCTGGCGAGCCGGCGTCTGCTCCGTGACGCGTCCGGGCAACCGATCGATGATTCCGTCGTGCTCTGGTTTCCGGGGCCGGCGAGCGCGACGGGCGAGGACGTTGCCGAATTTCACGTCCATGGCGGCCGCGCGGTGCTCTCGGCGCTCCTTGCCGCAATTTCTGACATTCCGAATATGCGTGCGGCCGAGCCAGGCGAATTCACCCGGCGCGCCTTCGAGAACGGCAAGCTCGATCTCACTGAGGCCGAGGGCCTCGACGATCTTATCCATGCCGACACCGACCGCCAGCGCCGTCAGGCGCTGCGTCAGTTGCAGGGCTTGCTCGGCAATCGTGCGCGGGACTGGCGTGAGCGGATCATCGAAGCGTCCGCGCTGATCGAGGCCGGCATCGATTTCTCGGACGAGGCTGATGTACCGGCCGAGCTGATGGCGCCGGCGATGCAGGCAATCAAGGCGCTGCAGGCCGAAATCGCAGAAGTCCTTGCGGCACAGGGCCAGGCTGAACGCCTGCGAGACGGCCTCGTCGTCGCGATTGCCGGCCCGCCGAATGTCGGCAAATCGACCCTGATCAACCAGCTCGCGCGCCGCGAGGTCGCGATCGTCTCTCCGCATGCCGGCACGACGCGCGACGTGATCGAGGTCCAGCTTGATCTCGACGGCTATCCGGTCACGGTGATCGACACCGCCGGCATTCGCGAAGCGGATGATCCGGTGGAGCAGGAGGGTGTACGGCGAGCCAAAGCCCGCGCCGCCGACGCGGACCTCGTGCTTTGGCTGTTGGGTCCCGATTCGGGGGCGAATGAGCGGCTGCCGGCGTCCGTGCCGGTCTGGGCGATCCGCAACAAGATCGATCTGGAGGGTGGGGTCCCGACTGTCGTGGCTGCGGCGGACCGAACCTTCCCGATTTCGGCCCGGCGCGGCGACGGGTTGCCCGACCTGATCCAGGCGCTGGTCGGATTTGCCGCCGATTTCTTCGGGACCAGCGAGGGTGCATTGGTCACCCGCGTCCGTCAGCGCGATCTGCTGCGCCAGGCATTGGACAGCTTGCGCCGGAGTCTGGAGCATGTAGAAGACGGCGAGGAGCTGGCCGCCGAAGAGCTGCGCGCCGCCGCTTATGCTCTGGGCCGATTGTTGGGCCGGGTGGACGTCGAGGACGTCCTTGGCGCCATTTTTCAGAAGTTCTGCATCGGAAAGTAGCGCTAGTTCTTCATTGTAGGACTAGCGCTTGCTCCATTGCTTGGTTGTTTCACGTGAAACGGACTAAAGTGGTTCCAACCCGTTTCACGTGAAACACAATGATTTCAGGCGCTGAGCTACGGTGCATGGGGTTGTTTTGCGAAAACTGCATTGGGCTTTTTTTGAGCGTCCTGTTTCACGTGAAACATTCGACGACCGAGTTTCTACTTCCGGCTTTTTCCACTCTGAGCTAGAAGTCCGCCATGCGTACAGAGCGAGCGAACTTCGACGTCATCGTGATCGGCGGCGGCCACGCCGGCTGTGAAGCTGCGGCTGCCTCTGCCAGGATGGGCGCGACGACCGCCCTGGTGACGCATCGGTTCGCGACCGTCGGCGCCATGTCCTGCAATCCCGCCATTGGCGGTCTCGGCAAGGGTCATCTGGTTCGCGAGGTCGATGCGCTCGACGGTCTGATGGGCCGGGTCGCGGACGCCGGCGGCATCCAGTTCCGCGTTCTTAATCGCCGCAAGGGTCCTGCCGTTCGTGGACCGCGCGCCCAAGCTGACCGGAAGCTCTATGCGGCTGCGATGCAGGTTGCGATCTCTGAGACCAAGGGCCTTTCGCTGATCGAAGGCGAAGCTGACGAACTGATCGTGATCGATGGCCGGGTGACCGGACTGCGCCTGGCCGACGGTCGGGAGCTCGGGGCAGGGGCTGTCGTCGTCACCACCGGCACCTTTCTCCGCGGTCTGATCCATCTCGGCGAAAAGAATTGGCCGGCTGGCCGGGTCGACGAGGCGCCGGCGATGGGCCTGTCGGGCTCGTTCGAGCGTGCCGGCTTTACCTTGGGCCGCCTGAAAACCGGGACGCCGCCGCGCCTGGACGGGACCACAATCGACTGGCCCGCCGTCGAAATGCAGCCGGGAGACAATCCTCCGGAGCCGTTCTCGGTCCTGACCGAGCGGATCACCACGCCGCAGATCGAGTGCGGGATCACGCGGACCACGTCGGCGACCCATGAGGTGATCCGGGCCAATGTCCATCGGTCCCCGATGTATTCCGGCCAAATCAAGAGCTCCGGACCGCGCTATTGTCCCTCGATCGAGGACAAGATCGTCCGCTTCGGCGATCGCGATGGCCACCAGATCTTCTTGGAGCCGGAAGGACTCGACGATACGACGGTCTATCCCAACGGCATCTCCACCTCGCTGCCGGAGGACGTCCAGCTGGCAATCCTCGCCAGCATTCCCGGCCTGGAGCGGGTCAGGATGGTCCGGCCGGGCTATGCCATCGAATACGACCACGTCGATCCGCGCGAGCTCGATCCGACCCTCCAGACCAAGCGTTTGCGGGGCCTGTTCCTGGCTGGACAGATCAATGGCACCACCGGATATGAAGAGGCCGCCGGCCAGGGCATCGTGGCCGGGCTGAACGCGGCACTGGCCGCCAGCGGGGCCACGCTGACGGTGTTCGACCGCGCCGACGGCTATCTCGGCGTGATGATCGACGATCTCGTCACCCGCGGCATCAGCGAACCCTATCGGATGTTCACCTCGCGGGCCGAATACCGGCTGACTTTGCGCGCGGACAATGCCGACCAGCGTCTGACCGAGAAGGGCATTGCCTTGGGGTGCGTCGGAAGCGGCCGGACGCAGCATCACCGCGCCAAGATGGATGCTCTGAATGCAGCGCGGGCGCTTTCGAAGTCGCTGACCATCACCCCGAACGAGGCAATCAGGCATGGGCTGTCGCTGAACAGGGATGGCCAGCGCCGGTCGGCCTTCGAGCTGATGGCCTATCCCGACATCGGCTGGAGCCAGGTTCGCGCGATCTGGCCGGAGCTGTCCGTCATTGACCCCGTGATTGCCACCCATCTCGAGATCGATGCGAAATACGACGTCTATCTCGAGCGCCAAAGCGCCGATGTCGAAGCCTTCAGGCGCGACGAGGGATTGGTGTTGTCCGATGTCGACTACCAGCTGGTGCCCGGCCTCTCCAATGAGGTCCGCGCCAAGCTGGAGAAGGCGCGGCCGTTCACCGTCGGCCAGGCCGGCCGCATCGATGGCATGACACCGGCGGCGCTCGGCATCCTCGCGGCCTATCTCCGCCGCGAAGCACGGAAGACTTCCAAAGCAATCGCATAGGCGTTTCACGTGAAACAGCGCGGGCCGGCAGGCGGCAGACCTTCATCGCCAGAGCCTAAGGCGGGCGAGGGCGCGGGACATCGACCCGGATCGGTCCCGATCAATCCGAAGATCGACAAAGCCAGCGCGACCGATAAGTCGCTGGACGCCGTGATCGCTGTCGACAAGGCCGCTGCACTCAAGCTCGCGCCTATTTCACGTGAAACGGAAGCGCGGCTCGATCGGTACATCGCGCTGCTCCGGGAGTGGCAGGCCAAGACCAATCTGGTCGCGCCCTCGACGCTGCCGCAGCTCTGGACCCGGCACATCGCCGACTCGCTTCAGCTGGTGGATCTGGCGCCATCGGCCAAGCGCTGGGCCGACCTTGGTAGCGGCGGCGGCTTTCCCGGTGTGGTGCTGGCCTGTGCCATGGCCGGGACAGCGGGAGCCAGCGTCCATCTGGTCGAGCGCATCGCCAAGAAGGCGGCTTTCCTGCGCGAAGCGATCCGTGTCACCGAATCTCCGGGAGTCGTACATCTCGCGGAGATCGGGGATAATGTGGATAGAATCACCGGCCCAGTGGATTGCGTCACCGCGCGGGCACTTGCTCCGCTACATCAACTCATCGGCTTTGCGGAGCCGCTGATGCGCCAGGGTGCAAAAGCGTTATTTCCAAAGGGTCAAGATGTAGAGGCTGAATTGACCGAAGCCGCTAAATATTGGAATATTCGGCCTCAGCTCCACCGAAGCCGCACGGGCGATGGCTGGATTGTGGAGCTGGCTGCCGTCGAACGGCGCGGGTGAAGCCTTCAGGGGCTGAGTGGGGAATTGGCGATGACCGTGATTTACGAACCGCAGCAAGAGCAGACCGAAATTGTCGCGCAGGGCCATCCGCGCATCCTCGCGTTGGCGAACCAGAAGGGCGGCGTCGGCAAAACAACCACAGCGATCAATCTCGGCACGGCGCTCGCGGCGATCGGCGAACGCGTCCTGATCGTCGATCTCGACCCGCAGGGCAACGCCTCGACCGGCCTCGGCATCGATCGCCGCAACCGCTCCTGCTCGACCTATGACGTGCTGATCGGCGAAGCCAATTTGCGCGAGGCGGTGGTCGCGACCGCGGTGCCGCGGCTGCACATCGCGCCCTCGACCATGGATCTCTCTGGCCTCGAGCTCGAACTCGGCACCACGCCCGGCCGCGCCTTCAAGCTGCGCGATGCGATCGCTGCGCTCAACAACAACGTGTCGCCGGATGCCGACTACACCTATGTGCTGATCGACTGCCCGCCCTCGCTCAACCTGCTCACGGTGAATGCGATGGCGGCGTCCGACGCCATCCTGGTGCCGCTGCAATGCGAGTTCTTCGCGCTCGAAGGCCTGTCGCAACTGTTGCAGACCGTCGAGCAGGTGCGCTCGACGCTCAACCCGAATCTGTCGATCCACGGCATCGTGCTGACCATGTTCGACTCGCGCAACAACCTCTCGAACCAGGTCGTCGCCGACGTCCGGCAGTTCATGGGCGAGAAGGTATACAAGACCATGATCCCGCGCAACGTGCGCATCTCGGAAGCGCCGTCCTACGGCAAGCCGGTGCTGGTCTACGATCTCAAATGCGTCGGCAGCGAAGCTTATCTGCGCCTAGCCACCGAAGTGATCCAGCGCGAGCGCGAGCTGCGTACGACACATTGAAGCGAAGAATCGTAGGGTGGGCAAAGCGAAGCGTGCCCACCAGAACCGTTCGAAAGACGGTGGGCACAGCGCGAAGACGCGCCTTTGCCCACCCTACGATCGAGAATCTGAAATTCAGTTCTGGAGTGTTGCACCGTGAATCCAAGGGAGCTGGCGATGGCCGACGAAGCGCGTTCGCGACTGGGCCGGGGTCTTGCGAGCCTGATCGGCGATGTCGGCGGTGAGGCACAGCATGTCGATCGTCCGCGCGCGCAGCGCAAGGTGCCGATCGAGTTCATCAAGCCCAATCCGCGCAATCCGCGCCGCGCCTTTTCGGACGTCGAGCTCAAGGAGCTCTCGGACTCCATCAAGCAGCACGGCGTGATCCAGCCGATCGTGGTGCGTCCGGTGAAGGGCGCGCAGGACCGCTACGAGATCGTCGCCGGCGAACGCCGCTGGCGCGCTTCGCAAATGGCCGGCCTGCATGAAGTGCCGATCGTGCCGGTCGACATCAGCGACAGCGACGCGCTGGAGTTCGCGATCGTCGAGAACGTGCAGCGCGAAGACCTCAATCCGATGGAAGAGGCGCTCGGCTATCACGCGCTCGCGGGCGAGTTCAAACGCAGCCAGGACGACATCGCAAAGGTCGTCGGCAAGAGCCGCAGTCATGTCGCCAACATGATGCGGCTGACCAAGCTGCCGGCCGAGGTGCAAGCCTTCATCGCGGACGGTCAATTGACCGCTGGTCACGCCCGCGCACTGATCGGCGTGCCCGATCCGCTTGCGACCGCCAAGCGCATCGTCGAGGAGGGTCTCAACGTCCGTCAGGCCGAGGCGCTGGCGCACGAAGAGGGCGTGCCGGAGCGCAAGCCGCAGAAGGCGCGCGCAGGCGCCAAGGAGAAGGACCCCGACACGGTCGATCTCGAGAAGCGCGTCAGCGACGCGCTCGGCCTCAAGGTCACCGTCAGCCACCGCGAGCCCGGCGGCTCAGTTCAGATCAACTACCGCAACCTCGAGCAGCTCGACGAGGTGATGCGGCGGCTGGCGAAGGGCGCGCTCTAGCCCTCCTCGTCATTGCGAGCGCAGCGAAGCAATCCAGAATCTCTCCGCGGAAAGATTCTGGATTGCTTCGTCGCAAGGGCTCCTCGCAATGACGTGGATAGAGTCGAGACTCAGCCCCGCCGCCTTGCGTTCGCGGCGATCGCCATCAGCGTGCGCTGGGCAATGGCGGCGGCGAGCGTCGATTGCTTGCGGGTGTCGAGCGCGGCGGTGGCGAGCTGCTCGATAATGCCGGCAAGCCGCGTCGCGCTGAAATTGCGCAGCGCCGTTTCCACCGCCGGCTTTCGGGAAAAGTGCAGTCGCGGAAATCCGCCGTCGAGCACGGCAGAGGCCGGCGTGCCGTCGGCAATGGCGAGCGCGGACTTGTGCAGCCATGCGGCCTGGCGCTGTGCCGCCGAGATGATCACGCCGGGATAGGTGCCGGCGATCATGGCTTTGGCGAATTCGGTCTCGACGATGTCGGGCCGGCCGGCGAAGGCGCCGTCGACGATCGGATCGAGCTTCAGCTCGGACGCGTCGGCCACCACGGCCATCACGTCGTCCAGCGTGATCTCGCCCTTGCCGTGGGCGTATAGAGTGAGCTTGCGTAGCTCGTTGCGCGAGGCCTGCCGGTCGCCGCCGAGGAACGACATCAGCGCGGCGCGGGCGTCCTGCGCGATGCGCAAGCTGGCGATGCGGAGCTCGTCCTCCATCAGCTTGGCGAGGTCGCGCTCGGTGTCGGGATAGCAAGCGATCGCCACAGCGGTCTTGGCGCGCTCGCAGGCTTTGCGCAGCGGCGATTCCGGGCGCAGCTCGCCGGCCTCGATCACGATGCGGCAATCCTTCATCGACATCTCGGCGAGCGTGTCGACGCCGCTGGCAAAGCTGCGCGAGCCGGCGCGCACGCGGATGGCGCGGCGGCCGCCGAACAGCGGCACGGTCATGGCCTCATCCACCAGGCGCGACGGCTCGGCGGACAGCTCGTCGCCGTCTAGCTTCACCAGCGAAAAGGGATCGTTGGGATCGTCGACGGCGGATGCGATCAATGCGTCGGCGCGCTCGCGCACGAGGCCGGCATCAGGACCATAGAGCAGGATGATCGGCCGGCCCGCATCGGGCCGGGCGAGGAAGGCGTCGATCTCTTTTCCGCGCAGCGCGACCATGTTGCCTAACACGCGTCATTCCGGCTCACGCTTCCCGCGCCCGGAATGAGAGATGATTACGTGCCCGCGGTGAAGAACGAGGCGAGCCGGGTGTTGATGTTCTCGGCGATCTCGTTGGCGGCACGGTCTTCCGCGTCGCGCAGCGCTCGATTACGGGAGAACCGCTGGTAGGAGCCGGGCATGTCGTAGGACACGCGCGAGAACGTGCTGCCGGTCATCACCGACTTGTTGGTCGCGAGGTCAATCAGGTTGTACTGAGCATCGAGGCTGTATGTTTCGGTTGTCGGCAGCGCCGTGCTGGGATCGACGATCAGGGACGAGCGGCCGGCGCTGAAGCGGAGCACTAGGCGGTGGGTCGGCGGCATACCCGTGGCAGTGCCGTAAAGCTTGAACGCAAGGGCGTTACGGACCTCGACCCCGACGCGGGCCTCTCGGGAGGCGTTCGGCTTGTCGACCGGGGGAATTTCGATCCCCATCAGCTTCTCGCGGAGGCCAGGGGTGCCGTCGGTCCGCTCGGCATACATCGGTTGGAAGCAGCCGGCCGTCAGCGCCGCCAGAGCGGCGACCGCCAGCAAACGGGCTGCGATGCGGATCCTAGCCGACAACATTCACGATCCTCTTGGGGACGATGATCACCTTGCGGACGGGTTTGCCGTCCAGGGCCAGCTTTACCGCATCGAGCGCCAAAACGGCAGCCTCGATTTCCGGATTCTGGGCCGCTGTTGCAACTGTGACCTCGCCCCGCTTCTTGCCGTTGACCTGGACTACCAGCGTCACGCTATCTTCAACCAGCAAATCGCGTTCGATTTGCGGCCAGGGCGCCTCGGAAACCAGCCCGGTCCGGCCCAACCCATTCGTAGACAAGACCTGCCAGCATTCCTCGGCCAGATGCGGCATCATCGGGGAGAACAGCTGAACCAGGATCTGGCCGGCCTCCCGGATCGCCCAGGCCAAGTCGGGGGCTGGTTGGCCGGGACGCTGCAACACCCCCGAAAAGGCGTTGGCGAATTCGCGGATATGGGCGAGGCAGACGTTGAAGTGCAGCCGCTCGATGCCGGTCGTGACCTTATCCAGCGCGCCATGGGCGGCCTTGCGCAGGGCGGTCGCATCGGCCCCGAACGAAGCCGGCCGCGCCGCGGCTGCGTCCTTGCCCAGTTCCGCGGCCTCGTTCACCAGCCGCCACAGCCGCTGCACGAAGCGCGAGGCGCCCTGGACGCGTTCGTCGCTCCAGATCACGTCGCGGTCGGGCGGAGAGTCCGACAGCATGAACCAGCGCGCGACGTCGGCGCCGTAGGTCTCGATGATGTCGTCGGGGTCGACCGTGTTCTTCTTCGACTTCGACATCTTCTCGATCGCGCCGATCTGGATGTCTTCGCCGGTCGTCATCAGAACAGCGCGCCTGCCATTACCGCCGACTTCGATCTTCACCTCGGCCGGCTGGACATAGCTGCCGTCGGCCTTCTGGTAGGTCTCGTGCACCACCATGCCCTGCGTGAACATGCCTGCGAACGGCTCGTCCATCGCGATGTGGCCGGTCGCCTTCATCGCGCGCACGAAGAAGCGGCTGTAGAGCAGATGCAGGATCGCGTGCTCGACGCCGCCGATATACTGGTCGACCGGCATCATCCGGTTGGCGACCGCGGGCGTCGTCGGCGCGTTCTCGTTCCAGGGATCGGTGAAGCGCGCAAAATACCAGGACGAATCTACGAAGGTGTCCATGGTGTCGGTTTCGCGCTGGGCCTTGGCCCCGCATTGCGGGCAGGTCACGTGCTTCCAGGTCGGGTGATGGTCGAGCGCGTTGCCGGGCTTGTCGAAGGTCGCGTCATCCGGCAGCTCGACCGGCAAATCGGCATCCGGCACCGGCACGACATCGCATGTCGGACAATGGATGACGGGAATCGGGCAGCCCCAATAGCGCTGGCGTGAAATGCCCCAGTCGCGCAGGCGGAAATTGACCTGCCGCTCGCCGACCGGCGCATTGCCACGCAGCTCGTTTTCCAGGCGTTTCGCAACTTCGTTCTTGGCCTCGTCGATGGTCATGCCGTCGAGGAAGCGCGAATTGATCATGCGGCCGTCACCGTCATAGGCGGTGTCGGTGATGACAAACGATTTCGGATCCTGACCTTCGGGGCACACCACCGGCGTATTGCCGAGGGCGTACTTGTTGACGAAGTCGAGGTCGCGCTGGTCATGCGCGGGGCAGCCGAAGATCGCGCCGGTGCCGTATTCCATCAGCACGAAGTTGGCGACATAGACCGGCAGCTTCCAGCTGGAATCGAACGGATGGACCGCGCGGATGCCGGTGTCAAAGCCCTGCTTCTCCGCGGTGTCGATGATCTCCTGCGCGGTGCCGATCTTCTTGATCTCGGCGATGAACTCCGCGAGCTTCGGGTTCTTCGCGGCGGCCGCCGTCGCCAGCGGATGGTCCGCCGAGATCGCCATGAACTTCGCGCCGAACAGCGTGTCCTGGCGCGTCGTAAAAACCTTCAGCTCGCTCTCGCCGGCCGGCGTCGTCGCCTGATCGAGTGCGAAGCGGACCAACAGGCCTTCGGACCGGCCGATCCAGTTGCGCTGCATCAGCCGGACCTTGTCGGGCCAGCGGTCCAGGCTATCAAGCGCGTCCAGCAGTTCCTGCGAGTACTTCGTGATCTTGAAGACCCACTGGTTCATTTCCCGTTGTTCGACCACGGCTCCCGAACGCCAGCCGCGACCGTCGATCACCTGCTCGTTGGCGAGCACGGTCATGTCGACGGGGTCCCAGTTCACCTTGCGCTTCTCGCGCTCGGCTAGCCCTGCGCGCAGGAAGTCCAGGAACATCTTCTGCTGGTGCTTGTAGTAGGAGGGATCGCAGGTCGCGATCTCGCGGCTCCAGTCCAGCGACAGCCCGATCGAGCGGAGCTGTTTCTTCATCGCGGCGATGTTGTCGTAGGTCCAGGCTTTCGGCGCGACCTTGCGCTCGATGGCGGCGTTTTCGGCCGGCAGGCCGAAGGCATCCCAGCCCATCGGGTGCAGCACGTTGAACCCTTTGGCGCGCATGAAGCGCGCCAGCACATCGCCCAGCGTGTAATTGCGGACATGGCCGATATGGATGCGCCCGGAGGGGTAGGGGAACATCTCGAGCACGTAGTATTTCGGCCGCGAATCGTCGTTCTTTGAGACGAAAATCGCCTGCTGGTCCCAGGCGGCTTGCCAGCGCGGTTCGGAATCGCGGGCGTTATAACGTTCGGAGGTCATGGAATCGTTGGGTTTTCGTGAGTTTCGGGCCGCTTTAAGGAGGGCGGACTAGGCCACAAAAGCGGCCGTGGGGTCAACGGGTTGGATATCCGCGGCCGGTCTGGCTTTCGGATGCCCCGCGAGCCGCGCGCGGCTGATGGCGAGACACACGTTCCAGTGTGACCGCACCCGGGCGATATTAGCCCGCCATCATCATATCGGCGGTACCGCCTTCGATCGGCACGATGCCGTGCTCGGCGACGCTGTTGCGGCCGCGGTGCTTGGCGACGTAAAGCGCGGCATCGGCGGCTTCGATCAGGTCGCCGGGGCGCAGGGTCTCGTTGGGCCGCGTTGCGGCGACGCCGATCGAGACGGTGACGATCATGTGGTTCGATGTGATGTGCGGCAGGCAGAGCTTGTGCACGGCCGCGCGCACCTGTTCGCCGATTTCGACGGCGCGTGTCACGTCGGTGTTCGGCAGCAACAGGCAGAATTCTTCGCCGCCATAGCGCGCCGCAAAGCCCATCGTATCGGCGGCGATGCCGGACAGCGATTCGCCGAGCCTGGTCAGGCAGGAATCGCCTTCGAGGTGGCCATAGGTGTCGTTGAACAGCTTGAAATGGTCGACGTCGATCATCAACAGCGCGAGCTCGCTGCCATATTGCTGTGCGCGCATCCATTCGAAGTCGAGCCGGCTCTGGAAGCCGCGGCGGTTGGCGAGTCCCGACAGCATATCGATCGAGGCCATCACCGTCAGCCGGTCGTTGCTCGCGACCAGCTCGCGCTCGCGCTGGCTCAGTTGCGCGGCCATCGCATTGAACGCGCGCGCCAGCGGCACGAATTCGGAAGGCAGGCGATTGCGCGCAGCGCGGGCCGACAGATCACCCTCGCCGAGCCGCTTGGCCATGTCGGCGAGCATCTCGATCGGCTTGATCACGAGTTTCTCTGCGGCGATCAGCGCGCCGAGCAGGACGAACAGGACCACGAAGGCGAGCTGGAGATAGGCGGTGCGAATGTCGCGGCTGACCGCCGCGGACACCTTGTCCTCGTCGATGCTGGCGATCAGACGGGCATTGGTGCCGACAATACGGATGTAGCTGACCGCGCGCCGGGATCCATCGGCGGCAAGGAAAGACAGCGAGCCCTCGTCCTGGTCCGAACGCAACGCCTTGTCGGCGATCGCCGACATCAGCGGCATGTTGTCGAGGGGCCGGCCGACCGCGCTGTGCTGGTCGGCGGGCGCGGCCAGCACGGTGCCGGCGCTGTCGACCAGCACCGCGGTGATGCCGGCGCGACCGCCCAGATTGTTCATGACCTTCGACATCCAGTCGAGATTGACCGTTGCCAGCACGACGGCATCAGCTACGCCGCTGAACGCGGACACCGGATAGACCGCCATGACGGTCGGTGCCGGCACGGGCCGCGACAGGATGAAGTCGCTGAGAACGAAGCGGCCGGTCTCCTGCGCCTGCTGGAAGTAAGGCCGGTCGCTCAGGTCAAGGCCGACATACATGTTGTTGGTGGCGCACTGGATGTGCCCGTCCTGGCCGGCGATGAGAAGCGTGCGGATCCAGGGAAGGCTCGACGGCAGGCTCGCGCGCAGCACATCGCAGCTCTTGCTGATGCCGCCGACGGAGGCGCGGATAAAGGCTTCCGATTTCAGGATGGTCTCGACCGACGAGATCACTTCACGCTGCGCGTCGGCGCTGTGCCTTGCGATGGTGGTGAATTCGGTCGCGGCCTGCGCAATCTGCCTCGCCCGCGTGCCTTCGAGCGAACGGATGCGCTCGAGCATCAAAGGCGCCACCAGAATCACCGCGAGCAACGCAAGCCGTGCCCGGATTCCGAGAACCTGCTTGAGTTTCGCTCGTTTGCGGTTGAAACTGACGCTTGCCATCTTCGCTGCCCACCCCACGCGGCAAGGTAAAGCGAAGGGTTCAAAAACCCTTTCTTGAACTTGGTAAAATTGGAACTACCTCCGCAACAATCAGTGCCGACCGACATCATGACCGAATCCAACGCCGCGCCGCTAACCGGCCATTCACCAAACGGGCTCGCCTTAGTCGAAGCGGAAATCGCGCGCGCCTGCACGGAAGCGCGGCGCGATCGCGCCTCGGTCACGCTGATTGCGGTGTCCAAGACTTTCGCCGCGGATGCAATTACGCCGGTTATTGCCGCCGGACAGCGCGTATTCGGCGAGAATCGCGTGCAGGAGGCCAAGGGCAAGTGGCCGGCGTTAATATCTGCTTATCCCGATATCGCACTGCATCTGATCGGACCGCTGCAATCCAACAAGGCGAAAGAGGCGGTTGCGCTGTTCGACGCCATCCATTCGGTTGACCGCCCGAGCATTTGCCAAGCGTTAGCCAAGGAAATCGAATCCCAGAAAAAGCATCCCGAGCTCTTCGTCCAGATCAACACCGGCGAGGAGCCGCAAAAGGCCGGCGTCGCGCCCGGCGAGGCCGATGCCTTCCTGGCGAACTGCCGCGACACCTATGGGCTGACTATCTCCGGCCTGATGTGCATCCCGCCGGTCGACGAGCCGCCGGCGGCGCATTTTGCGCTCACCGCCAAGATCGCTGCCCGCAACGGTCTGAAGAATCTGTCGATGGGCATGAGCGCGGATTTTGCCACAGCGATCATGCTCGGCGCCACGCATGTGCGCGTGGGCAGTGCGATCTTCGGGCACCGGTAGGAGTCGTTGGCGAGGGCCGAGCTTCGTCCGAGCTCTCAAATTCGTCATTGCGAGCGAAGCGAAGCAATCCAGACTGCCACCGCGGAGAGATTCTGGATTGCTTCGCTACGCTCGCAATGACTGCGGAGTGCGCGGTGATCACGTGAAGCTCACCGACATCTTCCCCAAGGCGCCCCCCTCACCCGATGATGATTCTTGTGCGCGGCCCGAGCCGCCGCAGCAATCGCAGCATCGCGGCTTTTGTCATGGAGATGCAGCCCGCAGTCGGGCCGAAATTGTCGCGGGCCAGATGCAAGAACACAGCGCTGCCGCGGCCGGCAATGCGCGGCTTGGTGTTGTGGTCGATCTCGATGATGAAGTCATAGAGATGGTCCACCCGCTTGAGCCGGTCGCCGCCCTGCTCCCGCCCGAGCCGGATCGGCTGGTTGTAATGGCGATCCCCGGGGTCCTCGCACCAGCCATCTTCACTGGTGATGGTCCGGGCCGGCAAGAAGGTCTGCGGGCGGCTGTGACGGTCGTCCCGCCACCATAATCGCCGCGGGTGGAAGCTGCCCCTTGGCGTGCCGCCGTCGCCCTCGCGCTTGTTGGCCCGAATGCCGCCCTGCCCCAGCGCCACCGGAATTGTCAGCTGTCCGGCCGTCAGCCAGCCCCGGCGCGGATTACCGGCAGCGGGCTTAACGCGGATCGTCCGCAGCGGCCCGGAGCGCCTTTGCTTGGTGTAACCGACTGAATTATCTTCTGTTTTCATGTGAAATTGCGATGTCGAATTCATTACAGGACATTCATCAAAGTGCCCTGCTATTCTGGGTTAGAGTGGTTCTGGCTTGTGAATCGGTAACAGCCCACTACTTCAAGACGAACATCAATAATAATAACGGCGACCCCTAACTTTCCCATCACGGCTGAGCGCGGCATGCATGCGCGCCGAGCCGGACCCCAAAAGGATGACCCCCTATGGCCAATGCCCGCAAGATCCTGATCGTGGATGACGATACCGATCTGCGCGATACGTTGGTGGAGCAATTATCGCTGCACGAAGAATTTGAAGCCTCCGCCGTCGATACCGGCGCCAAGGGCGCAAGCGCCGCAAAGGCCAATTCCCCCGATCTCGTCCTGATGGATGTCGGCCTGCCCGACACCGACGGCCGCGAGGTGGTCCGCTCCCTGCGCAAGGGCGGGTTCAAGGCTCCGATCATCATGCTGACCGGGCATGACACCGACTCCGACACGATTTTGGGCCTGGAATCCGGTGCCAACGACTATGTCGCAAAACCGTTCCGCTTCGCCGTGCTGCTCGCCCGCATCCGCGCCCAACTTCGCCAGCACGAAGCCAGCGAAGACGCGGTGTTCTCGGTCGGCCCCTACAGCTTCCGTCCCGGCTCCAAAATGCTGACCGCCGCCAATGCGCGCAAGGTGCGGCTGACGGAGAAGGAGACGGCGATCCTGCGCTTCCTTTACCGGGCCGGCCAGCTGCCGGTCTCGCGCGAGACCCTGCTCCAGGAGGTCTGGGGCTACAATTCCGGCGTCACCACCCATACGCTGGAAACCCACATCTACCGTCTGCGCCAGAAGATCGAGAAGGATGCCGCCAACCCGGAAATCCTGGTCACCGAAGCCGGTGGCTACAAGCTGGTGCCGTGATACGCTTCGGGGGTGTGCGAATCGTTTTAGATTGCGTGCCCCTGAGCCTCGGACCTGAATGTCAATCGATGACGACGTAGCGCTTCTCGAGCGTGTCCCGACATTGCGCCTGTTGGGAGACGCCTCGTTGCGCATGCTGGCGATCGGTTCCGAGCAGCGCGACTTCGTTCGCGGCGACGTCCTGTTCAATCTCGGCGACGACGCCGATGCCGGCTTCGTGGTCCAGCGCGGCGCCTTTCGGGTCGATGACGGCGCCGGCGCCGAAATGATCGCCGGTCCCGGTGCGCTGATCGGCGAACTTGCGCTGGTCGTGCCGATGAAGCGGCCGTCGGGCGCGATCGCGATCGAGCATTCTTCGGTCATCCGCATCGCACGCAGCCTGTTTCAGCGCGTGCTCGAAAGCGACCCGGCCGCAGCGGTTCGCCTCCGCGACGAATTCGCAATTCGCTCGAGCCAGATCGCTAGCGATATCCTGATGGCGGGCGGAAAGCTGACCAATTAGCTTCCTCATGGTGAGGAGGCGCGTCGGCGCCGTCTCGAACCATGAAGGCCCGGCTGTTGCCTGCAGCCCATCCTTCGAGACGCGCGCGAAGAGCGCGCCCTCAGGATGAGGGCATCAATCGCGGCTCAACGCCGTCACACCTCCAGCGTGACCGTCACCGGCACGTGGTCCGACGGCCGCTCCCAGCTCCGCGCGTCGCGCAGAATCCTGAAATCGCTGACCGCGTCTTTCAGCGCACGCGAGACCCAGATGTGGTCGAGCCTGCGGCCGCGGTCGCCGACGGTCCAGTCGGCGGAGCGATAGCTCCACCACGTGTAGACCTTTTCCGACATCGGAATGCGCTCGCGCGCGACGTCGATCCATTCGCCGGCCTTCAGCGCCGCCTGCAGCTTCTCGGTTTCGATCGGGGTGTGCGACACCACCTTCAGCAGCTGCTTGTGCGACCACACGTCGTTCTCGTGCGGGGCGACGTTGAGATCGCCGACCAGGATGTGGCGGTCGTCTTCGCGCGGATGCAGCGGCTCGCAGGCCTTCATCTCGTCGAGGAAGCGGAGCTTGTGGTCGAACTTCTCGTTCAGCGCGGGGTCAGGAACGTCGCCGCCGGCGGGGACGTAGAAATTATGCAGCACCAGCGGCTTTGCGATATTGGCCTTTTCGCCGAACGACACCGAGATGTGGCGCGAATCGACCTTGTCGCAGAAGGTGCGGATGTCCTTCGACTCGAACGGAATCTTCGAGACGATGGCGACGCCGTGATAACCCTTCTGCCCGTTCAGCGCGACATGCTCATAGCCGAGCCGCTTGAAGCGCTTCATCGGAAAGGCATCGTCGATGCACTTGGTCTCCTGGAGGCACAGCACGTCGGGCCGCGCGCTCTTGAGAAATTTCGCGACGAGCTCGATGCGCAGCCGCACCGAGTTGATATTCCAGGTTGTCAGGGAAAAACGCATGAGAATTGCGTCTTAGCAAGCTCTCGTAGGGTGGGCAAAGGCGCAAAGCGCCGTGCCCACGTCTTTTCGAGCTCGCGATGCGACTGGCGGGCACGCTGCCGCTTTGGCCACCCTACGCCGTCTCGGCTCAACCCGGCGACGGGCCGTAATTGGTGAAGTCGATCTTGAACATGCCGGGATCGAGCTTCTTGCCCGCATCGAGATTGTAGACCGCAATCGTGGTGTCATAGCCCTGCGGGTCGGTGACGGTCCATTGCTTAAGCTGGCCGTCCTTGGCGCCGAACATCAGCATCAGGCGGCTGGTGCCGACCAGCGCCTGCTTCTCCTCGATGGTGACGCTGACGAAGACGTCGTCGGCGGTGACGTTGACGACGTTGGTGTCCTTCATCAGGTCGATCCGGTCCGACAGCAGGAAGCGCAGCGGCGTTTGCGACAGCGGATAGACGTCTTGCGTCGCCAGCTTGCGGTCGCGAACCACGAGCGACGATCCGTCGGCGACAATGTCGATCGGGCTCGGCGGATCATATTCGAAGCGCACCTTGCCCGGCTTCTGGATGTAGAAGTCGCCTTGCGTCTTGCTGCCGTCGGGGCCGACCTGGACGAAATTCCCGACCAGCGTCGAAAGCGACGACAGATAGGCGCTGACCTTGGCCGCCTGCGCCTTCTGGTTGGCATCGAAGGTCTGGAAGATGCTGCTCGGCACGTTGCGGCGCGGATCCGGAATCACCGGATTCGGTGGCGCCTGGGTCGCGCCGGTGATCGACGGCCCACCCGAAGGCGGAGCACCGTCACGGGCCTTGGGCGCCGGCTTTGGCACGGGTACGTTCTGTGCAAAAGACGCGGCGGTCACCATCGCGGCGGTGACGAGAAGCACGCCGGCCACGCGCGCGCTTCGCGCAGCGATGGAGGCAGCGAATCGAATGTCCGGATGTTTGATCAACGCGTCGTCCTGTATGGCTGGGCGTCGTTTTAGCGTGATTTCAGGCAAAAGCAGACATCGTTTTTGCGTGAGAATGCATTTTGAGACGGGCTGCCTCACATATGGCTGTCTTCTTCCTCGACCAGGATCTCGCGCTTACCGGCGTGATTGGCGGGTCCAACAATGCCTTCCAGTTCCATGCGCTCCATCAGCGAGGCGGCGCGGTTGTAGCCGATTTGCAGGCGGCGCTGGATGTAGCTGGTCGAAGCCTTGCGGTCGCGCTTGACGATTGCCACGGCTTGCGAAAACAGGTCGCCGCCGCCGTCCGCACCCATGCCGGTGGCGTCGAACACTGCGCCGTCCTCGTCCTCGGTGGGCTCCTCGGCGGTGACCGCTTCGAGATATTCGGGCTGTCCCTGCGTCTTGAGGTGGCGCACCACCTTCTCGACTTCCTCATCCGATGCAAAAGGTCCGTGCACGCGGCTGATGCGGCCGCCGCCGGCCATGTAGAGCATGTCGCCCTGACCGAGCAGTTGCTCGGCGCCCATCTCGCCCAGAATGGTGCGGCTGTCGATCTTGGAGGTGACCTGGAAGGCGATGCGGGTCGGGAAGTTCGCCTTGATCGTACCGGTGATGACGTCGACCGATGGACGCTGCGTGGCGAGGATCACGTGCAGGCCCGCGGCGCGCGCCATCTGTGCGAGGCGCTGCACAGCACCTTCGATGTCCTTGCCGGCGACCATCATCAGGTCGGCCATTTCGTCGACGATGATGACGATGTAGGGCAGCGGCTCCAGCGAAAGCTTCTCTTCCTCGTAGATCGCCTTGCCGGTCTCCTTGTCGAAGCCGGTGTGCACCGTGCGCGTCGGCTCCTCTCCCTTTGCCTTCACTTCGAGCAGGCGCGCATTGTAACCGTCGATGTTGCGCACGCCGAGCTTGGCCATGTTCTTATAGCGCTCTTCCATCTCGCGCACGGCCCATTTCAGCGCGACCACAGCCTTCTTCGGATCGGTCACGACCGGCGTCAGCAGATGGGGAATGCCGTCATAGACGGAGAGTTCGAGCATCTTGGGATCGACCATGATCAGCCGGCACTGGTCCGGGCGCAGCCGGTAGACCAGGCTGAGGATCATGGTGTTGATGGCGACCGACTTGCCCGAGCCGGTGGTGCCGGCGATCAGCATGTGAGGCGTGCGCGCAAGATCGATGATGACGGGATCGCCGCCGATGGTCTTGCCGAGGCAGAGCGGCAGCTTTGCAACCGTCTCTGTCGTCTCCTTGGCGACCAGCAGCTCGCGCAGATAGACTTTCTCGCGATGCGCGTTCGGCAGCTCGATGCCGATCGCATTGCGGCCGGGCACGACGGCGACGCGCGCCGACAGCGCGCTCATCGAACGGGCGATGTCGTCGGCAAGTCCAATCACGCGCGACGACTTGATGCCGGGCGCCGGCTCCAGCTCGTACAGCGTGACCACCGGACCGGGATTGGACTTCACGATCTCGCCGCGCACACCGAAATCCTGCAGCACGCCTTCGAGCGCGCGCGAATTGGCTTCCAGCTCGGCCTTGCTGAGCGGCTGGCGATCGCCGGCCTTGGGCGCGGCCAGCACGGACACGGACGGAAGCTCGAACTTGTCGGAGGATTTCTTGGGCGCAGCTTTCGGCGCGGCCTTCTTGCGCGGTGCGCGCGCGGCCGGCGCTTCCTCTTCCTCCTCCTCGTCTTCGTCGTCGTGCCCGTCCTCGTAATCCTCATCCTCGGACTGCGGCGAGATCGGCGGGGCGGCACGGCCGCCGCCGAGATTCGGCTCCTGGCGGTCGAAGGCAATCGCGCGGGGCTTCGGCGTGCTCGAGACCAGCGAGCGATAGGCAGTGCCGAGCAGCCAGATCAGCCGCGCCTTCGTGCTCATCAGCGCATGAAACAGCCAACCCAACGACACCGAGCCGCGATCGCTGCCCTCGTCTTCGTCGAGCGGCGTATCGTCATCCTCGATCTCGGAAAGCTCGTCGTCGTGCTCGCGCGCGCCAAAACCGCAGGCGATCAGGAAAGTCGCGGACATTGCGACGAACAGAATCAATCCGAGCACGATGCGATAGATCGTGCCGGCCGGCCCGAAAATCACCGCGGGCGCTCGCACCAATGCGTCGCCGACCACGCCGCCAATTCCGGTCGGCAGCGGCCACGCGCCGCCATGCGGCCAGCAGCTCGCAAATCCTGCTGCGATCACCGTGCAGAGAATCCAGCAGCCAAGCCGCAGCGCCTCGCGGTCGAACGGGCGATGGGTCAGCATGCGCCAGCCCCAGACCGCGACGGTCAGGATCAGCATGATCGCACCGAGCCCGAGGATCTGCATCGCAAGGTCGGCGCCGATCGCGCCGGCATAGCCGAGAATGTTGCGGATCGGCCGCGAGGTCGCGTGGCTGAGACTGGGATCCTGCACCGACCAGGTCATCAGCGCGGCCGAGGCGACGCCCGAGAACGCGATCAGCCCAAGACCGGCGAGCTCGCGCACGCGTTTCGTCAGCGCCTCGCGGATCGAAGGCGGCAGATGGCCGACCAGAGGAATGACACGTTCGATTGTCGACATGCTCATGGGCCCCGCCTAACCCAGAGTCTCGACCAGGCGGTGCAGCGCCGCCGCCGTGGTCTCACCATCCTGCACCAGTGCGAGGCGAATGTAGCCGGCACCGGGATTGAAACCGTCGGGCTGGAGCCGCGCCAAATAGCTGCCGGGCACCACGCGCACGCCTGCTTCCTTGAAGAGTTTCAGGCACACAGACACGTCGTCTCCGAGCTCGGACGTATTGAGCCAGACGCAGAAGCCGCCATCGGGCCGGCGATAGCCGTAACGATTGCCGATGATCTGGTCGGCGAGATCGAACTTGATCCGGTACAGCCTGCGGTTCTCCTCGACATGCGCCTCGTCGCCGTAGGCAACGGTCGCGACATGCTGGAGCGGCACCGGCACCTGCGGCGCCGCGACATTGCGCAGCTCGAGAAACATGCTGATGAATTTCTTGTCCCCGGCGGCGAAGCCGACGCGCATGCCCGGCAGATTCGAGCGCTTCGAGAGCGACTGGAACGCAACCACGCGGGTGAAGTCGGGGCCGGCGCATTCCAGCGCGCTGCCCGGTGCTTCGCGGGTGTAGATCTCCGAATAGCACTCGTCGCTCAGGATCACGAAGCCGTAGCGATCGGCGAGCTGCTTGAGGCGAAGAAAATAGTCGCGCGAGGCGACCGAGCCCTGCGGGTTGGCGGGCGAGGCCAGATAGAACGCCACCGTGCGCGCCAGTGTCGCCTCGTCGATGGCGTCGAGATCGGGCAGGAAACCGTTCTCGACCGTGGTCGGCAGATAGACCGGCTCGCAAGCGGCTGCGCGGGCCCCGGCGCCATAGACTGGATAGAACGGATTCGGCATCAGGATCGCGGGCTTGCCGGGACGCGGCCCGACATAGCGCGCCGCCGTGATCGCGGCAAAGAACAGTCCCTCGCGGCTGCCATTGAGGACGAGAACCTCGCTCTCGGGATCGAGCGGTCGCGGCAGCTTGAAGCGCGACGACAGCCAGGCGCCCGCTGCTTTGCGGAACGGGTCGGTGCCCTTATTCGCCGGGTAACGGCCGAAATCGGCGATGTGCTTGGCCAGCACAGGGCCGACGAAGTCAGGCACAGGATGCTGGGGCTCGCCGACTGCAAGCGTAATCAAGGGCTTGCCTGGCTGATGGGGTGCCAGCAGCTCGTTCAGCCGGACGAAGGGCGAGCGCTCGCTGTCGGAGCTTCCACCGCCCTGCGGCGCACGGGATGAAGCGGTCATAGCCATTCGTTGGGCGCCAGCACTCTTGGAACTGCCGTCGCATGGATTGCGCCGGCGGGAAGCGGTTCATTTCACCATAGATAGGGCGAGGTTAAGACGCGATTAACCATCGGTGGGCGCACCCGTCCAGGCAGGAATAATGAGGCGGATAACAACGATACAAGGCTACCGGGCGGGACTGTTTCTTCCACCTCTCCCGTTTACGGGAGAGGTCGCGCCGAAGGCGCGGGTGCGGGTTCTCTCCTCTGGGCGAGTCTTCGTCGTCGAGACACCCTCTCCGCTGCCCTCCCCCGCAGGCGGGGGAGGGAGCGCACAGTCATCGCGGCCTAGTGCGCCGGCAGCTTCTCGAATGTCGGCATGCCCGCGGGAATCGCGTGGAATTCCTGCTTGTCGCAGGTGTAGATCGCCATCTGTGGGTGGAATTGCGTCGGCTCGTCCAGCGTGCCCACTTTCAGGATCGCGGCGGGAAGACCGGGAACCTTGGTCACCAGATGCGTGCCGCACTCGGCGCAGAATTCGCGCGTGACGGCTCGCTCGAGATCCTTGCGCGTGAACTGCTTGGGCTGCCCGGTGATGTAGCTGAAGCCCGCCGCCGGCATCGCGATGAAGGTGTTGGGCGCGCCGCCCGAGATGTACTGGCACTCGCGGCAATGACACTGCGCCTGCATCATCGGGTCGCCCTCGGCCACGTAACGCACTTCGCCGCAATAGCATCCGCCTTCCAAACGCATGACGACCTCCCGATTATTGTTTCGTTGTGGTCGATATTTCTGCGCCGGCGGTGAGGAATGGCAATCTTTTTCTTTGGCCCGCGTGACCAAAAAGAAAGGGGCTCCAACTTGCGCTGGAGCCCCTCAACGGTCGGGGCATTGCCGGGTATGTGCCCAAACCGTAGTTCTGGACGCGATCCCCGAGAGGATCGCGCCCCGGGAGAACACTTACATGTTGTAGGCGCGCTCGGTGTGCTCGGTGATGTCGAGGCCTTCACGCTCGGTCTCGACATTGGCGCGCAGGCCGACGATCACATCGACGACCTTGTAGAGGATCGCCGAACCGACACCCGACCACACCAGCGTGGTGCAGACGGCCTCGATCTGGGAGATCATCTGCGCCGTGAAGTCGTAATCGGCAACCTTGGGCGGGATCGCGGTGTAGTCGATGATGCCCGCACCGCCGAGAGCCGGGTTGACCAGGATGCCGGTGCCGAGGGCGCCGATGATGCCGCCGATGCAGTGCACGCCGAACACGTCGAGGGAATCATCGTAGCCGAGCGCGTTCTTCACGACGGTGCAGAAGAACAGGCAGACGACGCCGACGACGAGGCCGAGCACGATCGCACCCATCACGCCGGCGAAGCCGGCCGCAGGCGTGACCGCCACGAGGCCCGCAACAGCGCCGGAGATGATGCCGAGCACGGAGGGATGACCCTTCACGATCCACTCCGCAAACATCCACGACAGCGCGGCGGCCGCGGTGGCGACGAAGGAGTTGGTCATGGCGAGGGCTGCGCCGCCGTTGGCCTCTAAGTTGGAGCCGGCGTTGAAGCCGAACCAACCGACCCAGAGCAGCGAAGCACCGATCATCGACATCGTCAGCGAGTGCGGAGCCATCAGCTCTTTGCCGTAGCCGACGCGCTTGCCGATCAGCAAAGCGCCGACGAGACCTGCAATGCCGGCGTTGATGTGCACCACGGTGCCGCCCGCAAAGTCGATCGCGCCCTTCTTGAAGATCCAGCCGGCGTCGGCGTTGATCTCGTCGAGCTTGGCCTGCGCCGCGGTCTTCGCCGCGCCATCAGCCGCTGCAGCAAGCGCCTTGGCCGCATCCTGAATCGCGTCCGGGCCGGGCCAGTACCAGACCATGTGCGCGATCGGGAAGTAGATCAGGGTGACCCAGAGCGGGATGAACAGCGCGATGGCCGCGAACTTCATGCGCTCGGCAAAAGCGCCGACGATCAGCGCGGGCGTGATCGCCGCGAAGGTCATCTGGAAGCAGATATAGATGAGCTCCGAGATGTTGGCGTCGACGCTGAACGTCGCTGCCTTCGAGTCGGTGGTGACGCCCATCATGAAGGCCTTGGAGAAGCCGCCGATGAAGTCGGAGCCGCCGGTGAAGGCGAGGCTGTAGCCGTATACGGCCCAGATCACGGTGACGACGCAGACGGTGTAGAACACCTGCATCAGGACCGAGAGCATGTTCTTGGAGCGGACGAGACCGCCGTAGAACAGCGCAAGACCCGGGATCGTCATCAACAGCACGAGCACTGTCGATGTCAGCATCCAGGCGTTGTCTCCCTTGTTGACCGTTGGCTCGGCATAGGCTGCGGTCGCAGCGAACAGGCCGACTGCGAGAGCCGCCAATCCCGCGCCATAGGGACGCTTAAACGTCATTTCATTTACTCCTGATTGAATTTTTGATTGAGCGCGAAATCAGAGGGCCGCGGCGTCGGCCTCGCCGGTGCGGATGCGAACCGCATGGTCGAGGTTGATGACGAAGATCTTGCCGTCGCCGATTTGCCCGGTTTTCGCAGCCGACGTGATGGCGTCGATGGTCTTGTCGACCTGGTCGGAGGCGACAGCGACCTCGATCTTGATCTTGGGCAGGAAGCTCACGGCATATTCGGCGCCGCGATAGATTTCCGTATGGCCCTTCTGACGGCCATATCCCTTGACTTCCGTCACCGTAAGCCCGTGAACGCCGATGGCGGTCAGGGCGTCACGGACTTCTTCCAGCTTGAATGGCTTGATAATCGCCATAACAATTTTCATGGGTCCTATCCCCGCTTGGGCCCGGTCCGGACGTGGCCGGGCGTTTCTCGACTGGTTCGCCACGAGGGAGAAAGTTCACTACGCGGGCACAGCCAGGACCCCTAGAATCAAATGCCGTGCCAGATCGAGCGTCTTGCCTAACGGACTATGAAAACGGGTGTTTTCGCGTTCGGCGCGTGTTTCGCTGCAGTGCGCTATTACGTCGCGCTCAAAACGTGATCAGGCCTGCTCAAAATACGAGCAAGACAGGCTGCCGACACAATGTTGCTCATGCGCCGGGCAGCGCGAAGGTATTTTGGTAGAGCAGTCGCCTACTGCAGTGCTTCACCGTGCTGCGAAATATCCAGTCCCTCCAGCTCGTGCTCACGAGATACGCTCAAGGGCACCACCGGGCCGACCAGCTTCGGACCGTCAGGCGACCTCGCGTTCCGCAATAACCCTGTCGATCAGTCCCCATTCGACCGCTTGGTTCGCGGTCATGAAGTGATCGCGGTCCAGAGTTCGTTCCACCTCCTGCTCGGGGCGCCCGCAATGCTTTGCATAGAGACGGATGATGCGCCGCTTGGTTTCCTGCATTTCGGTTGCATGGATCAGGATGTCGGACGCCTGGCCTTGGAAGCCGCCGAGCGGCTGATGCACGTGGAGGCTCGCATTGGGCAGGGCAGCGCGGTGACCGGGCGCGCCGGCCATCAGCAGGAACGAGCCCATGGAGCGCGCGGTGCCCATACACAGCGTATGGACCGGCGCCTTGATGAATTGCATGGTGTCGTACATCGCGAGGCCACTGGTGATCACGCCGCCATAGGAATTGATGTAGAGATTGATTGGCTTGTTCGGATTCTCCGCTTCCAGGAACAGGAGCTGCGCGCAGACCAGTCCGGACATCGCATCATTGACCTCGCCGTTCAGGAAGATGATGCGCTCGCGCAGGAGCCGCGAATAGATGTCGAAGGATCGCTCGCCGCGGGTGGACTGTTCGACGACCATAGGGACGAGTTGCAGCATGCCGCGCATCGGCGACCTCCATTTCTGCGGGTGATGAAGTCTGCTTGCCGTTAGGCCGCGCGCATCAGGGAGCAATTGGTGTTGGCCGCCTGCGGCAGCTTTGCTCGATCGTCGCATGCTTGCTGGATGATGCGAACGCGGGTGCCGCCGGCTTCGTTCGGCTCGATCCGGAAGGTGACGTGGCTTTCACGAAACGGCGGTTCGGGCTCGCGGAGACGGTAGCGCACCTCTTCGCCCGCGATCGATGATTCAGGTTCGGCGCCCGCAAGGTCGGAGCCCGGCAGCCAGCGCTCGCGCAGGGCCGGAATGGTCACGGCGCGCCAGACCTTCGCCGGCGGTGCATCGAGGTCATATTGGAGCACCAAGGCTGGGGCGGAGTGATCAGGCTTCATTGCGTCGCTCATTGATCCATCTCCTTCAAGAGACCGGCGAGCGCCTCCATGCGCTTCGGCCAATAGGCGCGGTAGCGTGCAAGCCACGTCCCGATGGTGGCGATTCCGTCCGGATCGACCTCATAATTCACAAAGCGGCCCTGCCGCTCTTCGCGCACTAGGCCCGCCGCACGTAGCACCGCAAGATGCTGCGACATCGCCGGTTGGCTGATCTCCAACCCGTCGCGCAAAGCGCTGGCATTCAGGCTTCCGCCAGCGAGCTTTTCAAAAACCTTTCGGCGCGTCGGGTCGGCTAGCGCCTTGAAGATGTCGGCTTCGATCATAACGAGACATAAGCATATACTTATGTGTTGTGCAAGCTCGAAGCGACCTGCGGCCGTCCAGTGCTTCGGGCAAGCGGCTGCCAGCCGCTGCGCTACTGCAACGCCTCTCCGTGCTGCGAAATATCCAGTCCCTCCAGCTCGTGCTCACGGGATACGCGCAGCGGCACGAACAGGCCGACCAGCTTGAGCAGGACGAAACTCACCCCGGCCGACCAGACGAAGGTGACGGCGACCCCGTAGAGCTGGAGCAGCAATTGCTGCGGGTGGCCCTCGATCAGGCCGGCAGTGCCGCCGATCGCGCTGGTTGCGAACACACCGGCGAGCAAGGTGCCGGTCAGTCCGCCGATGCCGTGGACCCCGAACACGTCGAGCGAATCGTCATAGTCGAAGCGGTGCTTCAGCCAGGTGCAGGCCCAGTAGCAGACGAGGCCCGCGATCATGCCGATGACGATGCCGTGCCACGGTGCCACGAAGCCTGAGGCCGGCGTGATGGTGCCGAGCCCGGCCACCGCGCCGGAGATCATGCCGAGCACGGAAGGCTTGCGCCGCGTCGACCATTCGATCGCACCCCAGGTCAGCGCGCCGGAGCAGGCCGCAAGATGCGTCGCGATGATCGCCATCACCGCGCGCGAATTGGCCGCGCCCGCCGAGCCGCCGTTGAAGCCGAACCAGCCGACCCACAACAGGCCCGTGCCCATCACCGCGAGCGAAAGATCGAACGGCGAGAGATTTTCGGTGCCGTAGCCATGGCGGCGTCCCATCACCTTGGCGGCGACAAGGCCGCCGGTGCCGGCCGACAGATGCACGACTAGGCCGCCGGCGAAATCCAGCACGCCCATGCTGGCGAGGAAGCCGCCGCCCCACACCCAATGCGCCAGTGGAATGTAGACGAAGATGAACCAGGCGACCGAAAACAGGAGATAGGCGGAAAATCGCATGCGATCGGCGACGGACCCCGCGACCAGCGCCACCGTGATGATGGCAAAGGTCATCTGGTACAGCATGAACAGCGATTCCGGGATCGTCTTCGCGGCCGGGTTGACGCTGTCCATCGTCATGCCGGCAAGGAACCAGCGGTCGAGCGTGCCGATCCAGGGGCCGTCGCCGACGAAGCACAGCGAATAGCCGAACGCGACCCAGAGAATGGAGATCATCGTCACTGCGGCAAGGCTCTGTGCCATGGTCGCGAGCACGTTCTTCTTGCGCACCATGCCGGAATAGAACAGCGCCAGCCCCGGGATCGTCATCATCAGCACCAGCGCGGTGGCGACGATCATCCAGGCGGTGTCGGCGGTGTTGATCTCGGAGCCCGCGGCCTGCGCCGGCGATGCAAAGATGAACGCAAGTCCGAGCGGCGCAGCCATGGCGGCCGCGCGGCGCAACAATCCCGCCATGTCATTTCCCCCAGCCTATTGATTGCGTCGCACGCTGCGGCGTCGGTGCGCGGTGCGATCGAAGAAGGTGTAGCAGAGCGTTTTCGAGCGAAGTGGATACCGGTTCGCGTAAAGAAAACGCGTCAAAACTAAATCTAGACGATCGATTCCATG
>NZ_VSTH01000015.1 GCF_008123965.1 Bradyrhizobium hipponense | reverse complement strand
GTCCCAACTCGCAATGACGGGGAGGAGAGCTTGCCAAGCTAACTGTCGCCGTCCCCATTGGGGGAGCGCACCGTCGCGGCCACATCATTTCCTTCATCTTCCCGTTGCACCGCCGGAACAAAATCGCTTTGGGCGTGTCATAGAACCACCCACCGCCTCAGCGGCTCATTTTCCCGCCAATAGTCAGATAATATGACTAGTCGGAACCGATCTTCCGTGAAATAGTCTCTCGCGCCGTCCTCAAGGGCGGCATTCGGGTGCCATATTACCAATCGGCGCCCGGGATAACACAAGATCACCCTTGGGAGACACGTCTGATGAACCTCAAAGCCCTTTTTGCGGCCAGTGCCACGGCCGCGTTGCTGTTCGCGCTGCCGGCCAGCGCCGGCCAGCTCACCATTGGCTTCTCGCAGATCGGATCGGAATCCGGCTGGCGCGCGGCCGAGACATCGGTCTCCAAGCAGGAGGCCGCCAAGCGCCAGGTCAATCTCAAGATCGCCGATGCCCAGCAGAAGCAGGAAAACCAGATCAAGGCGATCCGCTCCTTCATCGCGCAGAACGTCGACGCGATCTTCCTCGCGCCCGTGGTCTCGACCGGTTGGGATTCGGTGCTGAAGGAAGCCAAAGAGGCCAAGATTCCGGTCGTGCTGCTTGACCGCGACATCGATCCCTCCGGCAAGGAGCTCTATCTTACCGCCGTGACCTCCGACAGCGTGCATGAAGGCGAGGTTGCCGGCGACTGGCTGGCCAAGACCGTCGGGGCTAAGGCCTGCAACATCGTCGAATTGCAGGGCACGGTCGGCGCGAGCGTCGCCGCCAACCGCAAGAAGGGCTTTGATACCGCCATCGCCAAGCATTCGAACCTGAAGGTGGTGCGCAGCCAGACCGGTGACTTCACCCGCGCCAAGGGCAAGGAAGTGATGGAGAGCTTCATCAAGGCCGAAGGCGGCGGCAAGTCGATCTGCGCGGTCTATGCCCACAATGACGACATGATGGTCGGTGCGATCCAGGCGATGAAGGAAGCCGGCCTCAAGCCGGGCAAGGAGATCCTCACCGTCTCGATCGACGCGGTCCCGGATATCTTCAAGGCGATGGCCGCCGGCGAAGCCAACGCCACCGTGGAACTGACGCCGAACATGGCGGGCCCGGCGCTCGATGCCATCGCGGCCTTCAAGGACAAGGGCACGGTTCCGCCGAAGTGGATCCAGACCGAATCCAAGCTCTATACTGCGGCCGACGATCCGCAGAAGATCTACGACAGCAAGAAGGGCCTCGGTTACTGAGGCGGGTGCCGCGCCGGATCGCTCCCTGTGGTCCGGCGCCCCTCTTCGAAACCGCTGTGCGAACGAATAGGCTGGGTGTCCGCGTCACAAGCGGGTGCCGGTGGGAGTGAATTTGTCATGGAGAACAGCCCTGCTCCTTCGCTGCTGGAGGCGCGCGGGATCAGCAAGAGCTTTGGTGCGGTGCGTGCGTTGCAGGAAGTCGACTTCACGCTGCGTGCCGGCGAGATCCATGCACTGCTCGGCGAGAACGGCGCCGGCAAGTCCACGCTGATCAAGGCGATCACCGGCGTGTTCCCGCGCGATGCAGGCGTCATCCGCATCAGCGGCGAAGAGGTCGCGCCGCGCTCGGCCAAGGCGGCGCTTCAGGCCGGCATCGCCACCGTCTACCAGGAGGTCAATCTGCTGCCGAACCTCTCGGTGGCGCAAAACCTGTTCCTGGACCGCCAGCCGATGCGCCTCGGCATCGTGCGCGAAGCCGAAATGCGCCGCCGTGCGAAAGCGCTACTCGGCGGGTTCGGCCTCGATATCGATGTCTCAGCGCCGCTCGGCAGCTATTCGGTCGCAGTGCAGCATGTCACCGCAATCGCGCGCGCCGTCGATTTATCGGCGCGCGTGCTGATCCTCGACGAGCCGACCGCGAGCCTCGACCGCCACGAGGTCGAGATCCTCTTCGATATCATGCGCCAGCTCGCCGGCCGCGGCATCGGAATCGTTTTCGTCAGCCATTTTCTCGACCAGGTCTACGAGATCTCCGATTGCATCACGGTGCTGCGAAATGGCCGCCTGGTCGGTCAGCGCGAGACTGCCTCGCTGCCGCGGCTCGAGCTGATCCGGATGATGCTCGGCCGCGAGCTAGCCGAAACCACCAGCGTGCGCGCGGCTACGGGCGAGCATCAGGCGCGCGAAGTCTGTGCGAGCTTCGAAGGCTATGGCAAGGCCGGCTATGTCGCGCCGTTCAATCTCGAACTGCGGCATGGTGAGGTCGTGGGTCTCGCCGGCCTGCTCGGCTCGGGCCGGACCGAGACGGCGCGGCTGGTGTTCGGCGCCGAGCGCGCCGATCGCGGGCAGGCGAAGGTTGAAGGCGAGCCCGTACGGCTCCTGTCGCCGCGCGACGGCGTGCGCCACGGCTTTGGCTATTGTCCGGAGGAGCGCAAGACCGACGGCATCGTCGCCGAGCTCACCGTGCGCGAGAACATCGTGCTCGCGCTCCAGGCCAAGCGTGGCCTGCACAGGCCGCTGTCGCGCCGCGAGCAGGACGAGATCGCAAGCCGTTACGTCAAGATGCTCGACATCCGCCCGCCCGATCCGGAACGCCCTGTCGGGCTGTTGTCCGGCGGCAACCAGCAGAAGGTGCTACTGGCACGCTGGCTCGCGACCTCGCCGCGTCTTCTCGTGCTGGACGAGCCAACCCGCGGCATCGACGTCGGCGCACATGCCGAGATCATCCGCCTGATTCGCGAGCTCTGCGACGACGGGCTGGCCCTGCTCGTGATCTCCTCCGAGTTAGACGAGATCGTGACCTATTCCGACCGCGTGGTAGTTCTGCGCGATCGCGCGCATGTCGACGAGCTCACGGGCGAGGCGATCGACATCAGCAACATTCTCGCGGCCATCGCCGCCGATAGCGCTGTTGTTGCGCATGAGGGGCGGGCATGACAGCGCTGCTGCCGCGCCGCGGCCTTGCCCAGATACTTGCGCTGATCGTCATCCTGGCGGTCGACCGGGTGGTGTCGCCCCAATTCTTCGATCTGCGCCTCCAGGATGGTCGCCTGTTCGGCAGCCTGATCGATGTGCTCAATCGCGGCACGCCGGTGGCGCTGCTCTCGCTCGGTATGGTGCTGGTGATCGCCACGCGCGGCATCGATCTTTCGGTCGGCGCAGTGATGGCGATCTCGGGTGCAATCGCGGCGAGCCTTGCCGACAGTCATGGGCTGCCGGTCGTGCTGGCGGCTGCGCTCGGCGCCGGGCTCGTCTGCGGATTGTGGAACGGCTTTCTCGTCAGCGTGCTCGGCATGCAGCCGATCGTCGCGACGCTGATCCTGATGGTGGCGGGCCGCGGCATCGCCCAGCTCATCACCGAAGGGCGTATCGTGACCTTCAGCTCGCCCGACCTGGTCTGGCTCGGCAATGGCTCCATCCTCGGCGTGCCGGTGCCGGTCGCGATTGCGCTGGGGATGCTGATCCTCACCGGCGCGGTGGTGCGCGGCTCGGCACT
Organism: Bradyrhizobium hipponense; assembly: GCF_008123965.1. Taxonomy (GTDB): domain Bacteria; phylum Pseudomonadota; class Alphaproteobacteria; order Rhizobiales; family Xanthobacteraceae; genus Bradyrhizobium; species Bradyrhizobium hipponense. The sequence goes on along the minus strand of NZ_VSTH01000015.1, from coordinate 144,925 downwards.
CGGGCTCCTGATCGAGGCGACCGGCGGCAATGCGCGGGCGAGCGAGCTTGCCGGCGTCGGCACGCGCGCGATGATTTTGGCAGTCTACGTCTGGTGCGGCGTCTGTGCCGCGCTCGCCGGCGTGATCGCGGCGGCCGACATCATGGGCGCGGATGCCAACAATGCCGGCCTCTGGCTCGAGCTCGACGCGATCCTTGCGGTGGTGATCGGCGGCACCTCGCTGTTCGGCGGACGCTTCAGCCTCGTGCTGGCCGTGCTCGGCGCGCTGATCATCCAGACCATGAACACCGGCATTCTGCTGTCCGGCTATCCGCCGGAATTCAACCTGCTGGTCAAGGCGGTGGTGGTGCTAGCCGTGCTGCTGCTGCAATCGCCGAAGCTGTCGGGCTTCTCCGGGGTTGTGGCCCGGTTGCGGAGGGCGAAGGCATGAAAGGCCTGCCGCCCGTCCTCATCACGGCCATCGTGCTCGTCCTGGGATTCGCGCTTTGCGCGGTGCAGTTCCCCAACATCGCTTCCACCCGCGTGGTCGGCAATCTCCTCACCGACAATGCCTTCCTCGGCATTGTCGCCACCGGAATGACCTTCGTGATCATCTCCGGCGGCATCGATCTCTCGGTCGGCTCGGTGATTGGCTTCACCACCGTGTTCGTCGCGCTCGCGATCGAGCGCTGGGGCGTGCCGCCGCTGGTCGCCTTCGTCGCTATCCTTGTGCTCTCGGCGGGCTTCGGCGCGGCGATGGGCGCCGTCATCCACGTCTTCGACCTGCCGCCCTTCATCGTGACCCTGGCCGGCATGTTTCTGGCCCGCGGCGCCAGCTTCCTGCTCTCGACGGAATCGGTGCCGATCACCGCGCCAATCTATTCGACGGTGTCGGACTTCGCGTTGCGATTGCCCGGCGGCGGCCGATTGACGGCGATTGCGATCATCATGCTCGCGATCGTGATCGGAGGTGCGCTGCTGCTGACTCTCACGCGGTTCGGCGCCAACGTCTACGCGCTTGGCGGCAACCGCGTGGCCGCGAACCTGATGGGCGTTGCGGTTGGACGGATGACGGTGCGAATCTATATGCTGTCGAGCCTGCTCGCAGGCATCGCCGGCATCGTTTTCTCGTTCTATACCAGCGCCGGCTACTCGCTCTCCGCCGTCGGCGTCGAGCTCGACACCATCGCCGCGGTCGTGATCGGCGGCACGCTGCTGACAGGCGGGCAGGGCTCGGTGATCGGCACCTTTCTCGGCGTGCTGATCCAGGGCTTGATCCAGACCTACATCAATTTCGACGGCACGCTGTCGAGCTGGTGGACCAAGATCGCGACCGGCGTATTGCTGTTTGCCTTCATCGCCTTGCAGCAGGCGCTGGTCGCGCTCGCGCGCCGGCCCGTGGCGAAGAGTGCAGGAGCAGCGTCATGACCTCGCGCATTGTCGTCATCCCGACGCAGCGGGCTCACTCCAATCATGCGGAAGTGGCCCGCTCGATCGGCGTCGACATCATCGCCGGCCGTTACGCCGAAGGGACACGGCTGCCGGGCGATGCCGAGCTGACCGCGATGTTCGGCGTGTCGCGGCCGGTGTTGCGGGAGAGCGTGAAGACGCTGGTGGCCAAGGGGCTGCTCACCACCAAGGCGCGGGTTGGCACCGTCGTGCGCGAGCGCGGCGCCTGGAACATGTTCGACGCCGATGTGCTGGCCTGGCATCTGGACGCCGGCATCGATAAGCGCTTTCTCAACGACCTTGCCGAGATTCGTCTCGCGGTCGAGCCGCGCGCGGCCGTGCTGGCGGCGGGACGGCGATCGGAAGAGGATCTTGCCGAGCTGCGCCGCTGCATGGATCGAATGCGGCTCGAGGCCTCCGATTCCGTTCGCTTTGCCGACGCCGACCTCGCGCTCCACGTCGCGGTTGCGCGCGCGTCCGGAAATCTATTCATGCGCTCGATCGGCCATGTCATCGAGGCTGCCCTGCGTGCCTCGTTCCTGCTCAGCGCCCCGGTCGAACCGGAGGACCGCGACACGGTTCTGCTCTGGCATCAGAAGATCGTCGATGCTATCGCGGCAGGTGATGTCAACATGGCATCCGAGGCTATGGTCTATGTCATTCACAACGGCATGAGCCGCCACGAAGGCACGGTGATCGAGACTGGACCGGCAGAAGCACCATCCGCGGATACTGGAGAGTGAGCGTGACCGAACTTCGCATCGCCATCGTCGGCTTCGGCAAGATCGCGCGCGACCAACATGTCGGTGCGATCGCCGCGATACCAGGCGCGACGCTGGCCGCCGTTGCCAGCCGCAACGCCTCGCTGCCGGGCCTGCCGCATTTTGCCACGATCGAGGAACTCCTTGAGAAGGGGCCCGCAATCGACGCAGTCTCGTTGTGCACCCCGCCGCAGGTGCGGCGCGCCCAGGCCGTTGCCGCGCTTGCCGCCGGCAAGCACGTGATGCTGGAGAAGCCTCCGGGCACAGGCGTTGCCGAGCTCGATCCGTTGATCGCGATGGCGGCGGCGGCAAAGCGCACGCTGTTTGCGACTTGGCATTCGCGTTACGCGCCCGCAGTCGAGCCCGCGCGCGAATGGCTCGCCACATCCCGGATCAAATCCGTGCACATCAGCTGGAAGGAGGATGTTCGGGTCTGGCATCCAGGGCAGGGCTGGATCTGGGAGCCAGGCGGGCTCGGCGTGTTCGATCCCGGCATCAACGCGCTCTCGATCCTGACCCGCATCCTGCCGCGCCCCGTGTTCGTCACGGCGGCCGAGCTTGCCTTTCCCGCCAATTGCCAAGCGCCGATCGCCGCGAACCTGACAATGGCCGACATCGGCGGACTGCCGGTCACGGCCGAGTTCGATTTCCGCCAGACCGGCCCGCAGAGCTGGGATATCGTCGCGGAGACCGACCGGGGCCTGATGACATTGTCGGGTGGCGGGCGGCGCATGGCCGTGGACGACAAGGTACTTGCCGAGGCACCCGATCAGGAATATCGCGAGTTGTACCGGCGTTTCGTCACACTCGCCACCACCGGCATGAGCGACGTCGACCTTGCCCCGCTTCGTCTCGTGGCCGATGCTTTCCTGCTCGGCAGGCGCACTCTCGTCGAACCGTTTGTGGACTAGACATGGCTGGCTCGAAAATAGAGAAAGACGTCTTCGGAATGCTGCCGGATGGCCGCATGGTCGAGCGCATCGTGCTGCGCGGGGCGGGCGGATTCGAGGCCCGCGTCATCACCTACGGCGCCGTTCTTCAGGCCCTGGTCGTGCCGGATGTAAAAGGCGGTTACGACGATGTCGTGCTCGGACACGATGCGTTTGCCGGCTATCTAGCCGAGCGAAAATTTTTCGGCGCCACCGTCGGCCGCTATGCCAATCGCATTGCCAAGGGGCAATTTTCGCTCGACGGCGAGACGGTGCAACTTCCCGTCAACAACGGCCCCAATGCACTGCACGGCGGTCTCGACGGGTTCGACCGAAAGCTCTGGGAGATTGGCGGGATCGACGACGGCAAGGAGCCCGCGGTGACGCTCACCTATACGAGCCCGCATGGCGAAGAGAATTATCCCGGCCGGCTCGATGTGCGCCTGACCTACCGCGTCACCGGCCCGACCGAGCTGTCGCTGAGCATGGAGGCGCGAGCCGATCGCCCGACCATCGTCAACCTGACCAACCACAGCTTCTTCAACCTCGAGGGCGCCACGTCAGGCACGTCCATCCTCGATCACCGGCTGACGGTGGCCGCCGAGCATTTTCTTGCCATCGACCCGACCGCCATCCCGCTGCCGGAGCCGCCGCGTGCAGTGGCCGGAACGCCGTTTGATTTCCGCAACGCAACGCCGGTGGGCGAGCGCATCCGCCAGAGCGATCAGCAATTGCGTCACGGCAGGGGCTATGACCACACCTACTGCCTGGCGCGCGACGGCAAGCTTGCTCTCACAGCGCGGCTGGAGGCGCCGCGCTCGGGTAGGATCATGGAGCTGTTGACCGATCAGCCCGGCCTTCAGGTCTATTCCGGCAACTATCTCGACGGCACGATTGCGGGCAAGGGCGGCAAGCTCATCCGGCAGTCGGACGCCATCTGCCTGGAGCCGCACATCTGGCCGGATGCGCCGAACCGGCCGGACTTTCCGAGTCCGCGCCTCGCGCCCGACGAGGTCTATCGTCATCACACGGTGTACCGGTTTGCAGCGAGGGCGACGTGACGGAAGATGCCATGACGGAAGAAGAGGTGCCGACCTCGGTCCTCTCCGCCGAGCACTGCCATCTCGGCGAAGGGCCGACCTATGACGTCGCCACCGATACTGCCTGGTGGTTCGACATTCTTGAGGGACGGCTGTTCGAGGCGCACCTTTCCAGCGGAAGCACCCGCGTCCACGCGCTTGGCCGGATGGCGAGCGCGCTCGGGCGCATCGATGCCGAACGCCAGCTGATCGTGGCCGAGGACGGTCTCTACATCCGTGACCTTGCCGATGGCGCGATGACGCTGTTCTGTCCGCTTGAGGCCGACAATCCCGGCACCCGCTCCAACGATTGCCGCGTGCATCAGTCGGGCACGTTCTGGATCGGCACCATGGGGCGTCACGCCGAGCCGGGCGCGGGCGCGATCTATGCGCTCCATCGCGGCAACATCTCGATGCTGTTCCCCCGCATCAGCATTCCTAACTCGATCTGCTTCTCCCCCGATGGCGCCACCGGCTACTTCGCCGACACCGCGCGCGCGGTGCTCTACGCCGTCCCGCTCAATCCCGCGACCGGTCTGCCGCGCGGCGAGCCGGAGGTGCTGTTGCGCCACACCGGGATCGGCGGCCTCGACGGCTCGGTGGTCGATGCCGACGGGCAAATCTGGAACGCCTGCTGGGGCGCGGGCCGCATCGATGTTTACAGCCCGCAAGGCGGGCGCCTGCGTTCGCTGCGCGTGCCGGCGCGCCAGGCGAGCTGTCCCGCCTTCATTGGGCCCGATCTGTCGCGCCTTCTGGTGACCTCCGCCTGGGAGAACATGGACGATGCGGCGCGCGCCGCCGATCCGCAGGCAGGCTGCACCTTTCTGCTCGATGTCTCCGCGCGCGGTCGCGCGGAGCCCGACGTCAAGCTTGCATAGGAGACCAGAGCCAGTACACACCGCGTTCTCGACGAAACGAAAAGCAGTCTGACACATAGACCACATAGGGAGTAAAACATGCTGAAACTGAAGACGACATTCCTCGCACTGGCACTGGCCGGCGCTGCGACGATGGCCGCAGGCGTTACCGCGTCCGCCCAGGACAAGGCCACCGTCGGTATCGCCATGCCGACCAAGTCCTCGGCGCGCTGGATCGATGACGGCAACAACATGGTCAAGACGCTGAAGGAGCGCGGCTACAACACCGACCTGCAATATGCCGAGGACGACATCCCGAACCAGCTCTCGCAGGTCGAGAACATGGTGACCAAGGGCGCCAAAGCGCTGGTGATCGCCGCGATCGACGGCACCACCCTCTCGGACGTGCTGAAGCAGGCCAAGGCCAAGGGCATCACCGTGATCGCCTATGATCGCCTGATCCGCGGCACGCCGAACGTCGACTACTACGCGACCTTCGATAACTTCCAGGTCGGCGTGCTGCAGGCTCAGTCGATCGAAAAGGGGCTCGGCCTGAAGGAAGGCAAGGGGCCCTTCAACATCGAGCTGTTCGGCGGCTCGCCCGACGACAACAACGCCTACTTCTTCTACAACGGCGCGATGAGCGTGCTGAAGCCGTATATCGACAGCGGCAAGCTCGTCGTCGCCTCCGGCCAGATGGGCATGGACAAGGTCGCGACGCTACGCTGGGACGGCGCCACCGCGCAGGCCCGCATGGACAACCTGCTCAGCGCCTACTACGGCAACAAGAAGGTCAACGCCGTGCTTTCGCCCTATGACGGCCTCTCGATCGGTATCATCTCCTCGCTGAAGGGCGTCGGCTACGGCAGCGCCAACCAGCCGATGCCTGTTATCAGCGGCCAGGACGCCGAGGTGCCCTCGATCAAGGCGATGCTGCGCGGCGATCAGTATTCGACCATCTTCAAGGACACCCGCGACCTCGCCAAGGTCACGGCCGACATGGTCGATGCCGCGCTCGCCGGCAAGCAGGTCACCGTCAACGACACCAAGACCTATGAGAACGGCGCCAAGACCGTGCCGTCCTACCTGCTCAAGCCGGTCGTGGTCTACAAGGACAATTGGGAGAAGATCCTGGTCGACGGCGGCTACTACAAGAAGGCGCAGTTCCAGTAGGAACTCTCGTCTCCCTCTCTCCGCTCTTGCGGGGAGAGGATCTCTCTGGTGGGGTAAAGCGTATGTCAACCAATTCGTCATGCCCGGGCTTGTCCCGGGCATCCACGTCCTACCTCGCAAGCGGCTGCACGTGGATGGCCGGGACACGCCCGGCCATGACGCTGTGGAAACGTCCAGGGACATGAAGCGATGACCGCAATGCTCGAAATGCGCAACGTCAGCAAGAGCTTTTCAGGCGTGCAGGCGCTGCGCGACGTCAATTTCTCGGTTCACGCCGGGCAGATCCATGCGCTCGTCGGCGAGAACGGCGCGGGCAAGTCCACGCTGATGAAGGTGTTGAGCGGGGTCTATCCGGCGGGCAGCTACGAGGGCACCATCGTCTTCGAGGGCGAGGAGCGCCGCTTTCGCGACATCAACGATTCCGAGGCGCTCGGCATCATCATCATCCACCAGGAGCTGGCGCTGATTCCGCTGATGTCGATCGCCGAAAACATCTTCCTGTCGCATCCGCCCTCGAAGCTCGGCGTGATCGACCGGGATGAAGTGTACCGGCGCACGCGCGAGCTGCTCGCGCAGGTCGGCCTGAAGGAATCGCCGGATACGCTGATCACCGATCTCGGCGTCGGCAAGCAGCAGCTGGTCGAGATCGCGAAAGCGCTGTCCAAGCGGGTGCGGATGCTGATCCTGGACGAGCCGACCGCGAGCCTGAACGAAGCCGATAGCGCGGCGCTGCTCGAACGCCTGATGACGTTCCGCGAGCAGGGCATCGGCTCGATCCTGATCTCGCACAAGCTCAACGAGGTCGCCCGCGTCGCCGACCACATCACCGTGCTGCGCGACGGCCGTACTGTCGACGGTATCGACTGCCGCAGCGAACCGGTCGAGGAGGACCGCATCATCCGCAGCATGGTCAATCGCGATCTCGCCCACCGTTTTCCGGAGCGCCGCGCGAAGATCGGCGAGCCCGTCCTCGGCGTGGAGAACTGGTCGGTCTATCATCCGATCCATCCCGACCGGCAGGTGATCAAGAACGTCAATTTCGGCGTGAAGCGCGGCGAGGTCGTGGGCATTGCGGGGCTGATGGGCGCGGGCCGCACCGAATTCGCCATGAGCCTGTTCGGCCGCTCTTGGGGCACCAATGTCAGCGGCTCGATCCGGCTCGAAGGCCACGAGATCGTGCTGCCGAGCGTCGCCGCCGCGATCGATGCCGGTCTCGCTTACGTCACCGAGGACCGCAAGCAGCTCGGGCTGATCCTGGCCGACGACGTCCGCAAGAACATCACGCTGGCGAGCCTCGACCAGGTCGCCCCGCGCCGGGTGATCGACGACATCGCCGAGCTCAAGGTCGCCAGCGACTACCGCAGCCGCATGCGCATCCGCTGCTCCGACGTCTACCAGGAGACCGGCCAGCTTTCCGGCGGCAACCAGCAGAAGGTGGTGCTGTCGAAATGGCTGATGACCGACCCGAAGGTCCTGATCCTCGACGAGCCGACACGTGGCATCGACGTGGGTGCGAAATACGAGATTTACTGTATCATCAACGAGCTCGCCGAGGCCGGTCGCGGCGTCGTGGTGATCTCCTCGGAGATGCCCGAGCTGCTCGGCATCTGCGACCGCATCTGCGTCATGAACGACGGTGCCTTCGTCGGGGAGTTTCCGGGCACCGAGGCGACGCAGGAAAAGATCATGCGCGCTATCATGCGCAATGATAGAAACTTTGGGAGCGGCACGCCTGTTGCCGCAGAGATGGGAGGATCGCAGCCATGACCGACAAGACGGTTTCGCTGCCCGAGGAGCGCCGGCACGGCAGCTTCATCAAGAACAACCTGCGCAATTACGGCATGCTGATGTCGCTGATCGCGATCATGCTGTTCTTCCAGGTCATGACCGGCGGTACGCTGCTGCAGCCGCTCAACCTGACCAATCTGGTGCTCCAGAACAGCTATATCGTCATCATGGCGCTCGGCATGCTGCTCGTGATCGTCACCGGCCATATCGACCTTTCGGTCGGCTCGGTCGCGGGCTTCGTCGGCGCGGTGGCTGCCGTGCTGATGGTGACGTACAAGGTCGACTACACGCTCGCCTTCATCGCCTGCCTCGTGCTCGGCGCGGCAATCGGCGCGGCGCAGGGCTACTGGGTGGCCTATTTCAAGATCCCGTCCTTCATCGTGACCCTGGCCGGCATGCTGGTGTTCAAGGGGCTCGCGCTCGCGGTGTTGCAGGGCCAGTCGCTTGGACCGTTCCCGCCGACCTTCCAGAAATTGTCGTCAGGCTTCATTCCCGAGCTTTTGCCGGAGGCGGGTACGCTGCATCCGACCTCGATGCTGATCGGCGCCGTGCTGGCGCTGGGGCTGGTCTATGCCAGCGCTCGGGGCCGTGCGCGCGAGCAGTTGCATGGCATCGAGGTCGAGCCCTACGCGTTCTTCCTCGGCAAGAGCATCGTGCTGGCCTGCGCGGTGCTGTACGCCACCTATCTGATCGCGACCTATCGCGGCCTGCCCAACGTGCTGGTGATCATGAGCGCATTGATCGCGCTCTACGGCTTCGTCACCCGCCGCACCGTGATCGGGCGGCAGATCTACGCGGTCGGCGGCAACGCCAAGGCAGCAAGCCTGTCCGGCATCAAGACCGAGCGCCTGACCTTCCTCACCTTCGTCAACATGGGCGCGCTCGCGGCTCTCGCCGGCTTGGTCTTCGCCGCGCGCCTCAATACCGCGACCCCGAAGGCCGGACTCGGCTTCGAGCTCGACGTTATCGCCGCCTGCTTCATCGGCGGCGCCTCGGCCTATGGCGGCGTCGGGCGCGTCGGCGGCGCCGTGGTCGGCGCCATGATCATGGGCGTGATGAACAACGGCATGTCCATCCTCGGCATCGGCATCGACTACCAGCAGGTGATCAAGGGCCTGGTGTTGCTCGGCGCGGTCTGCATCGACGTCTATAACCAGCGCAGATAGGGAGCGGCGAATTCGCCCGGCAGCTTGATCTCGAATTGCTATGGATCGCCCGTGGCCGGGTCGATGTTGATCGCCCGTCAGCGGGAGAGCTTTGGCAATTTCGGGAGCTTGGCCGGGTCGAATTTCGGCTCCGGCCGTTGCGCCGCCGGCGCGGGCGGCTGGTCCTCACTGTAAATGAGCGTGCCCTCGAGCAGCACGCCGGGAAACTGTTCGGCAGTAGCTGTGTATCGCGCGATCTTGCCGGAGCAGGTTCCTTCCAGCGTAAGCTTGAGTTCGTCGTCGGTTCCGAAAACCGTGGGCAGCCGTTCCGTATGCCTTTTGGTCAGAAGGGTCGCGGTAAACCGTTCGCCGCTGACGTCGACGGAGCCGCTATACGTCATGACCCCGTCACAGCCCCAGATCATCCCATCCGCGACATGGGCAATGCCGGTGCCTTGACCGGTCGGCGTCTTGAACCACGCCCTGTATGTGCCGTCCTTGAGCATGACATTCTCAAGCCTCTGCTGAGAGCAGCAGATTCAGCGGCACAAGTTTAAGATTGCGTTAAGTCTGCGTACCGCCAGTCTACTGGGTCACGAACAGCACAAAAGCGATTGCCACGGAAAGGCCGACCGCAGATGCGGTCGCCACCGCGGAGAGGACACCCATTCTCCTGAGAGCCGCAGCGAATAGGATGATGATGGGGGTTGCCGTCAGCAGGCCGATTTGCGCGTCGCTCATGGTCTTGTCCGCCGGTCCATGGAATTTGCGTCCGTCACGTCTACCGGCGGCCGCCCTGGCCGACATTGCGGCGGCGCAAACGAAAAGCCATCGATCGATTCCTCCGTATTTGTCCGGCGACAAACTCCGCCTCGGCCTGGAAAGCTATTCCTGAACGACATTCTGATCCGGTAAAGAGATGTCGGCGACCGATTGCGAACAACGGGGCACAGGCTGGGGTATCCTGGAGGATCTGCCTGGCGACCCCATGATCTGGGTGCTGATCTTTAGCGAACTGGCCGTCTTCGGCCTGTTCCTCGGAGCCTTCATCGTCACCCACGCGATTCATCCGGCGATGTTCGCCTCCGGGCAGGCCTCGCTCGATTCCGGCCTCGCCGGGCTCAACACCATCGTTCTGGTGACCAGCGGCTGGGCGGCGGCTCGCGGCACGGCTGCCGCGCGAACCGGCAGCAAGCGCGCATCGCGCCGCTGGCTGCTCAGTGCCATGGCGCTTGGCGGCCTGTTCATCGCGCTCAAGCTCGTCGAGTACGCCGGAGAGATCGGTCGCGGGATTGGTCTCGAAACCAGCACGTTCTTCACCCTCTACTTTCTTCTGACCGGCTTCCATTTCCTCCACGTCGGCCTCGGCATCATGATTCTTGCCGTGGTCTGCCGCCGCGCCGAGCCGGCCGGCGTCGAGACAGGAACGGCGTTCTGGCACATGGTCGATCTGGTCTGGATCGTCATGTTCCCGATCCTGTATCTGGTGTGGTGACAATGCCGGATCGACTCGACATCACGTGGATCGCGCTGATCGGCCTCGCGCTCGCGACCCTCCTGATTCCACCGCTGCTGCCGCGACCGCTGCTCGGCAATGCGCTGCTGCTGGCCTTCGCCGCCGTCAAGGGCCGCCGGATCGTGCTTGATTTCCTTGATTTGCGGATGGCGCCGGCGCTCTGGCGCGGTCTCGTCAGCGCGTGGATCGTCATCGTGCTGCTGTTTGCATGGCTCGCTTCCGCCGCCGTCGCCGTGATCTGACGCACTCATTGCGCCCAGACAAAGAACGGGCCGAGCGAAGCAGCAATAAATCGCATCATCGCTTTTCTAGACACGACTCTTACCGGAAAGGATTGGCAATGGCTGAACGCCTGACCAAGTCGGCCGCTCGAAACGTCTTCTACGGCGGCTCGGCCTTTTTCTTCGCCATCTTCATAGGGTTGACGGCGCACAGCCATTACTACATGGCCACGACCTCGACCGATGCGAGCACGCTGACGGCGTCGGTGGCCCGCGGCAAGCATGTCTGGGAAAAGAACTCCTGCATCAATTGCCACACCTTGCTGGGCGAGGGCGCCTATTTCGCTCCTGAAGTCGGCAACGTCTGGGATCGCTGGGGTGGCAGCGAGGATCCGGCCGGGGCGCGCGAGACTCTGAAGGCCTGGATGCAGTCGCAGCCGTCGGGCGCGCCGGGCCGCCGCCAGATGCCGCAATTCAACCTCAGCGACCAGGAACTCAACGACCTCGCCGACTTCCTGCAATGGACCAGCACGATCAAGCGCCAGGACTGGCCGCCGAACAAGGCCGGCTGAACGCGCTGCCGTCCACTGATGCTTTCAAGACAGAGAGAACCTGAGATGAAATATCAAACCCAGAAAGTCGCGATGCTGTATTTCTACGGCGCGCTGACGCTGTTCCTGGCCCAGGTCGTATTCGGCCTGCTCGCCGGGACCATCTACGTCCTGCCCAATACGCTGTCGGTCATCCTGCCGTTCAACATCGTCAGGATGATCCACACCAACGCGCTGATCGTGTGGTCGCTGATCGGCTTCATGGGCGCGACCTACTTCCTGCTCCCGGAGGAAACCGAGACCGAGCTGTACAGCCCGCTGCTCGCAAAGATCCAGTTCTGGATGTTCTTCGGCGCAGCAGGCGTGGCCGTGGTCGGCTATCTCTTCCATTATCACGAGGGCCGCGAGTTTCTCGAGCAGCCCTTCATCATCAAGGTCGGCATCGTCGTCGTCTGCCTGATGTTCCTGTTCAACGTGACGATGACCGCGCTCAAGGGCCGCAAGACCACGGTCACCAACATCCTGCTGTTCGGCCTGTGGGGCGTCGCGATCTTCTTCCTGTTCGCCTTCTACAATCCGGCCAATCTCGCCGTCGACAAGATGTACTGGTGGTACGTCGTGCATCTCTGGGTCGAGGGCGTCTGGGAGCTGATCATGGCTTCCGTGCTCGCCTACCTGATGATCAAGCTCAACGGCATCGATCGCGAGGTCGTGGAGAAGTGGCTCTACGTCATCATCGGCCTTGCCTTGTTTTCTGGCATTCTCGGCACCGGCCATCACTTCTACTGGATCGGCGCACCCGGCTACTGGCAGTGGATCGGCTCGCTGTTCTCCACGCTCGAAGTCGCGCCGTTCTTCACCATGGTGATCTTCACGGTGCAGATGACCTGGAAGGCCGGCCGCAAGCATCCCAACCGCGCCGCGCTGCTGTGGTCGGTGGGCTGCTCCGTGATGGCGTTCCTCGGCGCCGGCGTCTGGGGCTTCCTGCACACGCTGTCCTCGGTGAACTACTACACCCACGGCACGCAGGTGACGGCCGCCCACGGCCATCTCGCCTTCTTCGGCGCCTATGTGATGCTGAACCTGTCGGTGATGGCCTATGCGATCCCGCAGATCAGGGGCCGCGCGCCCTATAATCAGTGGCTCAGCATGGCGAGCTTCTGGATCATGTGCACCGCCATGATGGTGATGACCTTCGCGCTGACCTTTGCCGGCGTGATCCAGGTCCATCTGCAACGCGTGCTCGGCCAGAGCTATATGGACGTGCAGGACCAGGTCGCGGTGTTCTACTGGGTCCGGCTCGGCTCCGGCGTGTTCGTCGCAATCTCCGCGCTCATGTTCGTCTGGGCGGTGCTGGTCCCCGGACGCGAGAAGCAGCCGGCCATTTCCGGCGCGTTGCAACCAGCCGAATAGGCGTGAAAGGCGGCCGCGGGGCGCGCGGCCGCTTTTTCCCGGACGATTTCGGAGAGAGATGATGAAAGCAGCACTTCACGCCGTGACGGCGCCTGCAACCGAGCATCCCCCCTATGTCGCGAGCGGCAACGAATGCGCGCTGTTCGAACACGCCTGGCGCCATCGCCTGCCGGTCCTGCTCAAGGGGCCGACCGGCTGCGGCAAGACCCGCTTCGTCGCGCATATGGCGGCACGGCTGGGATTGCCGCTCCACACCGTGGCCTGCCACGACGATCTCACCGCGGCCGATCTCACGGGACGCTATCTGCTCAGGGGCGGCGACACGGTGTGGACCGACGGTCCGCTGACGCGGGCGGTGCGGGAAGGCGGCATCTGCTATCTCGACGAAGTCGTGGAGGCGCGCAAGGACGTCACCGTGGTGCTGCATCCGCTGACCGACGATCGCCGCATCCTGCCGCTTGAGCGCACCGGCGAAGAACTCGCGGCGCCAGACAGCTTCATGCTCGTGGTCTCCTACAATCCCGGCTACCAGACGCTGCTCAAGGCGCTGAAGCCGTCGACGCGGCAGCGCTTCGTCGCCATCGAGTTCGGCTTCCTTCCGCCGCAGCAGGAGATTGCGGTGGTCGCCGCCGAAAGCGGGCTTGCAGCAGAACGGGTGCGGCCGCTGGTCGCGCTTGCCGGCCGGCTGCGGGCGCTGAAGGGGCATGACCTGGAGGAGGGCGTCTCGACCCGCCTCGTGGTCTATTCCGCAACCTTGATTGCGGCGGGAGTTTCGATCGCCGACGCCGTGCTGGCAGGCATGATCGAGCCCTTGACCGATGATGCCGATGTCAAGGCTGCGCTGCTCGACGTTGCGCGCGCTGTCATCTCCTGAGGGGGCGCAATGCTCGATTTCCTCGAGCTGGAAGAAACTGTCGGCCGCGCCTGGCACCGCCTGATCGGCGGCACCGCGAGCTATCCGGTCCATGCCGAACATGCGGTATCGCTGGCGCAGGTGCGCGGCCGGATCGCGGTGATGTTCCGTGCCCTCGGCGGCGAGAGCGGTGTCCAGATCGCGAGCGCCGGCCTGCGCAGATCGGGGCACCGACTCGGCTGGCGGCAGCGCATCGGGCTTGGCGACGAGCGTCTCGACCAGCCGGGGCGCGATGCCGCGACCATCTTCCTGCCGGACCGCATCGCGATCTTCGACGATCGCGCGCTGAATGGGTCCCTGTATCGGTGGCTCGCTGCGTGGTTTGCCGTTGCGCCCGTCGAAACGAGCGAGGAGGCTGATCCGCTGCGGCGCGATCTCCTGATGCTGCGACGAGCAAGCGAGATCACGGTCTTCGTGCTCACGCAATGTCCCGGGCTTGCCGATGACTACGCGCAGCTTGCCGCGGCCACCGCGGCAGCGCGTCCGCGCCGGCCGCTGCCGCGCGTCGAACAGGAGGTCGAGCAGATCGTCCTCGCCTTGCTCGGCGCCGGAAGGGCGCCTCCAGGCAGGCTGCGGGCGGCGATGATGGGGACAGGCCGGCTGCCGGCCAAGGCGCCGCCGGGTTATCGTTCGATCCTGCCGTGCCCGTTGTGGGGCGATTGCTGGGCGCGCGAGCTCTCGCCTGTACATGCGGGCGACGACGACACCGCGCCGGGTGCGGAACAGGCATCAGCGGACGACCGCAAGCGCTTCGCCGTCCGCGAGCGCGACGACGGCGCCAATCGGCGGGATCCGTTCGTGCTCAACCGCTTCGAGAAGATCCTGGCGATGGCCGAGATGGTCAATGTCGATCGTCCTGCCGACGAGAACGAGGACGAGGACGCGCAGAAAGCAGCGGATGATCTCGACGAGATCACGCTCGGGCGCCGCGGCGGCAAGCCCGCGACCAGGCTCAAATTCGATCTCGACCTGCCGCCCGAGGCCGTCGATGCGTCACGGCTCGATGCTGGCCTGCTGTATCCCGAATGGGATTATCGCAGTCAGTCCTATCTGCCGGATCATTCCCGTGTGCTTGCAGCCGCGGCGTCCGAGACCGGCGAGAGCTGGACGCCGGATGAATCCACGCGCCGCCATATCCGGCAGGTGCGGCGCCGCTTCGAAGTCTTGCGGCCGCGCCGCGAATTGATGCGCGCTCAGGCCGACGGGCACGACCTCGATCTCGACGCGCTGGTGCGGGCGCGCTGCGATCTGCGGGCCGGCAGCGGTTCGATGGATCGCGTCCATGTGGCGATGCGGCCGCAGGGGCATGATCTCGCCGTCACCTTGCTGGTGGATGTCTCGCTCTCCACCGATGCCTGGGTCGACGGCTACCGCGTGCTCGACGTCGAGAAGGAGGCGCTGCTGGTGCTCGCCCACGGGCTCTCCGCCTGCGGCGATCACCACTGCATCCAGACCTTCACCTCGCGCCGGCGGTCCTGGGTCCGGCTCGAGACGGTGAAGGCGTTCGGCGAGCCGATGAGCGCCGCGGTCGAGCGTCGTATCGGCGCGCTCAAGCCGGGCTACTACACCCGCATCGGCGCGGCGGTACGCCACGCCGCAGCCGGGCTCGCCAGGCAGCCGCAGCGCAAGAAGCTGCTGCTCGTTCTCACCGACGGCAAGCCGAACGATGTCGATCACTACGAAGGACGTTTTGCGGTCGAGGATACCCGCAAGGCGGTGCAGGAGGCGCGCCGCCTCGGCATCGCCGTGTTCGGCGTGACCGTCGACGCGACGGCGCAGTCCTATTTCCCAACCCTGTTCGGACGGAGCGGCTACGCCATCGTCGGCAATATTCGCCGACTGCCCGCGGCCTTGCCGGCGATCTACCGGCAGGTGGCGCACTGACCGGAGCAAAGCCGCGGCGCGCCGCTGCCGGGTGAGCTATTGCCCAGCAGATGGGTATATGATCGAATGACCGGATGAACGATAGCCGGGCCACATCCGACCTCATCATCTTCGATTGCGACGGCGTGCTCGTCGACAGCGAGGTGTTGAGCTGTCAGTGCCTCTCGGACGTGCTGGCCGGGTTTGGGATCGCGCTCAGTCCGGACCAGGCGCTCGAGCTGTTTCTCGGACGCAGCACGAAGGCGATCGAGCAACACTATCGTGATCTCGGGCAGGGTGTGCCGGAGATATTCCTGCCGCGATTGAAGTCACGTGTGCTGGAGACGTTTGCCGCTTCGCTCGAGCCGATTCCCGGCGTGGCTGCCGTGCTGTCGGATCTGAAGGGGCCGTTCTGCGTGGCGTCGTCGAGCGACCTCGACCGCATCTCGCTCTCGCTTGATGTGACCGGGCTCGCGCCGCATTTCCAAGGCCGGCTCTATAGCGCGCAGATGGTCAGGCACGGCAAGCCGGCGCCCGACCTCTTTCTCCACGCCGCCGAACAGATGCAGGCCGATCCGTCTCGCACCCTGGTGATCGAAGACAGCGTCAGCGGCGTGCAGGCGGCCAAGGCGGCCGGCATGACGGTCTGGGGATTTGTCGGCGGCAGCCATTATCGCGGACGCGACGGCCACGCTATATTGTCCGGCGCCGGGGCCGATCGGATCTTCGCGCGCATGAGCGATTTCTGGAAGGACGCGTAACGCCGCCATGGCCGCCGAGAACGAAAAATCCAGGCTTGACGACGCCGCGCGCGCCGGCTGGCTTTATTTCATTGCTGGCCACACCCAGGACGAGATCGCAAAGATGCTCCAGGTGTCGCGGGCTTCGGCCCAGCGGCTGGTGTCGTTGTGCCTTGCCGAGCGGCTGATCACGTTTCGCCTCGAACATCCCATCGCCGCCTGCATGGAATTGGCAGCGCGCCTCAAGGAGCGCTTTGACCTCGTCCATTGCGAGGTCGTGCCGGCTGATCCAGCTGCGCCTCAGGCCAACGCAGGCATCGCCGAGCGCTGCGCCAATCTGCTGGACGCGACGCTACGTTCGGAGACTCCCGTCATCGTTGCGCTCGGGACGGGACGCGCGGTGCGCGCCGCGGTCGAACGCGTCACGCCGATCGACCGGCCCAATCATCAGATCGTCTCGTTGGTCGGCAACATCTCCGCCGACGGCTCTGCGAGCTTCTACGACACCGTCGGCCGGCTCGCCGACCGCACCGGTGCTCGGCACTATCCGATGCCGCTGCCGTTCCTGATGTCGTCGGAAGACGAGCGCAACAAGATGGTGCGGATCGAGCCGATCGCGAAGGTGAAGGCTGTTGCGGCCAAGGCTGACTTACGCCTCGTCGGCATCGGCCAGATGGACCAGAAGGCGCAGGTGCATATCGACGGCTTCCTCACCCGCGACGAATTGTTCGAGATGATGCGGCAGGGGGCGATCGGCGAGATCACCGGTTGGGCTTATGACGCCAAGGGCCGCCTGCTCAAGGTCGGCACCAACAAGCGCCTGACCAGTATTCCGCCCGAGGTGCCGGCGAAGACCACGACGATCGGCGCCGCTGTCGGCGCCGCCAAGGTGCCGGCGATCTCCGCAGCGCTGAACGGGCGCCTGATCAACGGCCTGATCACGGACGAGGCGACAGCAAGGGCGATTCTGGAGCGATAGCGCGGGGCTCGAGTCTGGCGCGGCTACGGGACTGCGCTCCCTCTCCCGCTTGCGGGAGAGGGGTGGGGAGAGGGTCTCTCCGCGGGCGAGACCCCCAAGAGGATAGAGCCCTCACCCGCACCGCATCTTTCGATGCGATGCGACCTCTCCCGCAAGCGGGAGAGGTGAAGCAAGCCGCAACGCTCGTTTAACACGACTGGCATCCCTCCCGCAGTGCAGCACTCAGAACTTGCGCGGAGGTGCGCACGCCTGCTTGACAACGGCACGCCCTCAGTTGAACATACGCCCAACGCGTGGGCATATGCTCAAAAGCGCGAGCCTTAGGGAGGTCACCGTGAAACACGTCCTCGGCGCCGTCTGCGGCGCGTCTGTCCTACTGCTGTCCATCTCCGCGGTGGCCGAAACCACCCTGACCATCGCCACCGTGAACAACGGCGACATGATCCGGATGCAGGGTCTGACCAGCGAATTCACCGCGAAGAACCCGGACATCACAGTCAAATGGGTGACGCTGGAAGAAAACGTGCTGCGTCAGCGCGTCACCACCGACATCGCCACCAAGGGCGGCCAGTTCGACGTGCTCACCATCGGTACCTATGAAGTGCCGATCTGGGCCAAGAAGGGCTGGCTGGTGCCTCTAGCCAATCTCGGCGCCGATTACGATGTCGCCGACCTGCTGCCGAAGATCAAGGATGCAGTCTCCGTCGACGGCAAGCTTTACGCCGCGCCGTTCTACGGCGAGAGCTCGATGGTGATGTATCGCACCGACCTGTTCGAGAAGGCCGGTCTTAAGATGCCGGAAAAGCCGACCTGGGATTTCGTGATCGATGCGGCCAAGAAGCTGACCGACAAGAGCGGCGGCGTCTACGGCATCTGCCTGCGCGGCAAGGCCGGCTGGGGTGAGAACATGGCGTTCCTCTCGGCCATGGCCAATTCCTACGGCGCTCGCTGGTTCGACGAGAAATGGCAGCCGCAGTTCAACACGCCGGAATGGAAGGCGACGCTTACGACCTACGTCAATCTGATGAAGGAGGCCGGACCTCCCGGCGCGAGCTCGAACGGCTTCAACGAGAATTTAGCGCTCTTCAACGCCGGCAAATGCGCGATGTGGATCGATGCCACCGTGGCGGCGTCCTTCGTCACCAATCCAAAGGACTCCAAGGTCGCCGACAAGGTCGGCTTCGCGCTCGCGCCCAACACCGGGCTCGGCAAGAACGCGAACTGGCTGTGGGCCTGGAGTCTCGCGATCCCCGCCGGCTCGAAGAAGGCCGATGCCGCCGAGAAGTTCATCGCCTGGGCGACCGGCAAGGACTACACCAAGCTCGTGGCGGCGAAGGAAGGCTGGGCCAACGTGCCGCCGGGCACGCGGACCTCGCTTTATCAGAATCCTGATTACCTCAAGGTCGCACCGTTCGCCAAGCTGACGCTGGCCTCGATCGACGCGGCCGATCCGAACAAGCCGACCGTGAAGCCCGTGCCCTATGTCGGCGTGCAATACGCCGCGATCCCGGAATTCCAGGGCATCGGCACGCAGGTCGGCCAGCAATTCTCGGCCGCGCTTGCGGGATCGATGACGGTCGATGCCGCGCTCACCGCGGCGCAATCCGTGACAGAGCGCGAGATGAAGCGCGCCGGCTACATCAAGTGAACCCGAGCTCTCCCTCCTGAGCTCAGACTAGCGGCCATCCCCGTTTCGCTCGGTGGATGGCCGCCTTCTTCCCCCCGCGGAGAAGCTGACAATGGCAACCCGGCAGACGCAAATCCTTGCGCGGTCGCTCCTGACACCGGCCGTCGGCTTGCTCTTCATCTGGATGATCGTTCCGCTGGCGCTGACGCTCTATTTCTCGACGCTGCATTACAGCCTGCTCGATCCCGGCTCCGAGGCGTTCGTTGGCCTCGAAAACTTTCGCTACTTCCTCACCGATCCCGCTTTCCTCGACTCGCTCCAGAACACGCTGGTGCTGGTCGGCTCGGTGCTGGCGCTGACCATTTTGCTCGGCATTCCCCTGGCGCTGCTGCTCGATCAGCCCGTGATCGGCCGCAACATCGTGCGGCTGATGGTGATCGCGCCGTTCTTCGTGATGCCGACGGTGAGCGCGCTGGTCTGGAAGAATCTGTTGATGCATCCGGTCTCCGGCCTGTTCGCCTGGATCGCGTCGCTGTTCCACCTGACGCCGATCGACTGGTTCAACGACGTGCCGCTGTTCGCGGTGATCCTGATCGTCGCCTGGCAATGGCTGCCGTTCGCGACCCTGATCCTGCTGACTGCGCTGCAATCACTCGATGAGGAACAGAAAGAGGCCGCCGAGATGGACGGCGCCAGCGCGCTCTCGGCCTTCATCTACATCACGCTGCCGCACCTGGCGCGGCCCATCACCGTGGTGATCCTGATCGAGACCATCTTCCTGCTCACCGTGTTCGCCGAAATCTTCGTCACCACCGGCGGCGGGCCGGGCCTGCAAACCACCAACATCGCCTTCCTGATCTATTCGCAGGCGCTGATCCAGTTCGACGTCGGCAGCGCGTCCGCCGGCGGTCTGGTTGCGGTGGTGATCGCCAACGTCGTCGCCTTCTTCCTGGTCCGCATCGTCGGCCGCAATCTGGAGGCGTGAGACCATGGCACGGATGGCAACGACGCAGCGGGTGGTGGTATCGACGATCGGAGCGTGGTTCTTCGGCTTCCTGATCTTCTTCCCGATCCTCTGGATGGTGCTGGCGAGCTTCAAGACCGAGCTGGAAGCCTTCGCCATTCCGCCATCCTTCCTGTTCTTCCATTGGACCACCGAAAACTACGCCACCGTGCAGGAGCGCAGCGACTATCTGCATCATGCGGTGAATTCGATCATCATCGCCGGCGGCTCGACGCTGATTGCGCTTTTGATTGCCATTCCCGCGGCCTGGTCGATGGCGTTCTCGCCGACCAAGCGCACCAAGGACATCCTGCTCTGGATGCTCTCGACCAAGATGATGCCGCCGGTCGGCGTGCTGGTGCCGATCTACCTGATCTACAAGTCCTTCGGTCTACTCGACTCCCGCATGGGTCTCGTCTTCATCCTCTGTCTCGGCAACCTGCCGATCGTGATCTGGATGCTCTTCACCTATTTCAAGGAGATCCCGCGCGACATTCTCGAAGCCGCGCGGATGGACGGGGCCACCATCGGCCGCGAGCTCGTTTATGTGCTGACGCCGATGGCGATCCCGGGCCTGGCCTCGACCATGCTGCTCAATCTGATCCTGGCCTGGAACGAGGCGTTCTGGACGCTCAATTTGTCGACCTCGAGCGCCGCGCCGCTCACCGTGTTCATCGCCTCCTATTCGAGTCCGGAAGGATTGTTCTGGGCAAAACTGTCGGCGGCCTCGACGCTGGCGATCGCGCCCATTCTCGTCCTCGGTTGGTTCAGCCAGAAGCAGCTCGTGCGCGGGCTCACCTTCGGCGCGGTGAAGTAGAAGGGCTGCCGGATCATGGGTCAGATCACACTTCAGGACGTGCAGAAATCCTTCGGCCCCGTGCACATCATCAAGGGCGCCGATCTCGATGTCGCGGACGGCTCCTTCGTGGTGTTCGTCGGGCCGTCAGGCTGCGGCAAGACCACGCTGCTGCGCCTGATCGCCGGGCTCGAGGACGTCAGTGGCGGCAAGATCCTGATCGACGGCAAGAACGTCGTGGACACGCCGCCCGCCAAGCGCGGGCTCTCGATGGTGTTTCAGTCCTACGCGCTCTATCCGCATATGAGCGTGCGCGGCAATATCGGCTTCGGCCTGAAGATGGCGGGGCTTGCGAAGGACGAAATCAACCGCAAGGTCGAAGCCGCGGCTGCGACGCTGAACCTGACGCCCTATCTCGACCGCAAGCCGCGCGAGCTTTCCGGCGGCCAGCGCCAGCGCGTCGCGATCGGCCGCGCCATCGTCCGCGAGCCCAAGGCGTTCCTGTTCGACGAGCCGCTGTCCAACCTCGACGCCGCGCTGCGCGTGCAGATGCGGATCGAGGTGACGCGGCTGCAGAAGCAGCTCGGCACCACCGCGATCTATGTCACCCACGACCAGGTCGAAGCCATGACCATGGCCGACAAGATCGTGGTGCTCAACGGCGGCAAGATCGAGCAGTACGGCTCGCCGCTGGAGCTCTATGAGCGGCCAGCCAACCTTTTCGTCGCCGGCTTCATCGGCTCGCCGAAAATGAACTTCGTCACCGGCGAATTGGCAAAGCAGCAAGGCGCCACCACCATCGGCGTGCGTCCGGAGCACCTCAGGATCGAGCGCGACGGCGCCGGCGGCTGGCAGGGCACGATCGCGGTCGCCGAGCATCTCGGCAGCGACACCTTTCTGTACGTCGATGCCGGGCCTCTGGGCATGCTGACGGCACGCTACATCGGCGAACTCAGTCTGCATGCCGGTGATCGCGTGTCGCTGATGCCGGAGCCCGCGCGCATTCACCGCTTCGACCAGAGCGGCAACGCCGTTCGGGGCTGACAAGAAACGGCAAGTACGGCAAGAAACGGAAAGAGCAACATGTACCTGGAAAAATTCAAGCTGGACGGCAAGACGGCGTTCATCACCGGCGGCGGGCAGGGCATTGGCCTCGCCTGTGCCGAGGCGCTGGCTGAAGCCGGCGCCAAGGTCGTCATCGGCGATCGCGACAGCAAGGTCGCGGACACCGCAAAGGCCAGCCTGAAGGCAAAGGGTTATGACGTCGAGACCGCGATCATGGACGTCACCGACACCAAACGCGTGGCCGAGGTGGCGGGCGACCTCGTCGCGCGCCGCGGCAAGGTCGACATCCTCGTCAACAATGCCGGCATTGCCCGCAGCGAGACGCCGGCGGAGACCGTGACCGACGAGCACTGGCTCAACGTCATCGACGTCAATCTCAACGGCACCTTCTGGTGCTGCCGCGAGTTCGGCAAGCACATGCTCAAGGCGAAGAGCGGCGCCATCGTCAATATCGGCTCCATGTCCGGCTTCATCGTCAACAAGCCGCAGGAGCAGTGCTTCTACAATGCCTCCAAGGCCGCCGTGCACC
Organism: Bradyrhizobium hipponense; assembly: GCF_008123965.1. Lineage (GTDB taxonomy): Bacteria > Pseudomonadota > Alphaproteobacteria > Rhizobiales > Xanthobacteraceae > Bradyrhizobium > Bradyrhizobium hipponense. The sequence goes on along the minus strand of NZ_VSTH01000015.1, from coordinate 122,549 downwards.
ATCTCACCAAGTCGCTGGCCGCCGAATGGGGCGCGCGCGGCATCCGCGTCAATGCGGTGGCGCCGACCTATATCGAGACGCCGCTCAACGCCTTCGTCAAGAGCAACGCAAAAATGTACGACGCCTGGATCGGTGGAACCCCGATGGCGCGGATGGGGCAGGTCGACGAGATCGCCTCCGTCGTGCTGTTCCTGGCCTCAGAGGCCGCGAGCCTGATGACGGGCAGCATCGTGCTGGTGGATGGCGGCTACACTTGCTGGTAGGCTTGCGTCAAAATTGACGAGAGCGACCGGGAGTGACAATGCCGCGAGCGTATATCGGCGTCGACGTGGGGACCACGAGCACGCGGGCAGGGGTGTTCGACGAGGCTGGCACCCTTCTGGCCACCGCCCGGCATCCGATCAGGATCTGGCACGAGGCCGGCGACATCGTCGAGCAGTCGTCCGCCGACATCTGGGACGCCTGCGCCAAATCGGTGCGGGCCGCAATGGCGGAAGCCGGGATTGCGCCCGACTGCGTCGGCGGTGTCGGCTTCGATGCCACCTGCTCGTTGGTGTTGCTCGACCGCCAGGGCGAGCCGGTCACCGTCAGTTCCTCCGGCGACAAGCAGCGCAACGTCATCGTCTGGATGGATCATCGCGCCACGGCCGAGGCGCGGCTGATCAACGAAACCGAAGACGCCGTGCTGCGCTATGTCGGCGGCTCGATCTCGCCCGAGATGGAGATGCCGAAGCTGCTATGGCTGAAGCGGCATGCACGCGCGAGCTTTGACGCGGCGGGGCATTTCTTCGATCTGGCCGACTACCTGACCTGGCGCGCGACCGGCTCACTGCAGCGCTCGACCTGCACCGTCACCTGCAAATGGAACTATCTCGCGCATGACGGCGGCGGCTGGAGCGCGCCGTTCTTCCGGCGCATTGGCCTATCGGATTTCGTCAGCGAAAACTATGCCCGCATCGGCACCGAGATCGTCGCTCCGGGCACGCGGCTCGGCGCAGGTCTCACCAGCGCGGCGGCAGCCAACCTCGGCCTTGTGCCCGGCACGCCGGTGGGCGCGGCGCTGATCGATGCGCATGCGGGCGGCATCGGCGCGATCGGCGGCCGCGACGGATCGGGCGAGGTGACCGACGTCTGCGACCGCCTCGCCTACATCATGGGGACGTCGGCCTGCATCATGGCGACGACCAAAGAGCCGTGTTTCGTACCGGGCGTCTGGGGGCCTTATTACTCCGGCATGGTGCCGAACTTCTGGCTCAACGAGGGCGGGCAGTCCGCTGCGGGCGCCGCGATCGATCATCTCCTCAAGTCGCATCCCGGCTTTGGCGAGGCGAGCGCGGCAGCGCGCAGCGAGGGGCTCGACATCATCGAGTTCCTGGAGCGTCGCATCATCGCGCGCGCAGGTGACGCCAGCCGCGCCGCGCTGCTGGCCCGCGACGTTCATGTCCTCCCCGAATTCATCGGCAATCGCTCGCCCTACGCCGATCCTGATACCCGCGCAGTGATCGCGGGCCTCGATCTCGACACCGACATCGGCGCGATGGAGCGGCTGTTCGTCGCCGGCCTCTGCGGCCTCGCCTATGGGCTTGCCGAGGTGATCGATGCTTTTGCCGCGAATGGTGTTCGCTCCGGCATCATGATCATGGGCGGCGGCGCGAGCCGCAGTCCGCTGGTGCGGCAGATCATGGCCGATACCACCGGCCTCACTGTCGCGCTGCCGCAGACGAAGGAGCCGGTGCTGCTGGGCGCCGCGATGCTGGGCGCGGTGGCCGGCGGCGCCCATGCCTCGATCGGCGAGACCATGGCAAAGATGTCGGCGCTGGGAGGCAAGAGCGAGCCGACCGCGCCCGACATGGCCGCGTTTCACGCCCGCAAGCGCGATGTCTACAAGCTGCTGCGCGAGGTCGATCGCGGCAGCCGCGCGGCGATGGGTAGAGGCTGAAACGGATGCTGATTTCCTGCGGCGATGCGCTGATCGATTTTGTGCCGACGCAAAACGCCGACGGGCGCGAGGCGGTGATGCCGGCCGTCGGCGGCTCCTGCCTCAACGTCGCCATCGGCATGGCGCGGCTCGGCGCGCCCACCGGTTTCGTCGGCGGCATCTCGACCGACATGTTCGGGCGCATGATCGCCGACCATGCCGCAGCGTCCGACGTCGACCTCGGTCTCGCCATGCGCAGCGATCACCAGACCACGCTCGCCTTCGTGCGCATCGTCGCGGGCGAGTCGCACTATGCCTTCTACGACGCCGAGACCGCGACGCGGAACTGGACCTACCGGCGCGGGAGCATTGCGTTCGATACCGTCGAAGCCCTCCATGTCGGTTCGACCACGCTGGTCAACGACCACGGCGCCGCCGAAACCAAAGCCCTGATCGCCGATGCGCTGATATCGTCGACGATTTCCTTCGATCCGAACTGTCGGCCCAATCTGGTCAAGGACAAGACGGCCTACCTTGCGCGCATGGCCGACTTTGCCGCGAGCGCCGACCTCATCAAGATGTCCGACGTCGACTTCGCCTACCTCTACGGCGAGGAGCCCTGGCAGCAACGGGCGAGTGCGCTGCTGGGGCAGGGGACAGGCCTCGTCGTCATCACCCGCGGCAACAACGGCGCCATCGCCTGGCATGCGGGAGCCGGGCAGATCGAAGCCGCAGCGCCGCAGGTCGAGATCGCCGACACCATCGGCGCCGGCGACAGTTTCCAGGCGGCGCTGCTGTTCGCCCTGCACAAGCAGGGGCGCCTCGCAAGGCAGGAATTGAAGCACATCAGTCCCGAGGAGCTCCGCCGCGCGCTGTCCTTTGCCGCCAATTGCGCCGGCCTCACCTGCACCCGCCCCGGCGCCGATCCGCCCTGGAGCCATGAGATCGCGTGGAGCCGGTAGCCGCCGTCACAGCCGTGCCACGACCTTCTCGGCGCATTTGAGGAAGGTGCGGATCAGCGGGCTGTGGGAATCCCGCCGCCAGCACACCGCAACATCGATGGAATCGGCGGCATCGCGCAGCGGCCTGAACACGATACCGCGCGGCGCGCCGAGCTTGGCGCAGGCCGGCACGATCGCAAGACCTTCACCGGCGAGAACCAGGCTCATCGCCGAATGCACCGTCTCCACCCGGCTGGCGATCGGCATCACCACCTGGTGCCGCCGCAGCAGGGCGGCGACCGCGGAGGAGGCGGGATCTTGGTCCGGCGGCGGCAACGCGATCAGCGGGCGGCCCTGTAGCCGGGCCATAGGCACCGAGGTCAGGCGGGCCAGCGGCGAGCGGATCGGCATCACCAGCATCAACGGCTGCGCCCCGATCCGCGCCACCTGGATCTCGGGATGGTGGATCGCGGGCATGCACAGCGCAACCGTGACGCTGCGGTCGAGCAGCCGCGCCTCGCGCGTCGATGCGCTGAGCTCGGCGAAGTCGAGATCGACGCCGGGAACGGATCGGCGCAATTCGGGGATCAGCCGCGGCAGCACTGCGTTGGCCAGCACGAACATGTAGCCGACCGACAGCCGCCCGCGCCGCCCGGAGGCCACCGCACGGGCAGCTTCGGCGCCGTCGGCGGCGAGTGCAAGCGCCTCGCTGGCGCGCGCCAGCAGCGCTTGGCCCGCCTCGGTCAGGTCCATGCCTCGCGTGCCGCGGCGAAACAATGGCGCGCCGATTTCGGCTTCCAGCTTGCGGATCTGGACCGAGAGCGGCGGCTGCGCCATCCGCAGCCGCTCGGCGGCCTTGCCGACGCTGCGCGCCTCGGCCACGGCGACGAAGTAACGGAGCCGGCGAAGATCCATTGGCATACCGAAAACGTATGGGTTGGCGATTAAAATCGTATTGGACGGCGAGTTAACAAAACTGTCATTCTCGCTGTCAATGCCATGTCAATGTCTTGGTCAATGTCTTGGGCCAACGGCGGCCGGCTTCGGAGCGTGATTTGACGATGAACGGCGATCCCTGCCTGCTGTCCGCAACCGAACTGCGCGGCCTCATCACCGAAAAACGGATTTCGCCCGTCGAACTCACCCGCGCGGTGCTCGCGCGCGCCGAGGCGCTGCAGCCCAAGCTGAACTGCTTCATCACGCTCTGCGGCGACGAGGCGATGGCAGCGGCGCGCGAGGCCGAGCGCAAGGTGATGACCGGCGAGCCGCTCGGCCTGCTGCACGGCATCCCCGTCACCGTCAAGGACATCGTCAACACCAGGGGCGTCAGGACCACCTTCGGCGCCGTTCCCTACAAGGATAATGTGCCGGCCGAAGATGCGGTCGCGGTTGCAAGGCTGCGCGCGGAAGGCGCGATCCTGATCGGCAAGACCACCACGCCGGAATTCGGCAGCAAATGCCTGACCGACTCGCCGCTGTTCGGCCGCACCCGCAATGCGTGGAGCGCGGAGCGTTCCTCCGGCGGCTCCAGTGGCGGCGCGGCGGTGGCGGTGGCGAGCGGCATCGCGCCGCTGGCGATCGCGACCGACGGCGGCGGCTCGACGCGGATTCCGGCGGCCTGCAACGGCGTGGTCGGGCTCAAGCAGAGCAATGGCGTCATCGCGCACAGCCAGGCGCTGGATGCTTTCGGCAACCAGACCTATGTCACGCCCACCACCCGCACCGTCGCCGATACCGCGCTGATGATGCAGGCCATGGCCGGGGAGGACGCTTGCGATCCCTGGTCGATCGGCATTCCCGTGCCGGACTTCATCGGCACAGCGGCGCAGCGCGGCGATCTGCGCGGTCAGAAAATCCTGTTCTGCCTCTCGCCGCCCGGCCGTCCCGTGTCCGCCGATGTCGTCACGGCCTTCAAGGCGAGCCTCGACCGGCTCGCGAGCCTGGGCGCCGAGCTCGAGGAATTCTCCGGCGAGAATTTTGACGTCGAGCCGATCTGGCGCGCCATCAACCACACGCTCTGGCGCACCCGCTTTGCAAAGCTCGCGGCAGAGCACAGGGGGGAACTGAGTGAGGCCTTCCTCAAGCAGCTTGCGCTTGCGACCGAAGTCAGCGGCGTCGATCATCAAGAGGCGATGTTCGCGCGCACCGCGCTGTTCCGCCGGGTGCAATCCCTGCTTGCGCGCGGCAACCTGTTGGTGATGCCGACCCTCACCCGCACCGCGCTGCCGATCGAGCAGGACCTGTTCGGCACCATCGAGATCGATGGCAAGCACTTCGACAGCGTCCGGCCGCACTGGTTCCCCTGGACCATGCCCTTCAACATGACCGGGCACCCCGCCGTCAGCCTGCCCTGCGGCTTCGGCCGCGACGGCCTGCCGATCGGGCTTCAGCTCGTCGGCCGCTTCCGCGCCGATGCCGAACTGTTGCGCGTGAGCGCCCTGTTCGAAGCCTCGCACGATCTCCTGTCCCGCTGGCCTGCTTGAGATGGGGCTCGGGAAAGACATTTTGCTTGTGGCTATCCTTCGAGAGGCCCGCTTTGGGCGGGCTCCTCAGGATGAGGTCTTGTTTTGCGGCGAAATGTTAAACCCTCATGGTGAGGAGCCCGCCAAGCGGGCGTCTCGAACCATGCAGGCCGAGCACCCTCTTGGCTTCCTAAGCACTTGCGTCCCGCGCCCGGACATGTTGATCGTGGCGCGGGTGAGCCCTGAAACCGAGCGCGCATGAGCGTATTTGTCCGAATGCGGCATAGCGCCCGCAACCCCCTCGGTGTCGTCCTGGCGAAGGCCAGGACCCATGCCGTCGCCAGGACGACGTCGGAGCTCGTGAGCGCATGAGCGTATTTGTCCTCCGACGTCTCGTGACCCTGCTGGCGACGCTGGTCGGCGCTTCCCTGATCATTTTCCTGGTGCTGGACGCGCTTCCCGGCAACGCCGCGCAGATGCTGATGGGCGCCGATGCGTCGCCGGATGCGGTGCGCGCGCTCACCGTCAAGCTGGGCCTCGATCAGCCGCTGGCCGTCCGCTATCTGCACTGGATCAAGGGTCTTGTTCTCGGCGACCTCGGCAACAGCTATGTCTACGGCACGCCCGTCGCAGCCCTGATCGCGGAGCGACTGGTGCTGACGGTCCCGCTTGCGATCATGTCCATGCTGATCACGGTGACGCTGGCGCTTTCGGCCGGCATCTACACCGCGGCCAACCACAACAAGCTCGGCGATGTCGGCGTGATGTCGCTGACGCAGGTCGGCATCGCGCTGCCGAACTTCTGGTTTGCAATTCTCCTGGTGCTCTTGTTCTCGGTGCGGCTGCAATGGCTGTCCGCCGGCGGCTTTGCCGGCTGGGAGGACGGCATCTGGCTCGGCATCAAGTCGCTGCTGCTGCCGGCAATCTCGCTCGCGGTGGTGCAGGCCGCGATCCTCGCGCGCGTCACGCGCTCTGCGGTGCTGGAAGTGCTGCGTGAAGACTTCGTTCGCACCGCGCGCGCGAAGGGGCTCGGCAAGCGCGAGGTGCTGTGGCGCCATGTGCTGCGCAACGCCATGATCCCGGTGATGACGGTGATGGGGCTGCAATTCGCCAATCTGCTCGCCGGCACTATCGTGATCGAGAACGTGTTCTATCTGCCGGGCCTCGGCCGCCTGATCTTCCAGTCGATCGCCAATCGCGACCTCATCGTGGTGCGCAATTGCGTGATGCTGCTCGCCACCATGGTCGTCATCGTCAATTTCGTGGTCGACGTGCTCTATGCCTTCGTCGACCCCCGCATCAAGGTGCACGATTTGTGAGTGAGCCGCTGACCACGCTCATTGACTTGCCGGCCGCAACGCGTCCTCTGCCGGCCCGGACGTTCTGGCGTCGCGCGCTGCGCCATCGCAGTTTTGTGCTGGGCGGCGCGCTCAGCCTTGTGGTGCTCGCCTCGGCGCTGCTGTCGCTGGTGTGGACGCCGTGGTCGCCCTACGAGATCGACATTGCTTCAAAGCTCAGGCCGCCGTCGGCGGCGCACTGGCTCGGCACCGATTCCTTCGGCCGCGACATCGTCTCGCTGCTGCTGGCGGGCGCCCGCTCCACCATCATGGTCGGCATCATCGCCGTGAGCATAGGTCTCACCTTCGGCGTCTGCCTCGGCTTGGTCGCGGCTGCCCGGCGCGGCTGGACCGAAGAGATCATCATGCGCTTCTCCGATTTCACCTTCGCCTTTCCGGCCGTGCTCTCCGCCATCATGCTCGCCGCGGTCGTGGGCCCGGGCATGGTGACCTCGATCGTCGCGATCGGCATTTTTCAGATCCCGACGCTGACCCGGCTGACGCGCGGCTCGGCCAACGCGATCTGGGCGCGCGAGTTCGTGCTGGCCGCGCGTGCCGCAGGCAAGGGCGCCTTTCGCATCACCATCGAGCACGTGCTGCCCAACATCCTGTCGATCCTGATCGTGCAGGTCACCATCCAGTTCGCGCTCGCCATTCTCGCCGAAGCCGCCTTGTCCTATCTCGGCCTCGGCACGCAGCCGCCGCAACCGTCCTGGGGCCGCATGCTGAACGACGCGCAGACGCTGCTGTTCCAGTCGCCGATGCTGGCGGTCTATCCGGGCGCGGCCATCGCGATTGCCGTGCTCGGCCTCAATCTCCTCGGCGATGGCTTGCGCGATCTGCTCGATCCAAGACTGGCGCGGGAGCGGTGAGGATGGCTGATCCCGCAACCATGCCGCTGATCGCGGTCGACAATCTCGGTGTCCGCCTCAACACCAGCCGCGGCCCTGCGCAGGCCGTGCGCGGCGTCAGCTTCTCCTTGAAGCGCGGCGAGACGCTGGGGCTGGTCGGGGAATCCGGCTGCGGCAAGTCGGTCACGGCGCTGTCCCTGATGGGGCTGTTGCCCGACAGCGCGGTCGTGAGCGGCAGCATCCGGCTCGACGGCAGCGAGCTGGTCGGGCTTGCGGATGCGGATTATTGCGGCTTGCGCGGCAACCGCATCGGCATGATCTTCCAGGAGCCGATGACCGCGCTCAACCCGATGCACACAATCGGCAACCAGGTCGCCGAGCCGCTGCGGCGTCACAAGAAATATTCCGCCGCCCAAGCGCGCAAGGAAGCGATCGCCTTGCTCGACCGCGTCGGACTGCCGGATCCGGCAAGGCGCATCGATGCCTATCCGCATCAGTTTTCGGGCGGCCAGCGCCAGCGCGTCACCATCGCGATGGCGCTCGCCTGCGGCCCCGACCTCTTGATTGCGGACGAGCCGACCACCGCGCTCGACGTCACCATTCAGGGCCAGATCCTCGACCTCATCGCCGACCTCGTCGAGGAGCGCGGCATGTCGATGATCCTGATCTCGCATGACCTCGGCGTCATCGCCGAGAACGTGCACCGCATGATGGTGATGTATGGCGGCACCGTGGTCGAGAGCGGGCCGACCGACGAGGTGTTCCGCCGCATGGGGCATCCCTACACGCAGGGCCTGTTCCGCGCCCGCCCGAAGCTCGGCGCGCGCAAGGGGACGCGGCTGAAGACGATATCGGGCACGGTGCCGGAGCTCGCCGACCTGCCGTCCGGCTGCACTTTTTCGGATCGATGTCCGCTCGTGATCGACCAATGTCGCGCCGCGCTTCCGCCAATGGTGGAGGTCGGACCGGGCCATGGCGTGCGCTGCATCAGGACGGATGTCTCGATGGCTGAAAGGGTCGGAGCGCTGATCGCATGACCGCCGCGCCTCTTCTCGATGTGAAGGATCTCGAGCAGCGCTACACGCTGCCACGCGAAAGCCTGTTTCGCCCCCCGGGGCAGGTGCGCGCGCTCAATGGCGTCAGCGTGCAGGTCGCCTCCGGCAAGAGCCTCGGTGTCGTCGGCGAATCCGGCTCGGGCAAGTCGACCTTCGCGCGGCTGGTGATGGCGCTGGAGCGGCCGACATCGGGGCAGGTCGCGCTGCTCGGGCGCGACCTCAACCATATCTCCACAGACGAGCTGCGCCGCGCCCGCCGCGACTTCCAGATGGTGTTCCAGGATCCCTATGGCTCGCTCGACCCGCGCCAGACCATTGCGCGCATCGTTGCAGAGCCGCTGACCGTGCTGGAAGAGGCCGATCGCACCACGTTTCGTGGGCGCGTCTCCACCGTGCTGCGGCAGGTGGGCTTGCGCGATGCCGACATGGACAAATATCCGCACGAGTTCTCCGGCGGCCAGCGCCAGCGCATCGCGATCGCGCGCGCGCTCATCACCCAGCCGAAGCTGATCGTCGCCGACGAACCGGTCTCCGCCCTCGACGTCTCGGTGCAGGCGCAGGTGCTCAACCTGATGCAGGACCTTCAGGAGCAGTTCGGCCTGAGTTACGTGCTGATCAGCCACGACCTCGCCGTCGTCGACTATCTCTGCGACGAGGTCGCGGTAATGTATCTTGGCCGGATCGTCGAGCAGGGACGCCCCGAAGACCTGTTCGAGCGCTGCGCCCATCCCTATACGCGGGCGTTGCTGGCCGCCGTGCCGCGCGTCCGCGCCGGCAGCGGCCGGCGCCGGCGTGGGGCGCAAGCGATCGCCTCGCAATCGGCGGCCGCGACCGGATGTCCCTATGCCGCGCGCTGCCCGCTTGCCGACCAGCATTGCCGCGAAGTCCTGCCTGAGCTACGCAAGCTGGGCGAGGCGCATCTGGCCGCCTGCCACAAGGCGGAGGCCGTGATGGCATTGCCGCATGTCGCCATGGAAGGTTAGTGTCCGGGACGGAATTGGCGTAGATTGGGAAGACGGAAGGCCGGGGAGTTACGCATGTTCAGGAAACTATCCATCGTCGCATTCGCCGCCGTGCTCGCAGCGGCACCTCTGCCGGTGCTGGCGCAGGGCAAGAAGGACAGCGTCGTCATGGCGATGGCGCTGGAGCCTCCGGGGCTCGATCCCACCAACGCGGCCGCCGCGGCGATCGCCGAGGTCACGCTCTACAACATCTATGAGACGCTGACCAAGATCAACGAGGACGGCACCACTTCGCCCCTGCTGGCGGAGAGCTGGACCGCTTCGCCCGACCTGAAGACCTATACGTTCAAGCTGCGCAAGGGCGTCAAATTCCACAATGGCGAGTCGTTCGATTCCGCGGCGGTGAAGTTCTCGTTCGAGCGCAACGCTGTCGCCACTAGCACCAACAAGGACAAGAGCCTGTTCCAGAGCTTCGAGTCCGTTGCCGCGCCCGATGCCGATACGGTCGTGATCACGCTGAAAAATTCCGAGCCGAACTTTCCGTTCTTGATGGGGCAGGCGAGTGCCTCGATCGTCGAGCCGAAGAGCGCGCCGACGAATATCACGCAGCCGGTTGGGACCGGGCCCTATCAGCTCGGCGCCTGGGCCAAGGGCTCTTCGATGACCCTGAACAAATGGGCCGACTATCGCAACGCCGCCGCGATCGAGCTCTCCAAGGTGACGATCCGCTTTATCTCCGATCCGTCGGCGCAGACGGCGGCGCTGCTCTCGGGTGATGTCGACGCGTTTCCGCGCGTTGCGGCCCAGCGCACCATCGCGCAGTTCAAGGCCGATCCGCGCTTCAACGTTATGGTCGGCGGCTCCAGGGCCAAGACCATCGTAGCCATCAACCATCGCAAGAAGCCGCTCGACGATGTCCGCGTGCGCCGGGCGATCCTCGCCGCGATCGATCGCAAGGCGATGATCGACGGCGCGGTCGATGGTTTCGGCACGCCGATCGGCAGCTTCTACGTGCCGACCGCGCTCGGCTATGTCGATACCACCGGCATCAACCCCTACGATCCCGAGAAGGCCAAGAAGCTCCTCGCCGAGGCCGGCGTCACCACGCCGCTCGAGCTGTCGCTGAAGCTGCCGCCGCCGTCCTATGCGCGGCAGGGCGGCGAGATCCTCGCGGCCCAGCTCGCCAAGGTCGGCATCATCGCCAAGGTCGAGAACGTCGAATGGGCGCAGTGGCTGTCGCAGGTGTTCGCCGGCAATGGTCCGCACAATTTCGACCTCACCATCGTCAGCCATGTCGAGCCGTTCGATCTCGTCAAGATCACCGAGCCGGACTACTACCTCGGCTACAACAACGAGGCCTTCAACGCGCTCTACAAGCAGATCGTGTCGACGCCGGATGAAGCGGCCCGTGTAAAGCTTCTCGGCGACGCCCAGCGCATGCTGGCAACCGACGCCGTCTCCGCCTACCTCTACCAGCCGCAGCTGATCACCATCACCAACAAGAAGCTGAAGGGCGTCTGGAAGGAAGTCCCGCAGTTCGAGAACGATTTCTCGGCGTGGCATTGGGAGTAGGGGGCGCGCGGCACCCGCATCGTTCGGAGCGCGCGGCCTATTATTGTGCCCTCTCCCCCTGTGGGAGAGGGCAGCGACGCCGGTAGATACAGACTCACTCGGGTGAGGGGTCTGTCTCCGCACGCGAAGCTTGCGAGTTGAATTTGCGGATAGACGTCGCGCTCGATAGCTTTCTGTCGGACGGGCAATCAAAGATGAAAGTTCAATTGCGTTATCTACGTTTGCCGAGCGATGGCAGGCCCCCGGGCGTGGGGCGGCCCTGCAGTCGGCCCCAGTCATTCAGGACCCAGCCCTCGTTGATCTTTTTGACGGTCTCGGCTTCTGCCTCGGTGGCCAGACGCGTGGTATCAATGACGTCATCCCAACCATCGACCAACTCTGGATCTGCCTCGGGATGTTTCGCGTGACCCGCGGGCTTTAGGTTCTTTTTCTTATTGAGTGGAGCGCGTTTGACTACCATCGCCGCCGTCATCTCTGCGCGCCGGCCTAGGTACTTCTTTCGCGTCTCTTTCGATCCTGTCATCTGGCTACATCCTTGGCTCTGAGGCTGCGTGATGGAATTGTCAGCTCTCGCTCAACAGATCCTCGAAGAGTTTCGCCCAATTACTCAAGGTCGCATCATCGAAAAGAGGTTTGGCCGACTCTAAGGCTCGCCTTTTGGCTTCGCGCGCCACGTCCACCTTCCATCCATCGTCGAGTGGGACGCCTTGTGCCTTCGCCCATACCTCGATCTGCGGAACGATAGGCTCTCCTGACTTCACTACGTCGGCGAATAGCATATCCGCTTTGCGCCCCCACCGATCAATAGCTGCGACCATGAAGCTTTGCGGGAAAAGGTCTTCGATCTCGGAATTGGCAAAGCCGACATACTTTTCTACAGTTCTTACCTTGGTCTTTGCGCTTTGATATAAGCCATTCTGCAGATCGCGCGACATCTTCTTACCGGTGTCGTCCGCATCAAGGAGTATATTTGGCAGAACCTGGTCCTTCCCGCCAAGGATACTCGCAATTACCTTGGCGTTGTTAGCGCCATGCGAGGGCGGGAAGACCATCTCTCTCTTCGGAGTTATCTTCTTGTTTGCGATCAGGACGGTTTTGATGAGAGCTAGGTAGTGCTGGTCCGATGGACCTTCCACGATGACCGGATGGCATCCGTAGAGGATGCTTTCAGCGAGGCTCATGTTGAGCGCGGAGTAAATTGCATATGTAGCCCCCGCTCGCCGAGGATCGTCGCTACCCTGGCGCAGATCGGGGGAAGATTTTGTTGAGCCATCTTCCGAGACAAAGACCTTCCGCACGCGGTCGAGCATGTCTGCATCAACCAGAAACGGCGAATGCGTCGTGTAAATAATTTGATTGGTCGATGCGAGACTTTCGAAGAAGGCTGACAGATCGCGTTGAGCTAGCGGATGAAGCGAAAGTCCGGGCTCATCTAGGAGCAAAATCGCGTCGGCATGAACACCACTGCTCTCTACCAGAAAAATAAGATAGAAACTCAGAAACCATTGTAGTCCGCTGCTACGGTCTTCAAGCTCGATCTTCTCCGGCCGCTTTGAGTCGCTGACCCAAATCCGAAAGTGATCGCCGTCAGCTTGAAATTCGAACGTATAATTGCCTTGCTTCCACCAGTCGCGAAACTTCTTCGTTAAATCGGTCCCGGCCGAGTTTAACAGAATAGTGCGTTCGCGTTTTTTGGTCGCTATTTTCGCGATTTCTTCATCGCCCGGATGTCGGTTGGGGTCCTTGAAGTCGCGCCCGAGTTCGAGGATTTCCTTTGGTTGTAGCTGGACAAAATTGAATAAGACGCGAAGAGTGCGAGCTTTCGCGGCTTCCTTCGCGCCAAGATCTTCGCGCGCGAGATTTTGAACGACATGCGGTAAATAGATCTCGGAGTCGAGGTTGCCGTAGTTTGAATAGTATACGAATCTCGGTAGGCCTCCGATAACGAGCTCCTTCACCTCTTCGATTTCATTCGGCGCGGGTGCTATCAATTTCGACTTGGCTGCGTGCAGATCTTGGATCAGCAAATTCAAACGAGGCACAATCGAACTGGTCGATGCTGGCGTTTCAGGAAGTAAAGCTGAAAAAGGTGCAATAACAGCATCCAGTGCTTCGGCATCATAAGCAGAGACGGGCCCGTCGCCCTGTTTTGCTGTTGCCAAGGCGCTTTGTATGTCGGCTTTCAAGCTCCCTTCCTTGTTGAGCTGGTTCATCGCGCTGACGTCGGTCTCAGCGGCAGTAAGGATCGCGATTAAGTCCGCGCTGCATAGCGCATCCGCCTTTTTGAAGTTCGGGAATTCGACTGTGTGTCGCCCATCGAAGAACCGGCGCACACAGACAGGTCCCGCCGTTTCCTCGGTCAGCCCGGTAAGTTCGACGAGCTTTGTCTTGACTACATCAGTCAGCGCGAACTCCGCGTGTATGAATGGGAATGAACCCGGCGACGCACGTACGGCTGCGTAATTACCCTTTGGATAATCCGAGGTAGGCGTAATCTCGCCCTCGCGAGCGGGGTTCAGCTTCCAAAGCGGGAGCAGTAGATTCGTCTTGCCCGATTCGTTAACGCCGATAAGCGCTGTAACTCGCTCTGCGTCGATCCAACCACTATCAACGACGGATCGAAAATTCGTCACCTTAAATCTGCGCAGCCGCATCGATTCCTCCCAGCCCTCGCGAGAGATTGTCCCCGAAGAGAAGTAAACGCAATGCGTTTGGCGTCGGAAGCCCACAACCGGAGGGAAGGCAACGTGTCAGTGGGATCTCGCCGCCGCGTGGCTTGAAATGCCGGAGATCGGCCATCTCCTGCCAGTGTCAGCGGAGTTTCGTTTTTTTATGCTGGCGAGATACCTGTGCGGTGATGAATTGATATTGCTAGGTTATTTCCGCCACTGATTACCCAAAGGCGAGAAGAAGCGCGCTCGGTGATTTCGGAATAGTAGCATTATGCCCCTGTGTTGCCCGACGAGTCAACGGGCGGGGATGCCAGTTGCTGCGGCCTCTCCCCCTGTGGGAGAGGGCAGCGACGCCGGTAGATACAGACTCACTCGGGTGAGGGGTCTGTCTCCGCGGAGAGAGACCCCTCATCCGGCGCTTCGCGCCACCTTCTCCCACAAGGGGAGAAGGAATAACCGCTATTTCGGAATAATGGCATTATACCGGTGTTTTGCCCGACGAGTCAAAGCGCCTCGCCGCCTGCCTGCGTAAGCCGTTGATTTATCAGTCACCGGCTACTGTGTATGGGGTTGTTTTCGAGTTTTTTGCTTGACCTCGGATCCGCCGCCGCCGCCTTGGCCTCGACGTCACCGATCCAGTCGCGGGACAGCGTCACGTCGGCCTGCGACAATTGATGGCCGGCCGGAAGCACCTTGTGGTCGACCCGCGCTCCCGCCTCCGACAGCAGGGCCGCCAGCCGTGCCGAATTGCTGGCCGACACGATCGGGTCGGCCTGTCCGGACAGAAGCAAAATCGGCTTACCGTCGAGTGCGGCCTTGGGCGGATCGGACAGGGGCACCATCGCGCGCAGCAGGATGGCGCCTGCCAACGCGTCCGGCTTCAGCAATAGCAGCGCGGCCGCGATATTGGCGCCGTTGGAGAAGCCGACCGCGACCGGCGCCGTGATGCCGTATTGTTGCCGGGCGTCTGCAACGAAGTCGCCGAGTTCGAGCGCGCGGCGACGCACATCCTCCTCGTCGAACACGCCCTCGGTGAGACGGCGGAAGAAGCGCGGCATGCCGTGCTCGAGCACGCGGCCGCGCGGCGAGAGCAGGGCCGAGCCGGGCGAGATCATCTTGCCGAGCCCAACGAGGTCGTTCTCGTCGCCGCCGGTGCCGTGCAGCAGCAGGAGCGGGGGCGAGCCCGCGCTGGTCGCGGGCTCGAAGCGGTGGATGAATGCACTCTCGGTCATGACACGCTCTCTTCCAGGCTCGGCAGGACGTCCTCGATCTGCTTGCGATGTTGTTCGAGGAAGCCCGGCAGCTTCAGGTCGCGGCCCAGGGTCGCAACGGGTTCGTCGACGGCGAAGCCGGGGATGTCGGTCGCGATCTCGAACAGCACGCCGCCGGGCTCGCGGAAGTAGATGGAGCGGAAGTAGTTGCGGTCGCGCTGCTCGGTCGGATGCAGGCCGTGATTGGAGACGAGCCTCTGGGCCATCCTGCCCTGCTCGGCATCGTCAGCCGCGCGGAACGCAATATGGTGCACGGAGCCGCCGCCCTGATGGCCACGCAAAAAGCCCTTGGCCTCGTAGATGTCGACGACGCTGCCCTCGGCGTCACCGGGCGCCTTGAAGCGGATCACCGAACCTTCGCGCGCGGTTTGCTCGAAGCCGAACACGTCGGTGAGGACGGCAGCCGTCTTTGCCGCGCTGTCCAGCAGCAGCGTCACGCCATGGAACCCGCGGATCGCATGCTCGGCCGGCACCTCGCCATTGCTCCAGCCGGGCTCGTTCTCGGCACCGGGGACGCCGACCAGCGCAAGCGCCATGCCGTCGGGATCGCTAAACGGCAGCACGGACTCCCCGAACCGCTTCTCCAGCGCTTCGTAACGGATGCCCTTCTCGGTGAAGCGCTGCGTCCAGTAGCCGAGCGAGCGCTGCGGTACCCGGAAGGCGGTCTGATGAGTCTCGCCGACGCCGCGGCGCCCCGCAGGCGCGCCGGCCCACGGGAAGAAGGTCAGGATGGTGCCGGGCCGGCCGGTCTCATCGCCATAATAAAAGTGGTAGGTGCCGGGGTCGTCGAAATTGACCGTCTTCTTGACGAAGCGCAGGCCGAGGTCTCGGGTGTAGAAGCCGAAATTCCCGATCGGATCGCCGGCAATCGCGGTGACGTGGTGCAGTCCAGACATTTGTCGTTCTCCAAGGCTCGTGGAGCGGTCTTGCTCTGGCCGCAAATATCGTTCCGGTTTGGATTGGAGACAATCCGTGCAAACATGACGGCTATGTCTACGATTTGGAACCGATCACCGGGCTGGGCACTTGGATAAGGTCGCCAGCCTGCGCGCCTTCGTGAAGGTGGTTGAAAGCGGCAGCTTTGCCGAGGCGGGCCGCCAGTTGCGGCTCTCGCGCTCCGCCATCAGCAAATACATCGCCGACCTCGAGGAGAGCCTCGGCGTCCAGCTTCTGAACCGGACCACCCGGCATGCGAGCCCGACCGAGAACGGCCAGCAATATTTCGAGCGCGCAGTCATGATCCTCTCGGAGATCGAGGCCGCCGATCAGGCAGTGACGCAAGCCCAGTCGGCGCCGCGGGGCCTGTTGCGCGTCAACGCGCCGATGTCGTTCGGGACCCTGCGGCTCGGGCCGGTGCTCGCCGACTTCATGGCGCGTTACCCGGAGCTTCAGCTTCAGCTCGTGCTGAGCGACGACCTGCTCGATCCCGTCCAGGACGGCTTTGACGTGACCTTGCGGATTGCGGAGCTGGAGTCCTCGAGCTTGATCGCGCGGAAGATCGTGCCTGTCGCTCGGATGGTCTGCGCCTCGCCGGACTATCTGGCGCGTCACGGCACGCCGAGGCATCCGCAGGATTTGCGCAACCATGTATCGCTGACCTACGGTTTCCTGCTCACCGGCAACCAGTGGAAGCTCACCGGCGCCGACGGAGACCACTGGATCCAGCCGGCCTGGTCGCTCTGCGTCAACAATGCCGAGGTGCTGCGCGACGTCGCGATCCAGGGCAGGGGGCTTGCACTGCTTCCCGAATTCATCGCCGCCGACGCCTTGAGGAAAGGCGAGCTGCGCACGGTGCTGGAGGATTATTCCGCGCCGCCGCTAGCGCTCTATGCGGTCTATCCACCGACGCGGCATCTTTCGGTGAAGGTGCGGCTCTTCATCGACTTTCTGGTCGAACGATTCGGCCGTGAGGAAGCCCTCGCGTCGCGCTAACGCCGCAGCGTGAACTCGCTAGCTTCCCGCCGGTGTTCCCATTTTGCCTTCTCGAGCTCGGGTTGATCGCACTCCGCCTCCGGATAGCCGATGCAGAGATAGGCGACGAATTTCCAGGATGCCGGCACGTCGAGAATGGCGTGGATGCGATCCGGACTGAGGATGGATACCCAGCCGAGCCCGATGCCATCGGCGCGGGCGGCGAGCCACATTGCGGTAATCGCGGCGACCACGGAATATTCGATCGTCTCGGGCATCGTTGCGCGGCCGAGGCCGTGGCCGATATCGCTTATTTTGTCCGCGAAGACGGCGAGGTGCCCCGGGGCCTGTTCGAGGCCCGAGAGCTTCAGCGCGGCATAGCGCGCTGCGCGCTCGCCGGCGTAGGTATTCAGGGCGTCGGCGTTGCAGGCCTTGAAGTCGTCGATCACATCGCGGCGCCGTGCCGACTCGTCGACGGTGACGAAGCGCCAGGGCTGGCTCAGACCGACCGACGGCGAGAGGCAAGCCGTCTCGATCAGGCGATCGATGGCGCCGTCCGGCAACAGATCGCTGCGAAAACGGCGCACGTCACGTCGCCACACGAACAGGTCGCGCAATTGCCGGCGGAAGCTATCGTCGAACTCGACCATGCGTCATCCTCCCGTCTGGAAGGCCGCTGCCACCAGCAGGATCAGGATCTCGCTGGTCTGTTCGAACGCGCCAAGGATGTCCCCGGTCTGTCCGCCAATCTGCCGCACGACAAGCCGCGCCAGGATCAGTCCGGCGAGCGACAGCAGGATCATGGCAACCAGCGCCTTTCCCGGCCCGAGTGCAAGGGCAAGACAAAGGGTTCCGAGAGCGAAGGCGACGGCCACGCTGCGCCCCGGGGGCGATCCGGCGCTCGCGGACAGTCCGTCGGGGCGCGCCGGGGGCACCAGCGACATGAACGCCGGCAGGCCTGCGCGGGCCGCAGCGTGCGCAGCGCACAGCGCAAGCGCGACCAGCCACGGGCTTGCGATGGCCGCCAGCGCACTCCAACGCAGGGCGAACGACAGGATCAGCGCACAGACGCCATAACTGCCGATCCGGCTGTCGCGCATGATCTCGAGCTTGCGCTCGCGCGTCCGGCCGCCGCCGAGCCCGTCCGCGGTGTCGGCAAGGCCATCCTCGTGCAGCGCGCCGGTGATGAGCGCGGTCGTGGCCAGTGCGAGCAGGGCGGACGGACCCGGCGTTAATCCCAACTTGGTCGCCACCGCATAGACCGCAGCGCCCAAAAGGCCAACCAGCAGCCCGGCGACCGGCAGCGCCCAGGTCGCGCGCGCGACGGCACCGTCACCGGCGGGCTTCGATGAACCCACCGGCAGGATCGTGACGAACGACACCGCGATCCTGAGATCGGCGATGACGTCTTTCAAAAATTTGGCGTGCGGCATCATTTCAGTTTCATCGGCAGGCCCGCGACGACGAACTCGACCTCGTCGGCGACATCAGCGATGATCTGGTTCATGATCCCGGCAGCGTCGCGGAAGCTGCGCGCCAGCGCGTTGTCGGGCACGATGCCGAGGCCGACCTCGTTGGTGACGAGAAGGACGGGGCTCTTGAAGCGGGGTAGGGCGCCGGCAAGCTCTGTGACTTCGCGCTCCCACTCGCGCTCCGCGTGGAGCAGGTTGGAAAGCCACAGTGTCAGGCAGTCGACAAGCCTTGCGCCGCCGCCATCGGTCGCGACCAGCGCCTGCGCGAGATCGAGCGGCACCTCGCGCTCGATCCAATCGGTTCCGCGCCGCGCGCGATGCGTTGCGATGCGCTCTTCCATCTCCGCATCGAGCGCCTCGGCCGTCGCGACATAGACGGGTCGTCCGGGAAAGGCGCGGGCGCGCGCTTCGGCACGCTTGCTCTTGCCCGATCGCGCTCCGCCTGTGATCAAGATGACGGCCATGAAGGTCTCCTGTCGGCCAGCACTAATCACCAAATGCGCCCAAAGACAAAGCCGAAATCAGGCGTACCGGGGCTTGCGCTGGGCCGGGGCTTTGCGCAACAGGGACGGAGCGAGACGGGGGGACGTACGTGGGCTTTGCGGGGGCGATGGTGGTGGCGATGGCGGTGGATGCCCTGGTGGGCTGGCCGTCGTGGCTGTTCGTACAGATCGGCCATCCCGTGACCTGGCTCGGCCGGTTGATCGCCGCCGTCGACGCTGCCTGGAATCGGCCTTCCGATCCGCCGGCGCTGCGCCGCACGGCGGGTGTCGCTGGCGCGCTCGTCGCGATCGCGCTGGCGGTTGCGCTTGGCTGGACGCTTCAATCCGCGCTGTCGTTTGGCTGGATCCAGATCGCGCTGGTCGGCATGCTGGCCTGGCCGTTGGTCGCGTTGCGCTCGCTGCATGACCATGTCGCCGCCGTCGCGAAACCCTTGCAGGCCGGCGACATCGCCGGCGCGCGCGAGGCGGTTGCGCGCATCGTCGGTCGCGATCCGGCGGCGCTCGATGAAGCCGGCATCGCCCGCGCGGCGATCGAGAGCCTGGCGGAAAACGCCTCCGACGGCATCGTGGCGCCGGTGTTCTGGGGCGCCCTGTTCGGCTTGCCCGGGATTCTCGGCTACAAGGCGATCAACACGCTGGATTCCATGATCGGCCATCGCACCGAACGGCACGAGGCCTTCGGCCGGGCGGCTGCGCGGATCGACGATGTCGCCAACTTCGTTCCGGCGCGGCTGACCGGATTTCTCTTCGTGCTGCTGGCACCGCGGCGAGCGGAGGCGCTGTCGTGCATGAGGCGCGATGCCCGCCGTCATCGCTCGCCCAACGCCGGGTGGCCGGAAGCGGCGATGGCCGGCGCGCTTGGCGTGCGGCTGAGCGGCCCCCGCATCTATCACGACGGCACTACCAACGAGCCCTGGCTGAACCAAGGCGCGCGCGATCCGCTCGCCGCCGACATCACTGATGCCCTGGCGGTCTATCGCCGCGCCATGCTGCTGCTCGCTGGCGTTCTTGCGATCCTGGCGTTCGCGTGAAAGAACAGGACATGCGTGAGCACGGCGGAAATCTCGATCAGGCCCAGCTGCGTTTTGGCGGCCGCGCGGAGGACTGGATCGACCTCTCGACCGGGATCAATAGGCTGCCTTATCCGGTGGGCGAGATCGACGCGCGCTATTGGAATGCGTTGCCGTCGCGGTCCGAGATCGCAACCCTGCATCAGGCGGCGCAGCACGCCTACGGCACGAGCGCGCCGATCGTCGCGATGGGGGGCGCGCAGGCCGCGATACAATCATTGCCGCAACTTGGGCCACACGGCCGGGGGCGCATTCTCGCGCCGACCTATAACGAGTATGCCGCGGTCCTGTCAGTCGCGGGCTGGAAGGTCGAACAGGTCAGCGAGCTCGACGCACTTGCGGGCGCGGACCTCGCCATTGTCGTCAATCCCAACAATCCCGATGGCCGGTGCCATCCACCGAAGGATCTGCTGGCGCTGCTGCCGCGCGTCGGCCGCCTCGTGATTGATGAGAGCTTTGCCGACGCCGTTCCGCATTTGTCGCTGGCTTCGGAAGCGGAGCGGGCAGGGCTGTTGATCCTGCGCTCCTTTGGAAAATTCTACGGACTCGCCGGCCTGCGGCTCGGCTTTGCGCTTGGCAATGCGGCCGACATTGCGAGACTCGCGGCGATGTCCGGCCCTTGGCCGGTATCGGGGGCTGCGATCGCGGTTGGTCGCCGCGCCTTGCGCGACGAGGCCTGGGCCAAGGCAACCTCAGCGCGCCTCGCGCGCGATAGTTTGAGGCTCGACGCCATGGTGCAATCGCAGGGCTGGCGGCTCGCTGGCGGCACGCCCCTGTTTCGTCTCTACGAGACGGCCGACGCGCCCGCCGCGCAGGAAAAACTCGCGCGTGGCCAGATCTGGTCGCGCGTCTTCACGAAGAAGCCGACATGGCTACGCCTGGGGCTGCCGGGCAGCGAAGCCGAATGGGCACGTCTCGCTGAGCTTCTTTCGCGCTGAACGCTTAGCGCGCTAACGCGAGCAAGCCTTCAACATCGAGATGGGATTCCATGTGATCGGCGAGCGCATCCAGCGCGCTTTCGATCCTGGCGTGATACGGCTCGTCGCCGACGGGAATGTCGAGCTTTGCGAGATATGCCTTGCGGAAATCGTCCGAAGTGAAGAGGCCGTGCAGGTAGCTGCCCTGCACGCGTCCGTCGCTTGAGATCGCGCCTTCCGGCGCGCCGTCGAGCCTCGCGAAGGGGCGGGCGCGATCCGGCCCGTCGGTGTGGCCGATATGGATTTCGAAAGCCTGGATCGGTTGATCCGTGGCTGTATGCACGGCCGACACACGCGTCAGCGTCTTCTGCGCGCTCATCTCTGTCGTCACATCCAGAAGTCCAAGACCCGGCGTTTCGCCGGCCGGTCCCTCGATTCCATCGGGGTCGGCGACGCTGCGTCCAAGCATCTGATAGCCGCCGCAGAGGCCGAGCACATGGCCGCCCCTGCGGTGATGCGCCACGAGATCGATGTCCCAACCTTGCGCGCGCAGGAAAGCGAGATCGCCGCGCGTCGATTTGGAGCCGGGGATGATGACGAGACGGGCATCGCCGGGGATCGCTTCGCCCGGGCGCACCATCACGAGATCGACACCAGGCTCGAGCTTGAGCGGATCGAGATCGTCGAAATTGGCGATCCGCGACAGAGCAAGGCAGGCGATCTTGCATTGACCCGGCTTTCGCGCATCGCTTAGGCCCAGCGCATCTTCGGCCGGAAGCTCGCCGGCGCGGGCAAACCAGGGCAGCACGCCAAAACCGCGCCAAGCAGTCTTTTCTTCGATCAACTTGTAGCCGTCGTCGAACAGCGTGGGATCACCGCGGAACTTGTTGATGACGAAACCCCGGATCATCGCGGCATCATCCGGATCGATCACCGTCTTGATGCCGACGAGTTGTGCGATGACGCCGCCGCGATCGATGTCGCCGACCAGCACGACGGGGACATCGGCCTTGCGCGCAAATCCCATATTGGCGATGTCAGCCTTGCGTAAGTTCACCTCGGCCGGGCTGCCGGCGCCTTCGACCAGCACGAGATCGGCGCATGCCTTCAGCCGCTCAAAGCTCTCCAGCACCGCGCCCATCAGCTGTGGCTTCATCGCCGCATAGTCACGCGCACGTGCGGTTGCGATCCGTTTTCCCTGCACGATCACCTGCGCGCCCACATCGGTCTCGGGCTTCAGCAGGACCGGATTCATGTCGGTGTGCGGCTCGGCGCCCGCGGCGAGCGCCTGGAGCGCCTGGGCGCGGCCGATCTCGCCGCCGTCGACGGTAACGGCGGCATTGTTCGACATATTCTGCGGCTTGAAAGGGAGCACGCGCAGGCCGCGGCGCGTAAAGGCGCGCGCGAGGCCGGCGACGATGAGCGACTTGCCCACGTCCGAGCCGGCCCCCTGGATCATCAACGCGCGCGCCATCGTGTCTTCAGAACTCGACGCCGGCTTGCGCCTTGATGCCGGAGCGAAACGGATGCTTGACCAGCGTCATCTCGGTGACGAGGTCGGCGATCTCGATCAGCTCGTCCTTGGCGTTGCGCCCGGTGAGCACGACATGCGTCATCGGCGGCTTGTGCTTTGTCAGGAACTCGACGACCTCAGCGATGTCGAGATAGTCGTAGCGCAGCGCGATGTTGATCTCGTCGAGCACGACCATGCGCAAGCTGGAATCGAGAATAAGCTCCTTGGCCTTCTCCCAGCCGGCACGCGCAGCGGCGATATCGCGCGCGCGGTCCTGCGTCTCCCAGGTGAAGCCTTCGCCCATCGCATGGAACTGGCAGAGATCGCCGAAATGGCCGGTGAGCAGGCGCCGCTCGCCGGTGTCCCATGCGCCCTTGATGAATTGCACGACCGCGCAAGGAAAGCCGTGGGCGACGCAGCGCACGATCATGCCAAAGGCGGAGGACGACTTGCCCTTGCCGGCACCGGTATGAACGATGATGAGGCCCTTTTCGCCGCTCTTGGTCGCCATGATCTTGTCGCGGGCGACCTTCTTCTTCGCCATTTTCGCGGCGTGGCGGGCGTCGGTTTCCTCGACCGTTCGGGTATCCGGTTCAGGCGTCATCTGACAGGGTCCTTCGGCTTGACAAGTGGCGGCCGTGGGCAAATGGTGGGGCGGTGTTGGTTCCTGTCCTATGACAGGCGAAGAGGGAATGCGATAGGGTCCGAATCGGCAAGATTTGGGTCCAAAATGCAGCCGCCCCCGCGACCGTGACCGGAGAGATGCCCAAAGCCACTGACCCCCGCGGGGATCGGGAAGGCGGGGATCGAAGGGCGAAAGCCCTGCTCCGCAAGCCGGGAGACCTGCCAGCGCGGAAGTTTTGGACCGGCGGACGGGGTGTTCCGCGACGGGGAAGCGGGCCTTCGCAAGAATGGTTCGTGCGCCTCATCGCCTCCCGCTGTTTATCCTGGAAGAGGCGATGACCGTCACACTTCACGTCTGTATCACCTGCCGTGCTGGCCAGACGCTTGGCGAGGGCGAGGTCGCCCCGGGCAAGCGCCTGCACGGCGCGATTCTCGATGCCGGCGTGCCCGATGGCGTTATCGTTGTTCCCGTCGAATGCCTGTCGGCCTGTAGCCAGGGTTGCTCGGTCGCGCTCAGCGCGCCGGGCCGCTGGTCCTATGTCTACGGCCGCCTGTCGGAAGCCCATGCGTGCGACGTGATCGCGGGCGCCGCGGCCTATGCCGGCGCGCCCGACGGCATCGTGCCCTGGCGCAGCCGGCCTGAAATCTTCCGCAAGCAATCGCTTGCCCGCATTCCTCCCATCGCCGCCCTGCCGGAGCCCGCCGAATGAATTCGCTTGCAAAAGTCCCCGTCACCGTCGTCACGGGTTTTCTCGGCTCCGGCAAGACGACACTGATCCAGCATCTGCTCGCCAATGCCAACGGCAAGAAGCTCGCGGTGCTCGTCAACGAGTTCGGCAGTGTCGGCGTCGATGGCGACATTTTGAAATCTTGCGCCGATGCCAGCTGCCCGGAAGAGAACATCATCGAACTCGCCAACGGCTGCATCTGCTGCACCGTCGCCGATGATTTCATTCCGACCATGGAGCAGTTGCTGGCGCGGCCGGTGCGGCCCGACCACATCCTGATCGAGACCTCGGGCCTGGCGCTGCCAAAGCCGCTGCTCAAGGCGTTCGACTGGCCACAGATCCGCTCGCGCATCACCGTCGACGGCGTGATCGCGCTCGCCGATGCCGAGGCAGTCGCCGCGGGGCGTTTCGCGCCGAGCCCGGACGCGGTCGAGGCGCAGCGCGCGGCGGACGCGAATCTCGATCACGAGACGCCGCTGTCGGAAGTGTTCGAGGACCAGATCGCCTGCGCCGACATCGTGCTGCTGACCAAGGCCGACCTGGCCGGTGCGGCGGGACTCGAAGCGGCCAAGGCTGCCATCACCGCCGAGATGTCGCGCAGCGTGCCGATGCTGGCGGTCACCAACGGCGCCATCGACGCGCGCCTCATCCTCGGTCTCGGCGCTGCTGCGGAGAATGATCTCGCGGCGCGTCCCTCCCATCATGACGGAGAGGAAGAGCACGAGCACGACGATTTTGCCTCGGTGGTGATCGATCTTCCGGAGGTCGCGGATATCGACGTGCTGGTCGCGTCGGTCCAGCGTCTCGCACGAGAGCAGAATGTGCTGCGCGCCAAGGGCTATATTGCAGTGGCGGGCAAGCCGATGCGCCTGCTGCTCCAGGCGGTCGGCGAGCGGGTGCGGCACCAGTTCGACAAGCCCTGGGGAGCGGGCGGGCGGCAGTCAAAACTCGTCGTGATCGGCGAGCATGGCGATATCGATGAGGCCGCGATCAAGGCGGGATTTGGTTTTTCAGGATCTGGCATCTGATGCACGTCGTCTTCCGCGAGAGCCGCGGTCTCGAGGAGACCGCGACGCCAAGGGACATCGGCCAGGACCCGGCCGATCTCGTGGTGCTCTCGTTTTCGGACTCTGATCTTGCCGCGTTCGCGTCCGGCTGGCGGCGCGGCCGTGACAGCCTGCCGTCGCTGCGGCTGGCGAACCTTGCGGAGCTGCGCCATCCGCTGTCGGTCGACACCTATGTCGAGCGCACGCTGTCGCAGGCGCGCGGCATTCTAGTGCGCCTGATCGGCGGTGAGTCCTACTGGGCCTACGGGCTCGCGGCCCTGCATCAACTGGCAAGGGACCGTGGCATCGTGCTGGCCGTACTGCCGGCCGACGGCCGCGACGACGCGCGGTTAGACGCCTACTCGACCCTGCCGGTCTCGACGCTGCGCCGGCTGAAAGTGCTCTGCGACACCGGCGGCCCGGTCGCAGCCCAAGCCGCGATCGCGCAGCTTGCGCTGGCGTCCGGCCTCTATGCCGGGCCGGTCGTCGGCGAGATCACCGTTCCCGAGATGGGCTTTTATGATCCTGCGCGCGGTGTCATTGCGGCGCCGACGGCCGGCGAGGGCAAGCCATGCGCGGTGGTGACCTTCTATCGCTCGTATCTCACGGCCGCCGATACAGGTCCGATCGATGCCTTGATCGCGGCGCTGCGCGAGGAGGGCTTTGACGCCTACGGCGTGTTCGTCACCTCGCTGAAGGCTGCGGGCGTCGCGGATTGGTTGCGAACTCATCTCGCACAAAATCCCGCCGCCGCGATCGTCAATGCGACGGCCTTCTCGGCAATGGGGAATGACGGCACGACGCCGTTCGATGCCGTTCCATGCCCGGTGTTTCAGGTCGCACTCTCGACGGCGCTGCGCGAGGACTGGGAGGGATCGCTACGCGGCCTGTCGCCCGGCGATCTTGCGATGCATGTGGTGCTGCCCGAGGTCGATGGTCGCCTGTTCACGGGCGTGGTGAGCTTCAAGTCGGCCGCGATGCGCGATCCCGATCTGCAATTCTCGCACCTTGCGCATCGCGCGGATGAAGAGCGGGTGAAGGCCGTCGCCGCGCGCGTCGCGGCCTGGCAGCGGCTTGCGGAGAAGCGCACAAGCGACAAGCGACTGGCAATCGTGCTTTCGAACTATCCGGGACGCCCGCACCAGATCGCGCATGCGGTTGGTCTGGATGCACTCGCCTCGGTCGAGGCATTGCTGTCGGACCTGGCTGGCGCCGGCTACGACGTCGTGCCGCTACAAGCGCTCGGCGGAACCCTGCTGAACCGGCAATTCACCTGGAGCGTCGCCGATTATCGCGCGGCACTCTCGCGTCTTTCACAGGATTTGCAGGATGATCTCGCGCGTGCCTGGGGCGCACCGGAAGATGATCCGAGCTGCCGCGGTGACGCGATCCACTTTGCCGCGATCACGTGTGGCAAGTCGATCATCGCAGTTCAGCCCGAACGCGGCGATGCAAATACCCGCGGTGCCGACTATCACGATCTCGCACGCACGCCGCGCCACGCCCATGTCGCCTTCTATCTCTGGCTCCGCGCACAGGGCATCGACGCCGTCGCGCACATGGGCGCACACGGCACGCTGGAATGGCTGCCCGGAAAATCCGTGGCGCTGTCGTCGAGCTGCTGGCCGGAAGCCCTGATCGGCGACCTGCCTGTCATCTACCCCTTCATCGTCAACGATCCCGGCGAGGCCGCACAGGCCAAGCGGCGCACGGGTGCGGTGACCATCGGCCATCTGCCGCCGCCGCTTGCCACATCCGCCGTGCCGGATGGCCTGCGCCGGCTCGAACAGCTCCTCGACGAATATTCGACCGCCGATGGTCTCGATCCCGCCCGCCGCCAGCGACTGATCGCTGCGATTCGCGACGAAGCTCGTGTGGCCGGATTGGAAGACGATCTCGGCCTCGATGCGTCGGCCGCACCGGCGGAAGCCATCCCGCGGATCGATCGTTTTGTCTGCGATCTCAAGGAAAGTCAGTTCGGCGACGGCTTGCACGTATTCGGCCGCGGCGCCTGCGGCGATGCCGAGCGGGACGCGCTGAGTGCGGCACTCGCGGGCAGGCGTGTTGCGCCGGGACCGTCGGGCTCACCCTATCGCGGGCGCCAGGACGTGCTGCCGACCGGACGCAATCTCTTTGCGGTCGATCCGCGCGCGGTGCCGACGCCGTCGGCGCATGCGCAAGGCATCAAGCTCGCGGAAGAGCTGTTGCGCCGCCACTTGCAGGATCACGGCGACTGGCCGAAAGGCCTCGTAGTCGACCTCTGGGGCTCGGCAACGATGCGCACGGCGGGTGAAGAGTTTGCGATGGCGCTGCATCTGGCCGGGCTCGCGCCGCGCTGGGATCATGCGTCCGGCCGCGTGACCGGCTACGACATCATCGCGCCGGCCGAGCTCGGCCGTCCCCGCATCGACGTCACGCTGCGCGTCTCTGGCCTGTTCCGCGATGTCTTTGCAGAACTGGCGCAATTGTTTGAAGCCGCCGCCGAGGCGCTCTCGACGCGCGAGGACGAGGGCGACGAAAATCCTTATCGCCATCGTGCGTCCCGCGTGTTCGCGCCGCGTCCCGGACAATATGGCGTCGGTCTGTCGTCGATCCCGGATGTTTTCACGTCTGATAGCCGCGAGGCCGCAGGCGAAGCCTGGCTGTCGGCATCGTCCTGGGCGTTCTCCGCCGACGGCGCGATCAAGCCGGATCGTGCCGGCATCGAATCGCGGCTCGCATCTGCCGACGCTTTCGTCCACGTTCAGGACTTGCCGGAAACGGATCTTCTGCTCGCCGCCGACTATGCGGCTCACGAAGCAGGTGTTGCGGCCGCCGCCGCGAGGCTCGGCGCGGCTACGCCGTCGCTCTATCATCTCGATGCGACTCGTCCCGACGAGCCGCATGCGCGCACCCTGACCGAAGAAATCTCGCGCGTGGTTCGCGCGCGCGCCGCCAATCCGGCCTGGATCGCCGGCATGATGCGCCACGGTTTTCGCGGCGCTGCCGAGATCACGGCGACGCTCGAGCATATGGCCGCGTTCGCGCATCTGGCCGGAGCTGTGCCGCCGCATCTGTTCGATCTCTACTACGATGCCACGCTCGGCGACGACGGCGTCCGCGCCTTCATGGCGCAGGAAAATCCGGCGGCTCTGGCCGCGATGGAGACCTGCTTCACGCGCTTGCACGAGGCTTCACTCTGGCGAACGCGCCGTAATTCGATCGCGGCTGCGTTGCGGGAGGCGTCATGAGCGCGTTTTCGGTCAAGGGCTGGTGTCCCGGTGCGCTGCGGCCGATGCAATCGGGCGATGGGCTCGTGGTCCGGGTGCGTCCTTTCGGTGGGCGTCTTGAAGCAGCACAGGTTGCCGGACTTGCTGACCTTGCTGAACGTTTCGGCAACGGCCTCGTTGACGTGACGAGTCGCGCGAACCTCCAGATCAGGGGCGTCGACGAACAGGGGCATCGGCTAGTGCTCGAGGGACTCGCGTCGCTGGGGTTGCTCGACCACGACGCCGACACCGAAGCCCGGCGCAACGTCCTGGTGACGCCGTTCTGGAGCCCCAGTGACGAGACGCAGTCGCTCGCCGCGGAGCTTGAAGAAGCGCTCGCCGACAGCGCGCTCGCGCTTCCCAGCAAATTCGGCTTCGCAATCGATGATGGGACCTCGCGCGTGCTGGCCGGCGATTCCGCCGACGTTCACATCGAACGCGATCGTGGCGGCCGGCTGCTGGTGCGGGCCGATGGCGCAAGGCTCGGCCGATCGGTCGCACGCGGAGCGGCAGTGAGCACGGCGCTCGCGCTCGCAAACTGGTTCACCGTCTCCGGTGGTGCCAAAGGCGGGCGGGGGCGCATGGCCGCCCACATCGCGGCCGGTGTGGCATTGCCCGTGACCTTGCGCGGTGAGACCGAGCCTGCCCCCGTGATGGCTGCGTTACGGCCCGGGCATTATCCGCAAGGCGTAATGGTTGGCATCGCGTTCGGGCAGATGCCGCACTCGACGCTCCGTCAATTCGCCGAATGCGGACGTGCGCTGCGCATGACGCCATGGCGGATGGTTCTGAGCGAGGGCAAGCGGGAAATGCCGAGCGCGGCAGGCCTCATCACGGAGCCCTACGATCCCGCGCTGCGCGTCATCGCCTGTAGCGGCGCCCCGCGCTGCCGCGAGGCGCATGCCGATGCGCGCGCGCTGGCGGCCGCACTTGCGCCGCGCATCGCCGCCGATACGCGGCTTCACGTTTCCGGTTGCGCCAAAGGCTGTGCCCGTTCCGGTGCCTCGGCAGTGACGCTGGTTGCGACCAGCGCCGGCTTCGATCTCGTCCGCGACGGCTCGACGCGCGATCAGCCGGTCCTGCGCGGCTTGAACGGTGCCGACATCGTCAGCGATCCCTCCATCCTGGTGGGAGGGCACTGATGCCGCACGTCTACGAGACCGATGGCGCGGCGATCTACCGGCAGTCTTTCGCGACCATCCGGGCCGAAGCGGATCTGGCACGCTTCACGCCGGATGAGGAGCAGGTGGTGGTGCGGATGATCCACGCCGCCGGCCTGGTTGGGCTGGAGAGGCATATCCGTTTCACACCCGGCATGGCGACCGCTGCGCGCGCGGCGTTGCAGAGAGGCGCACCGATCCTGTGCGACGCGCGCATGGTCTCCGAGGGGATTACGCGCGCAAGGCTGCCGGCAGCCAACGCGGTTATCTGCACGCTCGGCGATCCGGCCGTTCCTGCGCTCGCGCAATCCATCCGCAACACGCGCTCGGCCGCGGCGCTGGAGCTATGGCGTCCGCATCTCGACGGCGCAATTGTTGCGATCGGCAATGCGCCGACCGCGTTGTTTCATCTTCTCAACATGCTGGAAGACCGCGGCTGCCCGCGACCAGCGGCGATCATCGGTTGCCCTGTGGGCTTCGTCGGCGCCGCCGAATCCAAGGCCGCGCTGATGGCCGATCCGCCGGTGCCGGCGCTGACCGTCGAGGGCCGCCTCGGCGGCTCCGCGATTACCGTTGCTGCCGTCAACGCGCTGGCGAGCCGGAGCGAATAGCGATGGGACGCATCATCTGCTGCGGTCTCGGCCCCGGCGATCCCGATCTGATGAGCGTGCGCGCGGACCGAACGGTGCGCGCCGCAAAGCACGTCGCCTATTTCCGCAAGAAGAACCGGCCCGGTCAGGCACGTCGTATCGTCGAGGGCATGCTCGCGAGCGACGTGACCGAATATCCGATGGAGTATCCGGTCACCACGGAGATCGCCTTCGACAGTCCCGAATATGTCCGCCTGCTTGCCAGCTTCTATGACGAATGGGCGGAGCGCCTAGCGCGGCTCGCGCGCGCGGTCGACGTCGTCGTGCTCTGCGAGGGCGATCCTTATTTCTACGGCTCCTTCATGCATCTGCACTCGCGCCTGCAAGACCGCGTCGAGATCGAGGTGATTGCCGGCATTCCCGGCATGGTTGGCTGCTGGAACGCCGTCGGTCAGCCGATTGCGCTGGGCGACGATGTGACGACGGTGCTGATGGGCACGCTGGCCGAGGCCGAACTCGAACGGCGGATGCGGGATTCCGAAGCGCTGATCATCATGAAGACTGGCCGCAATCTCCAGAAGGTGCGCCGCGCCCTTGCTGCCGCCGGAAGGCTGGGCGATGCCTGGCTGGTCGAGCGCGGCACCATGCCGCGCGAGCGTGTCGCGCGGCTCGCCGATATCGATGCCGCCGATTGTCCCTATTTCGCGATCGTGCTTGTGCACGGCAAGGGACGGCATCTGGACGCCGCCGAATGACGGGCACGCTGACCATCGCGGGCCTTGGGCCGGGCAGCGAAGCGCTGGTGACGCCCGAGGTCTCCGCCGCGCTTGCAGCCGCAACCGACATTCTGGGTTATGCGCCCTACGTCGCACGTGTGCCGCCGCGATCTGGTCTCACCCTGCATCCGTCCGACAACCGCGAGGAGTTGCAGCGCGCACGCGAGGCCTTGCGGCTTGCTGCCGAAGGCGGGCAGGTTGTCGTCGTGTCCTCGGGGGACCCCGGCGTATTCGCGATGGCGTCCGCCGTATTCGAGGCGCTCGAACAGGCACGGCAATGGCGGGAGCTGCCGATCCGCGTGCTGCCCGGCATCACCGCGATGCTTGCAGCGGCCGCGCGCGTCGGCGCGCCGCTCGGCCATGATTTCTGTGCGATCAATCTCTCGGACAATCTCAAGCCGTGGGCTGTGATCGAGAAGCGGCTGCGGCTCGCTGCGGAAGCCGATTTTTCGATCGCGATGTACAATCCGCGCTCGGCGAGCCGGCCCGAGGGTTTTGGCCGCGCGCTTGCGTTGTTGAAGGACGCCGGTTGCGGCGAGCGCCTCGTAGTCTTTGCACGTGCGGTCAGCGCGCCCGACGAGCGGATCGAGACCGTCACGCTCGACGAGGCCCGGCCCGAGATGGCCGACATGCGCACGCTGGTGATCGTCGGCAATTCGCAGACGCGCCGCGTTGGCCGCTGGATCTACGCGCCGAGGCAGGTCCGATGACCAAGCCAGTGCATCACCTCGGCCGCGCTCTCCACCCGTTGTCGTTCGGGCAGCTCTGGCCGCGAGATCATGACCACGGGCAGGCCGAGTTCACGGGCGGCGTCGATCTTGGCGCGCGCGCCGTCGCCGCCGGAATTGCGGGCGACGATCCGCGCGATGCCACCCGCCTGCATCATCGTCAATTCGGCATCGAGTGTGAACGGTCCGCGCGACACGATCACATCCGCCGCGAAGGGCAGGGGCGCTTCGGGCGGATCGACGAAACGGAGCGTGTAGGCGTGCTGCGGCTTTGCCGCGAACGGCGCGATGTGCTGGCGGCCGATGGCGAGGAAGACCTTCGCCGGGCTCTCCGGAAGCGCAGCGACCGCAGCGTTGACGTCAGCGACCTCGATCCAATGGTCGCCATGCATCTTGTTCCAGGGCGCGCGCTCGAGCGCGACCAGTGGCGTGCCGGTTTCCGCGCATGCCGCGACCGCATTGCGGCTCATCTCGGCGGCAAAGGGATGCGTCGCATCGATCACATGCGTGATGCCTTCACGGTGGATGTAATCGGCAAGCCCGCTGACGCCGCCGAAGCCGCCGATGCGGGTCGGCAGCGGCTGGTCGGCCGGCGCGCGGGTGCGGCCGCCATAGGAATAGACGGCCTCGATGCCCGCGCGCGCGAGCTCCGCTGCGAGCAGGCTCGCATCGGCTGTTCCGCCCAGAATGAGGGCGCGCGTCATGGCTGATCCCTGGTTGACCATCATCGGTATCGGCGAAGATGGCCTCGCAGGTCTGTCCGAAGCAAGCAGAAAGGCGCTTGCCGGGGCCGAAACTATCTTCGGCGGCGAGCGCCATCTCGCGCTCGCAGGCGTGACCAGTCGTGGCCGCCCCTGGCCGGTGCCGTTCGACGCGGAGGTCGTGCTGAGCTGCCGCGGCCGCCCGACCGCGGTGCTCGCCTCCGGCGATCCGTTCTGGCACGGCGCGGGCGCAAGCCTCGCTGAGAAGCTCGAGGCCGGCGAATGGATTGCGCATTCGGCGCCGTCGACCTTCTCGCTCGCGGCCGCGCGGCTAGGCTGGCGGCTCGAATCCGTTGTGTGCCTCGGCTTGCACGCTGCGCCATTCGAGCGGCTCGTGCCGCATCTGGCTTCCGGTGCGCGGATCATTTGCCTCGTGCGTGACGGCAACGCGGCCGGTGATCTGACAAAGTGGCTGAGCGAGCGCGGATGGGGCGCCTCGGCATTCTGGACTCTCGCCGCGCTCGGCGGGCCGCGTGAAAGCATCGCAAAGCATCGCGCCGACAGCTTTGCGGGCGATCTGGCCGGAAACCTCGTTGCGGTGGCATTGGAAGCGAGAGGAGCGCAGGGTATCCCCCGCAGCTCGGGCCTTGCGGATGATCGTTTCGTCCATGACGGCCAGATCACCAAGAGGCCGGTGCGCGCGCTGGCGCTCTCGGCACTGGCGCCGCGTGCCGGGGAGAGGCTGTGGGACATCGGCGCCGGCTCGGGCTCGATTTCGGTCGAATGGGCGCTGTGCGGCGGAACCGCGGTCGCCATCGAGGCGCGCCAGGATCGTGCGGTGAACATCCGCAGCAACGCAGCGTCCTTTGGACTGGCGCATCGGATCACCGTGATCGCAGGGACGGTGCCGGAAGCTCTGGCTGCGCTGGAGGTGCCGGATGCCGTCTTCGTCGGTGGCGGCCTCGACGCAGAGATGTTCGATGCGGTCTGGTCGCGCCTCTTGCCGGGCACGCGGGTGGTCGCGCATGCGGTCACGATCGAGACGGAAGCACTGCTCGGCGAGCTGCATCAGCGCCATGGCGGCGAGTTGATGCGGGTCGAGATCGCCCATGCCGGCCCGCTCGGACGATATCGTTCCTGGGAGACGGCGCGTCCGGTGGTGCAATGGAGCGCGGTCCGATGAAGGTCGCCGGCTTCGGGTTCAAGCAGGATGTTACGCTCGCCTCGCTGCGTGAGGCGCTCGTCGCGGCCGGCGGTCTCGCCGGGCTCGCGGCGGTGGCGACTATCAGCGACAAGGCCGATGCGGAGGCACTGAAGCAGCTCGCGCGCGAATACGGCGTGCCGATCAAGGCCGTTCCAGCCGATATATTGGCGGGTATCGACACGTCCACCCAGTCAAGACGCATCATTGAAAAGTTCGGCACGGGATCGGTCGCCGAGGCTGCGGCGCTTGCGGCAGCCGGACCGCGCGCGCGACTGATTGCGACGCGGGCGGTCTCGCGGGATCGAACCGCGACCGCGGCGATCGCGGAAGGAGACGGCGAATGACGGTGCATTTCATCGGCGCAGGACCGGGCGCCCCGGACCTGCTGACGTTGCGCGGTCGCGACCTGATTGCGGCCTGTCCGGTCTGTCTTTATGCCGGTTCGCTCGTGCCGGAGGGCGTGCTGGCGCATTGCCCGCCCGGTGCGCGCATCGTCAACACCGCGCCGCTGTCGCTCGATCAGATCATCGCGGAGATCGCTGCGGCGCATGCCGCTGGCAAAGACGTCGCGCGGCTGCATTCCGGCGATCTTTCGATCTGGTCGGCGATGGGCGAACAGCTGCGCCGCCTGCGCGCGCTCGACATTCCCTACACCGTGACACCGGGCGTGCCCGCTTTCTCGGCCGCGGCAGCGGCGCTCGAAGCCGAGCTGACATTGCCGGGCCTCGCACAGACCGTGGTGCTGACGCGCACGCCGGGCCGCGCCAGCGCGATGCCCGAGGGCGAGAAGCTCGCCGCCTTTGCCGCTACCGGTGCGGTGCTCGCCATCCACCTGTCGATCCATCTGCTCGACAAGGTCGTCGCCGAGCTGACCCCGCACTACGGCGCGAACTGTCCCGTCGCCATCGTCTGGCGCGCGAGCTGGCCTGACCAGCGCATCGTCCGCGCCACGCTGGCGACGCTCGATGCTGCCGTCGGGGCCGAGCTCGAACGCACCGCGCTCATCCTGGTCGGCAAGACTCTGGGCACGGCGGATTTTACCGAGAGCCGCCTTTATGCCGCCGATTATGACCGCCGCTATCGGCCGGTCGGCGCCGAGCCGCGCTTTCCGGAGGCGTCCTGATGCCCGCGGGTCTCGTCATCTCCGCGCCGGCCTCCGGCGTCGGCAAGACGACGCTGACGCTGGCGCTCGCGCGCGCCTGGCGCAATTGCGGATTGCAGGTGCAGTGCTTCAAGAGCGGGCCGGATTATATTGACCCTGCGTTTCATGCGGCCGCCACAGGTCGCGCGTCCGTTAACGTCGACAGTTGGGCCATGGATCGCGGGACCATCGCGCATCTCGTCGGTCGCGGTGCGGACGCCGATGTCGTGCTTGCCGAGGGCTCGATGGGCCTATTCGACGGCGTCGCTGCGCCCGGTGTCTCCGGCACCGGTGCGACTGCCGACATCGCGCAGATGCTGGGCTGGCCGGTGGTTCTGGTGATCGATCCGTCCGGACAGGCGCAGACCGCGGCGGCCATCGCCGCAGGTCTTCGCGACTACCGTGCCGGCGTGCGCCTTGCCGGCGTCGTGCTCAACCGCATCGCGAGCGCACGCCATGAAGACCTCGTGCGGCGTGCGCTTGGCGATGCCGGCATCGCCGTGTTCGGCGCGCTGCCGCGCCATGCCGAGATCAGCCTGCCGAAGCGGCATCTCGGCCTGGTGCAGGCCGAGGAACAGGCAGAAATCGCCAGCCTGATCGATGAAGCTGCGCGCTTCGTCAGCACCCATATCGACCTCGATGCCGTGCTGCGATCGGCCGCCGCGTGGTCGCCGCAGCCGGCGGGAAACGGCTTGAACGTGACGCCGCCAGGTCAGCGTATCGCACTGGCGCGCGATGCCGCGTTCTCATTCGTCTATCCGCATATGCTGGAGGGGTGGCGCGCCGCCGGCGCAGAGATATCGACATTCTCGCCGCTCGCCGACGAAACGCCCGATCCCAATGCCAATGTCTGCTGGTTGCCCGGCGGCTATCCCGAGCTTCACGCTGGCCAACTCGCCGCCAATACCGGCTTTCGCAGCGGCTTGCGCGCCTTCGCCGAGACGCGGCCGGTGCATGGCGAATGCGGAGGCTATATGGTGCTGGGAGCAGGCCTCACCGACGCCGAAGGCGTTCGCCATGAGATGACTGGCCTGCTCGGCCTGGAGACGAGCTTTGCCAAACGCCGCATGCATCTGGGCTATCGTCTGGCCGAGCTTGCCGCGCCAATGCCGGGGCACGACGCCGGTGCGCGCCTGCGCGGCCACGAGTTCCATTATTCAACCATCGTCGCGCAGCCGGATACGCCACTCGCGGTCGTGCATGACGCGAGCGGTGCGGTCATCGCCGAGACCGGCTCGCGGCGCGGCCATGCCACCGGCACGTTCTTTCACCTGATCGCGGAGGACCGGTGAGCGGGTTCGTCACTTTTATCTCCGCCGGTCCCGGTGATCCCGAGCTTCTCACGGTCAAGGGCGCTGCGCGGCTGCGCGAGGCTGACGTCGTGCTCTACGACGATCTCGCATCCGGCGCGATTCTCGATCTGGCCCGGCCCGGCGCCAATCTCGTCGCAGTTGGGAAGCGGGCGGGCCGGCCCTCGACCAAGCAGCACCACGTCAACCGTCTCTTGGTCGACTATGCCGCGACCGGATCACGTGTCGTGCGCCTGAAGTCGGGCGATGCCGGTATTTTCGGCCGGCTTGAGGAGGAGATTGAGACGCTGCGCGACGCCGGCATCGGCTACGAGATCATTCCCGGCGTCACCTCAGCCTGCGTTGCGGCCGCACAAGCTGGCATTCCCCTGACACGGCGCCACACCTCGCGTCGGGTGCAGTTCGTGACCGGAGCGGATGTCACCGGCGACCTTCCGCAGAACCTGAATTGGGCGGCGCTGGCTGATCCGGAAGCAACCACCGTCGTCTATATGGGCCGCCGCACCTTTCCGGCGCTTGCCGCAAAATTGATCGAACATGGCCTCGCCCCAGGCACACCGGCGCTGCTGGCCGAATCCCTTGGCCGCTCCGACGAACGGCTGGTCCGCACCACCATTGCCGAGCTGGCCGAACAGCTTGCGCGGGGTGGCGCGGCCTCCACGGCGGCCGTCATCCTGTTCGGTGCCTTGGCGGGAGAATATCCGTCATGACACTCGCGGCTGCCCTTCGCCCCTTGACGCCCGGCTTGCGAAAGGGGCACACAGGAGAGGCATGGTGCTCGACGCGGCGCAAAGCGCCGGAGCATAATCGGGAATGGGGATGGGCGGACCAAATAGCGGCGCTCAAAACCCCAGCCGCCCCCGCGACTGTAAGCGGTGAGGGGCTCCAATCAGCCACTGGGCCGCAAGGCTCGGGAAGGCCGGAGAACCCAGTGAACCGCGAGCCAGGAGACCGGCCGTGCACGTTTTGAGGCCAAGGCCGTCGGGTGTGACGGCAGGAAGGATCTGAGCCATGCATATCGAACCCGGGATCGTAACGGGCGCCAAGCTCGTGTTGAGTTACGCAACTGGCATCGCCACAGGCGGCGTTGCGCTGAAACTTGCGGCCCAGACCATGCGCGAGCAGGGCATCGGCTCGTTCGCGGCGCGGACGGTCGCCACCACAGGCCTCGTCTTCACATTCTTCGAGATCCTGCCGCACTTTCCGGTTGGGGTTTCCGAGGTCCACTTCATCCTCGGCTCGACCTTGTTCCTGCTGTTCGGCGCAGCGCCGGCGGCCTTCGGCCTCGCGCTCGGACTTTTGCTCCAGGGCGTGCTCTTCGAGCCGGTCGACCTGCCGCAGTATGGCATGAACGTCACCACGCTGCTGGTGCCGTTGTTCGCGATCCAGGCAATCGCCACGCGGATCATTCCGCGCAACACTGCCTATGTTGACCTTCAATATCGCCAGGCGCTGGTGCTCTCGACCACGTATCAGTCCGGCGTCATCGCCTGGGTCGCGTTCTGGGCGCTCTATGGCTCCGGCTTCGGTGCGACCAATCTAGCCAACATCGCGACCTTTGCGGCGTCTTACGCGCTGGTGATCGTGATAGAGCCGCTGGCGGATCTCGCCGTGCTGGCGCTGGCAAAGTCGCTGCGCGGCGTTACCGCGCCCGGCCTCGTCACGCCGCGTCTGCACAACGCGGCCTAGAGACAAGCCGAAGGGCGGCCGATGCGGCCGCCCTTCGCAGGTAAGATGCTCACGCTCTCCCTGATAGGCATCGGTTGCGGCGATCCCGAGCAGCTCACGCGCGCCGCGGTTCGTGCCATCAATGCGGCCGACGTCGTCCTGATCCCGCGCAAGGGGGCAGCGAAATCCGATCTCGCCGATTTGCGGCGGACGATCTGCGCCGACGTGCTCACCAGCGACACGACGCGCATTGCTGAATTCGATCTTCCCGTGCGCGACACGGCCGAAGCAGACTATCGCAAGGGCGTGGACGACTGGCACGACGCGGTGGCCGCTGTCTGGTCACAGACGATCGCAAGCCATCTCAAGGGTGAGGGCCGCGTTGCGCTGCTGATCTGGGGCGATCCGTCGCTTTACGATTCTTCGCTGCGCATTGCGCGGCGGCTCGATCCCTTGCCGAAGATCGTAGTCATCCCCGGCATCACATCGATCCAGGCGCTGTGCGCGGCGCATGCGCTGCCGCTCAACGATATCGGCAAACCCTTTCTGGTCACGACCGGACGCCGCTTGCGCGAAGGCGGCTGGCCGCAAGGCATCGACACCGTGGTGGTGATGCTCGACGGCGGCACGGCATTCCAGTCGCTCGATCCGGAAGGCCTGCACATCTGGTGGGGCGCGTATCTCGGCATGCCAGATCAGATCGTCATGTCCGGCGCGCTTGCGGAGATCGCCCCACGCATCGTGGCTGCACGCCAGCAAGCGCGCGAGCAACATGGCTGGATCATGGACAGTTACATTCTCAAGCGCAGGCCATAAGCCAAGCGAGGCAGCATGCTTCCCGAATGGGTCTATCAAAAATGCCCCGATATCTCCGCGGTCCATCGCGCGGCGGCAATCGCGCGTCAGGCACAACTGACAAAACCGACCGGCGCGCTCGGCCGGCTCGAGCATCTCGCGATCGAGCTCGCTGGCCTGCAAGCGACCGAGCAGCCTCGCGCCGGCCGTGTGCCGATCATCATCTTCGCCGGCGATCACGGCATCGTCGCGCAGGGCGTCTCTGCCTATCCGCAAGAGGTGACGATTGCGATGATGGCGAATTTTGCCTCGGGTGGAGCCGCGATCTCGGTGCTGGCGCGTGAATTGGGTTCCGGCCTGGAGGTGATCGACGCCGGCACGCTGGCGCAGGAGGAAATGGCGGGCGCAGTCACCGACAAGCCGCGCAACGGCACCCGCGACTTCAGTGTGGAAGCTGCGCTCGAGCCGGCAGAGCTGGCATTTGCCTTCGAAGCCGGACAGCGCGCGGTCGTGCGCGCAGAAGCGAGCCAACCCGATCTTCTGATCTTCGGCGAGATGGGCATCGGCAACACCACGACATCAGCGGCGATTGCCGCAGGCCTGCTCGGCGTGAGCGCCGAGGAGATCGCCGGCAGCGGCACCGGCGTCGATGCGGCCGGCCGCGCGCACAAGGCGCGCGTGATCGATGCCGCGATCGAGCGTCATGGGGTTGCCGGTGCATCGGCTGAAAAGATCCTGTGCGGCGTTGGCGGACTCGAAATCGCGGCGATCTGCGGCGCGATCATCGCGGCCGCGCAAGCCCGCATTCCGATCCTGATTGACGGTTTCATCGTATCGGTCGCGGCCCTGGCGGCGGTGCGCCTCAACCCGTCCTGCCAGCCGTTCCTGCTGCCGTCGCACCAATCGGCGGAGCAGGGGCATCGGCTGGTGCTTCGCGCCCTGAACGTCCAGCCGCTGATCAGTCTCGATCTCAGGCTCGGGGAAGGGTCTGGCGCCGCGATCGCGCTGCCGCTGGTGCGGCTTGCCTGCAGTCTTCACAACGGCATGGCGACGTTTGCGCAGGCCAATGTGCCGGATCGTCCGGCCTGATCCGGCTTATGCTATGCGCTGATTGACCGAGACGACACGCCAGCCCGTCGAGAGCCGATCGATCCGTGTCAGCGACAGCGGATCGATCACGAAGCGCAAGGCCGCTTCGGGCGTCAGATCGAGCGCGATGCACAGTGCAGCCCGGATGGTGCCGGAATGCACGACCAGCGTTGCGGACCCTGCTCCGATCCGTGACAGGCCCGGCCGAACGCGCGCGACCTGATCCTCGAAGCTCTCACCGCCGGGCGGCCGAGCGCGCGCCGGATCGCTCCAAAATTGCGCATAGGCGTCGCCACCCGTCGCGGCAAGGTCGTCGTGCCGCCGCCCTGTCCAGTCGCCGAAATCCTGTTCGCTCAATTCGTCCACCAACTCCGGTTCGAGCCCGAGCGCGCGTGCCGTCTCGACCGTCCGCCGCGCCGGGCTCGCGTAACTGACCGCGTCCTGCGGCAGATATCGCCGCAGCGCCTCCAATTGCGCGCGATCGCCGAGGTCGGCCGGCGCATCGGTCGCATGGATGGTCCCCGCGACGCCGTCGACGGCCGCGTGACGTATAAGCCAGAGGAAGGTCTCGCCTTCCATGCGAAAATCTCCAAGGAAAGTTGGTCGCTGTGGCAACAACGCCGCAACAGGCACATTGACTCTGTCTGGATCGTAATCCTAGATGGCCGTGACGGTTTCCCCATCCGGGGATGAAAAGGGAATGCGGTGCGGGGACGTCGTCCCCAATGCCGCGGCTGCCCCCGCAACTGTAAGCGGCGAATCTTGCGTCACGAGCCACTGGGTATCTCGGTCCCGGGAAGGCGACGCTGAGGTGATGACCCGCAAGCCAGGAGACCTGCCGTCAGCCGTGGTCACACGCGAAGATGTCGGTCGGGGAGTACAGACATTCGGCTTCATCGAAGGCTGACAAGCCAAGGGTGAGACCTCGTTCGCTGTGACGTGCCACTGACGTCATACCGAGGTCTAGACCATGTTTTCCGTCCGTAGAGTGCGATCGCGCCAATTCTTGCTCGTGTCTGCTGCTCTCACATCGTTTGCCGCTGTCGATATCCCGGCCGCCTTGGCGCAGCAAGTCCGCGACCCGCTGCCGCCCGTCGAGGTGACCGCGCCTGAACCGTCCCGCAGGCCGGCCAAGCCCGCCCGACGCGTAGGACAGGGTGCACGTCGCGCGGCCGCAAACAGGCAGGCTGTAGCACCGGCGGCGCCAAAGCCGGTCGTGCCGGCTGCCGTTGCGCAGACGCCGCTCAACACCAATGCGGTCGCCGAGAGCGCCTCGCGCCTCGGCCTGACCGTGCGTGAAACGCCTGCGACCGTCGAGGTGATCTCGGCCGAAACCATGCGCGAGCAGGGCTACCGTACCGTGTCCGACGTTGCGCAGGGCGCGGTCGGCGTCACCTCCGGCGACAATCCGGCCGAGCCTTCGGCCTTCTCGATGCGCGGCTTCACCAACAGCCAGATCAACGCGCTCTACAACGGCATCAAGATCGGCCCGCAGAACATGACCTCGCGGATCACCGACACGGCTAATCTGGAAGCGGTGGAATTTGTGAAAGGGCCGACCTCGTTGATCTCGGGCGAGGGCGCCGCCGGCGGCGCGATCAACCTCGTCACCAAGCAGCCGCACACCGGACCGATCCGCAACGAGGCGGACTTTTCCTGGGACTCCCTGAATTCCTTCCGGGCGCATTACGGCTCCGGCGGCAGCACCAACGTCCAGGGCCTCGACTACCGCTTCGACATCAGCCGCTCCTCGCTCAACGGTTTTGTCGACGACACCAACACCAAAACGCTCGACGTGTCGGGGCAGCTCAATTACCGCATCTCCGACAGTCTCAAGGTCTGGGGCGCGATCGAATATCGGGAAGACCGCTCGAAGGCCTATTGGGGCGTGCCGCTGGTGCCGATCGCCTTCAGCGGATCGCACGCGACGACCGGTATCGTTTCCGGTAACTACGTCTCGAACTTCAACAAGACAAATCTCGGACCGGTCACCATCGACGACCGCACGTTCAACACCAACTACAACGTCCTCGACAACCGAAACGTAGCGCAGGAAGTGTGGCTGCGCGGTGGTTTTGAGCTGAAGCTGGCGCCTGACCTGACGTTGAAAAGCCAAGCCTATGGCTACGGCGCCGAGCGAACCTGGTTTAACAATGAGATCGAGGCATTCAACTCTGGTACGAACACGGTCGATCGTGAACGGTTCTATGTCGCGCACAGCCAGCGCCTGGTTGGCAACATCACCGACCTGACCTGGGATGCGAACATCGCAGGCTTCGACAACCGCCTGGTCACGACGCTTTCGTCAAGCTATCTCGATTTTGTTCGGCCGGGCGCCGCAAATTTCCCCGGCGACTCCGTTCCGCTGGTCGATCCCGCCCGCGGCTACTACGGCCTGCTCACGACGCAGCAACAGACCGCGCGCATCGACAACGAGGCACTGTCGTTCGAGGACCGGCTCAAGCTCACGCGAAGCTTCGCCCTTGTCGGCGGCCTGCGCGTGGAGCATATCGGGCTCGACCGCAACTCGACCGATGTGAACGGGCTGGAGAAGGCGAACTTCCCGTTCTCGAAGGACTGGGCGCCGGTGACCGGCCGCATCGGCTACACCTGGGAGGCCGCTCCCGGCTTGACCTTCTTCAGCCAGTACG
This sequence comes from Bradyrhizobium hipponense, assembly GCF_008123965.1. GTDB lineage: Bacteria > Pseudomonadota > Alphaproteobacteria > Rhizobiales > Xanthobacteraceae > Bradyrhizobium > Bradyrhizobium hipponense. Next base: position 80,663 of record NZ_VSTH01000015.1, on the reverse strand, counting down.
CCACCGGCGCCGATATCTCCGCCAACAACATCTTCCTGCTCGGTCCGACCCAGCCGCTCGATCTGACGACCGCGCGCACCTACGAGACCGGCGTCAAGCACCTGTTCTGGGACAACCGGGCAGAGTGGTCGTTCTCGGCCTACGACATCCTGCGCAAGAACGTCTATGCTGCGGCCGGCGGCATGCAGCTCAACATCGCAGGACGGCAGGAATCGAAAGGCGTCGAGCTCGCCGCCTCGGTGCGCCCGATCGAGCCTTTGCGGCTCTGGGGCAACATCGCCTATGTCGATGCCCGCTATGCCGACTACAATTTCGCCGGCGGCTCGTTCTCGGGCAATACACCGCCGAACGTGCCAAGGATCGTTGCGAACGCCGGCGCGTCCTACCGCTTCTTCACACCGTGGCCGGTCGAGCTCGGCATCGTCGGCCGTCATGTCGGCGACCGCTACAACACCGATGCGAACGTCGTGACGCTGAAGGCCTACACCGTGGCCGATGTCTACGCCTTCATCGACATCCCCAGGACAGTATTCTCTGCGGTGGACCAGGCGCGCCTGACCTTCCGGGTGCGCAACATCGCCGACAAGCGCTACGCGATCTGGGGCGATCCGTTCTATCCCGATCAGATCCTCCTGGGCGCGCCGCGCACCTACGAGATCTCGGCCGCGTTCAAATGGTAGGGCGCTGAACCCATGATGGGCGCAATCGTCCTGCTTCACCGCTGGCTCGGGATCGCATTCTGCCTGCTGTTCGCGATGTGGTTCGCGACGGGAATCGTGATGCACTTCGTTCCGTTTCCGTTGCTGACGGAAACGGAACGGTTTTCCGGTCTTGCAGCGCTGGATCGCGCGCAGGTCACGATCTCTGCTTCTGACGCGGTGGTCGCCAGCGGCATGACTGATTCCGCGCGCGTTCGTCTGATCCAGCGCAGCAATGGACCGGTGTACGTCGTCTCGGGAGCGTCACTTGCGCGCGCGGTTCGCGCCTCGGACGGAGCCGACGCATCGGTGACGTCTGCCGAACTTGCGCTCGCCCTGGCGCAGGATCATGCGCGCAATCGCGGGCTCGATGCCGAAGGCGCAACCATCCTCGCTCACGCAGACCATGATCAATGGACTGTGCCGAACGGTTTTGATCGCCACCGACCGCTGTTTCGTGCGGCCCTTGGTGACGCCGCCGGGACCGAGATCTATGTCTCCTCGCATACCGGCGAAATCGTCCTGGATACGACACGAAACGAGCGCGGCTGGAATCTGGCAGGTAGCGTCCTGCACTGGATCTATCCCACGGTCCTGCGAAGCAACTGGGCGCTGTGGGATCGCGTGGTCTGGACATTGTCGCTGCTGGCCCTGATCGCGGCAGTATTGGGCGCGGCGCTCGGAATCGCCCGGATCAGGATTCGCAAGCGGCGAATCTCCTCGCCATACCGCGGTTGGCATGCCCTGCATCACTTCATCGGCCTCGTGGCGATGGTGTTCGTGCTGAGCTGGATCTTAAGCGGCTGGCTTTCCATGGATCACGGCCGGCTGTTCTCGCGCGGGCAGTTGAGCGCGGCTGAAGCCGGCGTGACGAATGCTTCGCCCGACTGGACGACAGCCGCATCGCTCGATCGGAAGCCGATACCGTCAGCCGCCCGCGAAGTCGAATGGTTTGCCTTCAATGGCAACCTCTATCGACGCGAGCGGATTGGTCTCGGCGAGCAGGCTCTGATTGGGGTAGGCGAAGCTGCGCGTAGCGGACGGACGGGATTCTTGAATGCGCGCGAAGTTCAGGGTTTGACGATGCGTCTTGCCGTTGGATGCGACATGCCTTCGGTTCTTGCCGGTGACGACGACTATCCCGCACAGTCTATCGTCCTGGGTGCGCCCGTTTATCGCTCTCGCTGCGGCAACCTCTGGTTCGATATCGACGGGGCCAACGGGAGCGTGCTGCAAAGGCTGGATTCGTCGCGTCGGGCCTATCGCTGGTTCTACGGCGCGCTGCATACGCTCGATTTTCCGGTGCTGCTGGCACGCCCGCGTCTCCGCGACATCTTGATTGTCGGCTTGTGCATGCTTGGGCTGGTGTTTTCCGCCACCGGGGTCGTCATCGGCTGGCGGCGTCTGCGGTCCTCTGTGGTTGCCCGAGTTTCGAGCGCAAATGCGCCCGCCGGGGGTGGTTGAGGCAAGTCAATCCTCGTGTGACCGTCCATCGGTTCGATGCCGGTCTGCGCTGCTTTCGAGAATCGCAGTTGCATCGGCTCCCGCCGATCCGGCAATAGCACTCTTACTGTTCGTACAATAAAGAGAGGCTGAGCCGACCACCATGCATAGCTCGTGGGCGCCCGAAGACACCGCGGCGATCGTTCGATCGCCTTCAAATTAGACAGAAGATTGGTGGGGATTGGGTCGCAGTGCAGCGCGCGTCGCGTTCTGCGCGGGACAATCCGTGATGCGCCGCACTTTTCTCGCGTGGAACAGTCCGCGTTCGCGTGCACTCTGCGCGGGCACCGCTGCACTAAAACGTGCAACCGGTGGCGCAGCGTGCGGCGTCGCTCGAGTGCTGGTCCAGTGTTCGCGACAACCCTGGCACTATCCCGAGCCCATAGCTCTGTCGCACGCTCGCTGGCAGTGGCATGACAGGGGGATGCATGATGGGCAGTCTCAGTTCGGCATTGGACATTGCGATGGATAGGAAGCCCCCGGCGTGCGGTCCGGACGTCATCCGTAGCTGATCCCTGCACATGAGCGATTCCGCCAGTCATTGGGAAGTCGGCACCGATATCGGTGGCACCTTTACCGACATCATCGCGATCCGGCGCGAGTCCGCGGAGACGCGGATCGCGAAGGTGCCGTCGCGGCCGCAGGCGCCCGTTCAAGCGATGCTCGAGGCCATCGAGGCCGTGGGCCTGCGCAAGAGCGAGGTCAAGCGCTTCGTGCACGGCACCACGCGCGTGACCAACGCCATCGTCGAAGGCCGGCTGCCGAAGGTGGCACTGGTCGCGACCGACGGATTTGCCGATGTGCTCGAGATCGCGCGCTACCGCCGGCGCGATCTGTATCGTCTCGACGTCCCGCCGAAATCGCCGCCGCTGGTGCCGGCTGAACTCTGCTTCGGGCTCGCCGAGCGTCTCGATCACGAAGGACGGGTGCTGAAGGCGTTGGATGAAGCGGAGATCGAGCGGCTGGTCGGGTGGCTGAAGCAGACCGGCGTCCAGAGCGTGGCGGTGGCCCTGCTTCATGCCTATGCCAACCCGCTGCACGAAAAGATTCTCGGCGAGCGTCTCAAGGACGTCGTCGCCCACGTCTCGCTGTCGCACGAGGTCAATCCCGAGGCGCGCGAATACGAACGCACCTCGGCGACCGTGTTCAACGCGGCGGCGATGCCGATCGCGGTCGAATACCTCAGCGAGTTGGAGCAGCGGCTGCCGATCGGCCCCGGCTTGCAGGTGTTTCATTCGGCCGGCGCCATGGTGCCGATCTCGGCGGTGAAGCGGCGGCCGCTGGTGATGGCGATGTCGGGGCCGGCCGCCGGCGTGTCGGCCTCCGTCAGCATCGCGCGCCAGCTCGGCACCTCGCGCATGCTGACCTTCGACATGGGCGGCACCACGACGGACGTCTGCCTCATCGTCGATGGCCAGGCCGAGATGACGGATGGCCGGATGCTCGGCGACAAGCCGCTGCGTCAGCCGATGCTCGCGGTTCACTCGATCGGGGCGGGCGGCGGATCGATCGTGCGCAATGGCCCCGGCGGCCTGACGGTCGGGCCGGAGAGCGCGGGCTCCGAGCCGGGCCCGGCCTGCTACGGCCGCGGCGGCACTGAGCCGACCATCACCGACGCCAACGCCGTGCTCGGCTATCTCAATCCGGAAACCAGGCTTGGCGATCGCATCGGCATCAATGTCGAGGCCGCCGCGCGCGTCATCGAACCTATTGCGCAAGCCTTGGGGTTGAGCATCACCGAAACGGCGCTCGGCATCATCAAGATCGCGAACGCAACGATGGCCCGCGCGCTGCGCCGCGTCACGGTCGAGCGCGGCATCGACGGGCGCGATTGCACGCTGCTCGCCTTTGGCGGCGGCGGCCCGATGCATGCCGCGGGTCTCGCCGATCTCTACGGCATTGAATCGATCGTGGTGCCGAGCGCATCGAGCGCGTTTTCCGCGCTGGGCTGTCTCACCGCCGATTTCAGCTTCCTCCAACAGCAGACCTTGCGCGCCGCGCTCGACGGCATCGATCTTTCTCGCGTGTCGGAGCGGATCGCGACGCTGATCGGCGATGCCTCGGCGCCACTGATCGCCAATGGCGTCGCGCAAGCCGAGATCGATGTCGAACTGGCCGCCCTGATGCGCTACGCGGCGCAGAACGATGCCATTCCGGTGCCATTCACGCTGCCGCTCGACGCGACGCGTCTGAAGACGGATTTTCTGGCGCGGCATCGCGAGCTCTTCGGCTATGCGACGAACGAGAGCTGCGTCATCGAGTCGGTGCGGGTGCAGGCGCGCCGCCCATCGACGACCGTTGTGAGCCGCCCGGCGATTGCGGTCCGGCCTGTGTCCACTGCTCGTCGCATCTGCTCTTTCGACGGCTCCCATGACATCGCGACCGCGATCGTCGACCGCGCCGCGGTGTTCGATGTGGTCAGTGGTCCCGCCATCATCGAAGACGCTTGGTCGACCGTCGTGGTGCCGCCCGGCTGGCAAGCAAGGCCGGACGCCACCGGCAACTTGTTCCTGACGCGGGGAACGCCATGAAGCTCGACCCCTTCGTCGTCGAAGTCATCAGGCACGGCTTCTCCGCCGCGGCCGAGGAGATGAGCCTGGTGATGACGCGCTCGGCGCGCTCGCCGCTGTTGCGGGAGGCAGGCGATCTGTCGTCGGCGATCACGGACGGTCGCGGCGGCCTGGTTGGGCAGGGCCGCGATATCCCGATTCATCTCGGCGCAATGGCCTACACGATTCCCGAGCTGCTGAAGGTGGTGCCGGCCGACACCCTCAACGACGGCGACGTGCTGATCTACAATCTCGGCGCGCTCGGCGGCAATCACCTCAACGACGTCAAGGTCGTGCGTCCCGTCTTCGTCGACGGCGAGATCGTGGCGTTCGCGGTCAGCCTCGCACACTGGCCCGATATCGGCGGCACCTGGCCTGGCAGCTATTTTGCCAAAGCCATCGACACGTTCCAGGAGGCGATGCGCATTCCGCCGGTGCTGATCGCGACCGCGGCCGGCGTCAGCGCGCCCATCATGCAACTGCTCAAGGCCAATGTCAGGGATCCCGAGGCCTGCGAGGGCGATCTGCTCGCCCAGATCGCGGCGACCAAGGCCGGCGAGCGGCGCATCGTCGAGCTCTGCCGCGCGCACGGCAAGGCTGTGTTCACGGCGACGCAGGCGCGCTTGCACGATCTGTCGGAGATCGAGATGCGCGAGGCGATCCGCGAGCTGCCGGACGGCGTCTATGAAGGCGAGGATTATCTCGACGACGGCGATGTCAACAATGCGCCGGCGCGCATTCACGTCAAGATCACCATCGCCGGCGACGAGGCGACCTTCGACCTGTCCGGAAGCTGCGACCGCGTTTCCAATTTCTGCAACACGACTCCGTTCATGGCGCGCTCCGCCGTTGCCTACGCCGCGCGCATCATGAGCGGGCGCGACATGCAGCAGAACGTGGGCGCGCTGCGGCCTTTGACCATCATCACGCGCCCGGGCTCGATCCTGGAGCCGGGGTGGACCGCCTCGGTTGCCGCCGGCAACCACGAGACGTCCATGCGCATCGTCGATGCGATCTTCCGCGCGATGCAGGACACGATTCCGCAGCGTTTGTCGGCCGGCGGGGCGACCACTGCGGGCGTGCTGTTCTTTGCCGAACCGCGGCAGAACGGTTCATGGAGCATGCTCTACGAAGTTCATGGCGGCGGCGAAGGCGCGCGCCATGATCGGCCGGGCATATCGGCGACGCGGGTGCATCTGTCCAACACCTCGAACACGCCGGTTGAAGTGATCGAGGCGAACTACGCGATCCGCGTCGAGCAACAGGCCATCCGCCAGCATTCGGGTGGCGCGGGCACCTATCGCGGCGGCGACGGCGTCGTTCGCGCCTATCGCATTCTGGCACCATCGATGCACCTGACCACCTGCATCGAGCGCATGGTGATTCCGCCGTTCGGCATGCAGGGCGGCGAGCCCGGCAAGCCGTGCCGCATCTCGCTGATCCGCCAGGGCGCAAGCGTCGCAATCGACGGCAAGTCGAACCTGGTGTTGCAACAAGGCGATCTCGTCACCATCGAGACCTGCGGTGGCGGCGGCTACGGCGCGGAGGCCGCGGAAATGAAGGGGGGGCGATGAGCAATTTGCTGCGAACCGGGCTGAATGCGGGCGAAGCTGGGCCAATGACCGTGGTCGGCGGCGAGGGCGTCTACTTCCATCTTGCGGACGGTCGCCGGCTCATCGACGGCAGCAACACCGGCGGCGGTCTCGGACACCGTCATCCTGCGATGGTGGAAGCAATCCGCCGCGCGGCGGATACGCCGGTCGTGAACGAAGGCTGGACCTGGGTCGGGCGCGAGCAGGCCGCCGACGATTTGATGGCCATCGCGTTCAAGGGCGAAGAGGATTGGGTCGGCGCGGTCCGGTTCTGCATCAGCGGCAGCGAGGCCAACGACATGGCGCTGTCGCTCTGCCAGGCCCTCACGCAGCGCTCCGCGCTCGCGACGCGCGAACGCGCTTATCACGGCCTCACCGGCCTGTCGCGCAGCATGACGGTGCAGCCGCAATGGCACGGTGGGCTTGCGGTTCACGCCGGCGGATCGCAGCGGCCGTCACCGATGGCGCCGGTGCGGATATTGCCGGCGCCGGACGGCGCTATCTATGGCGCGCCAGCCAACAATCCGCCTCCGAGCGAATGTCTGGCGGACGCGACGCGCCTGCTCTCGGACACGGCGGCAACGATCATCGACTATACGCAAGGCGGCATCTACTACGACGGCGCCTATCAGGACGAGGTGGCACGCTGCGCGCGGGCGGCCGGATCATACTGGATCGCGGACGAAGTCGTCACCGGCGCAGGCCGCGCCGGGCGCTGGTTCGCATTCCAGGGGGCTGCAAGCCGCCCCGACATCGTGACCCTCGGAAAATCGCTCGGCGGCGGCGCGGCTGCGGTCGCTGCGGTCGTGGTGTCGAAGGCGATCGTCGAGCGGCTCAAGGGCACGAGCTGGCAGAATTACGGCACGCTGCGCGGTCATCCGATCAGCATGGCCGCCGTCAGCGCTTACCTGAAGGTCGTCACCGAAGAAAAGATTCTGGAGCACGTGCGCAGCCTCGAAAAACTGTTTACCCGCCGCCTGCTCGGCATCGCGCAAAAACATCCGAGCGTGCAGCGCGTGGCGGGGCAGGGGCTGCATTGGACGGTGGAGCTGCACGGTCCGGATTGGCGCACCTGGCATGCCGATACGAGCGAGGTGCCGATCGCCTCGCGCGTGGCGACGCGGGCGCTGGAGGCCGGCGCGGTGATCGGGACCAGCGGCGAGCAGACCTCGCTGTTCCTCGCGCCGCCGCTTGTGATCTCCGAGCATGAGGCCGAACGGCTACTGGATGCGCTCGACCACGGCCTGGACATTGCCGACGAGGTCCACGGGTGAGCGCCGACCACGCCCCACCGCGCCGTCGTCTTCGAGTTCTTGCTGCGGACTGCGAGCAACAAGATCAATTGGCGCCTTCTTCAGGACGCCAAATGGGGGCGCACAGCATGAAAGCCCGGCTGGAAATAGCAGACGAGGCTGCGTTATGCTGCCGGCGACGGCAAATCGTTGAAGCTATAGGCTCGTTTAAGAGATCACGAGGAAACCACTGATGCGTATTGTCAATGTTGCCGCCGCCCAGATGGGGCCGATCCAGAAAGCCGACAGCCGCGAGGCCGTGGTCAAGCGCATGATCGCGCTGATGGACGAAGCCAAGGCCAAAGGCGCCGATCTGATCGTCTATCCTGAGCTGGCGCTCACCACGTTCTTTCCACGCTGGTACGTGGAGGACCGGGCCGAGTTCGATGTCTGGTTTGAGCGCGAGATGCCGAACGCGGCGACCAAGCCGCTGTTCGAGCGCGCGGCGCAGCACCAGATGGCAATGAATTTTGGCTATGCGGAGCTGACACCCGACGGTCATCACTTCAACACCTCGATCCTGACCGACAAGTCCGGCAAGATCGTCGGCAAATATCGCAAGGTCCACCTGCCGGGTCATGTGGAGTTCGACGCCAAGCGCTCGCACCAGCATTTGGAGAAGCGCTATTTCGAACCGGGTGACCTCGGGTTCAACGTCTGGCGCACGCTGGGCGGCATCATCGGCATGGCCGTCTGCAATGACCGGCGCTGGCCCGAGACCTACCGCGTCATGGGCCTGCAGGGCGTCGAGATGGTGCTGATCGGCTACAACACGCCGTCCGTCAACGCCGAGAAGAGTGATGAGGGCATCGAGAAACGCCTGTTTCATAATCGCCTCTCCGTGCAGGCCGGCGCCTATCAGAATGCGACCTGGGTCGTTGCTGTGGCCAAGGCCGGAGTCGAGGACGGGCACGCGCTGTTTGGCGGCAGCCTGATCGTCGATCCCGACGGCGAGATTGTCGCCGAGGCCAGGACGGAAGACGACGAGCTGCTGGTTCACCCCTGTGACCTCGACGCCACCACATTCGGCAAGACCACGATCTTCAATTTCGCCGAGCATCGTCGTATCGAGCATTATGGGCTGATCGCCAGCCAAACCGGCGCGGTGCCGCCGCCGGAAGTGTGAGACCGATGGCAGACAAGAACGCATCTGGCATTTCCCTGCGCGAGCTTGAACCGCGCGATCGCTACAAGCTGCTGTGCGGCGTGGTGGTGCCTAGGCCGATCGCGCTGGTGACGACGCTGGACGAGAACGGAGCGGTCAACGCAGCTCCCTTCAGCTTCTTCAACGTCTTCTCCGAAAGTCCGGCGCTGATCGTGCTCGGGCTCCAGCACAAGCCGGACCACAGCCCGAAGGACACGACCCGCAACATCCATCGCGATGGCGAGTTCGTCGTTCACATGGTGGACGAGGCGCTGTCGGCGGTGATGAATGATTGCGCGGTCGATTTCCCGTCTGGTGACAGCGAGGTCGTGGCGACGGGCCTCGCGACGCTTGCTTCGGTCGACGTGAAGGTGCCGCGCCTGGCTGAAGCGCCGTTCGCGCTCGAATGCCGGCGTCACGTCGTTCTCAAGTTTTCGCCCGATCGCGAGCTGCTGGTTGGGGAAGTGCTGCGGGTTCACGCCCGTGACGGCCTTGTCGACGAGGCGAACATGTATGTCGATCTCGAAGCCTATCGGCCGATCGGCCGCATGTTCGGCAATCTCTACACGACGCAGCGGGATACATTCGCCCTCGTGCGCGAGAGCCATTCGCAATGGCTCGCGCGCCGGGACACCCAAGAATTGAAGGACGCCTAGTGACGGGAGAACTGCACCGTACCGAGCGCCATCGTGACGGCCGCCTGTGTCGGATCGATCACGGCAATGCCGAGGGCATCTTCGAGCGGACGGCGATGGCGCGCCATGCCGGCACAGCCCATTACGATGGCGCGGGCGCCGTCCTCGTCGCGCAGCGCGCGGCCGATGTCGATCATCTTGGCCAGCGTTCCTTCACCCGAAGCGGTTTCGGCGACGCTCATGTTGAGCGGCCGCTCGCCGGCAAGGCGTTCGGTCAGGCCCATCTGCCTGAGATAACGCATGTGCCGCGGGATCGAACGCTGCGCGATGGCAATCACGCCGAAGGTTTCGGCGCGGGCCAGCGCCGTCAGCACGCCGCACTCGGCGATGCCGAACACGGGGCGGTCGGTGCCTTCGCGGCAGACCTGAAGCCCGGGATCGCTGTAGCAGGCGATGATGAAGGCGGCGGAACTGTTGTCGCTTTCGACCAGTCGGCGCAGCGGCATCGCGACGCTGTCGACGTCGGCTTGGCTCTCGATGCCGAACGGACCCTCGGCCAGCGTTTGGCAGACCACCTCAGGCCCGCCATCAAAATCGAGCGGCTTCAGCGCGTCCTCCAGCCCCCGCGTAACCGTGGGATTGGAGTTCGGATTGATGACGAGAATGCGCGGCCGGGACATGACGATCTTCCTGCGAATGGGCGATCACTTGTCTCGAGCCTATCACGGAGTGCCTCATGACTGAACCCACCTACGACCTGATCATCCGCGGCGGCCGCGTTGCGACTACGACCGACGTGTTCGAGGCCGATGTTGCCATCTCCGGCGAGACCATCGCGGCCGTCGGCCGCGGGCTTGCGGCGGCGAAGCGCGAGATCGATGCCCGCGGCAAGCTGGTGCTGCCCGGCGGTGTCGACAGCCACGCCCATATCGAGCAATTGTCCGCCGCCGGCATCATGAACGCCGACACCTTCGAGAGCGCGACCGTCTCGGCGGCGTTCGGCGGCACCACCACGGTGATCCCATTTGCCGCCCAGCATGTCGGCATGAAGCTGCCGCAGGTGGTGGAGGACTATCACGCGCTGGCGAAGAAGGGCGCCGTGATCGACTACGCCTTTCACATGATCATCGCCGACGCGACCAGGGAGACGGTCGAGGAGCACATTCCGGCGCTGGTGAAGCAGGGTCACGCGTCGATCAAGATCTTCATGACTTACGACCGGCTCAAGGTTGACGACGAGCCGCTGCTCGACATCCTGCTTGCTGCGCGTCAATCGGGCGCGATGCTGTGTGCCCACGCTGAGAACCACGGCATCATCGCCTGGATGGTGAAGCGCCTGCTCGCGCGCGGCTACACGCTGCCGAAATACCACGCCGTCAGCCACGCCCGGGTGTCGGAGGCGGAAGCCTTCACCCGGCTGATCGGCATGGCGGCGCTGATTGACCAGCCGATCATGATCTTCCACGTCTCGACTGCGGAAGGCGCCAAGGTGATCCGGGACGCGCGCGGGCAGGGCCTCAAGGTGTTCGCCGAAACCTGTCCGCAATATCTTTTCCTCACCGCCGGCGATCTCGACAAGCCCGGCGCCGACGGCGCCAAGTGGATGTGCAGCCCGCCGCCGCGGACGCATTCGGACCAGGAGGCGCTCTGGCAGGCACTGGCGCTCGGCGACCTCCAGACCATTTCGTCGGATCACGCGCCGTATCGTTTCGATGAGACCGGCAAGCTGCGCGCCGGGCCCAACCCGAACTTCAAGCAGGTCGCCAACGGCTTGCCGGGCTTGGAAATGCGACTGCCGCTGCTGTTCGACGCAATGGTGTCGAAGGGGCGGCTGGGCCTGGAAAAATTCATCGAGCTGACCGCGACGGCGCCGGCAAAGATCTACAATCTGCATCCGCGCAAGGGTTCGATCGCGGTCGGTGCCGATGCCGATATCGCGATCTGGGATCCCAATCGCGAGGTCACGATCGCCGACGAAATGATGCACGACCTTGCCGGCTACACGCCGTTCGCAGGCCGCAAGTTGAAGGGCTGGCCGGTGACCGTGCTCTCGCGCGGCCGGGTGATCATCGACGGCAACAAGTGCCTCGCGGATGCCGGCAGCGGCCAGTTCCTCGCGCGCAGCGGCGGCGAGGCGGCGAAGCCGACCGGCCGGCTCGTCGCCGACATGGATCCGGAACGGAACTTTGGGGCGAAGCTGCTGTGACGGGCGGTCCCACCAGATGAAGATCGTCATCTTCGGCGGCACCGGCTTTGTCGGCCTCAATCTGGCGGAGGTGCTGCTCGCGCGTGGCCATGACGTCACGCTGTATGATCTTACGCCGCTCCCGCCGACGGCGCGGCGATCGCTGGCTGACTACGGAGGACGGCTCCGAGCCATTCAGGGCGAGATCAACGACGCGAAAACGATCGACGCCCTCATCGCCGAGGGCTGTGATGCGATCGTGCTGGGCGCGGCGATCACCGCTGGCGAAGATCTCGAGAGAGCGTCGACCTCGCGCGTTCTCGAGATCAACGTGATGGCGCAGATCCCGATCCTGCAAGCCGCGATCCGTCATGGCGTTCGCCGTGCCGTCAATCTCTCGTCAGCCTCGGCCTACGGTGCCGCCGGCCAGCGTCATCAGGTGCTGCACGAGGACACGCCCTGTGATCCCGTCTCGTTCTACGCGATCAGCAAATTCACGTCGGAACGGTCGGTGGCACGTCATGCCGAACTGTTTGGCGGCGATTTCCTCAGCGTGCGCTTGAGCGCCGTGTTCGGCCCGTGGGAGCGGGCCAGTTCGGTGCGCGATACGCCGAGCGTCCAGTTCCAGATTCTGGCGGCGTTCGGTCGCGGCGAGCCGGCTATCATGCCGGATCCAGGGATCAAGGATTGGATCTACGCGGTCGATGCCGCCGAGGCAGTCGCGGTGCTGATCGAAGCCGAGCGTCCCCGCCATCGGCTCTACAACATCTCGAGCGGTGCGGCATGGCCCGCGCTGCAATGGGGCGAGGCGTTTGCGGCGTTGCATCCCGGCCTGCAATGCCGGCTGGCTGCGCCGGGCGAGACGACGTTCATCAAGCTGCATGGGCCGGATCGTGCGCCGCTGTCGGTCGCGCGGATGGCGGATGAATTCGGCTGGCGCGCGCGGTTCGGCTGCGTCGAGTCTGGGGCCGCTATGAGCGCTTGGTGGATGCATCACCGGGAAGGGATCTGACATGCGGCTGGAAGGGCGCACGGCTATCGTCACCGGGGCTGGCTCTGGCATCGGCCGCGCCAGCGCAAAGCTGTTCGCAGAGGAAGGCGCGCGTCTCGCTTTGGTCGATCGCGATGCCGCAGGCCTCCAGGAAACGTTGAGCCTGGTCCGCGAGGTGAACGGCGAGGCAACGACACATGTCGGCGACGTCGGTGATGCTAATTTCGCCGAGGCCGTCGCAAGCGAAATCGTAGCGCGACACGGCCGGCTCGATATCCTGATAACCGCCGCAGGCTTCTCCTGCGGTGGCACGGTGCTGACCACGGACCCGGCAGACTGGGACGCGGTCTTTCGCACCAATGTCGGCGGCACCTGGCTGTGGGCGCGGACCGCCGTGCCGCAGATGCAGCGCCAGGGCTGCGGCTCGATCATCACGCTCGCCTCGCAGCTCGCCATCGCCGGCGGCAAGGGCAACAGCGCCTATATCGCCGCAAAGGGCGCAATCGTCAGCCTGACTCGGACGATGGCGGTCGATTTCGCGACCGACGGCATTCGCGTCAATGCGATCGCGCCGGGCGCGATCGACACGCCGATGCTTCGCCGCAGCTTTGCCCGTCACGCCAATGCGGACGAGGTGCGCGAAGCGTCCCGCAGCCGCCACGCCATGAATCGGTTCGGCCAGGCGGACGAGATCGCGCAGGCCGCGCTGTATCTGGCGAGCGACGCGTCTTCGTTCACGACAGGAACGGTGATGGTGGTCGATGGCGGATGGCTCGCCGCATGAGTGACGCGCTGACACAGCTCGAAGCCGATGTTCGCGCGGATCTTGCCAGGATCGCGCATCCCGGCGCCGCGTGGCTGCCGCTAAGACCGGGGCCGGACGGCAAGCCTGCGCTGGACGTGCTCATCGTCGGCGCCGGCCAGTCCGGCATCGCGATCGGCTTCGGGTTGATGCGCTCCTGCGTCAGTAAGATCCTGCTGCTCGACAAGGCCGCGGAGGGCATGGAGGGCCCGTGGCTCACCTATGCACGCATGCCGACGCTGCGCAGCCCGAAGGACTATACCGGCCCCGATCTCGACATCCCGAGCCTGACCTACCAGTCGTGGCACGAAGCGCGCTTCGGCAAGGAGAATTGGCAGAGGCTCGACCTGATCCCGCGCGGCCATTGGGCGGACTATCTGCTCTGGCTGCGGCGCACGGTCGGATTGCCGGTGCGCAATGGCTGCGAGCTTCTCGAGATTGCGCCGGCGGCCGATGGCCTGCTCGCCGCACAGGTGAAGCGTGCCGACGGCGTCGAGACGCTCTATGCGCGCAAGATCGTGCTGGCGACGGGGCAGGAAGGGATGGGCAGCTGGATCATTCCGGAGCCGCTGAGCCATCTGCCGCCAGCTTCGGTCGCAACCGTCGCCGACGATATCGACTTCAACGATCTTCGCGGCAAGCGTGTCGCCGTGATTGGCGCCGGCGCATCCGCCTTCGACAATGCGGCCACGGCGCTCGAGGCCGGTGCTGCTGAGGTGCACCTGCTCTGTCGACGGGCGCAGATCCAGGTGATCCAGCCCTATCGCTGGCTGACCTTTCGCGGCTTCCTGCGCCATCTCAGCGATCTCGATGATGCCTGGCGCTGGCGCTTCATGCGCACCATCCTCGAGATGCGGGAAGGATTTCCGCAGCCGACCTATGATCGCTGCGCGCGTCACGCCAATTTCGCGCTGCACGAAGGCGCGCCGGTCGAGGCTGCGCGCCGGACCGATCGCGGCATCGAACTGCAAACGCCGCGAGGCATCATCACGGCCGATTTCGTCATCTGCGGCACCGGCATCGATATGAACTTTGTCGGGCGCAATGAACTGTCCAGATTTGCCGGTAACATCGCGACCTGGGCCGATCGGTACCAACCGCCGGAGGGCGAGCGCAATGCGCGGCTCGGCCGCTTTCCCTATCTCGCCGACGATTATGCCTTCACCGAGCGCATGCCGGGCGAGACTCCGTGGATCTCCGACATCCATCTTTTCGCCATCGCCTCGACCATGAGCTTCGGTCCCTCGGGATCGTCGATCAACGCGATGACGACGGCCGTCCCCAAGCTGGTCCACGGCCTGACGCGCGGCCTGTTCCGCGCCGATGTCGGGCATCACTGGGCTTCGCTGAGCGCCTATGACGTGCCGCAAGCCGTGATCACCCGGTCGGCGCAAAATGTGGGGGAATCCCGATGATGATCCGTGCTCCGCTGCGACGAAGCGCCCCCTCAGGATTGGCGCGCAACTTGCTTCTTTCATCATGCCTTGCTGGCATTCTTGTCGAAATCTTGGGGAAAACGAATGCGTTTTGCATCATTCAGGCCGGCGTCTTGTGTCGTCGCCACCGCCACATTGCTGCTCGTCGCCAACGCGCCTGCGCAGGCGCAAACCAGGGCGGAGACGCTGCGCTATGTGACCGGCGCGTCCGTCAACACGCTCGATCCCAACATCCCCGGCTCGACCCGCGAGTCCTTTGCGCTGAGCATGAGCACCTACGACCGGCTGGTGGCATTCGGCCGCAAACAGCTCAACGGCAAATGGGTGTTCGATCTCGACAAGATCACGGGCGAGCTCGCGGAATCCTACGACGTCAGTTCCGATGGCCTGAAGCTCACCTTCCGCCTGCGCAAGGATGCCAAATTCCAGGACGGCTCGCCGGTGACCGCCGAGGACGTGAAGTGGTCGCTCGACCGTTGCGTCACAGCGCCAATCCTCGGCAAGGCGCAGCTCCTGACGGGGTCGTTGACCTCGGCCGACCAGTTCAAGGTGATCGATCCCCTCACCATCGAGGTGACGTTGCCCAAGCCCGACAAGCTGGCGCTGCCCAATCTCGCCACCGTCTATCCGATGATCATCAACTCCAAGGTGGCGAAGGAGCACGCGACGGCGGACGATCCCTGGGCCACAGCCTGGCTGAAGGAGCATACCGCCGGCAGCGGCGCCTATGTGGTCGAGTCCTTCAAGCCGGGCGAGCAGGTCATCATCAAGCGTAACGACGACTGGAATCGCGGCTCGCCCGATAAGCCGGCGTTTTTCAAGCGCGTGATCGTGCAGTCGGTGCCGGAGCCGGCGACACGCGCCAATCTGGTCGAGCGCGGCGATGCCGATCTCGTCGTCGATCTGCAGGCCAGCGACGTGCAGTCGCTCGAGGCCAAGGGCAAGCTCAAGGTGGTCTCGACGCCGCAATACAATTCGATCACGTTTGTCTCGATGAACAACCAGATCCCGCCCTTCGACAATGTCAACGTGCGCCGCGCCATCGCCTTCGCGCTGCCCTATGACGACATGTTCAAGGCCGCGCTGTTCGGCCGCGGTGCGCCGCTGTTCGGCGCGACCTGGCCGGACGGCAAGCCGCTGACCGGCATCTATCCGTTCCAGGCGCCGGTAAAGATCGATCTCGACAAGGCGCGGGAATATCTCAAGGCCGCGGGCCTTCCCGAAGGCTTCTCGACCACCTTCAGCTTCAACGTCGGCCAGGCCTCGACTGCGGAGCCGATGGCGGCTCTGGTGAAGGAATCGCTTGCCAAGATCGGGATCAAGGTCGACATCCAGAAGCTGCCGGATGCGCAGATGTCGACGCAGATCAACGAGAAGAAGCTGCCCTTGTTCACCGAAGGCATCGTCGCCTGGCTGCCCTCGACGGACTATTTCTACCGCAACTTCTACACCGGCAATCAGCGCTGGAATTACAGCTCGATCAATAATCCCGATCTGGCGGCAATCGCGCAGGAAGCCCGCTTCGAGCCGGACAAAGCCAAGTACGAGGAGGATGGCCGCAAGCTCAATGCGATCCATTTCAGCGAGATGCCGCAGATCCCGCTGTGGCAGCCCAACCAGGATGCGGTGATGGCCTCGTCGATCGAGGGCTATACCTACGAGTTTCACCGCCAGGTCGACTACCGCGATGTCAGCCGCAAGTGACGGCAGCAGACGGGAAGGACGCTAGAGGGTGACAAGCGGTCTTGGTGCAACGATGGTGCGGGCGGGCAGGCGGCTTCTATCGTCGCTGCCGGCGCTGTTTGGTGTGCTGGTCTTCACTTTTCTCCTGATGCGCGTCCTGCCCGGGGACCCCGCGGTGTTCTTTGCCTCGGGGCCCAATGCGGGCAAGGAGGAGATCGAGCAGATCCGCAAGCAGATGGGCCTCAACAAGTCGGTGCCGGAGCAGCTCGTGTTCTATCTCTCCGACATCGGCCACGGCAATCTCGGCCGCTCGATGATGACCGGGCAGCCTGTGCTCAAGGATTTGCGGGAGCGCCTGCCGGCTTCGCTCGAGCTCACCTTCACCGCGCTGTTGATCGCCCTCATTGCGGCCGTGCCGCTCGGCGTCCTTGCGGCGCTGCGGCCGGGCTCGCTCGTCGATCACGGTGTGCGGATGTTCTGCGCGCTCGGCGTCTGCGTGCCGACCTTCGTCTCGGGCCTGCTGCTGATCTACGTCTTCTATTACCTGCTCGGGCTTGCGCCCGATCCGACCGGGCGGATCGATGTCTTCACCTCGTTGCCGCCGCAGCGCACCGGCTTCCTCTCGATCGATTTCCTGCTCGCCGGAGACATCGACGGCTGGTGGGCGGCCTGCAAGCAATTGATCCTGCCGGCGGTGAGCATGGCGCTGTTCGTCATCGCACCATTGGCGCGGATCACGCGGGCCTCGATGCTGGTCTCGCTCGGTAGCGATTTCGTGCGCACCGCGCGCTCGGTCGGGCTGTCCTGGCGCAAGGTGGTCATTACCTATGCGCTGCGCAACGCGATCCTGCCCGTCATCACCATCGCCGGAATCGTATTCTCGACCATGCTTGGCGCGAACGTCCTGGTGGAGAAAGTGTTCTCCTGGCCGGGCGTCGCGTCCTACGCGCTCGACGCGCTGCTGTCCTCGGACTATGCGCCGGTGCAGGGATTCGTGCTGTTGATGGCGAGCGTTTTCGTGCTGGTCAATCTGGTCGTCGACATCTGTTACGGCATCGCCGATCCCAGGGTGTCGATCGAATGACCAGCGCAACTCTCCGGCATTCGATCTGGATTCTGCGCGGAAACCCGCTCACCGGCATTGCCGCGGCGGGCGTTCTCCTGTTCGTTCTGGTCGCGATCTTCGGGCCTTGGATCGTGCCCTATGATCCCGTGGTCTCGAATGTCTCGGAGGCGCTGCTGCCGCCGAGTGCAGCCCATATCGGCGGCACGGATCAACTCGGACGCGACGTGTTCAGCCGCCTCGTCATCGCAGCGCGGCTCGACCTTGCGATTGCGGTCTCCGCGGTCGGCATCTCCTTCGTGCTCGGCGCCGTCATCGGCTCGTTCTGCGGCTATGCGGGCGGCAGGCTCGACCGCGCGGTCGGCCGCTTCGTCGACGTGATGATGGCTTTTCCGCTGTTCGTGCTGGCGATGGCGATGGTCGCGGCACTGGGAAACCGGATCGAGAACATCGTGATCGCGACCGCGATCATCAATCTGCCGTTCTACATCCGCTTCGCGCGGGCGGAGGTCAACGTCAGGCGCAACGTCGGTTGGGTCGAGGCCGCGCGCGCCTGCGGCGAAAGCCATTTCTCGGTGGTGCTGCGCTTCCTGCTTCCGAACATCCTGCCGGCGATGGCGGTGCAGATCTCGCTCAATCTCGGCTGGGCGATCCTGAACGCGGCCGGCCTGTCCTTCATCGGCCTCGGCGTCAAGCCGCCGACGCCGGAATGGGGCATCATGGTCGCGGAAGGCGCACGCTTCATCTCGACCGGACGGTGGTGGCTGGTGGCGTTCCCGGGCCTGGCACTGATGATGGCAGTGCTCTGCTTCAATCTCTTGGGGGACGGGATGCGGGACATTCTCGATCCCCGCATGCGCACATGAGCGAGAAACTGCTCAGCATCGACGACCTCCACGTCTCGTTCTCGACGCGGCGTGGAATGGTCGAGGCCGTCCGCGGGGTCACGCTCGCCGTCGAGGCCGGCGAGATGCTCGGCCTTGTCGGCGAGAGCGGTTCGGGCAAGTCAGTCACCGGCTTTGCAACGACGCGGCTACTGGATTCGGCCGGGCGCGTCACTGCCGGAAAGATCCTGTTTCGCGGGCAGGACGTCACGAAACTCAGAGGCGACGACCTTCGTCAGCTGCAAGGCGCCGCCATGTCGATGATCTTCCAGAACCCGCGGGCGGCGCTCAATCCGATCAGGGCGATCGGCTTGCAGATCGCGGACGCCATCCTCACCCACAAGCGGATATCGAAGGACGCCGCCCGCGCCGAGGCGCTCGAGCTGCTGCACGCGGTGCAGATACGCGACCCCGGGACGCGGATGAATGCCTATCCGCATGAACTCTCCGGCGGCATGTGCCAGCGCGTCATGATCGCGATCGCGATTTCCTGCAATCCCGCGCTGTTGATCGCCGACGAGCCGACCACCGGGCTCGACGTCACGACGCAAAAGGTGGTGATGGATCTCCTGGCGGACATTGCCGCCGCGCGCGGCATGGCGACGATTTTGATCACGCACGATCTCGGTCTTGCGGCGCGCTATTGCCGCCGCATCGCCGTGATGGAGCGCGGACGGATCGTCGAGGAAGCAAGCCCAAAAGCCCTCTTCGGCGCCCCGCAGCACGCTTACACCAGGCGTCTGGTCGCGGCTTCACCGACCGCGGTCTCGCGGATCGAGGATCTCGTGACGGAAGAGGAAAGGGAGGGTTACGCTGCGATCGTCAGCAAGCCCAGGCAGGAGCTCGCGGCAGGCACGCCGCCGCTCCTTGAGGTGCGGAAGCTTGCAAAGCGCTTTGATCAGGGGGCGGCCGCGGTTGCGGACTTCTCCATGACGATGGCCGGCGGCGAAAGCGTCGGGCTCGTCGGCGAATCCGGGTCCGGCAAGAGCACGACGTCGCGCATGATCTGTCGTCTGATCGATCCAAGCGAAGGCGACATCGTGTTCGACGGGCAGTCGATCGGCCACGTCGCGGCGCGCGACTTTCACCGCTCGCGCTTGCGCAAAGACATTCAGATGGTGTTCCAGGACCCGAACGAGAGCCTCAACCCGCGCTTCACTGCTTTCGATTGTATCGCCCATCCCTTGCTGCGGCTTGATGGTTTGCGGGCGGGCAACGAATTGCGCCAGCGGGTGAATGAGTGCGCGGAGCGGGTGGGATTGCCGCTGGATCTCCTGCCGCGCTTTCCGCACCAGCTCTCCGGCGGCCAGAAGGCCCGTGTCGGGATCGCCCGCGCCATCGCCTGCCGGCCGCGGCTTCTGGTGCTGGACGAGCCGACCGCCGCGCTCGACGTCTCGGTGCAGGCGGTGGTGCTGCAACTGCTCGACCGCCTGCGGCGCGAGAACGACATCGCGCTATTGTTCGTCAGCCATGATCTCAACGTGGTGCGCATGCTGTGCGACCGTACCATCGTGCTGCGCAATGGCGGCATCGTGGAGCAGGGCGAAAGCCGGGCGCTGTTCGATAATCCGAAGACGGACTACACGCGCAAGCTGGTCGAGGCGATTCCCCATTTCGAGGCCGGGCCGGCTCTGGCGGCGGCTCTTTGATATTGGAGTGCCGCAGAAATCAGATGAGTTCCTGCAAGCGAAGGCCCGGTTAGTGGCATACCATTTGCACGCTAATGGGCTCGGTTTCACCTGCCCTTGGCCAACGAACGGCCGGCATCACGACATTATTGGGAGGACTTCATGGATCGCAGGACCATATTGAAGGGACTGGCTAGCGCGGGCGGCTTGGCGCTGACGGGTGGCCTCTCGGCTCCTGCGCTGTCGCAAGGCGCGGCAGCCCGCACCCTGCGTTTCGTGCCGCAGGCCAACCTCGCCAATTTCGATCCGATCTGGGGCACCCAATATGTCGTGCGCAACGCCGCCGCGATGGTCTGGGACACGCTCTACGGCATCGATTCCTCGTTCCAGCCGCAGCGGCAGATGGTCGAATCCGAGGAAGTGACGGACGACGGCACGACCTGGACGTTCAAGCTGCGGCCGGGACTCAAATTCCACGACGGCGAGCCGGTGCTGAGCAAGGACGTCGTCGCGAGCCTGACGCGCTGGTCGGCGCGCGACCCGATGGGCCTGATGCTTAAGGCGCTCCAGCAGGAGCTCACCGCCGTCGACGACCGTACCTTCAAATGGGTGCTGAAGCAGCCCTTTCCGAAAATGCTGTTCGCGCTGGGCAAGAACAACTCGCCATGCGCCTTCATCATGCCGGAGCGCATCGCGCAGACGGACCCGTTCAAGCAGATCTCGGATTATATCGGCTCCGGCCCACTGAAGTTCGTCAAGGGCGAGTGGGTCCCCGGCGCAAAAGCCGTGTTCGAGAAGTTCGCGGACTATGTGCCGCGGCAGGAGAAGCCGTCGTGGCTCGCCGGCAGCAAGCAGGTGATGATCGATCGCGTCGAATGGGTGATCATGCCGGACCCGGCGACCGCGGCAGCCGCGTTGCAGAACGGCGAGATCGACTGGTGGGAGAACCCGATCGCAGATCTCGTTCCGGTCCTGAAGAAAAACAAGAATATCAGTGTCGATATCGGCGATCCCCTCGGCAATATCGGCTCGTTCCGCATGAATTTCCTGTATCCGCCCTTCAACGATGTGCGGGCGCGACGCGCGGTGCTGATGGCGCTCAGCCAGGAAGACTATATGCGTGCGATCGTTGGTGACGACAATTCGCTCTGGAAGCCGCTGCCTGGCTACTTCACGCCGGACACGCCGCTCTACACCGAAGTGGGTGGCGAGATTTTGAAGGGCAAGCGCGATCTCGACGCGGCCAAGAAGCTGCTTGCCGAGAGCGGCTATTCCGGCCAGCCGGTGACGTGCCTTGTCGCGCAGGATCAGCCGATCACCAAGGCGATGGGCGACGTGACCGCGGATCTCCTCAAGCGGCTCGGCATGAACGTCGACTTCGTCGCGACGGACTGGGGCACGGTCGGCTCCCGCCGCGCGCAGAAAACACCGCCCGGACAGGGCGGCTGGAACATGTTCCACACCTGGCATGCAGGCGCGGATTGCGTCAATCCGGCACCGTACACCGCCATTCGTGCCAATGGTGACAAGGCCTGGTTCGGCTGGCCCACCAGCCCCGGCACCGAGAAGGAAGTCACGTCCTGGTTCGAGGCCAAGAACCTCGACGAGGAGAAGGCCGCCATCGGTCGTCTCAACAAGGCGGCGATGGATGACGTCGTCTACGCCCCGACCGGCTTCTTCCTGGGCTACACCGCGTGGCGCAAGAACGTCTCTGGCGTTGCCAAGGGACCGGTCCCCTTGTTCTGGAACGTGACGAAGTCGGCATGATCGCGCGCTGAAGCCAAATGCTCTCCTACATCCTCCGGCGCATCGTCTCGACCTTGCCAGTGATGGCAATCGTCGCGTTGTTCGTGTTCAGCCTGCTCTACATCGCGCCCGGGGATCCGGCCGTGGTGATCGCGGGCGACCAGGCAAGCCCGGAGGATGTGGAGCGCATTCGCCAGAGCCTCGGTCTCGACCGGCCTTTCCTGATCCAGTTCGGAAGCTGGGTCTGGCGCATCCTGCACGGCGATCTCGGCACCTCGATCTTCACCAACCTGCCGGTCTCGACGATGATCGGGCAGCGTCTCGGACCGACGCTGTCGCTGATGATGGTGACGCTTCTGCTCACGATCGTGATTGCGGTGCCGCTCGGCGTCGTGGCGGCGTGGAAGGCCGGCAGCCTGATCGACCGTGTCATCATGGGCTTCGCCGTGTTCGGCTTCTCGCTGCCCGTCTTCGTGGTCGGATACATGCTCGCCTACATCTTCGCGCTCGAACTGGAATGGCTTCCGGTGCAGGGCTATACGCCGCTCGCGCAAGGCTTCTGGCCGTGGCTCGAGAACCTGATCCTGCCGGCGATCGCGCTCGGCTGTGTCTACATCGCGCTGATCGCGCGCATCACCCGCGCCACCATGCTCGAAGTGCTTCAGCAGGACTATATCCGCACCGCGCGCGCCAAAGGGCTCGGGCAGGGCGGCATCCTGTTCATTCACGCCCTGAAGAATGCGGCGGTGCCGATCGTCACGGTGATCGGGATCGGCATTGCGCTCCTGATCGGCGGCGCAGTGGTGACCGAAAGCGTGTTCGCGATTCCCGGCCTCGGCCGGCTCACGATCGATGCGATCCTGCGCCGCGATTATCCTGTGATTCAGGGCATCGTCCTGTTGTTCAGCTTCGTCTACGTCCTCGTCAATCTGATGATCGACGTCATCTATACGCTCGTTGACCCGAGGATCCGCTATTGACCGATACGACCGTTAGCCTGCAATCGCTTCCGGCCGGCTTCGTCGTCGCGCCGCAACTGCCCGAAATCTTTCGGCCGGTCGTCATCCGTCGTGGCCTTGTGGGATTGTTGCGGGGCCATCCGACGGTTGCGATCGGCGGCGCGTTGTTGCTGACGCTCGTCCTGATCGCAGTCTTCGCGCCCTATCTCGGGACGGTCGATCCGACCGCGCTCGCGCCCGCCAAGCGCACCCGCGCGCCGTCGGCCAATTTCTGGTTCGGCTCCGACGTGCTCGGCCGCGACATCTATTCACGCGTGCTCTTCGGCGCGCGGGTCTCGCTCACGGTCGGCCTGTCGGTCGCGATATTCGCGTCGGCGGCCGGTCTTGCCATCGGCATCGTCTCCGGCTTCATCCGCTGGGCCGACGGCATTCTGATGCGCTTCATGGACGGCTTGATGTCGATACCGCCGATCCTGCTGGCGATCGCGCTGATGGCATTGACGCGCGGCAGCGTCGGCAACGTCGTCCTGGCGATTACGATAGCGGAAATCCCGCGCGTCTCGCGCCTCGTGCGCAGCGTGGTGCTGTCGCTGCGCGAGCAGCCCTACGTGGACGCGGCGGTGGCCTGCGGCACGCGCACGCCGATGATCATCCTGCGCCACATCCTGCCCAACACGGTCGCGCCCATGCTGGTCCAGGCGACCTACATCTGCGCCAGCGCCATGATCACTGAGGCGATCTTGTCCTTCATCGGTGCCGGCACGCCGCCGACCATCCCGTCTTGGGGCAACATCATGGCCGAGGGCCGCGCGCTGTGGCAGGTCAAGCCCTACATCGTGTTCTTCCCGGCAGCCTTCCTGTCGGTCACCGTGCTCGCCGTGAATTTGCTCGGCGATGGTCTTCGCGATGCGCTCGATCCGCGCATGGCCAAGAGTCTCTAGTGCCGAGGGGCTGATCGCGATGGCACTGCTCGAAGTCGACAATCTGCAAACCCACTTTCGTACGCCCGGGGGCATCAACCGGGCGGTCGACGGTGTGTCCTTCCATGTCAACGAGGGCGAGACGCTGGCGATCGTCGGTGAGTCCGGCTGCGGCAAGTCGGTGACCTCGATGTCGCTGATGCGGCTGATCCCCGAGCCGCCCGGCAAGATCGCAGGCGCCGTCCGCTTTTTGGGCAGGGACTTGCTGCAACTGTCCGAACACGAGATGCGCGCCATCCGCGGCAACGACATTTCGATGATCTTCCAGGAGCCGATGACCAGCCTCAATCCGGTCCTGACCGTCGGCCGTCAGATCCGTGAGACGCTGATGATCCATCAAGGCCTGGACAAGCAGGCCGCAGAGGCACGCGCCATTGAGATCCTGATTCTGGTTGGCATTCCCGAGCCGAAGCGGCGCGTGCGCGAATATCCGCATCAGCTTTCCGGCGGCATGCGCCAGCGCGTGATGATCGCGATTGCGCTTGCCTGCAACCCAAAACTGCTGATCGCGGATGAGCCGACCACCGCGCTCGACGTGACCATCCAGGCGCAGATCCTCAAGCTGATGCTGGACCTCAAGCGCCGGGTCGGTGCCGCGATCATCCTGATCACCCACGATCTCGGCGTCGTCGCCGAGATCGCCGAACGCGTCATGGTGATGTATGCAGGCCGCAAGGTCGAGGAGGCGCCGGTCGCAGATTTGTTTCGCTCGCCGCGCCATCCCTATACGCAGGGCTTGCTCGGCGCGGTGCCGAGGCTCGGCTCCTCCCTGACTGGCACCGCGCGGCGCCTGGCCGAGATTCCCGGGCAGGTGCCCGATCTCAGAAAGCCGATAACCGGCTGCGTCTTTGCCGGGCGTTGTTCGCTCGCGACTGATCTGTGCCGCCAATATGCGCCGGGGCTTGAGGAAAAAGGGCCTCGCCACGTTGCCGCCTGCCACTACGCCATCAAGGGAGCCGCCGCGGCATGAGACCCCCGCTGCTCCAGGTCAACGACCTCAAGAAGCATTTTCCGGTCAAGACTGGCCTGTTCGGGCGCAGGTCCGAATGGGTCTATGCGGTGGACGGCGTGTCCTTTGAGATCGCGCGCGGCGAGACACTGTCGCTGGTCGGAGAATCCGGCTGCGGCAAGTCGACGGTCGGCCGTGCCATCCTGCGGCTGTTCGACATCACCTCGGGCCAGGTGATCCTCGATGGCCAGCGTATTGACGACGCCGCGCCGAGCACGATGCGCCAGATGCGACGCCGGGTGCAGGTCGTGTTCCAGGACCCGTTCTCGAGCCTCAATCCGCGGATGCGCGTGCGCGACATCCTGGCCGAGCCGATCCGCAATTTCGGCCTCGCCAAGTCCGCAGCCGATCTCGAGATGCGTGTCACGGATCTGATGGACATTGTGCGCCTGCCGCGCGAGGCGCTGAGCCGCAGGCCGCACGAGTTCTCGGGCGGCCAACGTCAGCGCATCGGCATCGCACGGGCGCTTGCCGCCGAGCCCGAACTGATCGTCTGCGACGAGGCGGTCTCGGCGCTCGACGTCTCGGTCAAGGCGCAGATCGTCAATTTGTTGCAGGATCTCCAGAACAAGTTCGGTCTGGCGCTGCTGTTCATCAGCCATGACCTTGCGATCGTCGAGCACATGACCCATCGCGTCGCGGTGATGTATCTCGGCAAGATCGTCGAGGTGGCGCCGCGCCGGGAAATCTTTGCCGCGCCGAGACATCCCTATACCAAGGCGCTGCTCTCCGCGGTGCCGGTGCCCGAGCCTGGTGCCGAGCGCAATCCCATTATCCTTGGCGGTGACGTGCCAAGTCCGATCAACCCGCCGAGCGGATGCCGTTTCCACACCCGTTGTCCTTACGTCTTCGACCGCTGCCGGACAGAGGAGCCGCAACTTCGTTCGAGCGGCAGCGAGCAGTGGGTGGCGTGCCATCTCGACGCACTGCCGCAGGGTTAGACTGTCATCGTCCTTGTGGACTATGAATGCGCGAGATCTCGTCAGGTGGCTTTTGATCTGCGCTTGAGCTTTGCGGCACCTTCGAGATGCCGGCGCAAGAGCGCGGCTGCGGCCTCGTGCTGGCCCGCTTCGAGCTGGTCGAGGATGGCGAGATGCTCGCGGCAGTTCACGATCACGCGCTGATGACCGAACGTCCAGTCGTAATTGCCAAAGCGCCGCAGCCGGTTCTGCTGCTGAACCGCGACCAGCAAATAGCGGTTGCCTGATGCCGCGGCCAAGCCTTCGTGAAAGGCTGCGTTCATCTCGTAGAGCGCGATGCTGGCGGTGTCGCTCCACGGCATCGCCAGCATCTCCTGATGACGACGGCGCATGTCGGCGGTCCATGCCGGGTCGAGCCGAAAGCCGGGCTCGAGCAGCCCGGCCGGTTCGATCAGTATGCGGTAGCGATAACTTTCGTCGCGAGCCTGCGCATCGGCGATGATCGGCTGAAAACGCCAGCCATGTCCGGGCTTGCGCTGGACGGCGGCAACTTCGGCAAGCCTGGTGAGGACACGCTGCACGACGGGCCGTGTCGCATCGTAGCGCTGCATCAGGTCGCGTTCGGACACCTCGTCCGCCAGCCGCCCGGCGCGGCGATCGCGCGCGATCGCGAGGAACAGCCGGTCGGTATCGTCGGGGCTCAATCTTGGCGGTGCCTTGTGCGGGACGGGGGCCGTGTCGGCGACGAAATAGCCGCGCCGCGCGCCGGCGCGCACGAGCTTGCGGCTCGCCAGAAGCTTCAATGCGGCGCGCACCGGCGTTCGCGACACCTGCAGGCGCTCGGCGAGCGCGACCTCGGCGAGCCGCGTGCCGGGCGCAAGCCGCTCGCTCCGGATCAGCTCCATGATCGCCGCGGACAGTTCGCGCTGGAGACGGCTTGGACGCGCCTTTTCCGTCACTGAATTTTTTTGTGTCATGTCGTTACAAAATACAATAGGCTTTTCGGAAAGCAAAGGAAGTTCAAAAAGGAACCTGGCGCCCCATGGTCGAACCCTTTCCCCTGATCGAAATTTCTGGTCCGCCTCGCGAGCGCGGACGTCAATACGGGCACAAGGCGGCGGACCGCATTCGCAAGGGGACGTCGCATTACTTCGCGCAGTTGAAGGAGCTCTCGCTCGATGCGAAGGGCGTGGCCGAGCTGGTGCGGGACTATCTGCCTGTTATCGAGGAATTCGAGCCGAGCTACATCGAGGAGATGCGCGGCATCGCCGAGGGTGCCGACGTTCCGTTCGAGGATGTCGTCCTGCTCAATGCCCGCACCGAGATCATCAAGCTTGCCAATCCGGCGATCCGTGCGCGCCTGAAAACGCCGGAAGATCCGGATGGCTGCACCGGCGTCGTCGTGCTGCCGCAAGCATCCGCCAATGGCCGTCTCATCCACGCCCAGAACTGGGACTGGAAGCGCGAATGCGCTGAGACCGCGGTGGTGCTGAAGGTGCGGCGCGACGACGGTCCTGATCTGATGACATTCACCGAGGCCGGCGCGCTCGGCCGCTGCGGCTTCAATTCCGTCGGCATCGCGATCACCGCGAACTATCTCGAAAGCGACCGCGACTATCGCCAGGTTGGCGTGCCCTTGGCGCTGATCCGTCGCAAGGTGCTGGAGAACGAGCATCTCGCGCTCGCAATGCGCGCGGTCTATTGCACCAAGAAGTCGGCGGCCAACAACATGATCGTCAGCCACCGCGAGGGCGTCGCGATCGACTTCGAATGTGCCCCCGACGAGACGTTCCAGGTGCATCCGCAGAACGGCCTTCTGGTCCACGCCAACAACTTCCTCAGCCCCGTCGCGCTCAGCAAGTTGAAGGATACCGGCATCTTCAACACGCCGGATAGTCTCTACCGCGACATCCGCGTCCGCGATCTGCTCCAGCCGCACATCGGCAGCATCAGCTTCGACACCGTCAAGAATGCGCTGTTCGACGAGTTCGCCTATCCCTGGTCGGTGTGCCGTCCGCCGCGCCGCAATCTCAACAACAATCTCAGCGCCACTGTGGCGATGATCCTGATGGAGCCGGCGAGCGGAGTGATGCAGGCGACGCCGCTGCCGGCACTCAATCGCGAGTTCACGACCTACCGGCTCGAGATCGACGAGATCGGGCGGGCCGCGTTCGAGCGGTCGGCCGCGGCGGGGGCGGCGTGATGCGCCGGCGGCGGCCGTCGCCGACATGGGCGCTCGGTCTGGCCGCACTGGCCCTGCTGGCGATGCTGGGGAAGGCCGGCGCCGAAACATTGTTGCGGACGCGGCTCAACGCCGACATCCGCTCGACCGATCCCGGCACCAATCGCGACGCTAACACCGACGGCGTGATCGCGCATGTGGTGGAGGGGCTGGTCGCCTTCCGTGACGATACCTCGGTCGGTCCGATGCTGGCCGAGAGCTGGGCCGTCTCGAATGAAGGCAAAACCTACACGTTCCGCCTCCGGCAAGACGTCAAGTTCCACAACGGCGCGACCATGACCGCGGACGACGTGGTCTGGTCGCTGAAGCGCTGGCTCGACCCGGCGACGCAATGGCGTTGTCTGTCCGAATTCGGTGCCACCGGCATCGCGCGGATCGAGAAGGTCGAGGCGCCTGATCCGCAGACCGTGACCATTACGCTCGATCAGCCGACGGCCTTGTTCCTTTCGACTCTGGCGCGGCCCGATTGCGGCCAGACCGCTGTCATTCACCGTGACTCCGTCGGCGTAGACGGCAAGTGGATCGCTCCGATCGGCACCGGCCCGTTCAAGCTGGCGGAGTGGAAGCGGGGGCAATATGTCGATATCGTCCGCTTCGACGGCTATGTCTCGCGTAGCGAGCCGCGCACCGGTTACACCGGCGCCAAGGACGTCAAGGTCGATCGCGTGCGCTTCAACGTGATCCCGGACAGCTCGGCGGCGAAGGCGGGGTTGCTCAGCGGCTCGCTCGACGTGATCATGAGCCTGTCGATCC
The DNA here is from genome assembly GCF_008123965.1 of Bradyrhizobium hipponense. Classification (GTDB taxonomy): domain Bacteria; phylum Pseudomonadota; class Alphaproteobacteria; order Rhizobiales; family Xanthobacteraceae; genus Bradyrhizobium; species Bradyrhizobium hipponense. The sequence goes on along the minus strand of NZ_VSTH01000015.1, from coordinate 51,969 downwards.
CCGATCTCGAAGAGCTCAAATCGCGGCCCGAAGTGCAGCTCAGCATCACGCCCGCGCTCGGCCTCACCGGCATCCTGTTCCAGACCAAAGACCCACTGCTGAAAGACGTGCGGATCCGCCGCGCCATTGCGCTGTCGATCGACACCGTGCAGATCGTCGATGCCGTGATGATGGGCACGGCGCGGCCGAACAATTCCGCGCTGCCGCTCGGTAGCCCGTTCTACAGCGAGGCGCAGTCGCACGGCTACGTGCAGAACATCGCCGAGGCCAAGAAGCTGCTGCTGGAGGCCGGTTATCGCGGCCAGCCGATCAAGATGATCACCAACAAGCGCTACAGCTTCGTGTTCGATTCCTCCGTGCTGGTGCAGGCAATGGCGCAGACCGTCGGGATCAATATCGAGCTCGAGGTGATGGACTGGGCGGCGCAGCTCGACCGCTACAACCGCGGCGACTACCAGTCGATGGCCTTCGTCTATTCGGCGCGGCTCGATCCCTCCCTGAGTTTCGAGATGCTGACCGGGCCGAAAGCAGCACAGCCGCGCAAGATCTGGGACAATCCGGAGGCGCAGGAGATGCTGCGCCAGTCCATGATGATCGACGATACGGCCAAGCGGCAGGCGCTGTTCGACGAGATGCACAAGCGCTTCATCGCGGATGTGCCGATGATCGTGCTGTTCAACGGTGCCGAGCTGACTGCGTTGCGCAAGGGCATCAAGGGCTATGCCGGCTGGCTCTATCCGCAGCCGCGGTTCTGGGGCGTCACGGTTCAGTAGACAAGGGCGCACCATGTTGGGTTACCTCGCACGACGGCTGGCCATGACGATCCCGACGCTGCTGCTGGTCGCGATCGCCGTGTTTGCGCTGGTCCGGCTCATTCCGGGCGATCCCGTGCAGGTCATGCTCGGCGATGCCGCCGATCCGGCGCAGGCGGCGCAGCTCCGCGCCCAGCTCGGTCTCGATCAGCCGATCCCGGTCCAGTTCATGCATTGGATCGCAAAGCTTGCTGCCGGCGATTTCGGGCACTCCATCACCAACAATCTCGCGGTACTGCCGCTGATCCTCGATCGCTTCCAGGTCAGCGCGGTCATCGTGCTGGTGGCGGTTGCCGCGGCGGCCTGCATCGCGGTTCCGGCCGGCCTCGTCGCGGCCTGGAAGCAGAACAGCCTGCTCGATCTGTCCGTCGTCGGCGGCGCCACGCTGCTGCTGTCGATCCCGAGCTTCTGGCTCGGTCTCCTGCTGCTGCTCCTGTTCGGGCTCAAGCTGAAATGGCTGCCGGTGATCGGCTATGTGCCGTTCGCGGAAGACTTCTGGCAGGCGTCGAGCTTCATCGTGCTGCCGATCGCGACGCTGACGATGGTGGAGATCGGCGTGCTCACGCGCATGGCGCGCGCCGCCTCGATCGAGGTGCTCAGGCTCGAATATGTCACGCATGCGCGCGCCAAGGGCGTGCCGGAATGGCGCGTGCTTGCCCGGCACGTCCTGCCCAACGCATTCGCGCCGACTTGGACACTGATCGGGCTCGTGCTCGGCCATCTCCTCGGCGGCATCGCCGTCATCGAGACCGTGTTCACGCTGCCCGGCCTCGGACGGTTGCTGGTCGATTCGATCTTCGCGCGCGACTATCCGGTGGTGCAGGGCTGCCTGTTGTTTACGGCCGTGATCTACGTCGTGGTGAACCTGATCGTCGACCTCTGCTATCCGCTGTTCGATCCCAGGGTGACGGTCGCATGAGGATACGTGCCAACACCGCGATCGGCGGCGCCCTCATGGCGCTCCTGCTCGGCGCGGCACTCACCGGAGCCTTCTGGACGCCGTTCGATCCGCTCCGCATCAATCTGCGTGCGCGGCTGCAGGCGCCGTCGCCTGTGCACTGGCTCGGCACGGACGAATTCGGCCGCGATGTGCTGAGCCGCATCATGGTCGGCGCAGGCGCCAGCGTCGTCATTGCTCTGGTCACGGTGCTGCTGGCGATCGGGGCCGGCATGGTGATCGGCTGCGCGGCCGGTTACATTCGCGGCTGGGCCGACCGCGTCATCATGGCCGTCAACGACGCGCTGCTCGCGTTCCCCGGCATCCTGCTGGCGCTGGCCGTGATGATCGTGGTCGGCGCCAACAAGCTCGGGCTCATTCTGGCGCTCGGCCTCGCCTACATCCCCTCGGTCGTTCGCGTGGTGCGCGCCACCGTACTGTCGATCCGTGAGAAGGAATATGTCGAGGCCTCGCGCGTCATCGGCAATTCGGAAGTCTATTCGATGATCCGCCACGTGATGCCGAATGCGATTGCGCCGGTCGCGGTGCTCGCGACCAGCATGTTCGGCTGGGTGCTGCTGGCCGAGAGCGCGTTGAGCTTTCTCGGCCTCGGCGTGCCGCCGCCGGCGCCGACCTGGGGCAACATGCTGGCGGCGAGCCGTCCGTTCATGGAGACGGCCGCCTGGCTCTCGATCGCACCGGGCCTCTGCATCGCGCTCACGCTGCTCGGCATCAACCTGCTCGGCGATTCCTTGCGCGATCGCCTCGACCCCAGGATGGCGCACGGATGACACTGCTCACGGTAGAGAATCTGCGTATCGAGGCGTCCGCCAGCAAGGTTGCGGTCGTCGACGACATCTCCTTCACCGTCGAGCGCGGCGAGTTTCTGGCCCTCGTCGGCGAGTCCGGCAGCGGCAAGACGGCAGCGGCGCGCGCGGTGCTCGGCCTGTTGCCGCCCGGCCTTCGCAAGGCCGGCGGCCGGATCGTGCTCGACGGCGTCGAGCTTGCGACTGCCTCGGCGCGCCATATGCGCGCGCTGCGCGGGCCTGCCATGGGCATGGTGTTCCAGGAGCCGATGGTCTCGCTCAATCCCGCCATCAGCGTCGGGGCGCAGATGGCGGAGGGGCTCGGCCTGCACGAGCGGATCGGAAAGCGCGAGATCGGACGTCGCTGCCTCGACATGCTGGCGCGCGTCCAGATCCGCGATCCCGAGCGGACCTATGACGCCTATCCGCACGAATTCTCCGGCGGAATGCGCCAGCGCATCATGCTTGCCTCGGTGATGCTGTTGAAGCCAAAGCTCCTGATCGCGGACGAGCCGACCACCGCGCTGGACACGCTGACCCAGCGCGAGGTGCTCGACCTGATGGTCGGGCTCGCCCGCGATCATGGCACGTCGGTGTTGCTGATCACCCACAACCTTGGCCTCGTGTCGCGCTATGCGCAGCGCGCGCTGGTATTGCGCCAGGGCCGGATGGTCGAGACCGGCACGACGCGGCAAATCCTGTTTTCGCCGCACGATGCTTATACCAAGCGGCTGGTCGAGGCCCTGCCGCGCCGCGGCACTGTCGCGAAACAACGGCAAGGCGGCGAGCCTCTCGTCAGCGTCCGCGGCCTCAAGGTCGCCTTCGCCGGGCGGCAGCGGCTGTTCCGCCGCGATGCCGGCGTATCGGCTGTCGATGGCGTCGATCTGGACATCGACGCAGGCGAAACGGTCGCCGTCGTCGGCGGCAGCGGCTCGGGCAAGACCACGGCTCGGCCGCGCCATGCTGCGGCTGATCCCGGCCTCGGGCGGTCAGATCAGATTCCGCGGCAAGGACGTCATGGCGACGGCCGATCGCGACTTTCGCCTCGCCTCGCAGCTGGTGTTCCAGGATCCCTATTCCTCGCTCGATCCGCGCATGCGCCTCGGCGAGATCGTCGCCGAACCGCTGCGTCACGTGGCGCAATTGACGTCCGGTGAGCGCGACGGGCGCGTAGAGGCGATGCTGGAGGAGGTGGGACTTGCCGGCCTCGCCAGGCGCTGGCCCCACGAATTGTCAGGAGGTCAGCGGCAGCGGATCGCGATTGCGCGCGCCATCGTGCGCCAGCCGGCCTTCGTCGTCGCGGACGAGCCGGTGTCCGCGCTCGACATGACCATCCAGGCCCAGGTGCTGAAGCTGTTCGGGCGGCTCCAGGCGCAATATGGCTTCGCCTGCCTGTTCATCAGCCATGATCTTGCCGCCGTCGAGCAGGTCGCCGACCGGGTCGTGGTGATGCAGGGCGGCCGGATCGTCGAGCAGGGCTCGCGTGACGACGTCTTCGATCGCCCGCAGCATGACTACACCAGGGCGCTGCTCGCGGCCGCGCCTGTGCTGGATTTCGCCGGAGCAGCGGCGGGGAAATCCTGATCGACGGACGCTCTGCGGCGAGCGCCGGACGCACGATCGTGTCATGAAGATTTGACGCGAGGACGTTGAGCGCGTTGCGGCCTTGAAGCAATATCGAGATGGCAGCTCACCTCTTCGTGCGGTATCTCCTCGTGCTCCGCTGTTGTAAAAACGACGGTGGAGATCTCTGACTTGCGCACTATGAAGCCTTCACGGCGAGAAGTCCTCGAAATGGCCGCGTCTGTTGCCGCGCTGGCCGCATGGCACGGCTGTGCATGCGCGAACGATTATCCTTCTCGCCCGATCCGGCTGGTGATCCCGTATGCGGCGGGTGCTGCGGGTGATCAGATCGGCCGGCCTTGGGCCGACAGGGCGGCCTCGCTGCTCGGGCCGATTTATGTCGAGAACCTGGGCGGCGCCGGCGGGGCGGTCGGCTCTGCCGTAGTGGCACAGAGTGCGCCCGACGGCTATTCGCTGCTGCTCGGCAATGGCAGCACGCAGGTCATGATACCGTTGTCCTCGGCGCGCACTGCCTACGATCCGATCCGTGATTTCCGGGCTATCTATCGCCTGATCACCAGTACGCTTGCCTTCGTCGTGAATCCCTCGCTTCCGGTCAGGGATATGCAAGAGCTGGCGGCTTACGTGAAGAACAATCCCGGCAAGGTTTCCTATGGCACGCCAGGCGTCGGCACCGGCAATCATCTGGTCGGCGAGATGTTCAGGCGGCAATCGGGCACCGAGGCCGATATCGTCCACATTCCCTACCGCGGCATAGCGGCCGCAACCAACGACCTCGTCAGCGGTGAGATCCCCGCGATGATCGCCGTCGTATCGAGCAACCTCGTGCAATTGCACCGCGCCGGCAAGCTGCACATGCTGGCCGTGACGAGCCGCAATCGCTTGAGCGGCGCGCCGGAAATTCCGACGGTCATAGAAGCCGGCATGCCGGACCTCAGCTATGCCGGATGGTTCGGCTTGTTTGCGCCGAAGGCAACCCCGGATGAGATCGTGAACCGCATATCCGCGGCGACCCGCAGCGCGATGGCCGATCCTTCGCTACAGGAAACCTACCGTTCGCAAGGCATGGAGCCGGATGCCGATTCCAGCCCGGACAAATTTCAGCGATTGGTGGAGGACGAACTGAGGCGCCTGGCTCCCATCATCAAGTCGATCGGGCTGAAGCGGGATTGAAGACCAGCGATGCCGGCCGTGCAGCGGCAAAAAAGGGCCGTCCTTTGGGGAAGGACGGCCCTGAGGCTCGCAGGCCTGGGAGGAGAGGCTCGAGCCGTGACTGGTGGGGGTCTCAGTCACTCACACTTGCAGCATCGCCGATCAGGCGGACAAAATATTTCACGAACCTAGGAAGTTTCTCATTTCGCATGATTCACGCCGGCCCATTGCGGCGGTACGAGACAAATAGGTGCGCATGGGGGCGGGATTACCGCCGAACGCCGTGATCGAAGATGGTTCGTTCCGCCTCGCACATCGCCAGCGTGCTGGTGTATCGCCCGTGATGCGCTTGAAGACGGTCGAAAAATGCGCCTGCGTGCAGAAGCCGACGGCCAGCGCGATCTCGGCCAGGGGCGTCCTGGAATTCGATAAGATTGATTTCGCGTGTTCGATGCGCTGGTGCAGGAGGTACTCACGCGGCCGGTATCCCGTCGCCGCACGAAACTGTGCCGCAAAGTGCATGCGCGACAGCCCCGCGACCCGGGCAAGATCGGACAGGCTGATGCATTCGCCGTAGTGCGTCCGGACATACTCCTCGACGCGCCGCAGCCGCCATTTCGGCAAGGCATTGATCTTCGCACGTGGCGGTTCACGCCGGGCAACGTGCAGCGCCAGCGTCTGGCCGATGCAGCGCGCGAATTCCTGGTCGGTCGAGTTGCCCCGTTCGGTCAGCGCCTTTGCGAGCTGCGCGGCGAACGGGTCGCGCAACAGCACGAGGTCGTTGAGGCCTTCGGGGGTCGAAGCCTCCGTTCCGGACTGGACGGATGGAAGGCAACCGACCCGAATGTGGAAGTGCAGGAAATCGCAGGGGGCATCGAACTGCGCGCTGAGGTGCTGCGAGGGGCCGCCGACATAGAGCGAGCCCGCCGGCATGATGCCGTCGAAAATCCTCTGAGTGCCCCTGGTCAGCTTGAGACGGGTCGTCTTCAATGCGATGGATATGAAGTACCGGTCGGGTGGCGTCGTCGCCTCTTCGCGCCTTGCGGCAGGTCGCGCGCAAGTCCAGCGCGAGATCGTGATGTCCTCGGCGGCGATCCCGGTTTGCTCCGGCTCCCGCCACTTTCGCTCGTGAGGAAAGCCGCGCGTCGGCTGGGGCAAGTCGGTTTCGGATTGGCAGGCTTCATGGCTGAACCAGGCGCCGGCCGCTTGCATATCGGTGAGCATCGTTCGTTCCGTTTCCTGAGTGCCCTGGCAGCCGGCGCGGTTGCCGGGCTGCCGAATGCAGCACTTCGATGCTCAAACGATATGGCTGATCCTGTCCCGAAGCTCGTTAGAGATGCTTAAGGGTTGTTAGAACTTGCAAGCGCGCGTAGTGCGACCGCATGTCGCAAAGCCGTCAATTGCGCCAAAGAGATCAATAGCTTGCAGGTCGAGGTCCGGCTCGGTCGGCTGTTAGTGACGACACGATGCGAACAAGACGGGAGGCATGGTGCCGCCGGCGAACGCGCGTACCCGCACGAACAGGCGGACCTCGGTCTGGGGCACGCGGTGGCGGGCCGGCTGTTTTGTCCCCATCACGCAGCATCGTTCGACTTGCGCGACGGATGCATCTCTTCGGCTGGCCAAGTCCGCCGTTACGGCTCTATCCGGTCGGGGCCACGGGAGACGAGGTCTGGGTTGATGCGGGGGCGGGACAGTCGGGCTGATGATGGCATTGTGCTGCTGTTTTGCCCGACCAGTCAAAGCCACGCGCGACGTGGATTTGGCTTGAGAAGCGGTGTGGATTTGGCTTTAGAAACAAGGGTATCCCTACTGTGCATGGGGTTGTTTTCGCGTCTTTTAATCCAGCAACCGGCGGGCAGCGTCACGAAATCCTGTGCGAATTGAACATCAACGGCGTTGGGGTTGGCGCATGAGCGTGCTGCGCTGCCTTCAACCCTGGCGGCGCAGAAAGCCCGTGATCGCGACCTTTTCCCAGATCCCTGCTGCGGCAAAGGGATCTGCACGGTTGAAGGCTTCGACCTCCGCGCGGCCAGGGGACTCGATCAGGAACAGGCTGCCAATCATTGTCGCGCCGTCGTCCGAGACGAGTGGGCCCGACATCACGATCTTGATGCCAAAGCGTGAGGTGTCGCTCAGGAAGGCCTTGTGGGCGTCGTAATTGGCAAGCCGGGTCGGAAGCGCGCCGGCGCGGTCGAGGGCGTGAACTGCAAACAGCATGATGTCTCCGTTTCTTGGGACGGCCGCAAGGGCGGCCGTCCGGATTTGGCTTTGATAGACCTATTTGCCGCCGAGCTTGCCGGCGTCCTCGAAGGTCGGGCAGGTCCGCTGCTCCAGCGGAACGTCGAACGGCTGGTAATTGTCCTTGGTGATCACAGTCGGCTTCAGCACGATCTCGTTGATGACCGGCTGGTTGCGCAAGGTACGGATCGCCATCATGGTGCCGAGGCACCCTTGCGCAAATCCGTTGTAGTCGCCGCTTGCGAGCAGCTTGCCCGACTTGATCGCGTCGATCGCCTCCTTGGTGCCGTTGATGCCGATCACCTGAGCCTTGCGGTTGGCACCGTCGAGCGCCTCGATTGCGCCGACCGCCATGGCGTCGTTGGCGGCGAGCACGCCGTCGATCTGCGCATTCGACTGCATCAAATTCTCCATCACCTGCAGCGCCTGGAGCCGCTGATAGTTGCCGGGCTGCGAGGCCAGGAGTTTTGCGCCGCTGTTCTCCTTCAGCGCGTCGTTGAAGCCGCGGACGCGGTCGACATTGGTCAGCGAACCCTTGACACCCTCGATGATGACGATGTTGCCCTTGCCGCCCAGTGTCTTGAGCAGGAAGCGCGCGGTCTCCAGCCCCAGGCTGTAATCGTCGGCCCCGACGAAGGAGATGAACTTGCCGCCGGCGGAGCGGTCGGTGATGTTGACGACGGGGATCTTCGCCTCGTTGACCTTTTCGACGCCCGGCACCATCGCCTTGTAATCGACCGGCGTGAAGACGATGGCGCTCGGCTTCTTCACCACGACGTCCTCGATCTGGCTGAGCTGCTCGGGGATCGAATCCGGCTTGGTCGGGATGTATTGCAGCGTCTTGGCGTTCAGCGTCTTTGCCATGTTGTCGGCGCCGACCCGCACCGTCTGGAAGAACGGGTTGGTCTGGTTCTTGGTGAAGACGGCGATGGTCTCGCCATCCGCACGCGCTTGTGTTGTGAATGCCGCGGCCATCAGCAGCGGCAGTGCCAGGTAACCCAGTCTCATGTTGCCTCCATCCCTCGTTTTGCTTGTTGAACTTTCAAGAAACTCATTGCGCGCGGCGCCGGGTCTTCATGTCGAGCCAGACCGCGAGAATGACGATGATGCCGGTCACGAGCGGCTGCCAGTTTGCACTGACCGCCAAAAGGTTCATGCCGTTCAGCACCAGGGTCAGGATCAATGCGCCGATGAAGGTGCCGAACACGGTGCCGACACCGCCGAACAGCGAGGTGCCGCCGATCAGCACGGCGGCGATCGCCGGCAGCGTCAGGCTTTCACCGATGTCGGCCTCCGCCGAATTGAGCCGCGACAGGAAGATGATCGACGCGAGTCCCGCCATCGTGCCGGAGACGGCGTAGACCAGCAGCAGGCGGCGCGCGACGGGAATGCCCGAGAGCCGCGCCGCGACCGGATTGGCGCCGATCGCATAGATCTCCTGGCCCCAGATCGTCCGCTGAGCAAGCAGCGTTCCGATCCCGAGGAACACCAGCAGCAGATAGACCGGAATGGGGAGGCCAAACAGATAGCCGCTGCCGATCTGGCGGAATCCTGCCGGAAAGCCGTGAAGGGTCTCGCCCGCCATGTACCAGTAGGTCAGGCCGTTCAGCACCCAGAGCATGCCGTAGGTGGCGATGAAGGAGGGGATGCGCAGCGCGGTGACCATCACGCCGTTGAGCAGCCCGACGATGCCGCCGCAAGCAAGCCCGGTGAGGATGCCGAGCGCAGGCGAGCCGGTCTTGTGGATCACGGTCCCGGCGATACAGGCCGACAGCGCGACATTGGCGCCGACCGAGAGATCGAGGCCCGCGGTCAAGACCACGAGGGTCAAGCCCGAGGCGATGAAGAACGTCAGGCTTGCCTGCCGCAGCACGTTGAGGACGTTGCCGAGGCTGAGGAAGGAATCGCTCAGCACGGCCAGCACCGCGCAGATCAGGAGTGCGGCGAGCAGGCGATAGAACACCTGGATCGCGTCCTGCGACAGGAAGGAGCGGGTCGGCGCGATGGCGCCTTTGGTAATGTCGGTCATGCGCGGCTCCGAAGGCCGTCGAGGAACAGTGCGACGATGACGAGGACGCCGACGCTTGCGACCTGCACCGAGGACGGCAGCGAGATCAGATTGAGTCCGTTGCGCAGCACGCCGACGGAGATCACGCCGAGCAGGGTGCCGAGCAGCCAGCCATTGCCGCGCTCGAACGAGGTGCCGCCGACCGCCACGGCCGCGATCGCGTCGAATTCGAGACCGAGGCCCGCGGTCGGATGGCCGGAATTCATTCGCGCGGTCATCAGCAGGCCGGCGATGCCGGCCATGGCCCCGCCGATCGCATAGACCGCGATCAGGAGCCGGTTCGGCGAAAGCCCGGCATAGCGCAGTGCCTCGCGGTTGCCGCCGAGCGCGAAGATGTAGGTGCCGAAGCGGGTATGATAGAGCAGCGTGTGAAACCCCGCGTAGGTCACGAGCGCCATCACGATCGGGACAGGCACGCCCAGCAGCGTGGCCGAGTAGATGTCGCGCACGCTGTGAGGGATGCCGACCACGCTCTGGCCGTCGCTGACGATCAGGGACAGGCCCTGCGCCATGCCGAGCGTGCCGAGCGTCGCGACAAAAGGCGGGATGCCGAGGATCGCGACCAGCCAGCCGTTGACGGTGCCGAAGGCCGCGCCGACCAGCAGGCCGGCGCCGAGACCCAGCAGCATCGACTGCGTCGCGAGCGATACGATGGCGACGCAGAGCGAGGTCAGCGTCAGCACCGCGCCCATCGACAGGTCCAGTCCCTCGGTCATGATGATCAGCGTCATCGGCAGCGCGAGCATGGTCAGGATGGTCGACTGCACCAGCACGTTGGAGAGGTTGGCGACCGACAGGAAGCCCGGTGCGATCGCGCCGAACAGCGCGATCAGGAGCACAAGCACAATCGCGACGCCGGGAATGCGTTGCAGCGGATTGGGCTGTGAAACGACGGCGGTCTCACGCATGATGCATCCCCAGTCGCACGATGTTTTCCTCGGTGAGCTCGCTGCGCGTCAGGTGGCCGGCGATGCGTCCCTCGCGCATCACATAGGCGCGGTCACAGACATGGCAGATCTCGACCTGCTCGGACGAGATCATCAGGGCGGCGGCGCCTTCCGCCACTAGGCGGTCGATCAGCGCAAAAATCTCTGACTTGGCGCCGATGTCGATGCCCCGTGTGGGCTCATCGAAGATGAAGAGCTTTGAACCGGCCGCCAGCCACTTGCCGATCACGACCTTCTGCTGGTTGCCGCCCGAGAGCAGACCGACGGTCTGCCGCGCGCTCGGAGTGGCGATCCTAAGCTGCCGGATCAGGCCGTCGGAGGTGCGCTGCGCGCTGCGTTGGTCGAACAGGCCGCGCGGGAACAGCTTTCGCAATGCCGAGACCACGAGATTGTCGCCGACCGAGCGCAACAACGCGAGCCCCTCGCTCTTGCGGCTCTCCGGGATCAGCGCGATACCCCGGCGCGCCGCGACGTCGGGCTCCCCGATGATGGGCTTTCCATCGAAAACGATCTCGCCGGAGGTTATGGCATCGGCGCCGAAAATGGCGCGCGCGACCTCGCTGCGTCCCGAGCCGACCAGCCCGCACAGGCCGACGATTTCGCCTCGGCGCACCTCGATGTTGATATCCGAAATGCCGGTGGACGAGGCCAGCCCCTTGACCTCGAGCAGCATCTCTCCGGGCTTGTCGGCAAAATTGCGCGGATAGGTCATGTCGACGTTGCGCCCGACCATCATGCGGACGAGCTGGTCCGGGGTGACGTCGGCGGGACGGACGCCGTCGATGCGGCGGCCGTCGCGCAGCACGGTGATGCGGTCGCCGAGCGCGAATACTTCCGCCATGCGGTGCGAGATATAGACGATGGAAACGCCGTCGGCCTTCAGCCGCGCGATCAGCGCGAACAGCAGCTCGGTCTCGCGGTCGGACAGTGCGGCCGTCGGCTCGTCCATCACCAGGATGCGCGCGTTCTGGCTGATCGCTTTTGCGATCTCCACCATCTGCTGCTGGGCGACGCCGAGCTTGTCGACGGTGGTGGACGGATCGATGTCGAAGCCGATCATGTCGAGCACGCGCCTCGCGTCGGCCAGGATCTTGCGGCGGTCGATCGTGCCGGGAATGCGTCCCATCGGCTCGCGGCCGAAGAAGATGTTCTGTGCGATATCGAGATGGGGGACGAGCGAGAATTCCTGGAAGATCACGGCAATGCCGAGTTTCTGCGCATCCGCGGTCGAGGTGATCGAGACCTTCTCGCCCTTATAGTAGAACTCGCCGGCATCGGCGCGGTAAGCGCCGAACAGCACCTTCATCAGGCTCGACTTGCCTGCGCCGTTCTCCCCTAACAGCATGTGGACCTCGCCGGGAAACACGGCAAAGCACACGTCGTCCAGCGCCTTGACGCCGGGAAACTCCTTGCTGATGCCGCGCAGCTCCAGCAGCGGGACAGGCGAGGCAGGCTCGATGGCCGATGCCGCGGTGCTCATGCGCGTGCTCCGTTGGCGAAGATCTTTCCGGGATTCATCAGTCCGTTTGGATCGAGTGCCCGCTTGATCGATCGCATCACGTCGACGGCCTCGCCGAGCTCGTCCGTGAGATATTCGATCTTGCCGAGCCCGATACCGTGCTCGCCGGTGCAGGTGCCGTCCATGGCAATGGCGCGGGCGACCATGCGCGCTTGAAGCGCCTTGGCGCCTTCGATCTCCTCCGGCTTTGCGGGGTCGACGAGGATCAGCATGTGGAAATTGCCGTCGCCGACATGGCCCACGATCGGGGCGATAAAACCGTGCTCGTCCGCGTCCCGCCGCGTCTGGGTCAGGCACTCCGCAAGCCGCGAGATCGGCACGCAGACATCCGTGATCACGGCGCGCGCGCCGGGCCGCAGGCCCAGCCCAGCATAGAGAGTGTTATCGCGCGCGTGCCAGAGCCGGCTGCGATCCTCAGGCGCCTTTGCCCATGCAAAGCCATGACCGTCATGCTCGGCGGCAATTGCCTCCGCGGCTTCGGCCTGCTCGGCAACGGAGGTCTCGGAGCCATGGAATTCGAAGAACAGGGTCGGGGTTTCGCGATAGCCCAGCTTTGCGTAGGCATTGATGCCGCGCATCATGACGTCGTCGAGCAGCTCGATGCGCGCCACGGGAATCGCGGACTGGATCACGGAAATCGCGGTGTCGACGGCGCCGTGCAGGCTGTCGAAGCTGCAAACGGCGGCCGATATTGCTTGCGGTACGGGATGAACCTTCAGCGTGATCTCAGTGATGATTCCAAGCGTGCCTTCCGCACCGACGAACAGCCGCGTCAGATCGTAGCCGGCCGCTGACTTCCGTGCGCGCTGTGACGTGCGGATCACGCGGCCGTCGGCCAGCACCACCTCGAGCGCCATGACATTGTCCTTCATGGTGCCGTAGCGCACCGCCATGGTGCCGGAGGCCCTGGTCGATGTCATGCCGCCGATCGAGGCATCGGCGCCGGGATCGATTGGAAAGAAAAGGCCGGTGCCGCGCAGCTCCGCATTAAGCTGCTTTCGGGTAATACCTGGCTGCACGACGACATCCATGTCGCTCTCGTGCACCGTCAGCATCCTATTCATACGCGCGAAGTCGAAGCAGACGCCGCCCGCAACCGATGCCGCATTGCCCTCGAGCGAGGTACCGGCGCCGAACGGAACGATGGGCATGTTCGCGCCGGCGCACAGCTTGACGATCTCCACCACCTCCATCGTCGTCTCCGGCAAGACGACGATGTCGGGCGGCAGGTTGCGGTAGTGGGATTCGCTTTGGCCGTGCTGATCCAGCACGCCGCGCGCAACGCTGGCACGCGGACCGATCATGCCCGACAGGCGATCGGCCAATGCGGCAATGCTGACTCGCGGTCCCATCATTTCTCCCCGTCTTGTCCTCTTGCAGACTCTTATTGCGGACTCCTGCCGGCCCGTTTGGTTTGTGTCCGGCTTAGGCCGCTTGCGCGGTGCTCGCAACCTGCTTCAGACCGAAATCATAGTTGAGGTGGAAATAGGTCGCGTCCACCATGCGACCATCCGGCGCACGGCCGGGCGGGCAGCGCACAAATTCGCGGATCAGGCTGTCCTTGACGCCGAACACCACGTCACTGTCGAGATACTGGTCGCCGGCGACGAACACATGCGTCACCAGTTGCTCGAAGCCCGGTGCGGAAATCATGAAATGCACATGCGCCGGCCGCCATGGATGGCGGCCCTGCACCTCGAGCATCTCGCCGACGGGGCCGTCGTGCGGAATGGGATAGGCGGCAGGCTTGATCGACCAGAAATGGAAGCGGCCGTTCTGGTCGGTGTGGAAGCGCGCGCGCATCGCGAGGTCGCCGATCTTGTCGAGTTGCTGCACGTCGTAGTAGCCGTCATCGTCGGAATGCCAGACGTCTACGACAGCGCCGGCAAGGGGTCGTCCGTCGACGGTCGAGACCGAGCCGGTGACCAGCATCGGGTCGCCCTCCATCGGGCCGGAGATGTCGTCGCCGCTGTTCCTCTCAGGTGAGGCCTGAACGAAGAACGGTCCCAGCACCGTGGTCTCAGTCGCCCCTTCCGGCACCGGATGGTTGATCGCGTCGACCAGCATGGAGGCGCCGAGCGTGTCGGACAGCAGGATGAACTCCTGGCGCTTGTCGTCGCACATGTGACCGGTGCGGGTCAGGAAATCGATGCCGTATTCCCACTCCTTCTGGCTCGGGCGCACTTCGCGGATGAAAGCATGAAGGTGGCGAACCAACGCTTCGCTGACCTGCTTGATCCGGGGATCGGTCGCGCCCGCGATCCGCTTAAGCACCGCGTCCGTGATCGTGTTCTCGTTGAAGTTTCGCATATGCGCCTCCGCTGATCAGAGTTTGGGCTCACCGAGGCCGGAAAGCCGCTCGAGATGCTTGACGGTCGCGATGAAGTCGGTGTCGCCATCGCCTTGCGCGACCAGCGAGCCGTAGGTCTCGCGGACCTGCGCGGCGAGCTGCAAGGGTACGCCGACGGAATGGCCGGCACCGAGGATGAGATCGAGATCCTTGGCCATCTGCTTGCAGGAGAAGGTGGAGTCGAAATCGCGCGCCCGGAGCGGCGCGGTCTTGTACTTCACCATGGGCGAGGCCACCGCACTGTCGTCGAGCACCTTCAGAATGTCCTGCCAGGCGATGCCGCCCTTGCGTGCCAGCGCAAGGCTCTCGGCCATCATCGCGGCGGAGACTGCGATCATCAGGTTGACGGAAAGCTTGGCGTAGCGGGCTTCCTCGCCGGCGCCGAGATAGGTCTGGGCACGGGTGAAGGCGGTGAACAGCGGCTTTACGCTTTCGAACACGTCCTTAGGGCCCGAGACGAAGCAACTCAGTGCGCCCGTGTGAACGATGCTGGCATTGCCGGAGACAGGGGCGCGTAGATAGGAAATGCCGCGCGCTTGCGCCGCGGCGTCGACTTCGGCAGAGGCCTCGGGGCTCACGGTGCTGGTCTCGATCAGGACGGCTCCAGGGGCCATCGTGCCGATGAGACCGGTGGGGCCGAGCACCGCCGCGCGCAAGGCCGTGTCATCCGGCAGCGACGTGACGATCGCGGCGCGTCCGGCAACCGCTTCGGCCGGCGAGGAGGCGATGCCGATGCCTTGCGCGCGCGCCTCGTTGAGCCGCGCCGCGTTCTGATCGAACGCGGTGACGGCGTAACCGGCCTTGGCGACGAGCACCGACATCGGCAGGCCCATTTTGCCGATCCCGATGAAGGCGATATCCTTCGAAGCGTCTGTCATTGTTGTTGTCCGTTTGCGCCTTTACGCAGCGCGTCCCTGTCGTTCGATGTCCTGCACCAGCCGCTGGCCGGATTGCGCCAGCAACTCCTTCTTCGACTCCAGGCCCTCAGCGAGTAGCCGACCATTCCGCTTCTTCCAGATGCCACCGATCATGACGCCTTCGATATTGGCAGGGCTGGTCTGCATCACGACGGTGGAAACGGGATCATGCACCGGGATGAGGTTGAGATCGCCAGCATTGATGATGACGAGGTCGGCGAGTTTGCCCGGCGTCAGCGAGCCGATCTGGTGGTCGCGGCCGAGCATCCGCGCGCCTTCGGTCGTGATCCAGCGCAGTGCCTCGCGCGCGGGAATTGTTGTCGTCGCTGGAATGGCGCCGCTGGCCTTGCGCGCCTCCGCATTGTCCAGCGCCCGCTGCATCGAGAGCGCGACCCGCGCGGCGGAGAAGAGATCGCCGGCCAGCACGGATTCCAGGTCGATGCCGATGGACGGGCGCACGCCCCGCTTCAGGAGCCGCCCCGTGATCGGGAAGCCGTGGCCCTGGATCATCTCGTTCTCCGGCGTCACCGAGAAGGACACGCCGAGATCGACCAGGCGATCGAGCAGATCGTCAGGCAGATCGTTGCCGTGAACGATGTTGACGCCGACGCCGACGAGGCCGGTCTCGATCAGCTTCTCCCAGCCGCCCGGCGTCTTCGCCGGGCCGCCGCCCTGATGCATCGAGGCGATCAGCTTCAGCTCCTGCGCCGTGCGGAAATCATGCATGGCGACGTCGAGGGTCGAATAATGCGGACCGAGAATGGCAAGCCCGAGCGTGACGAGGCCGTCGCGGTCGGCGAGGGGGCCGGCCAGCAGCCGCTCGATTTCGCGGCGCGGATGCGGCACTTCCGAGAAGTGGGGCTCGCCCGGCTTAGGCTCAGGCTTCGGTGAGCCGTGGAAGAACGCGGCGCGAATGCCGCTTTCGATCAGACCGCGTACGGCGGCGTCGGTATGATCAGGTGTCGGATTGTTATGGCACCAGTCGACCAGGGTGGTGGTGCCGCAGTTGATCTGGTTCAGCGCGCCGACCAGCGTCGCGATGTAGATGTCCTCAGGGCGGAACACGGTGGCAAGGCCGGCATGCATACGGCGGAAATATTCGAGCAGCGTCCAGTTCGCGGCATAGCCGCGCAGCGCGGTCTGCCAGGTGTGCATATGCGCGTTGATCAGGCCGGGTATGACGATCCGTCCCGTGCCCCCCACGATCTCGGTTTCGGCCGCGCCGCTGCCGAGATCGATGGACGGGCTCACCTCAACGATGCGATTGCCTTCGACCAGCACGTCGCCGGTGCGAAGGTCGCCAATCCTGTCATCCATGCTGATGACGGTGGTGGATTTGATCAGCGTGCGCCGCATCGCTTCACGCCGCCGTTTTGGTTGCGCCCGACGGCTCGCCGGCCCAAGCGCGCGCGATCAGGTCACGGATGGCGTTGCGTTCGAGCGGGCGCGGATTCCAATAGGCATTGGTGACGGCGAGGTCGGCCGCCTTGTCGATGCCGTCCTCGGGCATCCCGACATCGCGCAGCGCAAGCTTTGTACCCAGCCGCTTCGCGAGGTCGTAAAGCCCCTGCGAGGCCTCAGCAGCACCGATCGCGCGCGAGATGCGCGTCATCGCGTCCGGCACTGCGGGTGCGTTATAGGCTAGCGCATGCGGCAGCACGATAGTGTGAGTCTCGGCGTGCGGCAGATCGAAGGTGCCGCCGAGCGTGTGGCAGAGCTTGTGATGCAGCGCCATGCCCACGGTCCCGAGGCAAACTCCACACAACCAGGCGCCATAGAGCGCCTCGGTGCGGGCCTCGCGGTCGTCGCTGCTGGCGGCGATAGCGGGCAGGGCGCGGGCCAATGCGCGAATGCCCTCTTCCGCCATCAGCGAGGTGACGGGATTGGCGTCGCGCGCGTAGAGCGCTTCCACCGCATGCGCAATCGCATTGATGCCGGAGGTCGCAGCCAGGCTCGCGGGCAGCGTCAAGGTGAGATCGACATCGTAGATCACGGTCTCTGGCAGCACCGCCATGTCGCGCACCGTGGTCTTCAGGCCGTTCTCGGTCTGGCCGACGATCGGTGTCATCTCGGAACCGGCATAAGTGGTGGGAATGCAGAGCTGGTTGACGCCGGTGCGCAACGCCAGCGCCTTGCCAAGTCCGGTGGTGGATCCGCCGCCGAGCGACACCACGCAGTCGGCATCGCACGTCTTCATCGCCGTGAGCGCACGCGCCGTGACGTCGACCGGCGTATGCATGGTGGCGCCCGGAAAAAGCCCGGCATAGAGCGGGCCGAGGGCCGCTCCCAAGCTTTTGCCCTGCGCCTCCTGCTGCGGCGTCGTCAGCACCAGCGCGCGCTTGCCGCCGAGCCGCTCGATCTCGGCCTTGGCGGTCGCAAGCGTTCCGCTGCCGAATACGACGCGGCAAGGCAGGTTTTCAAAGGTGAACGAACCGATCATGCGCCGGTCTCTTTGATGGGATAATCGACCTGGAAGCGCCCGGTTCGCAAGTCGCCCAGGGCCTCGCGCACGCGCAGATGTTCCGGATGGGTGGCATAGGCGGCGAGCGCAGCTTGGTCGGTAAATTCGGTGAACAGCACCACGTCGCAGGCGTAATCGACGTCGCTGACGTCGAGGCCGACTTCGATATGGGTGAGACCGTCGATCCGGCCCTTAAGGCCTTCGAACAGGGTCTTGACCTTCATGCGGGCGGCGGAGCGCTCCTCGGGGGTCTCCCCGCGCAGCCGCCACATCACGATGTGCCTGATCGGGCCCGACATTTCCCTGTTTCCTCGCCTTTATCTTGCTTGTCTTCGGGCCATTTTGCCTTGCGGGATACGGAAATAAAGGCCAATAATTGTAAGTCTCTTTTTCTAAAAGCGAAAAAATGGACCGCTTGCTGCAATTGGAGGTGTTCTCCAAGACCGCCGAGCTTGGCAGCCTTTCCAAGGCGGCCGAGGCGCTGCGCATGTCGAATGCGGCTGCCAGCCGCCACCTCAGTGCACTCGAGGAACGTCTCGCCGTCCGGCTGATCGAGCGCAACACGCGTCGCTTGTGGCTGACGGAGGCAGGGCAGGAACTGCTCGAGCGCTGCGGCCCGGTTCTGAGCGAGTTGGCGGAGGCCGAGGACATCGTCAGCGATCGCGCCTTGTCGCCTCAGGGCACGCTACGTGTCACGAGCTCGCTTTCCTTTGCGGTGATCTATCTGGCACCGATGCTGCCAGCCTTCCGCGCGCGTTATCCGAAGCTCAACATGCAGATCACCACCGCCAACCGTTACCCCGATTTCATCGAGGCAGGTATCGACGTGGCGATCCGAACGCGCGAGCAGGAACCGGATTCAAACATCATCGTTCGCCGCATTGGCCAGATGCGCCGCGTGCTGGCGGCCGCGCCGTCATATCTCGCGAGCCACGACCTGCCAGAGCAGCCCGCCGATCTCGCGCGTCACAACATGCTGGTCTACAACCTTGCGAACGACCCGTATTCCCTGCGCCTGCGCAAGGGCAATGGAACGCAGACGATCCGCCTCACGCCGACACTAGATAGCAATGACGGTCAGGTCATCCGTGGAGCGGCGCTCGCAGGTCTCGGCATTCTCATCCAGCCGCTCTACATCGTTCAGAGCGACATCGCGGCGGGCCACCTCATGCCGATCCTGATGGATTGGGAGCTGCCTCTGCTCACCATGAACGTCGCCTATCAAAATCGCGCGGGACTGCCCGCCAAGATCAGGGTCTTCTCCGATTTCCTGGTGACCTACATTCGCGAGCATTCGGAGCCGGGGATCTGGATAGACGCAACGAAATAATTTGCGAAAGCCGATGCACGCGTCAGGCGTCGCGGCTGCGTCAGAAGCTCATAGCCATTGCGGCGAGGCGTTGCTCGGACCTCTCACGCGCAGCCACGATCGGCTGCTGCGGTCCGGTGGTTGGCCCAATCGGCACGAAGCGGACATTTCTGATGCCGACGAAGCGCAGGATTTCTCGCAAGTAAGGCGTCGCCATGTCGATGCGGCCGCGGTTCATTCCTGTGGCGAAATCGCTGCCGCTGGCGAGGATCACCAGCGTCGGCCGGTCGTTCAGCAGCGGCAGATAACCCTGCGAAGGATCGAACGTAAAGGTGAGCCCGGGCTGGACGATGATGTCGAACCACTGCTTGAGCTTGTAGGGAATGCTGAAGTTCCACATCGGCGTCGAGATCAGCACCCGGTCGGCAAGTGAGAAGCGCAGCGCCATTCGCTCGGCTTCGGCAAAGCTGTCGCGTTGCGCGTCGTTGAAGGCTTGCGCGTTCATGCGCGCGTACTTGGCCTCGACGATCGGACCGGAGAATTCCGGCATCCGTTCCCGCCAGATGTCCATGACATCGACATCCCAGTCCGGCCGGGCCTGGCGAAAGCCGTCAAGGAAGACGCGCGCGCCGCACTCGATTGGGAATCGGCGCGGGGCGAGCAGGACAGGTGCAGGAGCTTTGCCACTCCTTATCCCAGCGCTCTGATGACGACATCTGCCCTCGTGACGACCGCGACGTTCTGCATGGCGAAATTGATCGAGGCGTTGTGCCAGTCGGCGTTCATGGTCGAGCAGCAATCTTCGGGGACGATCATGAAGTAACCCTTGTCGGCGCCGGTCCGGGCCGTGTGCTCGACCGACATATTGGTCCATGCGCCGGTGTTGATGATCATGTCGCGCCCCGTTGCCTTCAGGATCGTCTCGAGCCGGGTGCCTTCCCAGGCGCTCATCCGCATCTTCTCGACGACGAAATCGCCAGGTCTTGGCTCGAGGCCGGACACCGGTGCCGCGCCCCAGCTTCCGCGAACCATCGCCTTGCTGTCGACCAGCCCCTCGAACAGCGGCGCGTTCAGCGTGACCCCGGGTGCGCCCGGCTCGACGACGAACCAGACATGGATGATAGCGACGCCCCGGGCTCGTGCGGCCTCCGCGAGGCGACGGACGTTCTCGACGACATGCTGCTGTTTTGCGTGACCCGGCGCGCCGGATTCGGCGAAGGCGCCGCCATCCATGATCACGTCGTTCTGGAGATCCTGTATGATCATGGCGCAGCGCTGCGGATCGAGCCGCATCTCGCCATCGGCGAGGATAGGTGCTGCGGGCGAAGAGCTTGCAGTCGCGGCGCCGCGCCGGCCGCTGCTCATATATGGCTCATGGCGCGGGCCGACCTTGGTCGGAATCGCATACACCGAATGCGTCGAGGTCAGGTACAGCGCGCGAAAATCGGGACCGCCCCAAGAAAGATTGGCGACCAACTCCGGCACGCGCAGCTTGCCGAGCAGCTCGCCGCGTGGCGAATAGACCCAGACGCCGCCAGGCGCAGTGACCCAAACATTGCCGTGCTGGTCGCATTTCATGCCGTCGGGCACGCCGGGCTCCAGCTCGGAGCGGATGCCACTGGCGAACACCCGCGCATTCGACAGTGAGCCGTCACCATCGACGTCGAACACGCGGATCAGCGCCTGCACGGTGTCGTTGACATAGAGCAGTTTCTCGTCCGGCGAGAAGCACAGACCGTTCGGCTGATCAAACAGGTTGCGGTCGACAACGAGCTTCGGCTCGCCGCCCGGCATGATGCGATAGACGCCCTGGAAGCCGAGCTGGCGCGGCCGCTCGACGCCATAGACCGGCATGCGGCCATACCAGGGATCCGAGAAATAGATCGCGCCGGAGGAGTGCACGCAGACGTCGTTCGGACTATTGAGCTCCTGGCCCTGGAAATGCGAGGCGAGCACCTCGCGCCGCCCGTCCGGCCGCTCGCGAACCAGCGACGATGTCGCGTGCTCGCAGACGATCAGGTTGAGCTCGGCGTCGTAGGTCATGCCGTTGCATTTGTTCGACGGACGTTTGACCTCGACGACGCCGCGCCGCGCATCCCAGCGCCGGCGCACGTCGGCCGGCATGTCCGAGAACAGGAGATAATGGTCGACCGGATGCCAGATCGGACCTTCCGTGAAGTCGAAACCGGTGCCGACCTGCGCGACCGGCGCGTAGGGATCAATCAGTGTCTCGAATTCGCTTCGCAAGGTGACGTGCGTCATCGGTCGATCCTTGGCTAACCTCAGGCCGGGAACCAGTTGCGCTCGGGTAGTGACTGCACGATCGGTCCGGGGACCTGGTCGTGCAGTCGTCCGATGACGTTACCGCCTTCGATCTTGGCCGGGCGGTCGTGCACCGGCAGTAAATAGCGCGAATTGCTGAGCAGCTTCTTGATCGCGGCCTTCTCCGCTCGTTTGGTGGTACCGTGGTTGCCGGTGGTGCGCGGCTCCCAATCGTGAATCTCATTGAAGGGCGTGACGATCTGGTCGTTGATGTCGTAGATGACGTCGCCGCAAATGGTAGCGATGCCGTCCGCGGTCTCGACGATGATGTTCATCGAGCCTTCGGTATGCGCATTGGCGGCATCGCAGTACACGCCAGGCATCAGCTCAATCGGGCCGGTAATCTCGAGGTCCAGGAAACGCAGCGCGCTCTTGGTGTGCAGACGGTCGATCAAATGCTTGATGTCGGGTGCCGGGTATTGCGGGTGCATCAGGCCGGAGACGGAATATTCGAGCTCCTTGCGGTTGAGGACGACGGTGGTGTTCATCGGGAACAGATCGTCCTTGCCGGCATGGTCGATGTGCAGATGGGTGTGGCAGACGAAGCGGACGTCGCCCATGCGTACGCCGTGATGGGCAAGCTGGTTCTCGATCATGTGCTCATGGTACTGAAGCCCACGCATGCCCAGCGTCTCCATGATCTGGTTGGAGCGATAGCCGGTATCGACCACGACCGGGTATTTGCCGCCGATAATCAGAAAGCCGAGGGTGAGGACGCGGCGAGTTCGGCCGCAATCACGGCCGAGAACCAGAAAACTCGATTCCAGCTCGATATCGCCATAGTCCAGGATCTTGATCTCCAGCGCCATTCCTTTCGCTCCCTGTTCTGTCCTTGTCTGTCAAAGCCGATAGACGCGTGTCGCCGTCGTCCTGAAGATTGCGTCCTGCTGCTGGGTGGTCAGCGGCGCGGCAGCCGCACGAAACGCATCGACGAGGTCGCGATAGCTGGTCCACAATTTCTCGATCGGGAAATTGGAGCCGAACAGGCAGCGCTCGGCGCCGAAGATCGCGACGGTGTCGGTCAGAACGGCGGCGATATGTGCCGCATCGTTGCGATGGATGAAGGTGCCGAGACCGGAGAGTTTGGAGACCACGTTCGGGCATGCCGCAAGCCGGGCCATCCCAGCGCGCCAGGCGGCGCGCCCCGCAGGCGAGAGATCCTCCAGCATGCCGGCATGCTGGAGGACGAACGTCACCGCGGGACACGCCTCGGCCAACTGTGCGGCATCCGGCATTTGCGGCGTGAACACCTGCAGATCGAAACTCCAGCCATAGTCGGCAAGGCGCGCGACGTTGCGGCGGACCATGGGATCGACGCAGAGGTCAGGCCGGGCGGCAAAGCGGTAGAGCGGATTTTCGTGCCAGTGCAGCTGCATGCGCACGCCGCGCACCAGCGGGTAGCGCTTCAGGCGATCAAGCTGCGAACGGACGTCGTCGACTGCGAAGTTGGCGTAGGCGACGATTGCATGCGGCCAGCCGTGCTCGTCGGCCGTCCGCTGCACCCAGGCGGCTTCGTCCTCGAAACGGTCATTGGCCCAGTTGGTTTGGACGTAGACCGATCGTGTGACGCCAGTATCTTTCAGGTCGCCGAGATATTCCTGGATCGGATAGTCGCGCCGAATCGGCTCATAGGGTCCGAAGATGCGGGGCTGCATCGGGCCGGTCAGCCAGGGCAGGTCGGTCTGCCGCCAGATATGATGGTGGCCATCGACGATATCGATCACGCAACTCTCCTTCGTCCGAGTGACAGGACATGCGTGACGATCAACGCGCTCGTTCCGCCGTCCACGAGATCATCGACGAACCGCTCGATCGCGACCAGCGCCTCGGTTTGCGGGCGGAAGCCCGGACCCCTCGCGAGCGGTGTCAGCCAGCTGACGCGCCAGGCGCGCCGCGACAATTTGGCCACGGCATCGCGCAAGGCATCGCAATCGCCGCGCTCGAGGCCGTCCGAGATGACGACCACGGCCGCCCCACGTGCATAGGCACCGAACCGCGGCACCGCGAGGAAGGCTTGCAGTGCGTCGCCGATGCGGGTGCCGCCGTCCCAGTCGCTGACGAGGTGTGCGGCTGCATTCAGCGCCTGCTCCCGCCGTTTCAGCCGCAGCGGGCGGGTGACGCGGGTGAGCCGCGTGCCGAAGGTGAAGACCTCGACACCTGGCGCGGACTGCACCAGCGCATGTGCGAACTTCATGTTCTCCTCGGTGCGGCTCTTCATCGAGCCCGAGACGTCGATCAGCAGCAGGATTTTTCGCGGGCGTTGCCTGCGCTTCAGATGTCCGAGCCGCAGGATCTCGCCGTCGCTGCGGACGGAGTCGCGCAAGGTACGGCGGAGATCGGCAAACGGTCCGCGACGGGCGCGCATGCGCCGGTGGCCGCGCCGCTTCGGCAGGCGCCTTGGGGCCTCGCGCGTGAAGCGCCGAAGCGCATCGGTCGCGGAGGGCTGGGCGAAACGACGCCCGACCAGTGCCTCGCTTCGGCTCGCGGCCAGCCCTGACTCGTTGGCCTCGTCGGAGAGCAGGGGCTCCTCGTCGCCGCGGCCCTCCTCCTGGAGACGGATGGTCTCGTCGTCTTCGCCGTCATCGGCATGCTCGATCGCCTCGCTGCCGCGGAAATGCAGATCGAACAGCCGGTCGAAGGTGGTGCGACGCTCAGGTGGCGGGGCGAGGGTCGCCAGCGCCGACTGCCGGATGTCGTTGAGGTCGCGCGGGCCGAGCAGCTCGATCGCGGCGAGATAGGCGGTGGTCTGCTCCGGCGCGATCGCAAAGCCGTTGGCGCGCAGCAGCGCGACGAAGGAGACGAAGATACGGGCGGCGCGCGGGAGCTCTGACTCGGTGCTCATGCGGTCGCCTCCGCGAGCATTGCGTCGAGCCGCGGCGAGATGAAATGCAGATCCTCCTCGTCCTTGAGCGCCACGCCGATCGAGCGCTTGAACGCGTCCGGCCAGCGCGCGCCACCCTTGTGCAGCAGGGTCGCCGCCTCGGCCCAGTCAACGGCTTCGGCGATGCCCGGCGCCTTGGTGAGCGGTTCGCGCCGCAATTTCCCGACGGCGGCGACGACGGCCCGCGCGGTTGCCTCGGCGACGCTCGAGGCCCGCAGCATCACGATGCGCGCCTCGCGCTCTTCCGTGGGATAGTCGATCCAGTGGTACACGCAGCGCCGGCGCAAGGCCTCGTGCAGGTCGCGCGTCCGGTTCGAGGTGAGCACCACGACCGGTCGCTCGACGGCGCGCACCGTGCCGCGCTCTGGGATGGAGATCTGGAAGTCGGAGAGGAACTCGAGCAGGAAGGCCTCGAATTCCTGGTCGGAACGGTCGATCTCATCGATCAGCAGGACGGTGGAATCGGGCGCGCGCAGCGCGGCCAGCATCGGGCGCTCGATCAGAAACGTCTCGCCATAGATGTCGATGCTGTCGTCGCCGGCCTGGCGGATCGCAAGCATCTGACGCGGATAATTCCATTCGTAGAGTGCGGCGGAGGCGTCGATGCCCTCATAGCATTGCAGGCGGATCAACCGGCGGCCGAGCACGGCGGCAATGGCCTTCGCGGCCTCGGTCTTGCCGACGCCGGGCGCGCCTTCGAGCAGCAGGGGCTTGCCGAGCGCCAGCCCAAGATAGGCTGCGGTCGCCAGCCCCTCGTCGGCGAGGTAATAGGCCGCCCGCAGCGCCTTCTCCAACGCCTCCGGGCTGTCGATGCCGACGATGTTGCTGCGGATCGCCATCGCAAATCCTCAGCGGCGCGACTGCGGCCGCGCGCCGCCCTGGGCCTTGATCGCGCGCAGCACCTTTTCGGGTGTGATCGGCAAGTCGTCGATCCGCACGCCGACGGCGTTGAAGATCGCGTTGGCGACGGCCGGCAGCACCGGATTGGCGCACATTTCGCCTGGGCCCTTGGCGCCGAACGGGCCGTCGGGAGCGGGGCGCTCCAGCACGGCGATGTCGTGCGGGCAGATGTCGCCGGGGCCCGGCATCAGATATTCGACGAAGTCGCGGGGACCGTGAACGGGATCGGGATAATATGGCTCCGGTGTCTCATACAGCGCATGGCTGATCCCCATCCAGGCACCGCCGACCAGCTGCTGCTCGACCAGACGCGGATTGAGCGCGCGACCGAGCTCATAGGCAGAATCCATGCGGACCATCGCCACCTCGCCGGTCTCGTCGTCGACGTCGACCTCGGCAACGAGGCAGGCATGGGCGTAGCAGGTTGCAGGCGACATCTCGCCGGTTTCGGGATCGACATTCGACAGCGGCACCAGGAAGATGCCGCGACCCGAAATGGTCTTGCCCTGCTTGAACTGTGCGGCAATCGCGACGTCCTTGGTCGAAATCGAGCGATGCGGCGCGCCCTTGACGTGGATGTTGCCGCGCCCGTCGGTATCGAGATCGGAGGCGTTGACCTCGAGTTCCTCGGCGGCTGCCTCCATCATCACGCCGCGCGCCTCGCGCGCCGCCGCCATCACGGCATTGCCAACGCGATGGGTGCCGCGCGAGGCGAACGAGCCCATGCAGTGCGGGCCGGTGTCGGAATCTGCGGTGTCGACATAGACGTCCTCCACGGGCACGCCTAGCGTTTCCGCGCAGATCTGCCGGGTCACCGACTTCATGCCCTGGCCGAGATCGATCGACGACAGTGCCACCGTGAACTTGCCGCTGGGGTTGGAGTGCACCAGCGCCTGGCTCGGGTCGCCGCCGAGATTCATGCCGATGGGATAGTTGATCGACGCCATGCCGCGTCCGCGATGCCGGGTCATCTAGCGCCTCCTGGTGCCGAAGACGGAGGAGAAGCGGGTCGCGCCATGCGAGGGCGCAGACGGCCGCGGTGGAGGTGGTGGCGCCGGCGGTGGCGGCTCTCGCGGCGGTTCGCGGGAGGTGGCAGCTGGCGCGCGATCGTAGGTCGTGCGCTGCTGCACGGGCGCGGTCGGTCGCGCACGGCTATCGGCCGGCGTCGGCGGGATGATTGCGCGGCTGCCACCGCCGTCCTTGCGCGATGAGGCGCGCTTGAACTCGTCGCGGATCGGCCATTTTGCCTTTTCGGCGGCGACCTGGACGCACTCGATCAGCGCGGTGTTCTTGGCCTCGCGACGGTGCGCCTTCATGTCGCCGTCGCGGTAGGCATTGAGGATGCGAAATTCCATCGGGTCCATGCCAACGAGGTTCGCGAGCTTGTCCATCTGGCACTCGATCGCAAAATCCATCGCAGTGACGCCGAAGCCGCGCATCGCGGTTGCCGGCGTGCGGTTGGTGAAGACGCAGTAGACGTCGCCATAGACGTTCGGGATGGTGTAGGGCCCCGGCAGGTGCGCGGCGCATTTCACGGCGGCGTAGCTCGACAGACGGGTATAGGCGCCGCTGTCGAAATAGGCGCGGATCTTTCGCGCGATTACGCGGCCGTCGCGCATCACGCCGTCCTTGATGTAGATGCGTTCGGCGCCGCGGGGCGGACCGTATTGCATTTCCTCCTCGCGGCCGAACACGTAGCGCACGGGTCGGCCGGTCAGCATCGCGCCGAGAATCGCGAGCGGCTCCGTCAGTGTATCCACCTTGCCGCCAAAACCGCCACCGACGGTGCCGCCGATGAAGTGGAAGGTGTTGGAGGGAACGTCCAGGATCTTGGCGCAGGTGTCGACCGAGAAGAACAGCGCCTGCGTCGAGGTGTAGACGACATAGCGGCCATTGGTGTCGGGGGCCGCGATCGCGCCGTTGGTTTCGGTCGGCGCATGCTCGATCGGCGACATCTGGTAGCGCTGCTCCAGCACGTGATCGGCCGTTGCAAGTGCGGCGTCGGCATCGCCGAAGCGAAGCTTCTGGTGATCATAAGTCTCGTGATAGGTGAAGGTGTTCTTGGGATAGGTCTCGTTGACCACGGGCGCGCCGGGCTTCAGCGCATCCTCGACGTCGAACACGGCTGGCAGTGGCTCGTAGTCGACCTTGACCTTGGCTATGGCCTCAAAGGCTTCGCGCTCGCTGTCGGCGACGATGGCGACGATCGGCTCGCCTTTGTAGCGGACCTTGTCGACCGCCAGCGAGGGCTCGTCGTCCTTGCCGAAATTGATCAGGCTCAGAAGCGTGTTGAGGTTGCGCGGCACGTCGGCGCCGCGGATGATCCGGCGCACGCCGGACGAACGCTCGGCCTCCGTGATATCGATGCGGCGAATCCTGGCATGCGCCTGCGTCGAGCGGACCACCTTCAGGTGCAGCATGCCCTGGAGCTTGTGGTCGTTGAAATAGCTCGACGTGCCCGTGACGTGGCCGAGCATATCCTGACGCTGCGTGCCCTTGCCGATCTCCTTTAAGTTATCGTCGCGCTCGTCGGCGAAAATGTCCTTGCGCAGTTCCAGCATGGTTTACATCCTTAGGCGCTGGCCCGGCCGCCCGCGGCGGCGAGGATGGCGTTGACGATTGGCTCGTAGCCGGTGCAGCGGCAGATGTTGCCGGAGATCGCCTCGACGACCTCCTCGCGGCTTGGGGAGGGGTTGCGGTCGAGCAACGCTTTCGCGGCCATCAGCATGCCCGGGGTGCAATAGCCGCATTGGGCGGCAAAGTTGTCGGCGAAGGCGCGCTGTAGCGGATGCAGGTTCGGGCCCTGCTTCATGCCGTCGAGCGTTTCGATCGAGCGGCCAGCGACAGTTTCGGCCAGTGTCAGGCAGGACAGGTGAAGCTCACCATCGATCAGCACGCTGCAGGTGCCGCAGCCGCCCTGGCCGCAACCAAATTTGGGCGTCATGTCGCCGATCAGCTCGCGCAGCGCGACCAGGAGATTGGTGCCGCCGTCGACGAAGATCGCGACATCGCGGCCATTGTGACGAAATTGCAGGGGTATCTTGGACATGACGGTCTATTCCCTGTTTATTCCTGGCCGGACAGCAGGCGACGCAGATGCACGCCAACGATCTCGCGGCGATACCAGGCGCTGCCAAGCGCGTTGTCGGACGGCGATGTTCCTTCAGCAGCCGCCGAAGCCGCCGCGCTGATCGTCGCGGCATCCAGCGAGCGCCCTTCCAGCGCGCGCTCGGCGGCGCGAGCCCGGATTTGCGTCGGCGCCATCGAGCCGAGTGCGATGCGCGCGCCGGCGATGCGGCCGCCCGAGATCGGCAGATGCGCGGCTATCGTAATGACGGAGCCGCCCTTCGGCTTGATGCGGGCAATCTTGCGATAACGGAACGCCTCATTGCTCGCCGGCCGCGTGCAGGACACTGACAGCACCAGTGTCCCGGCCTGCCGCTCGCGCGATTGCAGGAACTCCTCGATCGGAATATCGCGTGCGCCAAAGCTGCCTTGCACCGCGACGGTTGCATCGAGCGCGAGCAGCGCGACGGTGAAATCGCCGTAGGGGTTTGGAGCAAAGAGATTACCGCCCACCGTGCCCATGTTGCGCACTGCGGGGCCTCCGATCGAGCGCGCCGCGGCGTGCAGGAAGGCAAGGTCACGTTCGGCGAGGATGCGTGCGAAGGTCACGCCGGCGCCCAGCGTGATGCGCGGGCCCGATGGGTCGATCCGGGTCAGCGCCCGGTCGCTGGCGCGGACCACGGTCGAGATCGAGACGTCGCCCTCGTTCAGCGCGCGCATCACCAGCGTGCCGCCGCCGAGATAGCGCGCGCTTCGGTCCGAAGAGAGGGCACCGGCCGCTTCGCCGGCGCTGGCAAAAGTTTTGACGGTCACGGCCATGACTATGCAGCCTCCTTCAGATGCCGGCGGATCGCCTCGAATCCGGCCTGGTAGATATCTTCCGCGACCATGTGGATGATGCGGTCCCGATCCTGGGGCTTCGTGGTGAAACGCGACTCCCAGTGCCAGAAGGTACGGTCGCCGTCGGTGACTGGCAGCAAGCGGACATGGGCGACGTAGTTGAACATCGGGATCGGGGTATCGAGCAGGCAATAGCTGAAGCTCTGCTCGAGGTCGGACAGCGCCAGCAATTGTTCGCGAAGTTCGGCGCCATCCTTCAGTATGAATCGTCTGACACAGCCGATCTTGTCGGAAGGTTGCGCGCGTTCGATCGAGGAGGTCGCAACCGCCGGATGCCAGCGATCATGGCCATTGAAATCGCGCAGCACCGACCATGCCGCATCGGTCGGCGCGTCCAGGATGGTGCTTTTGACGATATGCGGCACGGTCGTCAGCCTCCGAACACGCGCTTGAGGGCGTCAAAGCCGCCCTGGAACACGCCGCCGCCGATACTGCTCACCAGCTCCGTTTCGCGCTCCGGCGCGCAGTCGAACTCGGCGGTCCATTCCATAAAGGTCTGGTCGCCGTCGGTGACCGGTGTGAGCCGCAGCGTAGCGACGTAGTTCTCCACCCCCATCGGGGATTCCAGGATCGAGTAGGTGCAGAACATGTCGTAATCGGAGAGACCCAGGAGTTTTTCGCGGATGCGGTCGCCGTTGCGCAGGCGAAAATCCCGCACACAACCGATCTTGTCGGAGGGTTCGCCGCCCTCGATTCGGCTTTCGGCGATCGCGGGATGCCAGTTCGGCAGACCGTTGAAGTCGCGCACCCGCGCCCAGACGCGGTCGTTGCGCGCATTGACGACGGTGGAGACGTAGACGCGGGGCATAGTCCTAAACCTCAGCTCTTCTTTCGCGGACCGCGCTCGGCCGGCGGTTCGCCGCCCTCTGCTGCCGACGGCGTGGGCGAGGCGGCTGGCTTTTCGCCGCCGCCACTGCCGCTTTTGCGTGCGGACTCCTTGATGCCCTGCATGTCGCGGGCCTCGCGGATCAGGCCCGGCATTTTGGCAAGACTGCCGCCTTCGACGCCGATATCCGCCAGGAGGGAGTCGATCAGCGGCGCCTGCACGCGGTAGCGCAGCGCCGAATCGATCACCTCGTCGGTGGCGCTGCGGCCGCCATTGCCGCCATGGCCGTTGCCGTTGAGGCCGTCGACCTGGAGGATGCGGATGCCCTCGATCTTCTCCATCGGCTTGACGCTCTCGCGCACGATGCCCTCGATGCGGTCCAAGAGCTTCCTGCGGAACAGCGAGTAGCGCGCCTGATCGGTCAGCACATTCTCGGCTTCATTGAGCAGCCGCTGCGCCTCCGCCTCCACGGCCGCGCGCACGCGCTCGGCCTCCGCCGTAATCCGCGTCTCCTCGGCCTGCTTCTCGGCGATGAGGATCTCGACGCTCTTGCGGCGCTTGGCGATTTCGTTCTCGCGCGCGGTGATAACGCGCTCGGTGGCTTCCGTGGCGCGCATCCGCGCTTCCTCGGCCGAGGCTTTGGCCGCGGATTCCTCCAGCGATTTGGTGTGGATCGCAATCGCCTTCTCCATCAGCGCGGTCTCGACCTCCTTCTCGCGATTGACCTCGAGCTTGCGCAGCTCGCGCTCGCGGCCGATGCGGGCCTCGTCGAGGCCGCGGTCGGAGGAGATGCGGGCACGCTCGACCTCCTCGCGTGCGGCAATCTCGGCTTCCTGAAGCGACTGGACGCGAGCGACCTCGAGCTGCTCGATCGAGCGGCGGCGTTCGATCCGCGCCGCCTCCAGCGCCTGCTCACGCGAGACGTCGGTGGTTTCAACTTCCTTGCGGGCAACGATCTCGGCCTGCTTGACCTGACGATCGGCGTCGATGCGCTCGGAACGTTTGGTGGAGAGCGCGATGACGCGGTCCTCGTCCGCGATCTCGATCGCCTTCTTCTGCTCGATATTGAGGACTTCGCGCTTCTTGGAGGAGTTGATCCGCTCGGCCTCGAGCGCGAGGTCGACTCCGATCCGCTGGCGCTCAATGGCGTCGCGCCGCTTCAACTCGGCCGCCTCCAAGGCGCCGGTCCGCTCGATTTCGAGCGCACGCGTGTCGCGCTCGGCCTGGATGCGCTCGGCCGCGACCGCCTTCTCCTGCGCGATGCGGGCGGCCTCGATCGCTTCGCGCGCCGCAATATCGGCTTCCTCGACAGCGCGGTTGCGCGCGATTTCGAGCGAGCGGACGCGCTCTTCCTGGGCGATACGCGAGGCCTCGGTGGTCTCCCGCGCGGCGATGCCGGCGACCTCCAGCATCTGGTTGCGCTCGATTTCCAGCTGCCGCGTATTCTGCTCGGCCGCGATGCGCTCGGCAGCGAGAGTACGCTCGCGGGCGATGCGGGCGGCCTCTACGGCACGTTGCGCCTCGATCTCGGCTTCCTGGATGGTGCGGACCTGCTGGATCTCCAGAGCACGCGTGCGCTCGTCGGAGGAGATGCGCTCGACATTTACGATCATTGTTTGGGCGATGCGCGCCTTTTCGGTGGCTTCGCGGGCGGCGATCTCGGCTTCCTCGACGGCGCGTGTCCGCTCGATTTCGCGCCGCCGTGTCTCTTCCTCGTTGGCGATGCGGGCGTCGGTCACGGCGCGATCCTGCTGGATGCGGGCCTTCTCGATCGCCTCGCGGGCGGCGATCTCGGCTTCCTCGACAGTGCGCATCCGCTCGATCTCGCGCTGGCGCACCTCGCGCTCCGAGGCGATACGGCTGGTGTCGATCGAGCGCTGGTTTGCGATCCGGGACGTCTCGATCTCCTCGCGCGCCAGTAGTTCTTTCTCCTCGATGATGCGGGTGCGCTCTATCTCCCGCTGGCGGGTCTCACGCTCAGAGGCGATGCGGGCCTCCGCGATCGCCTGGTCATTGGCGATGCGCGCCTTCTCGATGGTCTCGCGGGCGGAAATTTGCGCCTGCTCGGCCTCGGTCTCGCGCAGCGCCCGCTCGCGGGCGACTTCGGTGCGTTGCAAGGCGCGGCGCATCTCGATGTCGCGCTCCTGCTCGAGGCGCGCGGTCTCGCTTTCGCGTTCGATCTCGAGGGCTTGCCGCTCGGCCTCCAGGTTGCGGGAGCGGATCTTGATCATCGAATCCTGCTCGATGTCGTTGCGCAGCTTGCGCTTGGCCTCGATGTCCTCCATCAGCCGGGTCAGACCTTCGGCGTCGAAGCGATTCGAGGGGTTGAAGAATTCGAGATCGGTCTGGTCGAGGTCCGTGATCGCGACCGATTCCAGCTCGAGCCCGTTCTGGGCGAGGGCCTCCGCAGCGTTCGCCTTGAGGCGCGCGACATACTCGCCGCGCTGCTCGTGCATCTGCTCCAGGGTCATCTCCGAGGCGACTGAACGGATCGCGGAGATGAATTTGCCGGCGAGGAGCGCGTGAAGTTGCTCCGGCTCCATGGTGCGGCGGCCGAGCGTGGCGGCGGCGATGGACACCGCTTCGCGGGTCGCCTGGACGCGGACATAGAAATCGGCCTCGATATCGACGCGCATGCGGTCGCGGGTGATCACTGCGTCCTGTCTGGAGCGCACGACGCCCATCGGCAGCACGTTCATGTTGACGGGCGTGTAGTCGTGGATGAACGGCAGGACGAAGGCGCCGCCATTGATCACGACGCGTTCACCGAGGAAGCCGGTCCGGACGAAGGACGTCTCCTTGGACGAGCGGTGATAGAGCCAGTTCACGATGTACACGCCGACCACGATCACGACGATCGCGACGATCACCCAGAGGATCAATTCACCGACCAGAATCCCGGACATGTTTCCCTCCTTCAACCTTCCGGCGTTATCGCGCGCCGATCGCCTTGAACTTGCGCACCTGCTCCGTCAGCGCCCGTTCGACCGGCAGGCGCTCCATCGAGGAGGCGCCATAAAAGCCGTGGCAGTGACGGGTGCTTTTCATGATGAAATCGGCATCGTCCGGATCGGCGATCGGGCCGCCATGGGCGAGCACCAGAATGTCCGGATTGACGCTGAGCGCGGCGGCGGCCCAGGTGTCGATCTGGGCCGGGCAGTCGTTCAGTCTGGGCGCCGTCTGTGCACCAATCGTGCCGCCGGTGGTGAGACCGAGATGGCAGACGATGATATCGGCGCCGGCGATCGCCATCGCGGCGGCTTCCTTCTCGCTGAAGACGTAAGGCGTCGTCAGCAGATCCTTCTCGCGCGCCTTGGCGATCATGTCGATCTCGAGGGCATAGGACATGCCGGTCTCCTCAAGATTGGCGCGGAAGACGCCATCGATCAGGCCGACGGTCGGGAAGTTCTGCACGCCGGCAAAGCCGAGCGCCTTGAGCTGGTCGAGAAAGACGTCCATGTCGCGGAATGGATCGGTGCCGTTGACGCCCGCGAGCACCGGCGTCTTGGCGACGACGGGCAGGACTTCGCCGGCCATCTCCAGCACGATGGCATTGGCGTCGCCATAGGGCATCAGGCCGGCGAGCGAGCCGCGCCCGGCCATGCGGTAGCGGCCGGAATTGTAGATGACGATGAGATCGACTCCGCCGGCCTCCTCGCATTTGGCGGACAGACCTGTGCCGGCGCCGCCGCCGACGATCGCCTCGCCGCGCTTCGCCATGTCGCGGAACCGCCTCAGGAGTGCTGCGCGCTCAAACCTGGCCATCGGTCACCTCACTAGTCGCCGGCGCGCCCCGGCGCGGCCGAACAGGGCTCGGAACGCGCCGACAATGGTGGAGGCGAACTCGGGATCGTTGATGTTCTGTTTGACGCGGATGAGCTGGCGGCTGCCGGTCTGTCGCACCGTGCGGTCCAGCGCGCGGAACAGGGCGGCGTCGGCCTCCGGGTCCCAGAACGGCTGGCGCGGTGCATCGAGTGCGGAGACGCCGCCCTCAGGCAGGAAGAAACGGACCGGCCCGTCCATCTGGTTGAGGCGCTCGCCGATCCAGCGGCCCATGCGCTCGTTCTCCTCCGCCGTGGTCCGCATCAACGTGACCTGCGGATTGTGGACGTGGAATTTGCGGCCGCGGTAGCGCTCTGGGATGGTGTCGGGCGGCCCGAAATTGACCATGTCGAGCGCACCGACCGATCCGACATAGGGCGCGCGGGTGCGGATGATGGCGCCGAACCGGTCTTCAGTTGCCGGAAACACGCCGCCCATCAGGAGGTCGCAAATTTCGGTCGTGGTGAGATCGACGACGCCCGCGATCTGGCCGGAGTCGACGAGCTTTTCCATCGAACGGCCGCCGACGCCGGTGGCGTGGAAGACAAGGCATTCGAATTCCTCGCGCAGGTCGGCCGCGATCCTCTGCACGGCGGCCGTCGTCACGCCGAACATGGTGATGCCGATCGCCGGCAGGGCGGTGGCCGCAGACCGGTCCCTGGCTTCGCGCTGATCGAGGCGCGCCTTGGCCATGCCCGCGATCGCGTTGGCAGCGTTCGACAGCACCGCACGCGAGATCGAGTTGAGCCCCTGCACGTCCGTGACCGAATACATCATGGCGATGTCGGCAGGGCCGACATAGGGGCCGACGTCGCCGGAGGCGACAGAGGAGACGATCAGCTTGGGCACCCCGACGGGCAGGATACGCATGCCGGGTGCGACAAGCGACGCCGCGCCCGAGCCGCCCGCCGAGATGATCGCGGCGACATTGCCCTGGCGCCGCAGCCAGTTGGCAAACGCGTCCGCCATCGCGGTGACGGCGGCGCCGCGGTCGGGACCGAACACGGCCGAGCCGCCGCGCCCGTGATTGAGGGCGATTTCCTGCGCGGAGACGTCGCAGGTGGCTTGCTTGCCGCTGGTGGAGACGTCGACGAGGCGCGTGCGCAGGCCGCTGCCGGCAATGATGTCGCGTATGAAGCGGAGCTCGGTACCCTTGGTGTCGAGTGTGCCGACGACCAGCACGACCGGCGGCCCGGACGGCTGTGACGTCGCCGGCTCGCGCCTGCGACGCGCGCTGTCGTCGAGGCGCGCGACCTGCGTCGAGAGCGTGCGGGCTGCCGCTTCGATCCGGGCAATCGGGGCGGGTTGGGACCAGCGTGTCGGCGGTGTCGGGTTGGAGATGTAGATCCGGATTGGGCCGCTCGGCCGCGCGGGCTGCGGCGCTGATTTTGTCTCGGTACTCGCAGCTGGCACGTCGAGATCAGGCGTAAGCTCGGCATGGAGCCCGACGCCCAGCAGGCGCTGCTGCAACTCGCGGTCGGCGGCAAGCCGCATCGAGTCGATGATGCGGTTGATGCGTCCGTTGACCATGATCGCGACATTGCGCGAGACCGTCGTCGCCACGCCGATGTTCTGCTCGATCACGAGCACGGCCATGTCGCCGTCCTCACCGAGTCGCAGCAACATCTCTTCGACCTGGGCGACGATGACGGGTGCAAGCCCCTCGGTCGGCTCATCCATGATCAGCAGATGCGGGTTGGTCAGGAGCGCACGCGAGATGGCGAGCATCTGCTGCTCGCCGCCGGAGAGCTGGCCGCCGCCGTGGTCCTTCCGCTCCGCGAGCCGCGGGAACGTCTCGTAGATGCGCTCGACGGTCCAGGGGCCCTGCCGCATCCCGCCGGCAAGCCGCAGATGTTCGTCGACACTGAGCGAGCGCCAGAGCCGGCGTCCTTGCGGCACGTAGCCGACGCCGAGGCGCGCGATATGGGCTGGCGGCCGCCGCGTGATGTCCTCGCCGCGGACGCGGATCGAGCCACCACTCACCGGCACCAGGCCCATGATCGCCTTGCACAGCGTGGTCTTGCCCATGCCGTTGCGGCCGACGACGGAGAATACACCGGTGTCGAGCGAAAGGTCGACGCCTTGCAGCGCATGTGAATGGCCGTAATAGACGTCGAGGCCCCGGATCTCGAGCGCGGCCGCGGCGCGGCGGACCTCATTCATGGCCGCCTCCGAGATATAGCTCCTGCACCTCGGGATCGGACTCGATCTCCTGCGGCAGCCCTTCCTTGAAGATGCGGCCGTTGTGCATCATCGTGACGCTCTCGACCACGCGCAGCGCCACGTCCATGTCGTGCTCGATGATGATGTATCCGATATGCGCCGGGAGCGAGGTCAGGATCTCGACCAGCTCCTGCCGTTCGGTCGGCGAAAGGCCTGCGGCCGGCTCGTCGAACAGCACGAAGCGCGGCGCACCGGCGAGCGCCAGCGCGATCTCGAGCTGGCGCTGCTGGCCGTGGGCGAGCTCGGCGACGGGCTGGTCCTTCACGCCCGCGAGATGGACGGCCTGCACGAGATTGTCGGCCGCGTGCATCAGCGCGTCGTTCTGCCCGGGACGCAGGAACGAAAAACGCCCGCGCGAGACGCCGCGGCAGGCGAGATAAACATTGTCCTGCACGGTGAGGCCGGGAAACAGGGCGGAGATCTGATAGGTCCGCCTGAGGCCGCGGCGGATGCGTTCATAGGGTGGGAAGTGGGTGACGTCTTCGCCGAAGAATCGGATGGTACCGGAGGAGGGGGGAAAGTCGCCAGTGATGCAATTGAACAGCGTGGTCTTGCCTGCACCGTTGGAGCCGAGCACCGCACGCCGCTCGCCGGGACGCACGGTGATGGTGACGTCGGTGAGCGCCGCGAGCGCGCCGAACAGCCGCGTCACGCCGCGCAATTCCAGCGCGGCACCGGCGCCGACCGCCGAGAGGCGTTGCGCGACGCTATCCATGGCCGCGTCCTCCTCCGCCCGCGCGGTTCGCAGCAGGTCGCTGGCTCTGGCGCCACCGTTGCCACAGGCCGATAACGCCGTCCGACGACCAGAACACGATGGCAAGGAAGCCGAGACCGATCAGCAGCCGGAAGCGGTTGCCGTCGAGTCCTATCTTGACCAGGAAATCGAGCGCGAAGGTCCGCAGCAGGACGAAGATCAGTGCGCCGATGTAAGGGCCAATAGGCCGCGTGATGCCGCCGACGACGGCAATGATGA
The DNA here is from genome assembly GCF_008123965.1 of Bradyrhizobium hipponense. Lineage (GTDB taxonomy): Bacteria > Pseudomonadota > Alphaproteobacteria > Rhizobiales > Xanthobacteraceae > Bradyrhizobium > Bradyrhizobium hipponense. The sequence continues at coordinate 14,953 of NZ_VSTH01000015.1, read as the reverse complement.
GAACATCGATGCAGGCGCCGACGCTGACTGAGCCCGGCGAGATCTGGCGGTAGTTCCAGACCTGGAGCACGCCGGCGAGGGCCGCGATGAAGGAGGCGACCGCATAGGCCGCGACGCGGTGTGCGTTGACGTTGAAGCCGAGCGCCGCCATGCGGCGCGGATTGTCACGGACGCCCTGGAGTGTTAGGCCGAACGGCGCGCGGGAGACGTATTCGACGGCGAAGTAGCAGAGCGCGGCGACGGCAAGCACGATATAATAGAACGGAATATCGGCGCGCCAGTCGACGCCCCAGAAATGCGGCGTAGCGACGGTGTTGATTCCGGTGTGGCCGTTGAAGATTGCCCAGTTCTGGTTGGTGAAGTAATAAAAGGCCGCGCCGATCGCGAGCGTGATCATGATGGTGTAGATGCCCTCAGTGCGCACGGCGAGCGCGCCGCCGAGCGTGCCGAAGATGGTCGCAAGCGCGAGCGCCATCGGCACGGCAAGCCACCACGGCCAGCCGAGGCTGATATTGGCATTGCCGCTTACACCGAACACCGCGACCATGTAGGCCGCAAAGCCCGCGATAGTGAGCTGCATCAGGCTGACCATGCCGGCATAGCCGGCCAGCAGCATCAGGCTCAGCGCCATGGTGCCGAGGATCAAGGTCGTCGCAAAGATCTCGATCAGGAAGAAGCCGTTGGCGATCAGCGGCATGATCAGGAGGATGGACGCCACGATCCAGGCCGCTGGATTGTTGATCTCCGGCCATCCGCGCAGAGCCGGGCGCTGCGCTGTTGCGGGCCGGACCTGGACGCGGGTATCGTGGGTGACGGACATCTCAGCGCCTCGCAAGCAGGCCCTGCGGCCGAAGCGCCAGCACCACCACCATGATCAGGAACGTCACGACGATCGCGTAGGTCGGGATGTAGACAGAGCCGAGTTGCTCGGCGAGGCCGATGATCAGCGCGCCGAGTGCCGCGCCCGGGATCGAGCCCATGCCGCCGACTATCACGACCACGAGGGACGCGAGCAGGAAGCGGATGTCCTCGCCCGGTGACAGCGACTGGAAGGTTCCGCCGACCACTCCGGCGATGCCGGCCAGCCCGGCGCCGAGTGCAAAGACGAGGACGAACACGACCTGGATGCGTACACCGGTCGCAGCAAGGATGTCGCGGTCATCGACGCCGGCGCGGATGATCATGCCCATGCGCGTTCGGTTGAGCGCGAGCCACATCGCGACACCGATCACCACGGAGGCGGCGAAGATCACGAGCCGCACCAGGGGATAGCGCAGATAGACTGGTTCGCCGGAGGATTTGATAGCGGTGATCAGCGGCAGCTCGATCGGGCCGATCAGCCAGTTCGGGGTCTGGATCTGATAGAAGTCGCCGCCGCAAGCCCACAGCATCAGATCGGCAAACACGATCGACAGCCCGATCGTGACCATGGTTTGGCGCAGGTCCTGGCCTTCCATGCGGCGGAACACGATGACCTGAAGCAGGACACCGACCAGCGCGGTCAGGATGAAGGCGATGATGAAGCTGAGGATCCACGATCCGGTCGAGGCGCTGATGGCATAGCCGACATAGCCCCCGAACAGATAGAGCGATCCGTGCGCGAGGTTGACGTTGCGCATCAATCCGAAGATCAGCGTGAATCCGCTCGCAACCAGGAAGTAGAGCCCGCCGAGCGTGATGCCGTTGAACACGGCATTGAGGAACACGCGCTTGCGGCCGATCGCGTCTTCAAGGCCGGGCGGCCACACCGCGAAGATGAGCCAAAGCGCAAGCGCGATGGCGATGATCACGATGAGCGCCCAGGCCGGATGGCGTTCGACGAAGCGCGTCACGATAGCTGCTCCATGCTCGCCTCGCCGCGCAAGTGGGAGCAGGGATGGATCAGGCGCCAGCGACCTTGATCGACGTCACGCTTCGAATGGAGCTCGGACAAGCCTTTGCAGGCTGCGTGCCTCGCCATGGACGTGCATTCTCCCAGAATCTGACGATGCTCTTTCGGCACCGCCTTCCACACATCCTAGCGAGAGCGAGGTTGGTGCATTTGACCGTCAGTATCTTTTCGCGCGGTCAGGCACGTAAAACCTTGGCGGCGCGGCGATAATCGGTAGGCGCCATCCCGACATTGGCGGTGAAGAAGCGGGTGAAGCCGCTCTGCGAGGAGAACCCGAGATCGAAGCCGATGTCGGCGATGGGGGCTTCGCTGGCGACGAGAGCCTCGAGCGCCTGTTCCATGATCAGCGTGTTGAGATAGAGATGCGGCGTGACGCCGGTCTGGGTGCGGAACAGCCGGTAGAAATGCGGCCGCGACAGGCCGGATTCCCGCGCGATCGAGTCGAGTTCCATCTCGGCGCCCGGACTTTCCGACATCAGCTTGATGCATTTGCGCACGCGGAAGTCGGTCACGGCGCCGCTGGCGCGCGCCTCGCGTGCGATTCCGGCCTGTTGCCAACTTTCATCGTAGCAGATGTCGATCAGCCGCCGCAGTTCGCCGTCGAGGCTTGAGAGCGACGGTGCGCCGCACACGAGCGCCGCGGTTCGCCGGATATGCTTGTCGAGTGCGACCGTGCGCTTGAACTCAGTGCGGCCGAATCGTAGCCGGTCGGCCCCGGGTGCATCGGGTGCGAACCATTCGGCATTGACGTAGAGCACGAAGAAGATCGCGCCGCCGTCGAGATCGGACGGCAGGAAGTTGTGCGGCTCCCAGGGATTGACGGCGACGACGGAGCTTTCAGTCAGATCATAGTGCCCGTCGGAGACATCGATGCATGCCGACAGGCCGCCGACATGGAAGATCAGATGACCTTCGCGGTGTGCGTGCACGTTGAAGGGGCGGTTCAACTGATAGACCGTCGCCCGACCGAACCGGCCGTGAAAGACGGCGAGCGCCCGGCTCATGCCTTTCCCTCCCGAATGTTTCAGGTCTTTTCAGTGAGCGTTCAACAACCGGGAAGAGATTGCAAGCGCAGAACGGCCGCGTCCGCAAGTCGCTTCCCGGTTGCGAGAGACAGAAGGGAAGCGTCAGTATTTCTTACATTCCGGGACGCTGCGGCTCGGCAGTCCGATCTTGGCGAACACCGCCGGATCGTAGCCGAGCGTCTGGTTCACGTTCGGGATCACCTTCACGACCTTGCTGAACAGCGCGCCTTTGCCGTCATCGACGACTTCGGTGACGAAGTTGGTGCCGATCGCCTGGCGGTTGGCATCGAGCTTAATCTTGCCGTTGGGAGCGTCGATCTCGATCTTCGCCAGCGCCGCTTTGAACTTGGCCTGGTTGCTGGAGAGGTCGCCATTAACCTCGCGCAGTGCCAGGATGAGTGCCATGGTCGAGTCATAGTAATTGGTCGCGAGCAGCGACGGGCTGGGGAAGCGCTTGTTGGGCGGGAAGGCGTCTTGATACGCCTTGACGAATTTCTGCCAGCCCGGATCCTCCCAGGTGTCGGCTTGGCCGCTCGCTGCGATGGTGCCGATCAAGGCGTTCTTGGCGTTGCCTTTGGATGACAGGATGGTCTGGTCGATCATGATGGAACCGCCCATCAGATGCGCCTTGCCGCCGGCCTGTTGGTACTGATTGAGGAAGTTGACTGCGTCGGCACCGCCGAGCCCCAGATAGATCGCATCGACATCGTCGGGCAGGGCCGCGATGACGGAAGCAAAATCCTTGGTGCCAAGCGGCACCCATTGCCGGTTGGTGACCTGTCCGCCGGCGCCGCAGAACTCGAGCACCAGACCGAACACCTGGGTGTAGATGAAGGAGTAGTCCTCGCCGACGGTAGCGATCTTGCGATAGCCCTTGGTCTCGTAGGCATACTTGCCAAGCCCCACCTGCCACTGCGCGCCGTCCATGTTGTAGCGGAAGAAGTTCGGGGCGGGGTCGACATAGGTGGCTTCCTGGGCGCCGGAGGCCGCATTGACGAAGGTCAGCTCGGGGTGGGTTTTGGCAAAGTTCTTCACCGCGATGCCCTCGTCGCCGGAGAGCGGCGACAACAGGATCTGCACCTTGTCCTGCTCGATCAGCTTGCGCACGGCGCGCACCGCGGAGTCCGGTGTCGCGTCGGTGGAGGCGACGATGAATTCAAGCTCCTTGTCGCCGACCTTCTTGCCGAGCACGTTGAGCGCGGTCTGATGACCGCGCATGCCATCCTCGCCGAGCACCGTATAGGTGCCTTCGAGGGTCGCGGTGACACCCACCCTGATTTTTTCCTGCGCGATTGCCGCGCCTGAAAGAAGCAGGCTGCTTAACGCGATCAGTCCCACACTGCATTTTGACATTGCACTCCTCCCTGTGTCCCTGGGTCGCCGATGCGAACGGGCGAACCGCCCGTGGATCGCGAAGGCGCCCGGCTTCTTGAGAGAAGGCTAACCGAAGTCGGATGCGGCGCACGCGTGGGCGCCGCGTCGGGTTTGACGGGCAGTCTCATTTTGAATGTTGCGGCGCAATTTGCTTCGCGGTGCAGCAGATGGCCGTGCGGAGTACATTCCGAGCCGCCGACCCAACAAGTCTTGGAAGCGTCAAGAGGCAACGAGGCGGTCGACTTCAAGACCCATGCCGAGCGATGCGATCAGCCGGATGCGCCTTCGGCGGTTCGAGCTTCAGCGGACGGTCGACGGACTGGCTCGCGGGGACCAAACGGCCGATGGAAACTTGCTTGCGAAGGCTCGGATCCTGGGTTGAACGCGCGATCCGTCTATCACTTCGAGTTGGCCACAGCGGTTCAAGGTGTGCAACTTCCTGCCGGGCCACGCCGGCCCCGGTCCAAGGGTGTGGCGAACAATCTGTTTGAATGTCGTCGGCGACAGTTCGACTATCTCGGCCAGACCGAGCGCAGCGCCGTAGCCGCCTGCACAATCCTGGACAGGCCGCCACAATGTTTCATTGACGGTGACGAAATTGCCTGCCGGCCGCGCGCTTGCGCGGTCGATCAGGACAGGGTTGCTGGCATGCGGCAGCCAGGGGCCTAACAGGCTCTTTGCGTAGAAAATTGCCAGCGAATCCGAATACCCGGCGGTTCCGTCGCGCCAGGCGGCAAACAGATAGTTCATTCCGTTGTGCCGCGTGATCGTGACGTCGGATAGCTCAATGCCTGAAAGGAGCGTCGCGTGTCGCTCCCACTTGTCCGGAAACCGTACGCATTTGTAGAGGGCCACGTCCCGATTTGTGGAGCTCTCCGGGATCATCCATAACTCGCCGTCGTCCTCGATCAGGAACGGATAGGACAGGTGCCAAAGCTCCTCCAGCACGGGTACGACCTCTCCGATGGGGCCCATTTCATCGAACTCGATCGCCGAGATGATCCCTTTTCCGACCCGGTGATCGAGATCCTCGAAGAAGACGAACGTCCTGCCGCGCCACCTGACCGGAAAGGGATCGGCGTAGAAGCGATGCCCTGGATCTGCAAGGACGTTCCAGCCGGGCCCGGACAGATCGCCGGTATTCCAGACGCCCGCGCCCTGATTGAAGCGCCATCCGACGTGCCAATGCGGAGCATAGCAGCAGAGGCGATAGATCTCCCTGGCGATCGATGCTGCCAATCCGCGCACGACGTAGCCGGCGGGGTGCCGGCGGATGCTTTGCCCGGCGCAGCGCGCCAGTTCCGGCAAAATCCGCGGCCTTCCTGACAGGATCGCCGTTACCATGCTCAGGGTTCGTGCCATGACCGTGTCGAGACCGCCGCTCAAGCCGGCCGCGATCTCTCCGGAAGGATGGCCGCGGTCGAGAATCGAGCCATCGCGCTCGTTGATGATTTCGATGACCGGCAGATCGCCGGCGAGAATGGCCGACAATGCAGCGTCCTCGCCGGCGGCTCCGTTGAACAACGGACGGAGAAGGAGCCGGGCAGAAGTGTTTGGATCGCTTGGGGCACGGGTGAAGTTGACGATCACGTCAGCCGGGGCGGTGGGCGGCCGCGTGTGGTCCGGAACGATTTTCAGCTTGTCGGCGCCGCAGCGCTTGCCCCGATGCAAAACCAGGCGCTCGAGTTCGAACAGCGCGTCCAGGCCGGCGGGTCTTGCCTGTGCCGTTGCGGTCCACGCGATTTGAACCGGAACATCCCGGCCGTCGATCGACAACGCATCGCGGCACATCCACCGCCGCGCATGCTCACGTTCGCAGCGAAACTCGATGATCATGTCGAGATAATCTACTCCGGCGCCCGCGATCAAATGATCTGGTCGAGGATTTGGACGTATTCCTCCACCATGGCATCTACCGAATAGCGCAGCTTCAGGCTTTTGGCGTTCTGTCGCAGTTCGTCGCTCAGGTTTTGGTCTGCCAGAATCGTGGATACCGCCGCCGACAGCTTCGCGTGATCGGAGGCATCGACGAAGAGAGCTGTGGGTCTTCCTTCGAAAGACAGAACCTCGCGCAGAACGGGAAGATCGGTGACGACGGAAGGAACCCCGGCGCTAGCAGCTTCAACCGCAGCCAGGCCGAAGGTCTCGGCCTGGGTGGGAAACACAAACACATCCAGGCAGGCCAGAAAGTCCGCCATCCGGCGCGGCGGAATCTCGCCGACCAAATGCAATCTGTCGGACACTTTTAGCTCTTCCGCGAGCTGCCTCAGTCGTGCCTCGTCGGTTCCCTGGCCGGCCAGTGCAAGGTGCCAGGATGGTTCATCGGGCAAGAGACGTATCGCCAGATCAAGCCGCTTGTGCGGGTGAAGCCTCGCGGCGCAGCCGAGCAGTATGCTGTCCTGCGGCAGATCGAATTGTCGTCGCGCAGTTTCCTTCGGCAGCGCGATCGATTTGTCGTCGAAGCCGTGCGCCACATGCGTCATGCGGGACCGGTAGGCCGACGGGTAGCGCGAGTACTCGCGCTGCATGTCCAGCGAGTTGAGCGTTATGTGGTCGAAGAAGCCGAGGCTGCCCATCACGATGTCGGCTGCGCGGACCGGCCAGCTCATCGACAATGCTGACGAAACCTGATTGGCGACAACAGGGGCGCGGCTGACGAGACGCGAGATCCCTCCGCCGATGACGTTGCCGAAATGCTGGAAGGTCAGTACAGCGTCGGGCCTGATGGCCCTGATATTGCGACCGAGTCTCCAGAGCATTCGCAGCAGCGCGAGCGGATCTCCGGGGCGGCTGGACGCGCAATAGAACGTATTCGGCGGCTCGTCGAAGGAGTCCGATTTGCGGAAGAAGAAGAGGTTTGAGACCTGATAGCCGCGTGCAGTCAGGCCGACACCAAGCAATCTGGATATCTCCTGGGCTCCAGCGTTCTCGGCCTGGGTCTGCACGAGAAGAACGCGCGGCTTCTGCCTGCTGTTATCTGGTCGCGCGACGGACGGTGCGGTCGACGATCGCATCGTTGCCTCGCCCAATTCGGCGTTTGGCTGATAGCGGAGCACGGATTCCTACCCGATGAGGGAATGGATTGTTGACCTTCTAGTAGCCATAGCTATCACGCCAAGCTCAAGTGGACATCGACAAGCGCGCAACGGAGTTAATGCGCAGCCTGGGCGAACAGGTCTCTTTCACAACGGAAATTCGTCGATTTCGGCGGGAATGCAGCGATCCCGTTAACCAATTGGTCATGGCCATGCAGAAGGCGGGTAACCGCTGATTAACCATAGATATTTACGGTGGAGCAGGCCGCTGAACAGTGTTCGCCAGTTGAATCCGAGTAGAATCCATGACGTTCGGTCGCCCCGCAGACCCGACAAGTTCCGGATCGGCCGCAATCGCCGCGTCGTGGCAGACTCGAAATGGGTCGAACGGTGAAGCCGGTGGTACCGCCGCACGCGATGGCGGTGCGCTCACAGTCGCAGGCGCGTTCTCCTTTCTTCGGGACAACGCCCGCCGCATCCTGACGCTGGCTCTGGCGATCTTCGCCCTCGGCGTCGTCGTTCTACTGGTGATTCCGGTACGATTTGCGGCGACCGCTCTGGTCGTTGTCGATCCCCGAGAGCAACGCGTGACCACGGAGCAGGACGTTCTGCCGGGCATAGGGCAGGATAGTGCCGCGCTGCAAAGCCTGGTTGAAGTCGCCAAGTCCGACGGCTTTCTCGAGCCGCTGATCGAGCAGCTCAAGGTTCGGGATGACGCGGACATTTCCGGGGGGCACACCGACCCCGCGCGCCTGCTCGAGAGATTCCGCAACCGTCTCGACATTTCCCGGCGCGGGCTGACCTATGTCATCGCCATCCGGTTCACCTCGAACCGGCCGGAACGGGCTGCCTATTATGCCAATGCCATTGCTGAGGCGTTCGTCGCCCGCCAGGGGCGCATGCGCACCGACGCGACCGACGAGGCCGCCGATTGGCTCGGCGGCCGGCTGAAGACATTGAACGACCGCCTGCGAACCTCCGAGGATGCCGTTGCTGCATTCAAGATCGAGCACAGGATCGTCAATGCCGGCAAGGACGCCACGACTCAGCAATTGCGCGTGACCGAACTGTCGCAGCAAGTTGCTGCTGCGCGCGCCCGCACTGAAGAGGCGAAAGCCCGTTACGAGCAGGCGCAGCGCGATGTGAAGGCGAATGTCGAAGGACCCGCCAAGCAGGATCTCCTGAGTGCCCTGCGGGCGCAGCGATCCGCGCTTAACGACCAAATTGCGCAAAAGCGCGCGGTGTTGGGCGATCGCCATCCCGATCTCGTCATGTCGTACAGCCAGTTGAATGATCTCAACAGACAGATCGAGGTAGAGCGGACGAAAGGCATCGAAACTGCAAGGTCGGAATACGAGGCACAGCGAGACCAGCAGAGGGCCCTGGAGAACCAGATGAAGGCGGCTGAATCGCAGCTCCTCGTCGATGGTCAGGCTCTGGTGCGGCTGCAGGAGCTGCAGCGCGACGCCGAGGCCAACCGAAACATCTACGAACAGTTTCTTTCGAGGTCCAAGACCACGAACGAGCAGCGCCTTCTGCAGAGCTCGCAGACCAAGGTTGCTTCGGCCGCCATTCCGCCGCTTCGCTCCACCCTTCCGCCGCTGCCCTTGCTGCTCGCCGCTCTGGCGATTGGCTCGCTTCTGACCGCGACGGCGGCCGTGGCGGCTACGGGATGGAGATCCAGCGACTCCGTTCGGGAAATCCGCGGACCGGAACCGGCTCCCCGCCAGCCCGAGCTATGGCCGCGCCCTCCCGTGTGGGCCCGTATTCCCGATCTGGCACCTGGAGAGGTCGCCAAAAACGTCTGGCAGGGCGGGCTATCCGCGGGAGCCGAACTTGATCTCAGTCCTCATCTGCGTCCGCTCGTCGAGAGGTTGGAAAAATTGCCAGGACCTCAGGGCAAGGTCGTTCTTGTGATGTCAGTCGGGAAGATGGCCGGCGGCAACACCGTCGCGCGTTCGCTGAACCGGTGGGCTTTGAGCACGGGAAAACTGAGCGTCCTGATCCATGTGCAGCCGGATCTCGGCGGTGCCGGCACCACCGGAGCCAACGGGCACGGCGACGGCGCCACCATCGCGGGCTTTCGCAGCGTCGATATGCTTCTCGGCGCGGGCAGGAGGCCAGAGCCGTTGTCTGAGGACGATATTCGTTCGGAGTTCGACCTGATCGTCGTCCATGTGACGTCTCTTGCTTTCCAACCCGAGGCGGCGGCTCTGGCGGCTTACGCCGATCTGGTTCTCCTGGTGGTCCGTGAAGGTGCTGTCGATTCACCAGCCATGCGCAGAGCGACGGCTGCGATATCGAGATTTGTTGGCGTGCCGACCGGACTCGTGGTCAATCGCGCATCTCCCAGTGCGGCGGCCTCTTATCGTCGGGGCGAGGCCTTGGGCCTGGTTGGTTGATCCTCGTTCGGCAACGTGATGCCAGGGCGCCTTGGCTATCAAACGCGAGCCGCGCCCTTAATCGGTCGTATCGGCTACACGGACAGAGTACGCGTTGCGCTTGAAGAACGGGACGCGCGAGAGCACCAGAATTGAAGGATCGACTCCGGCTAGCCGGCGGCACAGCAAATTCAGGACGATGGTCGCGAACGCCAGCGACACGGTCGCTGAAATCGCTGCGCCCAGCACCCCGAGCCAGGGAATGAGGACAAGAAATCCAACCAGCCGCACCGCCACATTCGCCGCAACAACCGGGACGTATTTCCGCTCATGGCCAGTGAGCTGGAGGATGGCTGCGGACGGACCGCCAGCGGCCTGAATGGCAGTGCCGATTGCGAGCACGATCAGGACCGAATGCTGCGCGGCGAAATGGGGCCCGAACAGGTTGAGGAGGTAGGGGCCGCCAATCCAGATGATGACGAGCCCGCTGACCACGCAAAGCGCGGTCACCTCCGCCATGAGCTGCAGCGTCCGCTTGAATTCCTGGTGGTTCTTGCTGAAGTATAGCGAGGGAAGCCGGCGCGCCCCGAAACTATACAAGGCGGCCGACAGCATGGCGAAGATGTTGGCGAGGCGCGAAGCGGCGAAATAAATTCCCGCGGTCGTCGGGTCCAGCATCCAGTACACCAGGATGACGTCGAAGTACTGGTTTGCAACCTCGAGGATGGATGCGACCCAGAAATGCAGGGCACTCGATCTCCAGCGCGAAGGCTCCGAGCGAGCCGGCGTGTCGCGCAGGTTCGGCAGGGCTCGCGCAATCGCAATGATCTGCGCGACCACACCCACCGACATGGCAATCGTCATGACGGCGATCAGTTCGGCGGGTTCGAGTTGTTGATGACCGAACAGCACTGCAAGCAGAAACAGGACGACGCCGATCCGCCAGAAGAGCTCCCTGTTTCCTTCTCCCATGAGAATGCTGACCAGCGAGCGCGCGATCTGGCTGCCGAGCATCAGCCCGGCGTTCACGGCAGTATAGGCCGACACGGCCAGTATCAGCAGCCACCAATCGCCTCTGATGTTCGCCGCCAGTACGATCGCGGCGACTGCAATCACCATCGCAACGAAGGAAATCTTCAGGCTCGATAGGAGCACACCTTTCGTGAGGTCGTGCCGATCGCCCACCTGGTACTCGTTCAGGAAACGCACAAGGAGCGATTCCTGGCCGACCAGCCCTACGACCGACGCGATCTGGGCGAGCGAAATCCAGGTCGCAAAGATGCCGAACCCATCCGGCGACATTGTTCGTGCCGCCAGCGAGAACAATGCGAACGCAAGCGCGCCGCTGCCGACCTTCAGGAGGATGGTCCCGGCAACACCGCGCGTCACGTCGCGTCGCATGAATTGGATGATGGATTCGATCATGAAAGTTACGAGGGACGGCTTCCCGAGGGAAACACGTTACGATACCGGCGGCAGCCTAGCACGCGAAAAGACTGCGAGTGTTAATATACGGCTTCCAGGATATTTCCGGCCGTGACCGCTGCGACGGTGCGCCGGTGCATCATCGTGGAACACCATCGTTCCAGTTGTCCCAGATAGGGCAAGGCCCGCCTCACCGAACAACGGCACAGCGCCGCGCAGCTTCCGGCGGGAGGCGATATCGGCCGCTCAACTGCGCAATGGCACGCCAGTAAGCACCGCCGCGCGGCCGGACACCGGATTCGCAAGGTCGATACCAGCAAGGTGCGTGCCGAGATCTCGTCAGGCTGGATCATGCCTGTTCTTCATTAACCTCGATGTCGAGAAATGATCGCGTTTGGCTCCATGGTGCGACATCAGGCGAGGGACTTGCACGTGCAACAGTCGTTAACCGTGGGAGGCTGGACATGACGGCGAACAGCGGCGCGGCCGAGCCGATCGCGCCAACCGGGGCTGCGATGATCGTCGCGGATATCGCCATTGTCGGTGGAGGCCTTGCCGGATCGCTTGCGGCTGCCGTCCTCGCAAGAGCAGGGCATCGCGTTGCCTTGGTCGAGAAGCGCGCCGTGCATCCGGATGAGTTCCGGGTCGAAAAGATTGGCAGCCAGCAGCTCGATGTGTTCCGCAGGCTGGGCTTCATCCGCGGCCTCGAGAGCATGGCCTGTCCATACGACCGCGTGCTCAATATCCGGGAAGGCAAAGTTGTCGACGTCAGCGTCGGCCAGGCTTACGGGTTCACCTATAGCCATCTCGTTGCGATGGCGCGCGGTCAGATACCCGATCCATCGAGTCTGATCATTGATGAGGTCACCGCAGTGAGCTGCAGCGATGACGTCCAGCATCTCGACTTTGCCTCGGGAAGGCGCCTTCAGGCGCGCCTCGTCGTCCTGGCGACGGGCATGGCGGGAGTTCTCGGATACAGACTGGGAATCCGGCGGCGCTTGTTGGCCGCGCAGCATTCGGTCTCGTTCGGCTTCACCATCGCGCGCCGGGATGGCGCGCCATTCGATTTCAACGCTCTGACCTGTTACGGCGAGCGCGCCTCCGACGGCATCGACTATCTCAGCCTGTTCCCGGTACCGGCCGGCATGCGGGCCAATCTCTTCATGTTCCGCGACCCAACCGATCCGGTCATGCGCGAGCTGCGTCGCGACACGGCAGCGACGGTTCTGCGCCTGCTGCCGGGACTGCGGTGTTACCTCGGCGATTTTCTCGTCACAGACCGAGTGCAGAATTGGGTGATGGACCTTTCCATCGTCGAGGGGCACCTGCAGCCGGGCGTTGTGCTCATCGGCGATGCGTTCCAGACCAACTGTCCTGCTGCCGGCACCGGCGTTGCCCGTCTGCTGGTGGACGTCGAGCGTCTTTGCACCGAATATGCACCGCGATGGCTCATGACTGAGGGCATGAGCAAAGAGAAGATATCGCAGTTCTATTCAGATCCGGCCAAGGTTGCGGCGGACCAGCAGTCGCTGAGAATGGCGCGCTTCCGCCAGGCCCTGACGTCTCGCGGGGACATCGGCTGGGATGTGCGGCGGCGCCTGCACTTCCTCCGGCGCAAGATCATCCACCGGGTCGACCAGGCGCGGCCGGGCTGGCTCGGGCGCGTCCGTACGGCGCTGCGTGCCTGAAGGCGGCCCGTCCGCATCCCTCAGTTGGTCAGCGCGTCGGAGACGAGGTGCGGGTCGCAGGCAGCCTGAACTCCGAGATTCGCTTGGCCGCCACTTTGAGCCAGGGCGCCTGCCTCAGTGCGAACAAGGCGATCGTGCCTGCAGTGCTGCCGGCCTGAGTGACCGCCCAAATCGGCGAAGGCTGTCCGCCAAACGATTTCTTGTAGGGCTCGTCACCGATCGTGAAATCGAGCATCCGGTCGCCGCGTTCGATGCAATCCCTTGCGACACGCTCGAACATCAGAGCGCCAAGGGACTGGCTCTTGTATCCCGCGATGTCAAACGCGCTCATGATGACGAGGAAGCTGTCGCGATGGCACAGTCCAAGCACGGCGGCGATCACGTTGCCGTCCATCTTCATGGCGTAGAGTCGAACAAAGCAGCCAAGACCGCGGAGCGCCACGTCGGAATAGAAGTCGTAATACTCGGGGCGCTGTAGCAAATCTCCGTCGCCCTGCGCCTGAAACCGCGGACCGCGAAGCTTCCTCATCACCTCCATCGTAGCGAGCGCAGAAGCGCTGTCGTCGCAGCACGAGAAGACTAGCGCGCCCTTCTTCTCAAGCTGGCGGCACTTTTTTGCGAGCTCCTTTTGATAGGAGCGATCCATCGCGCTGGCCCGCCAGTGCTCAAACGGGGCGAGAAGAACGGTCGCATAGGCATTCGTGTCCATGGATACCCGGCGTGGCGTCCCCAGGAGGTTCTCGATCGGAAGCCGCCCATCGGGCAGCTTGGTCATCCGGAGCAGATCGAAAGGCCGAATGAGGCGCCGGATCTCGGCGCAAGCATGCTCGTCCTCGAGGAGTTGCGACAACAGTTCGTGACTGCAGACCGGCGCCAAATAGTCGGATACGCGGAGGTCGGCGAATTCGACGGTTCGTATCGGGCCGCGTCGAATCCGGAGCAAAGGCAGCACCATCGCGAGCGTGCCTGTTAGGCGCCGGCGAACAACGACGATCAGTGGCTCCGCTCTCGCATGCAGGGCGAGCTTGGCATAGAGGCGATCCAGCCAGAGCGGATGCTGGAACGCGGTCGCGGCCGAGTTGTCGAACAGCTCGACGTATTCCGGAGACGAAAAGTCGAACTCGTGATCGATGCTGACATCGAACGTATCGCTAGCCTTGTTCATACGTGACCGGGAACGCCAGACATTTCGGGAAGGCCGATCGGCCTGAACTGCGCTCTTATAGCAGGGCGGTGCCGGCGCAGACACCAGTGAGGCGCGATCTTTATTAATAAGTCAGGCTTACGCGCCGTCGCTTGACCCATTTTGTGATCCTTCAGCGCTGAACCAGACCCGGCGTCGGCCTGCCCGAAAGCGTCTCGCCCCCCGATCGCATGGCAAACGTATCGTTAACGAATTCCTAATCCTTGATGTCGTGCAGCCTTTTGGGCGCGGAGCTGGCGCGCGATCCGCGATAGCAATTTATTAACCGTGCTTAAGGAAGGTCAGATCATGGCCAGCCTGCAGACCGAGGTGAATTCCGGGGTACCCGAAAGCGCGATCTGGACAACGCGCGGCGTCGGCGTGGAAAAGCTTGCCAGGATCGTCATCGGCGGTTCGATCACCGTCAATGTGGTCGCATCGATGGGCACTTTCAACGCCGCGCTGCTGCCCGCGGAGTTCACCAATCTGCAACAGGCGATCGCTCTCTTGATGTGGGGCGTCCTGATCTACGCCAGTGCCTTCGTGCGTCCACGGCTGTGGCTGCAGTTCAATCCCGACCTGATCGTGCTGGTGGCATTCTATGCTCTGGCCGCCATTTCCGTGCTCTGGAGCAGCGTCAGCGCCGCTGCGATCATGAAGAGCGCGGCGCTTATGGTGACGACCTTCGGTGCGTTCTGCCTCATCACGCGCGTCGACATCGACGAGATCGTGAGGTCGACGGCGCTCGGTCTCTTCATCCTGGTCGCCGCATCGGCTTTTTGTGCGGTCTTCGTGCCCGAGATCGGGGTAGACCAGAGCTGGATGCACAATGGTCAGTGGCAAGGAATCTATGAATCGAAGCAGACGCTCGGCTTCATCAGTGCGTATCTGATGTTTTTTGCCTGCTATCGGAAGCTGACAGGGCAGGGGTGGGTGGGATTTCTCGTAATG
>NZ_VSTH01000149.1 GCF_008123965.1 Bradyrhizobium hipponense | reverse complement strand
CGCTTTCTATTCACGAGATATTAACCCTACTTGCTCTCTCAATCGTTCGGGCCTTCAGCCATCGTTTCCGGCTCCGCCTATCTGTTTTCTCCACCTTTCGGCCTTGGAGTGCCTCAATAGCTTTGCCGACAGCCTGACCTAACAGGCTGCTGAAAAAGTCGTTTTGCGAGTTGGTTGGAGTGTGATTCCGTGCATGTGTCTGATTACTTTGGGCTGGGGGATGCGATGCGCGGGGCAGATCAGCGGTCGGAAGGCATATTCAGTTACGTGCGGTTGGAGCAGCGCGTTCCAGCGGATCATCCGCTGCGTGCGATCCGCGACTTGGCCGACGCGGCGCTGAAGGATCTGTCGCGCGACTTTGCCAGGCTGTACGCCCGCCATGGCCGACCGTCGATTCCGCCGGAGCGGCTGTTGCGGGCGCTGCTGCTGCAGGCGTTCTACACGGTGCGATCGGAATGGCAGTTGATGGAGCAGCTCGACTACAATCTGTTGTTCCGCTGGTTCGTCGGTCTGTCGATGGACGATCAGCTGTGGGATGCGGCCGTGTTCTGCAAGAACCGGGATCGGCTGCTCGACGGCGACATCGCGGCCAAGTTCTTTGTCACCGTGCTGAACCTGCCGCAGGCGTGGGCTGTTATCCAGTGAGCACTTCTCCGTCGATGGCACGCTGATCGAAGCCTGGGCCAGCATGAAGAGCTTCGTGCCGAAGGATGGCGGCGATCCACCATCTGGCAAGCAATCGGGCAGCGGTCAGGGACGCAATGTCGAGCGCGATTTCCATGGCGAGAAGCGCAAGAACGACACGCATTCTTCGACCGACCCCGACGCCCGCTTGTTTCACAAGGGCGCTGGCAAGGAGGCCAAGCTCTGCCACATGTGGGCATCTGATGATGGAGAACCGCAACGGGCTGATCGTCGATGCGCGCCTCACCGAGGCCAACGGTACGGCGGAGCGAACGACCGCTCTCGACATGATCGAGGACAACGCCAAGCCGGGCAGCACCGTGGGCGCCGACAAGAACTATGACACCGCCGACTTTGTCGCCGGTTGCCGCGAGCGCGGCTGCACGCCGCATGTCTCGCAGAACCACACCAACCGCCGCTCGGCGATCGACGCGCGCACGACCCGGTATCCCGGCTATCGCATCAGCACGATCAAGCGCAAGCGGATCGAAGAACCATTCGGGTGGATCAAGACGGTCGGCGGTCTAGACCCGGCATCGTGGCAGAGGCCTAGTCGAGTGGTTCTTCGTGCTCACCGCCGCAGCCTACAATCTCGTTCGTATTCCGAAGATGCTGGCAGCAACGGGGTGAGTCTGTCTGGAGCGTCAAACATGAGCGAAAACTGCGCGTACAGCGCTCTTTACCACCCATCGATTGGCTCATCCTCGCCCGCACATCAGGAAAATCGCCCTTCAAGACCCATTTTTCAGCAGCCTGCCAGTCTTGAACAGCGTTGTCGACCCGCTCAAAGTCGGGCTGTCACTGGATAGAGCTGCATTCGAGGTGACCAGAAGCGGCCAGCGGGTGCAGTCGAGGCCGGCGCCGCGTACCCCACAGCGCTATCACCAGGACGGCCGCGTTCCTAATTCCCAGCAGCACGAGGATGCTTTCCAGCATGACGAATCAAGCCCCCGCCCAGGAGAATCATACACGTGGGCGGAATCGAGTCGCCAAGGCCATTAGCGCGAACCCTTCCAGGTGGTCCACTCACGCAGGTGGTCCACTCACGGCTCTGGGAACAATTGCCGGGTTTCCCAGCGACGTTTCCCCAACGTCAAAAGAAGACACAAACGACCTCCGCTTCTCCGCATTGCCCCGGAGCTGAGGTCGTTTCGTCTTTCTGACCTTGTGTAGGCCGATCGGCCAGCGTGAACCGGCGACGACCTGGAAAAGCGGCCTCAGGAAGAACCTGAGGCCGAAGATTAGCTTCTCTGATGCCTCGGGCCTATATGCGAAACGAAGCCCGAAGCTGTATCCAAACGGATCGTGGTTAGAGTTCCTTCGCGGCTGCAAGAGGTCCCGCCCCGGCCAAAAGAAACCCGCCGACCTGTAGGGGCCGGCGGGAGTTTTTGACTGATGATGTTGGCGATCGGCGGGCACCGACCGCCAAAATTACTTACCAGAGTCGCAGTTGCGTGCGGCCCTTCTCGTCAGATGCCCACCGGTTTTGGAGACTGCCCTCGCTGCCCGAGTAGTGCGGCGCGCCTACTAGGCCTCTCATGGCGGGGCCGCCGCTAGTGGAAGCGGCGGCCCCTAGCCGTGAAAGCGCCGTTTACGCAATACATCGGCAGCTCCGCGGCTACAGATAGCCTCGACCCGGCGATGGCCTTGCGCAATGTGATCTACTTATTAGCCTTACCAAGAGGCTTGTTCATGCGCGCTTCTCGATATCAGCCATCGTTCTGGCGAACGCTTCGCGCAGCTGCTCCGCGTGAGCTGCGCTCTGCGGTTCATTGAGATATGCAATCTTGATCAGCAGCCTATTCAACAGAAACGTAATGCGTAGATTTTCCGAGTGGCGCAGTGCCGTGATCTGCCGGCGCATCTCGCCGAGATCGAGCGTTTCGTGTTTCGACGCCCTCTTCAAAATGATACTCGCGCGCGGCCAGCGAACGAAGCCGACGCGCCGAGTATGATGGCGCGAAGGCTCGCTGGGGTGGACCCGGACGGGGCAATGTCCGGTCCGCAAACCTAACGCTGCAATGCGCCGCCGCAATCAAAGCGTCATACTAAGATTGATGTCCGCACTGCGGATTAATTCTGGAACTGGTCAGGCTTAGTCTGCTCACCGGGCTGCTCAAGTGTGAGGTTGATTCTGTTTCGCCGCGATGCTCGCAGATTCATCCAAAGCAGCACCACGCCTGCGATGATGAAAAAGACTGTCAGAAAATTCAGCAAAAGCGGGATCCTGAAAACCGATCTCGATCCTAAATGGAGGCCGATGCATGGCGCCTGTGGCCTGTCTAAAATCAAGCATGTGTTGCAGTCTAGCAAACAGCACCTTCTGCCTTCATGATGGCCTTCATCCGGTCAGTCGAGACCGGCTAGGCTCGGCACATTGTTTCGGCGGGGCTGTGTGCCGAGCCGCCGCCGTGCGTCATAAACACCGCGGGGTGGGCGATTCTCGATTGCGTTCTGAGGAATCCGACGCCGACCTGCGTAAACGCCGGATACAACGACCATTGAAGCCGTGGTCAGAATTAACTCAGCGCCCATGAAAAAGCTCGAAGAAAAATCGATTGTCTAAGAAACCATAGATCGCTCAGCCTGCCGCTAAGTCTCTCGCAACAGGCGAAATCGCGCAAGGGACGAAACCAGCTTGCGCTCGAGTTCTTCGACAAGATGATGTCGCTCATGGGCAAGATGCGCGAGTGCAGGCTCGATGCTCAGCGATGCGACTTTTTCAACAGTATGCCCATCGTTCGCGCCATTCGCCTCACTGATCCGGCGTGACGGCCCAGCTCGGCTGCTATCTTCGATACGGCAGCTCCTGCCCGGGCCAGCTTGGACAATTGCTGGACCTCGCGGTCGGCCCATTGCTTTGGCTTCGGCGTTTTCATCGGGGGCCGCCATCCTCGCGCTCAACTGAATCGTGCGACTCTTTCCGTCGCAGCCTTCACCTAGGCTTCATTGTAGGGGGCTGCGGCCGCTGAACGCTTCCCTGTCCCCCCGCCTGCGAGGTTCGGGTTATGGCGGCCTCAAACACCGCAATACGGCGATCAAGTTGCCATAGCTCGATGTCGTTGACATCAACTAGCTGCTGAGCACGTTCTCGTGCTTACTGCTCGTCGGCACACTGCAAATTGGCCACGTTTATAACGTGGTGGTGCTGATCCAAAAGGTAAGCTCGGTAGTGCGCCATCCCCACGCCCCCAAGACGAAAACAGGTTACTCCATTGATGCAAAGGGAAACCACGGAAATTTGGGCTCGGAAGTTCACGCTTAATGTCTAGCCCTTTCAAAGTTGGCGGCGCTCATCGTCTGTCGCGTCGCGGGCATGAAACAAAAATTGATCAAGCAGTCGCAAATGAGCGGAGGATATACCCCAGAACCGACTTGATTTCTCATTCCGCTAAATCTCGTCAGCGGATTTGTTTGATGGGTAAATAGCGGTGACTGATCAACAATTAGCTCTGCAAGCAATTGGCGAAGCGCAACTCATACTGGAAGAATACCTTCAGCCCTGGCCCAAGGATAATGCGCATATCCTTGAGAAGTTGGTGGAAGTTCTCGAACGCCCCGCCTTGATCGTCGCCGTAAGCCGATTGCAGCAACGAGGCAATTGAGTCCGCCCATGAGCAAACCGCTTCAATCATTTGCTTTGACCGTTTGCATTGCTGCCCTGTCGTCACTCGAAATGACAAACGTACAAGCAAAGCAACAATGCAGCGCTGCAATGCCCTCAAATCCACAAGGGCAGTGGTGGTCCTATCGTCTCATCAACGGGCGAAAATGCTGGTACGCGGGCAAGCCCATGCTTTCGAAATCATTACTGGAGTGGCCTACGGAGATATCCCTCGAACCGGGTTCTAGCGGAGAAGCTGGGGGCGTTATCATAGCGCAGCCTAGCAATCCACTAGACGCACAAGCGTTGGCGCTGAAAGAATTTGACACCTTTGAAGCGCGATGGCGCGCTAGGATCTCTATTTGCAAGGCATGCATCTGACCGATACTCGTGACTAAGCGATCTCGCATCGCGCTCATCGTCGGCGCAAGGGCGTTCGACGTCTGTTCGCGCGCGTGCGCTTTGATGATATCGTGATGGTGCTGCCGCGTCAGCTTGTCAGTCGAGCTTAAAGCGCGAACCACAGTCAGAACTGCTCTGGCCGATCTCGCGATCCCTTCTCAGATCAGCTTCAAGTTCTTCGACAATGGCGTGACTCAGACATGCGGCAAGCGAATCAGTAACTTCTCGCTCCAAAAGGCGGTACCGAGCGATTTGAACTTCTTGCTCGACAAACTAGCGCTCTGGCATGAGCCGTGCCCTCCAGCAAACCGACGCGGAGGCGGCCTAGTTGTTTCCCTAATATGAGCAAAGCTCATCCGCTCAGACCTGAACTGCCGCAGCGCGTTGGTGTCAGGCGCGCGCCACGCCGCCCTCATGGCACGATGCGCAGCGCGCGCGGTAGAGCGTTTCGCCTCGCGAGCTCAGCGCCTCTTCCGCATGATCCGGGAGGACGCCAGCGAGCGATATGTCCACTCCAAGTAGGAGGCGTGCGGAGCGAGTGGATCCAAGCCGAAGTCGAAGGCGGCTCTTGATGCCGCGCATCGCCGAGGTCCTAGGTCAACCGCTACCCAATTGGACAGTTCACGACCTTCGGAGATCGGCGTCTACGATGATGGCCGATCAGCTTGGCGTATTGCCTCACATTATAGAGGCGATTTTAAATCACGTCAGCGGCCATCGGGCTGGTCTATAACCGCGCTCGCTATGCAGCCCGGATGCGCGAGGCGCTTGAACGCTGGGCAGATTACGTGACGGCCCCGCCAGTTTAAAAACTGGCATACTTCATGACCGGCGGGATGCGCTCGACGAATGCATGCACGCGGCGCGCGCTGGTTTTGAGAGTATCGCTATCACCGAGCGCGCGCAGGGCTCGTACGATATGGCGCCCATCTCCTGGAATCGGCCTTGGCCTACGTGACGGAGGTCGACGGCCTGCCTTGCTGTTGCGGAACGACCACGTCGCGGAGGTGAAAGACCTGGCCTTCCTGCACGCCTGCCCGGAGGGCCAAGCCCACGCATGCCCGTCGCGGCAAGCTGCGCGTGGGTATGCTTCGCCAGGATGCCGGCGTCTTCGACACGTCCAGCACGTTGCCGGGCTCGTCGGTCGACGGGCTGGCCGGTGTTTTCACTCTCCTTGGGCGCCTTCTCGGTAAGCATCCGGTGAAGAGACCGGTGAAGGCCGGTGAAGACCGCACAGCGGTCACTCAGGCTGCCTGATCGACTTGCTTGTTTCTTGGCGCCAATTCCACGGAAGGAGTTCGTCGAGCCTTTACCACTTCGTTGAACACGCGATCACCGCATCGCGTTCGATCAATCGCTCGCGGTTCTTGCTGAACACCGTCGGCACCCACACCGCATCGTCCGTCGACAGACCGATGAACCAGCGATACAGCAGGTTGTACTGCACCTGCTCCATCAATGGCCGCTCCGAACGGACGCTGTAGAACACCTGCAACAACATGGCCCGCAGCAATTTCTCCGGCGCAATGCTGGGGCGACCGCCTTTGGCACTGCAGGCGTGCATGGCGGAAAACAAGCCGTCTAGCCGCACCAGCGCTTCATTGACCATCAGCCGGATCGGACGCAGTGGATGATCGGCTGGAACGAAATCCTCCAAGCGCTTCATCGTGAACAGCTGCTCCATGAAAACATCGCTCCCGCGCATCGAACCGCCTCACCAAGGTGGATCAGTAGTCTATCTTTGCCGTAGGTATTTCAGCAGCCTGCTAGGCGCCCGCCGCCACGTGCGGGCGACGCCGGCATCAGCCGGCGGGCAGATGCGCCGAGGGCAACAAGCGCACCTGACGCAACGCCGCCAGATCAGCCGAGCCGGTGCAGAAGCAGGCGACGGCCAACTGGCGGATGACGATCTCGAAATGCGCGACAACCGCCTCGGTCGACACCGTCGCCGCGCGCAGCACGCCGGCCGCCTGCCCGGCGATGTCCGCGCCCAGGCGGATGGCCTTGGCCACGTCGACGCCGTCGCGGATCCCGCCCGACGCGATCAGCTTCACCGTTGGCAGCGCCCGACGTACCGCCTGCACGCTGGCCGGGGTCGGAATCCCCCAATCGGCGAACGCCATCGCCACTGCACGGTCGGCGGCATCGCGGGCGCGCTCGCCCTCCACCGCGGCCCAACTGGTGCCGCCGGCGCCGGCGACATCGATCACCGCCACGCCCGCCTCGACGAGCGCATAGGCCACCGAGGCGGAGAGGCCCGACCCCACTTCCTTGGCCACGATCGGCACGCCCACGCTGCGCGCGGCGCGAGCGATCTGCGCCAGGACGCCGCGCCAGTCGCGGTCGCCCTCCGGCTGTACCGCTTCCTGCAGCGGATTGAGATGGACGATGAGTCCATCGGCCTCCAGCGCGTCCACCGCCCGGCGCGCCAGGTCCAGGCCGTCGGCCTCGCGCAGTTGCGCGGCGCCGATATTAGCCAGCAAGGGAATGTCTGGGGCCAGGCGGCGCAGCGCGCGCGTCAGCCCCTGGGAGTTGCGGGATTGCAGGCTCACGCGCTGCGAACCGACGCACATGGCGATCCCCAAGGCTTGCGCCGCCTCGCTCAGATGCCGGTTGATGGCCTCGGCGCGTGGCATGCCGCCGGTCATGGAGCTGATCAGCAGCGGCGCGCGCATGGTCTTGCCCAGCAGCGAGGCGCGCAGGTCGATCTGCGTCAGGTCCAACTCGGGCAATGCGCAGTGTTCGAAACGGATGTACTCCCAGCCGGCGGCGACCTTGGTCGGCGCCGTTCGCCGATCCAGCACGATGTCCAGATGGTCGTCCTTGCGCCGGCTCACGGCGGTGTCGCTCATGCTCGCTCCATCCGTCGCATCGGGCGACGGCGTTGCGTTCGGATCGACGGCAGCGCGCGCACGCCGCCGCCTCCCGCGCGTTCAGGCTGGCGCACGCTGGCCTCCCCCCGCAGCGTCGCTGCGGTAGCGGCTGGTCGAGGTCTGGTAGTACTGCGCGCGGATGGCCGCCATGGCCTCGATCAACGGTCCCCACGGCGCGGGAAAGCGTTCTTCCGCCATCACCCGGTGCAGCATGCGCGTATGGCCAGCCAGCTCGTCGTTGAGGAACTCCATCACAGGCATAGCCGGATAGCGCTGCAGCAGCAGGATCGCCGCGTTGTCGGCCTCGTCGGCCGACCTGTCTTTGTCGCGTCCATGCAGATCGTTCTGCAGGCGCCCGATCGCGGAGATGAGCCGCAGGACTTGGCGAAACGCCGGACGCGCGCGCAAGGTCGCCATGTCCAGCCCCCACAGCAACGACAGGCAACAGAACACGTTCGCGTAGGCGATCGAATCGATGCCGTTGTGCAGGTACTCGGCGTAGGACCAGCGTTCCGCTCCTGCCGCCTGCGCGTGTCCGGCGCGCAGCGCCGCGCAGTAGCACCGGGTATCGTGGAGAAGCTGAGCATAGTCTCGACGATCGTAGGCGAGCGCGGCCAGCGAAGCGCGCAGCACAGCGCAGCCCTCGAATCCGGGGAGCGCGCACGGCACGCCCTGCCCTAGCGCCTGCTCCACCGCGGCGAGCTGCTCCGGCGCGATCAGGCCAAGGTCGTTGCAATCGTCGAGCCAGAACAGCAGCGCCAGTTCGCGATAGAACGCCACGATCAGCGTTTCTTCCTGCGGATCGCGGCCGGTGCGGGCGCTGGTGTCGCGCAGGCTCGGGTGGATGCGCTGCAGGATGTACTGGCCACCCCTGACCGCTTCCACGGCATGCTCGTCGGCGAACCCGGTCAGGGTACGCCCCCACTCCAGCACCTGCTGCAGCGCGCGTTCGGTCTGGATCATGGCGCCGCTCCTGCTCCCGCGGCCAGGACGCGCCGCCCCCAACGAAGCGCCAGCCACAACCCCGCGAGTTCCGCCACGCGCACGACCCGCGTGGGGCAATACAGTTCCTTGCCGATCCACAGCGGCGTCTGCGGCAATGCATGCGCCGCATGGCGGGCGAGCATCCACTCCAGCGCACGCGCCACCGCCTGCGTGATGCGCCGGCGCCCTGTCGGCTCTTCGCTCCCGTCCATCACGTGCAACGCGAACAGCGCATAGGCGGTTTCCTCGAATGTGGACGCGCGACCGGCGCCCCAGCCGCCGTCGTCGCGCTGCGCCTGCAGCAGCGCCGCCAGCGTGCGCTCGTCGCGCCACTGGGGCTTGCCTTGCGCCAGCGCAGCGACCGCATGCGCGGTGGGATACAGCCATGAAACGTGCCATTTTTCGTTGTCCCATAGACCGTGCGGGTTGCGATTGGCCTCGACGTAGGCGCTGGTGCCGGCGGCGGGCTTTCCCAACAGTCGCAACGCATGCAGGACATGGATGTTGGTCGACACCGAGGCATTGCGCTCGCCGGGGAAGGTGACGAACAGCTCGCCGATTTCGAAATGGCGCAACGCATCGACCGCCGGGTCGCGTCCTGCAAGGCGCAGGACGCACAACGCAACGGCGGTGTCGTCCGCATCGGCCGCGAAGTGCAAGGCCGGGCCCAGACCGCGCACGCCCAGGCGGGCGTCGAGCTGCGCGACGATCACGCGCACCGCCTCGGCGAGCGCGGGATGCGCGAACAGCCCGGCCAGATGCAGGGTGTACAGCGACCAGCATGGCTCGAACACATTGATCGGCCAGACGTTGGGAACGACACCTTCGATGCCGCTGCGCGTCGCACGCGATGCCGCCTGCAGATACGCGTCGGCGCGCCCGACCTGCGGCGTGCTCCCCTGTGTCACGGCGTGCGCACGCCACGCGGCGGTGGCCGCCGGACTAATGCCGATGCTGCCGTCGTCATCCGGGCATGCGGTGGTCGGCGACGTCCCCCAGGCTTCCCAGGAGTGCAGCAACGGATGGCCGCTCGGCAACGTCGCCACCGCCCCCAGCTTGACCAGGCACGCTTGCCGCAACGGCAACAGCGCCGGGTGCCGCGGAAACGCCACGCCGCCCAGCAAGGATGCGGCCTCGCCGCAAAACTGCGGCAGGATCAGCTCCGCGCCGATCGGCGCGTCTTCCGGCACCGCATGCGCGTAGGGATCGGGCTGGCGCTCGAGGAACCGGATTGCAGCCTGGATTGCGTCGGCAGCGCCGGGAAGAGAATCGGCACGCTGCAATGCCAGCAACGCCGCCCACGTGGGCGCATGGCGGAACAGCGGGAAGTCCGCGCTTCCCCATCCGCCATCAGCCTGTTGCTGCGCGATGAGCCACGCGTATGCGTCCTGCCGACCGGTGACGTTGCCGTGGAACTGCAGAGCTCGCGCCGTGTCGTAGACGGACGGACCGACGCTGCCGCCGTCGCTCATCACGCTCAGCAGGTGGCGCAATTCGGAAAGGATCTGTTCGGACAGCGCGTTCACGCGGGATGTTCCTTCTGCAGACCGTTGACGAGAACCAGGATCGGGCAGACGCCGCGCACGTCGCCGCAGGCCCGTCGCGGCCCGGCGCATGGGCAGCGCCGGACGGCCGCCCTGCTCCGGCGCGGCGACGCGCCCCCATGCTGGCGCCGGTCCGCCGCATAGGGTTGCGCGCAGCGCGCCGCGTGCGCCGCGCCCGTGCTGGGCAACCGCTGCGATCGGCGCCGCGGACTCGGACACAGTGCAGGCATGCACCGCTGCCGCCGGCCGATCGCAGCGGCACAGGGGCGACTCCATGCGGACGGGCGCGCTCATGCGCATGGCGCGTGCTTGAACAGATACGCGTTGGCCCGCTGCAGCATCTGCGCCAACCGTTCCGCACGCGGCCCCAGCGGGGCGATGGCCTCCCCGGCGTCGCGCAACAGACCCAACGCGAACTGGCGCGCTGCCTGCAGCCCCATGATCGACGCGCAGGTCGGCTTCTGCGCCGCCGCGTCCTTGCGGGGGGTCTTGCCCAGCGTCGCGCTATCCGCTGTCGCGTCGAGAATGTCGTCGACCACCTGCAACGCCAGGCCGAAATAGGCGCTGTAGCGATCGAGCGCACAGTACAGCGCAGCGTGCGCGGCATCCTCCGCGATGGCGCATAGCGCGCCCATGCGAACGGACGCGCGCACTAGCGCTCCGCTCTTCATCCGGTGCATCGCCACGATCCTGTCCAGCTCGACGTGCTTTCCAACCAGCGACAGATCCATGGCCTGCCCGCCTGCGGCACCCTCGGCGGACACCGCCTGCGCCAGTTCGCGCACGAGCGCGATGCGGTTGTCGCCCGGCGCATCCAGGCTCGCCAGGGTCAGGAAGGCGTGCGCCTGCAGCGCATCGCCGACCAGGATCGCAGTCGCTTCGCCGAACTTGACGTGCACGCTCGGAAGGCCGCGGCGAAGCACGTCGTCGTCCATCGCGGGCAGGTCGTCGTGGACCAGGGTACAGGCGTGCATCATCTCGATGGCGGCGCCGACGTCGTCGAGCATGTGCGCCGGCGTGTCGGCCAGTGCGCCGGCAGCCAGACAGAGCAAGGCGCGGGTGCGCTTCCCGCCATGCAAGGTGGCGTAGCGCATCGCCGCCATCAGCTCGGTCTCACCGTCGTCTTCGGCGCAGAGAAGACGCGCCAGCGCCTGTTCGACCCGCTTTGCGCCGTCCTGCATCCAGATCTCCGGCAGCAGCCCGCCGGATGCGCCGCGCGCCTGCGCGCCCAATCCGCCGAGCGCGGAAACGCCAGTTCGGCCGTCGTGTAGCGTGGAACCGGTCTGCATGTTGTTCATGTCCTTGTACCTGACAGGAGACGGCCACGGCGAGCGGCGAGCCGCCGCGGTGGTGCCGGCGTCGCACCGAGCGCGCGTGCCGAGTGCAGCAATGCCGAGCGTCGCAGGCGCCGCTGCCTCGCCACACGGGGCATGCGATGCCAGCTCATGAGAATCCGATGCGGAGTGTCATGGACGGATGTGCGGTCGGGTAATAGCGCCGGCCTTTTTCGACGCCGCTCAGCAAACGCGGCCGCACCCCGGCCTTGTGCATGGTCAGCGCCAAGGCGATGCAGAACTGCACCAGTTCCAGCCATACCAGGTGGTAGCCGATGCAGACGTGTGGGCCGGTACCAAACTGCAGCATGTCCACCGGCCGGATTGGCTCCGTACGTTGCAGCCACCGCGCCAGGCGGAACTGATCAGGCGCCTCGTGCAGCAGCGCCGAGGTCGAGAAATGCAGCAGCGGGATGCACAGATGGGTGCCCGCGGGAATGCGCCGTTGGCCGAGTTGCAATTCCTGCAGCGCGCGACGCGGCAGGAGCGTGGTCGCTGGATGCACGCGCAGCGTCTCGCGGAACAGCGCCTCGGCGACGGGACACTGCGCCAAGTCCGCGTGCCGGGTCGGCACCGCGCCCACGCGTTGCGCCTCCTCGACCAGGGCGTCCCACAGCACAGGCTGCCGCGCCAGCTCGATCACCATCCAGGCCATCGTCGAGGCGGTGGTGTCGTGACCGCCAAGCAGCAGCAAGCGGATATTGGCGACCAGGACGTCATCGGAGTGCGCATCGTCACTGCGATCGAAGGCGCCCACCATGTCCTTGATCAACCCGGTGCGCGCGGCATGCGCGCGCGCGTCGCGGACGAACTGGCGCAACTGCGCGTCGATCCAGTCGCGGGCGGCACGGCCGCGCCGAAAGGGCAGTCCGGGCAGGTCGACTCGGGGCGCGACGATCAACTGCAGCAGTTGCCGGTACTTGCGATGCCATCCCGGCAGGTCCTGCGCGGGGATTCCCATGAGGCTGAAGATGAGCTTGAGCATCAGGTCGCCGGTTTCGCGCAGGATGGTTACGTCGCCGCGGTCGCGCCACGCCTGCACCCGCGCCCGGATGACGGGCGCGAACAGGTCGCCGATGCCGGCCTGGGTCAGCCCCTTGGGCAGGAACGCCGCCTTGATCGCATCGCGCGCCTGCCGGTGCGCGCCGCCGTCCTGGGCGACCAACGTTCCGCCAAGCAACTCGGGCGCCATCTCTTCCATCAGCGCCGAGGACACGTCCTTGTGCCGGAGCAGTGCGAACGCATCCGGATCCACGCAGGTCATCAGGTGTCCGGCAGGGCCGAAATCCAGCCAGAAGTGGCTGCCCAGCGTCCGTTCCGCGCGCCGCAGCAGGCGCGGCAGGTCGCAGACGATGGCGGGAAGATGCCCGACCAGGGGGAAAGCGCCGGGCACGACCGGGATGTCGTGCCGCAGCCGGTTCCGACGGTCCAGCGGGTTGAGCAGCATGTCCATCAGCAGCGCGGCGCCGCGGCCGCTTCGGCGGTGTCGCCGGCAGGCCGCGCGGCGCGGCTGTTGCCACCGTCGGCGTACGTCGGCACATGCGCCAGCATGCCGCCGTCGATGCACACGACCTGGCCGGTGATGAACGCAGCATCGTCGGAGAGCAGAAACGCCACCAGCGCGGCCACGTCCTCGGGGCGGCCGACGCGCGGCAGGAGCTGGTGCCGGCGCAGATGCCGTTGCATGCACTCGTCCAGCTTGGCGAGGAGACGCTTGGTCATGACGAGACCCGGCGCCACCGCGTTGCAGCGGATCTGCGCATGACCGTACTGGGTGGCGAGCGAGGCCGACAGCATGTTCATCGCCGCCTTCGACGCGGCGTAGGACGTCTGCGCGGTATCACCGCTGAGCCCCTGGCACGACGACATGTTGACGATCGCGCCACCGCCGCGGGCGATCATCCGTGGGATGGCCTGCCGGCAGCAGAGCAGCGTGCCGCGCAGATTGGTCGCCATGGTCTGATCCCAGACCGCCAGGTCCAGGTCGAGGATCGCGCGGTCGCGCGGGGTCAGATGCATGGCGCTCGCGTTGTTCACCAGCAGGTCGACCCCGCCGAAGTGCCGCTCCGCCGTCTCGAACAGCGCTGCCACCGCCTGCGCATCGGCGATGTCCATGGCCAGGGCCAGCGCGTGGCCCGCTTCGGCCGCGATCTGCGTGGTACAGGCGATGGCCGCCGAGCGATCAATGTCGGCCACCACCACTCTGCCGCCCTCGCGCGCGATGGCGAGGGCGCATGCCTTGCCGATGCCGGCGCCGGCGCCGGTCACCACGGCCACCTTGCCTTCAAACCGTCCCATCGTGTCCTCGTGTTTGCGTTGGTCTTTCGCGGCATGCCGCTCGGCCTCTGCCGGAGAAGGCGCAGGGTCGGCGCTGGCGCGCTCGTCATCGCCAGCGTCGCTTTCGATGACCCGAATGGCGGCGACCGGGCACTGGCTGGCCGCGAGCCGCACGGCGGCGTGCAGCGCCTGCGGGACCGTCGCCACGCACACTTCGGCCACGCCGTCCGGTTCGCGCTGGCGAAAGGTGCCCGGCAGCGTCAGCACGCACTGCCCGGTGGTTCCGCACAGATCCTGGTCGACCACGACGCGCATCTCAGCCCCCTTGCACATGCAGCCGCACCGGCAGCGCGCGGAACGTCCTAAGGAACGCGGAGGGCTCCCGGCTCGGCTGCTCGGCCAATGCCAGCGTGGGGAAGCGCGCCTGGATCCGCGGCAGGCTCTCGGCCAACTGGATCCGGGCCAGTTGCGCACCGGGGCAGAAGTGGATGCCGTGGCCGAAACTCAGCATGATCTTCCCGTCGGTCGACATGCCAGGATTGGTGCCGTAGAACCGCGCGGGATCGAAGCGGTCGGGATCGGCGAAGGCGTCCGGGTCGCGATTACCGGCCGCGATCAGCACGCGCACGTCCGCGTTCTTCGGGATCACCACGCCGCCCAGTTCGATGTCGCGCTGGGTGATACGCGGAGTGGCGCTGAACAGGACGGGCGCGTCGCAGCGCAGGACTTCTTCGACGAATGCCTTCACCCCCGCAGCGTCTCCCTGCAGCCAGTGCCGCTGTTCGGGATACGCCAGCATCGCCAGGACCGCATGGTCGATGGTCGCAGCAGTGGTGGTGAAGCCGCCCAGCAGCATGCCCCACAGCATGCCGATCAACTCCGCATCCGACAGCGTGTCGGCATCGTCGTCGTGTGCGCCGACCAGCATCGACACGATGTCGTGGCGGGGATCGGTGCGCTTGCGCTGTATGAGGTCGCCGAAGTAGACCTGCACCCTGGCGCTGCCCGCGTCCGCCGCCGCGAGCTGGGGATCGCTGGCGTGCGGGCTCAGGCCTTCCACAATGGCGCCGATGCCGGCGGCGAGCCCGAACATGTCGTCCTGGGGCAGGCCGAACAGTTCGGCGAAGACCAGCATGGGCAAGGCCAGCGCGAATTCCCGATGCAGGTCCACCGCCTCCCCGCGCTCCAGCGCGGGCGCCATGCCGTCCAGACGCGCTGCGACGATGCGCGCGATGCTCGGCTGCAGGTTGTCGATCTGGCGCATGGTGAAATCGCGAGAGATCAGCCGGCGCAGACGCGTATGCGTCGGTGGGTCCTTCATCGCTATCGTGGACGCCATCAGATTGAGTGACAGGCTGGTCGCCGCACGCGGGAAGTAGCGCGCCAGTTCGCCCGGCGCAGGTCCCCGAAACGCATCGCCCGTGGCCTTGAGTGCCCAGTAGATGTCGGCGTGGCGGCTCAACAGAAAGAGGCCCGAGGCCGCGCGATGCACCGGATCGTGCTCGCGCAACCACCGCATGAACGGATACGGGTCGTGGATACACGCTGGCGACGCCAGTTCGGCGAAGGCGTCCCGGCATGCTGCCGTGGTTTCTTGCACGTCCATCTTGGCTACCTATTGGCTAGCTGATCTGACCGGCGCGCGCCAGGCGCCAGCAAATTTGCGGAGAAGATCGCGATTCCCGGCGGCGTCCGCGCATCACCAGAGCACCGGGAGCTCCTCGAACCCGCCAGTGATGATCTCCTTGCGCAACTTCAGTTCTTCGGGCGCCACGGCCAGGCGCAGCGCGGGAAAGCGCTGGAAGATCGAACCGAACACCACCTTGAGTTCCAGCCTGGCCAGCGCCAAGCCGATGCAGTAGTGCGGCCCGTAGGAGAACGCCAGGTGCGGCTTTTCATCGCGTCCGATGTCGAAGATTTCCGGGTCTTTGAAATGGCGCGGATCGAACGACGTCGCCGGCAGGCCGACCAGCACCTTGCTCTCCGCCGGAATATGCATGCCCGCGATGGTCACGTCGGTCCTCGGATAGCGCATAATGCCGTCCCACCCCGCGCCCGGCGGGTACATGCGCAGAATTTCCTCCACCGCCTTGTCCACCAAGGATGGATCGCCGACCAGGCGTTCGCGCTGTTGCGGATGGCGGAACATGGCCAGCAGGCCGAATTCGAGCTGCGCGACGGTGCTCTCGTGCCCCGCCACCAGCATGCCCGCCGCCAGGCCGATCGCCTGTTCCTCGGTTGCCTTGCCCTGGTCGACCGCCGCGAGCAGATCCGTCAGCAGGTTGTCGCCCGGATCCTGGCGCTTGTCCCGCATCTTGCCGCGAATGTAGGCGCGCAGTTCTTCCCAGGCCAGGCGCGACGCGCTGCGCGGGCCGCTTTCATGCTGGTGCGTCATCACCTCGTCGGACAGCCCGGCGAAAAAGGCGTGATCCTCGTAGAGCACGCCCATTAGCGCGCTGATGACCATGGCCGGAAGTGGAAAGGAGAGGTGGCGCCGCAGGTCGGCGGGCTGGGGCTGGGCCGCCAGCGTCTCGAACAACTGCGCGGCGATCGCCTCGACCTGCTGGGCGAGCAGCTTCACCCTGCGGTCGCTGAAGGCAGGCGCCACGATCGTGCGTAACCGGACATGCTCGCCCCCCTCGTGCGAGACCAGCCACCCCGGCGAACCGAGCATCACCGAATCCGGGGTGAATGCCGCTGGCGGCATTCCCGCGGGCCGGAACGCCGCGTCGGACAGCACCGCCTTGGCCTCGTCGTAGCCTGTCACCCACCAGCCTTCGTGCCCGGATGGGAAGCGCACGCGGTGGATCGGACCGTTGGCGCGTAGCGCCAACATCTCGGGCGAGGGCTCGATGTGATCGACGCGCCACATCGGCAGCGTCGGCAAGGGTTGTTCGGACATGGTGGCACTTCACTCTCTAAGCGATGGAAGGGCGGAAGGTGACCGGCAGGCGCCGCGGGCAGCGGCTTCACGTGCGCTTGCGTTCATTTCTGTTCGTCGATGATGATCGGCGGAGAAGGCGGCCGGACCCTAGGGCCTCAAGTTGGCTTTAGTCAGCTACCGAATCTTGTAGTAGCCCCCCTAAGCTAAACGCCTGATGGCGCAAAAAATATGCAACAAACTCTGTCGCCACGCGCTGCCATACGGAAACCTATTTCCGATGGGTATCCGCCTATGTTGGTTGGCTACATGCGCGTGTCGTCGGACTCCGACCGCCAGAGCACGGACTTGCAGCGCGATGCGCTGCTCGCCGCCAGCGTTGATCCGCCTCACCTGTTCGAGGATCACGCCTCGGGCGCGAAGGATGACCGCTCCGGCTTGGCGCGAGCGCTCGAATTCGTCCGGCCCGGCGACGTGCTGGTCGTGCGGAAACTCGACCGGCTCGGCCGCTCGCTGTCGCACCTGCTCGCCATCGTGACCTCGCTCAAGGACAATCGGGTGGCGTTCCGCTCGCTGACCGAGAACCTGGACACCACGACGCCCTCCGGCGAATTCCTGTTCCAGGTGTTCGGCACGCTCGCGCAGCATGAGCGCGCTTTGATCCAGGAGCGTGTCGTGGCCGGCCTGGCCGCCGCACGGAAACGCGGCCGGATCGGCGGCCGGCCGCAGGCGATCACCGGCGAGAAGCTGGACGCCATCATCGCCGCGCTGGACGGCGGCATGTCCAAAACGGCGGTATGTCGCAACTTCGGTGGCAAGCGAACCACGCTGATCGAGACCCTGGCATGGGTTGGCTGGATGCGCTCCCGTGGAGCGTCATCGCGATGACGACCAAGAGCGAACGCTTGACCGTCCTATCGGGCGCCGAGCAGGAAGCCTGTACGGCCTGCCGGATTTCGACGACACCCAGCGGCTGGAATACCTGGCCTTGACCGAAACCGAACCGGCGCTTGCCAGCCGCCGCCCCAGCCTCACCGCTCGGTTTACTGCATCTTGCAGATCGGCTATTTCAAGGCCAAGCACGCCTTCTTTCGCTTTGACTGGAACGAGGTCGAGGACGATTGCGCCTTCGTGCTGAGCCGCTATTTCCACGGCGATGCGTTCAAGCGCAAGCTGATCCCAACCACGAACACTACACCGAGCGCGAGCGTATCGCTGCGCTGTTCTGCTACCGGCCGTGGGCGGCCGACTTCCTGCCGCAGCTCGCGCAGCAAGCCGCGCAAATCGTTCGGCGCGACGTGACGCCAGGATTCGTCGCCACCGAGTTGATTGGCTGGCTCAATGAGCACAAAACCATCCGGCCCGGCTACACCACCCTGCAAGAGCTGGTCGGCGAAGCCCTGTCCGCCGAGCGTCGGCGGCTGGGCGGTCTGCTGGGAAATGCTGGACGAATAGGCCAAGGCCGCGCTGAGTCACCTCTTGGTGCGCGACGACACCCTGTCTCAACTGGCGGCACTCAGGCAGGACGCCAAGGATTTTGGCTGGCGGCAGATGGCTCGCGAGCGCCAGAAGCGCGCCACGCTGGAGCCGCTGCACGGGATCGCCAAGGCGTTGCTGCCCAAGCTCGGCGTCTCGCAGCAAAACCTTCTGTACTACGCGAGCCTGGCGAACTTCTACACCATCCACGACCTGCGCAATCTGAAGGCCGATCAGACCCACCTCTATCTGCTGTGCTATGCCTGGGTGCGCTATCGGCAGCTCTCTGACAATCTGGTCGATGCGATGGCCTATCATATGAAGCACTTGGAAGACGAGAGCAGTGCGGGTGCAAAGCAATCCTTTGTCGCGGAGCAGGTGCGCCGTCAGCAAGACACGCCACAGGTCGGTCGCCTGCTGTCGCTTTGCATCGACGACAGCGTGCCAATCCCATGCCGTTCGGCGATGTACGCCAGCGCGCCTACAAGATCATGCCCCGCGACACGCTGCAAACCACGGCACTGCGTATGAGCGTGAAGCCGGTGAGCAAACTGGCTTTGCATTGGCAGGCGGTGGACGGCCTGGCCGAGCGTATCCGTCGGCATCTTCGACCGCTGTACGTCGATCTCGCCGGCACCGACCCGGACAGCTCGTGGCGCTGGCCTGGGCCAAAGGTGTGTTCACCAAACAGCAGCGTCTATCGCAACGGCCACTGGCCGAATGTCCAGCAGCCACGGTGCCGAAACGCTTGCGGCCGTACCTGCTGACCTTCGACGCTGATGGCAAGCCAACGGGCCTGCATGCCGACCGCTACGAGTTCTGGCTGTACCACCAAGTCAGGAAGCGCTTCCAGTCCGGTGAACTCTACCTCGACGACAGCCTGCAATACCGTCATTTCTCCGACGAGCTGGTTTCGGTGGACGAGAAGGCCGACGCGCTGGCACAGATGGACACCCCCTTGCTGCGGCAGCCGGTCGATGCCCAGCTCGATGCGCTGGCGGCCGAGCTGCAAGCGCAATGGCCGGTCTTCAACCGTGAGCTGAAACAGGGCAAGCTGATACACCTAGCCAAGCGGGGGACACGGCAGAGCCAGGCTCGCGGCTACGCCGCCCCGAGCTACTTGAAAAGTTAATTGGGGGGCGCCGGCTTCGCGGCCGATGGCGCGGTGGTCGACTCGGCTGCTGCCGGTGGAGAGCGGCCCACCATGACACTGAGCAAGCCCTGCCCCCACAGCCGCTGCGCGGCCTTCTCGGCGTCCCCCAGCGTCACGGCATCGACAAGGACGTTGAGCTTCTCGATATAGTCGATCGGCAGCTCGTCTAACTGATATTGCAACAACGCGAGGGCGAGCTTTGACGACGTATCGAGCGTCAGCATCTGCGACCCCTTCAGATACGACTTGGCCTCATCCAGCTCTTTCTGGGTCGGGCCCTCCTCGGCGATGCGGCGGATTTCCTTTTCGATCACGTCGAGCGTTTGGCCGGCACGGTCGGTGCGGGTGCCGCTACCACCGACAAACACCGCGGAGTGCTCCATCCAGAGCAGCGATTCATGGACCGAATAGGCCAGCCCGCGTTTCTCCCGGACCTCGTGGAAAAGTCGCGACCACAGCCCGCCGCCGAGGATATGGTTGACGACGTACCCCGCCATGAAATCCGGATCATTGCGGCGGATGCCGGGACCGCCGAACCACAGGATGGTCTGCGGCACATCGAGTGGAATAAAGGCGCGCTGCGGCGGCTTTGCCGCTAGCACATCAGGAACGGGCCTAAGGTTAGCTTTGGCGGGCAAGCCTCCAAACGTCTTGTCGAGCAGTTTGCCGAGCGTATCGGCGTCAATATCGCCGACGACCGCAATCCGCAGCGTATCCTTGGCGATCACGTGGCCGACATAGTCCCTCAGGTCGGCGACATCGATTCTTGGCACGCTATCCAGCGTCCCCCTCGATTGCCGGCCATAGGGATGGCTGCCGAACGCGATTTCGAGGAACTTTCGTTCGGCGAGCGCGCTCGGGTTGGTCCTTTCGCGGCGCAGCCCCGAGAGCACCTGGGCACGAATCCGCTCGACGTCGCTGGCCTCGAAATGCGGCGCGGTCAGCGCCATGCGCAGGAGGTCGTAGGCCTCCTCCTTGTTGCCTTTCAGCATGCGCAGCGAGCCGCGGAAATAATTCCGGTTCGAGGAGAAGCTGAGTTCGATGGCGCGGCGATCGAGACGCTCGTGAAAGGTTTTGGAATCGAGGTCGGCGGAGCCTTCGTCGAGTAGATCGGCGACCAGATTGCCCACGCCGGGCTTGTCGGCCGGGTCTTGAGCCGCGCCGCCACCGAAGGCATATTCCATCGCGATCAGGGGAACGGTGGCGTCCTGAACGAACCAGGCCTCGATGCCGCCGGTGGAGACCAGCCGCTGGATCTTGGCGGCGGCCTGAGACGGCGCCGAAGATAACATCATCATCGCGACGCAGACGCTGCCGATCAGCGCCGCGCGGCACGTTAAGCGGTAGATCACGAGCGCTTCTCCTCGCCTTTCGGCGCGGCATCCTTGATCAGGTAGCCGGTCACCGAGCGTTTCTTGTCGAGCCATTTTTGTGCGGCTTCGCTGACCTGCGCGGCGGTGACCGCGCGAATGCGGTCCGGCCAGCTTCTGATATCGTCGATGCTCAGCCCCGTGGTGAGCGCGCCGCCATACCGGCCCGCCAGCCTTTGCTGGTTGTCCTGGGCGTAGATCGCTTGCGCGATCAACTGCGTCTTGACGCGTTCGAGGTCTTCGCCGCGGGCCGGCTTTTGCGCGATTTCGGCGATCACGCCATCGATTACGGGTTCGATCTGCGAGAATTCCACGCCGGGTTTCGGCGTCACTGAGATGGAGAACTGCGAAGCATCGAGCGCGATGCCGGTGTAGCCGGCGCGGGCAGAGATCGCGAGCGGGCGGTCGATCACCAATGCCCGATACAGATAGGATTTGGAGCCGCCACCCATCAGTCGCGCGAGGACGTCGAGCGCCGGGCTTTCGCCGGCGATCGCTGTGGCTGCGGAAGGCACGAGATAATAACGGCGCAACCCGGGCTGCTCGACCCGCGGATCCGACAGCGTCACGGTGCGCGGCGCCGCCGGGATCGGTTCTTGCGGACGCATGCGTTTGGCGGGGATCGCCGGCTGCGCAGGGATATCAGCGAAATTCTTCTCGACCAGAAGACGGACTTCATTGGCGTCAACGTCACCGGCGATGACCAGGATCGCGTTGTTTGGCGCGTAGAAGCGCTTGTAGAAGGCGAGCGCATCCTCGCGATCGAGTTTCGCGATCTCCTGGCGCCAGCCGATCACGGGCCGGCCGTAGGGGTGGTTGAGGTAGAGCGCGGCCATGATCTGCTCGGTCAACCGTGCATCCGGATTGTTGGCGACCCGCATGTTGAATTCTTCCAGCACGACGTCGCGCTCGGGCAGCACGTTGTCGTCCTTCAGGATCAGGCCGGTCATGCGGTCGGCTTCGAACTCCATCATCCGCGCGAGCTGCTCGCGCGGCACGCGCTGGAAATAGGCGGTGTAATCGAGGGAGGTGAAGGCGTTTTCGTCGCCGCCGATCCGCCGCACGGTCTGCGAGAATTCGCCGGCCGGATGGTTGGCCGTTCCCTTGAACATCAGGTGTTCGAGGAAATGCGCAAGTCCCGATTTGCCCGGCTTCTCGTCGGCGGAGCCGACCTTGTACCAGATCATCTCCGTCACCACCGGCGTGCGGTGATCGACAATCACCACGACTTGCAGGCCGTTCTGAAGCATGAAGCTCGCTGGTCGTTCCCAGGTGGGGGTGATTTGGGCAAGAACGCTCCTGTTCACAGGAACGCCCCGGGAGCTAGGATCCCGGCTATTTTCCGTTTTGTATTCGACCGCCGCGGTACGCGTCATCAAGGCCAGGGCAAAAGTAGCTGTGCCTAGCACCTTGATTGTCAGGGACCTGGAATTCTTCATGTCATGGCCTTTGGTCACATAGAGATCCACGTTCTGCAGCGGACATCCCGACAAAGCAGGTGAGCCGCACGCCGTTGGGCAAACAGCGGAGCAATAGTCGGGCCAATCGCCTGACGCTTCTGCGCACGGGCCGCTGCGCGGCCAACTGGACGCAAGCGACGCGCAAGGCGTGTCTCTTTCCTCCCGAAAGCCGACCCGCACTTGCTTGTTGTCCGCCAACATGTTGCGAACACGACATTGCACACGAACCCGCACGACAATTCGCCGCCTCGCGCTGGCCTAAATCCTGCGGAGCCACATGCCGCATCGAGGGCGGTTGTCTCACTTTTCTGAGCACCCCTACACGACTTCGTTTCCGAAGGGCTGGAACGGCTCGTCGAGGGGAGCCGCACCAACGCTACTAGGAAAGGACTGCCATGCCTCTTTACGTGCATGGCTTTCTCGCGCGTCAGGACACGAGCCCCAGCAGGTCGAGAAACTGACGACCTAGCTGAGGGGATCATCGAGCAGCTCGGCGGCGACACCACAAGAGAATTGGAGCGTGCGCACCAGCTTAATAATCGGAGTTTCGATGAATTCTCTTCGGGTCCAAGCCGCGCCAGCCGGGCGTGCTTTAGACGGGGGAGCGGCCCTGTCCAACGGCGATCCGCATCAGAGGTCGCCAGGATCATTGCTATCGCTCTTGATCACATGCGTTAGAAGGACTGCTGTCGTGGGCCGGAGCGCAAAGTGTTGATCCGGGCGTCGTCCTGGAAGCGCAACAGAAGGGACATGCTAGACGGCCCTCGAACCCTCGGGAGAGCATTGACGAGGCGGCCGTTGCTCCTCCTCGATTGACATTTCGAGTCGCGGTTGGAGTCGCCAGTTGTATTTTTCATTCGAGATGCGAACCATTCACGTCTGGCCTGGCTATATGCACGCAGTGCTCGCGACCCAGCGGCGGCATAGCCCTCGAGGTGGGCGACGGCCGCCTTTGAATCATAGAGCGCGCCTCGAACCATGCAGGCGGAGCTCATCCGGCGACCTCGAACTATCATGTGCGATAGGGGAAAAGGAGGCCCTTCAACGACGCTCTCGAAAGCAGCGCGCCATGAACTTGGTTCGCTAGTGGATTCCCGAGTGTAATGGACGCAGAGCGCCGAAACCCCTATTAGGTACGTATAGTTTGCCAGCGTGAATATGGCGAATGAACACTTGGAAGATTTTCTGAAGCGCCGGTACAGCGATCTTCCATGCACTAAAAGCAGCGCTCGCGAGCGTAGCGAAGTCTCCCAGCTGAATTTCCGTGGTTGCACCGTGTTCAGGCAACAACCCTCCCTCGTCGACAAGGAATGCAAGGAATTTAGCCGATTCCTGGTGCAAGGTGGAAGCGTCCCTAGCTCCGACGGATGGGCACTATCGATCATTGCCACTAATCGACCCTCACGTTTGCAGAGATTAGTATCCCAGCAACACCCGGGCGAGCACACCGCCAAAAGACCATCCGGCGAGCGTACAAGCCATTTCCGGCAGCACGGAAACAATAGCCCGAGCATAGACTTTGGCGATCTCGTCAATCGAATCCACCTTCAGGAGTTCGTCACCGAGTAGCGTTTTCAGCTGTTGACATTCACGATGCTGCATGAAGGCGCGATGAAGATTTGCATTCTCGACTGCGGTCAACGGCGCTCGCAATCGGAACTTCGGGACCGATGCCGACACACGTCGATCATGGTGACATGGCGCTTCGGACGGCAGCAACGCCGCCATGTTGCATAAGAAAGCTGCCATTCAACTCATTTTCAAGAGAGCTTGAATCGTACGTAACGTCATATTGTACGTTTTGATCGCGTAGAGTTGCGCCTCGGTTGCGTAATTACGACGACATTTATGCGGACGTGTCGACTTATGGACAGTACTGCCATTGGCATGAGTGATGCTTGTTGGAATAAACGAGACCTAGACCAACCTCATCGATGCATGTCCACTCCGGCAGCTGCCCGATTCTGCTGGACTGGCGCTAAGGGCAAGAGCCGTGGCGCTTTCTTCATCTATCGGGGCCGCGCTTCGTGCCGTGTCGCGCTGATGGACGAATCGAGAATGATGCAAGAGCGGACCGTATGAGGGATGCAAATCGACAGTCCGGCCTCAAGAGCTCTTTCTTCGAAACGCGGAGCGCGGAAGTGGATAATATAGAAGCGATGACTCTACAGGAGCTGCGCTCTGCAATCACTGGCGGCAGGGTCCTGGAGATAACTACGACAACGGGCTGTGTCGTCGGATGCTCTTATTGCCCGCAGGACAAGTTTGCCAAACGGCAAAGAGCGATACCCGACGTGAAGCATCTTTCTCTCCAAGATTTTAAGCGATGTCTGGCGCGCGTACCAGCAGCTGTCGACATCAGCTTTTCCGGGCATTCGGAGCCTTGGCTCAATCCGGCTTGCACCGAAATGGTTGAGCATGCCTACGCGTGTGGCCATGGAATCCGGGTTTTCACAACCCTCGTAGGAATGAACGGGCGGGATCTAAGATGCTTGCGTGCGTTCCAGTTCCGCGTTTTCCTGGTGCATGTTTTTGATGACGGCACGCACATGGATAGTGGTCTCGTCAGGCGCAACTATGTCGATTTGATGCGCCAACTTGTCGATGCCGACATTTCATCACTGCTCTTCATAGTCATGGGTGACGTTCATCCCGAACTTGTCGACATAATTCCTGAGGAAGCGCTGGTCCGCTCGCGTCCGCCGCGCAGCAGGGCTGGCAGCGGCGAGCTTAAGATGGTTGAAGCGCGACAGCCAATCGTTGGAGCACTGACATGTCCTGACGAACGGCAATATCGCAATGTTCTTCTCCCAAACGGCGATGTTACTTTCTGCTGCATGGATTTTGAGCGACGACATGTTTTGGGCAACCTTCTCCGCGACAGGTACAAGGATCTCTTCGAAGGGGCGACTTTTTGCAAGATTGCCAGTCGCATGAACGGAGCGGACGGCTTTCTGCTTTGTCGATCGTGTGAATTCGCCGAACCACTGAGGTCGGAATGCTGATGTTTGGGAGCAGTTGACCATTGACTGATCGAAGCGAATCGCGAGCCCCGGCGAGGACGGCCTTGCAGCTCATCATCACATCAGCCGCGGGGACGACCCTGCCATGAACGGAGGGTCGCCATGGCCTGGAGCATTTTGTTGGTCGCCGGCCTCCTGGAAGTCGCCTGGGCAATCGGCCTCAAATACACCGAGGGCTTTACCAAGCTCGTTCCGTCCGTGCTCACGCTCGCGGCCATGGCCGGCAGCGTGATCCTGCTCGGCCTTGCTCTGAAGACGCTGCCCATTGGAACTGCCTATGCAGTCTGGACCGGCATCGGTGCGGTCGGCACCGCAGCACTCGGCATCATCCTGTTCGGAGAGCCGGCCGCAGCGTTTCGCTTTGCCAGTATCGGACTGATCGTCGCCGGCATTGTCGGGCTGAAGCTCGTGTCCTGACGAAAACATCCAAGGCGTTGACCCCCACCAGGTCAGCGCCGCAACGATCGCCGAGACCGGCGCCGTGATTGTCCAGGCATAGACAATTGAGCTGGCCGCGTTCCAGCGCGCCGCCGACGGGCGCGGCGTCGACAATCGTAATAGTGTGGCCGAGGAAAGTCGCCTCCAATGCAGGCCCTCTAGGCCGTGAGCTGTTGGCCGCGACCCTCAGTGTCGCAATGCGAAAGCCCATGCTGCGGGCGATACGCCCGCCGCCCATCGGCGTTCCCACGGCGATCGTGTCTGGCACGATCGCACCACCCAGAACAACGCGAGCAATTCTCTGCCGAGTTCGCCAATGCGAATAGAACAGTAATGGACGCCAGCTATGCCGCTGGTGCTCTGGGCGGCCGAGCAAGAAAGTCGCCTGCCGGAGTCATACGATGCCTGATCTCCGGAGCAGCAGGGGAGAAGATGCATAACAGAGCGATATGATCGGCAGATCGTGTTCGTTTGCTCCGCACTGCTTCCGGCTATCCCGCGTCGGCACGATCAGGGACGGCCGACCAGTTCGTTCAACTCTTTGGACTCGGATCAGTCAGGTGATCTTGCGGTCTCTGACTCAGCTCCGCGCCTCGAGTTCCCGGTGCGAACTTGTTTGTGTGGTTGTAAAGAAGCTGGAGCACCAAATCTCTTTCGCAGGAGTTCACAGCAGTGATCAACCAGCGGTGTCGGCGCGTCATGACATTCGTGTTCGACCTCAGACCCGCGGCTTGTTTGAACGATCACCGCTCTTGTCGCATAGAGGACACCGGCCATCGAAACACGCCGGGAGCTTGCGTCGCGCTCGTCGGCACAGAGTCCGCACACCACGAGAGCGTGGGAGCGACGCTGCGACTTCAGCAGATCACGATTCATTGTGGAAGCCGCGCACGTGGTGTTCGGGAGGTAATATGCGATTGACGTTCTTGTTCGCTTGTTCGGTCCGCCGCAGCAGTTGCGCTCATCGCGTGCGGTGTTGCTTATTCGGCGGATCTCGAGCCAGTGGTCAGCGAGCAACCGCACGAACAGCTGCATTGCCTTCTGTGGCATTGTTGTGATCGGCGCCTGCAAGGCAGGTCCACACGTCTTGGTCACCGAAACCGCACGTGTGGTGTTAGGCTTCTTACCCGCCCGGCCAAACGCTGGCCTATGTCGGAGCAGCCGTGACTTGAAAGGCAATCGCGGCCGATATCGCCAATAGCAGCGAAGTCCGGGAAGGAGCTTATGCGGCCTTCCCGCGGCAAAGGCCGCAATTCGACTACCGTCGTTTCGATGGGAGCCTCGCAGCCGTCGTTGAGCAAGCGCTCACACCTGCTTGGTCCGTCGGATTTGAGTGCGAGTATATGAGTTTTGGCAGGACGGCATCTGGGAATCAAGCTGCGAGCTCTGGCATGTCAAAACCTGAAAGCTAGCGTCTCATGGAGTGGAGGTGAGCTGCATCCCAACCCGCATTGGTGTTGCCTACCTTGCCCTGCGGTGCCTTGAACGCCACTGGCCTTCTTTCTTTTCGCTCAACCTCTACACGGCGGAATCTGATTGTTGTTCAGTGCCACGCCCTCGTCTTGCTTAGGCCTCGGAGAGCCCGTCATTCTTCTGAGGCGAATGCGGCCTCTCTCGAACTCAAAAGGCGGCGCCTTGGCAGGACCGCGAGTCCATGGTTTCCAAAAAACCGCGCCAAGAATGATCGGGCTCTGCGGAGCTCGCGATTCTCTGTTCTTGCGACGTTCG
This sequence comes from Bradyrhizobium hipponense, assembly GCF_008123965.1. Classification (GTDB taxonomy): domain Bacteria; phylum Pseudomonadota; class Alphaproteobacteria; order Rhizobiales; family Xanthobacteraceae; genus Bradyrhizobium; species Bradyrhizobium hipponense. The sequence continues at coordinate 22,827 of NZ_VSTH01000149.1, read as the reverse complement.
CGCTTACGAGAGTTCAAGATCCGCGGCAGTGGTAAGCTTGCCTCACTCCGATCGACGCCAGCTCGCCCGTGACTGTCACCTCACGCGGAGCCGATTACCGCATGTTCTGCTGTGGGCAACACCCGTCAAGGATGTGCATTCGCGTCGTCCGAACAGCTTGCTGGTTGACCGCCTAGCCGAATGCACGCTCGATACAACCAAGGTACGGCAAAGCTGCCCGCCCATAAGCCCAGTCCGGCACGATCGGCCGCACGTTGCGCCGCGTGGTATGGTCCCGTGGAAGATTGCGTCCAATCGAGCGCGAGACCGTTGCGCACCAACCACTCTCCGAGATCTATGCCATCGGCTGAACAGGTCGCCACCGTCCGTCCACACTCATCCTGCAGCACTGACAGGCACCTGACCTCGCGCTCTGCAATGAAGCCTTCAAGATCGCTCGCGGCATTGAGGCCACATCGATATAGATTGCTCTTGATATCTCGGCACATTTGACTGTTGTCCGGCGCCTCGATGCCCCAGAGCCGAACGCGAGTCCCGTGAACTTCAAGGGTGTCGGTGTTGATGACCTGTGCTCGCCCTGTCAACTCGCCGGCCAGCACGATGCTGCACAGTACGAGCATGGTCAACATCACGATCAATCCAGGCATGGCGATCTTCTTTGTCGAACTGCGAACATTCCGGCCAAGTGCAGCAGAGCATGGGAAACCGCCGAACAGCGCTCCATCGCAGCTGTGCTTAGGAGGGTTCTAATGTTCCAATGGTAAGCTCGTTCGACGGATGAATCCCCCTGGATCAGCAGCGCAAGACGCCGCTCGCGTCCCACCTCGCCCGCGATGCTCTGCGACCAGGCTGCTGCGCTGACCGCATCCAGCCATTGCGCCACATCATTGCGGCAGTCCGCCTCGGCTGCATCGCGCACCAGCAGGTCGAACTCCGTAGTGCGCGTCCACTGTTTAGTGAGCAAGCCGGAGCAGACGGCCGGCCGCAAGTCGGCGAGATATGATTTCCTGGTCGCCTTGTGCGGAAGAAGCATAAGCTCGGTCGCCTTGCTGCCACCGATAGCAGCGAGCGCGCGCCGCCCGGGATCGCTGCAGCCGGTTGCTATCAGAGAAAGCGTATGCATCGCTTGAGCAAAACGGGAGCCCCGACGGCCATCGTTGTTATCAACGGCAACATGCCTTCTACATGCGGTTGGCGACAACTCCGCCCGCAATCACGCCGCCCAATTTGTTTCGCGAGCGCCAGCACAGCCAGATCACCCTCCAGTTGGACAAGGGCCACAAGTGCGTAGGAAACGGCGAACCATGCGATGTGATAGAGGTTGGCGGCGCCGAAGCCCGCACCATCGAGCGCCCAAAACGCGACGCAGACAACGATACCAGACTGATACGCAGTCGAGAGGGCAAGCGCCTTACTGTACTGCAGATTGCGATAGGCGGTGTTGGATGGAATGAGCCGCTTGGCGAGCGCCTGGATCGCAAACAGCGGCACCAGAAGCGTCGTGACATTCATACCATATTGCGGCAGGTCGGCCGAAACAAAGAGGATGCTTGGCAGCAAGAGGCCGACCGCAAGAGCAAAGGCAGCTGGCCCCGGCCCGAACAACAGGAACAGCGTGGAGCCGGGGACGAAGCGCACCTCGGAGACCCCGACCGCAAAGTGCGGCAGGATCTCGAGGAACGTGAACACAAGCGCAGTCGCGGCGATGGCTTGCATGGCGAATGACAGGACGCCCCGCTCGCGCATGGTCTCGACCACAAGGTTGGCGGCGACGCAGCCCGCCGCAAGGCCTGTCGCGTAGCTCAATACGAGCTTGGCGCCTGCTACTGTTCCCGGTTCAATATGCATGGCCGCAAGTCCTGCCTGTCGTTCTACTCGGGGTCTTAGCTCAAGAATGCCGGGCCGTCTTGTGGCTAACAGTTGGAAACGGCCCTTCACCTTCACCACCGTCGGTCCACCGATCACCGTCCTGTTTTCGCCATTCGGGCTGGGTGTGTACTCAGCACCTCCGCTCGGCCTTTGCGACATTTCGATAGCAACAGCTATGCCAGCGCCGCTACCGCGATTAAGTCTCTGATTGCGCTTTGAAAAGTTCCGCGGCGCGCAACATTCGCCGTGTTCTGTAGCTGACATGCTCGGGATGAAATCGAACACACATGGCGCCGCCGTCTTTGCTCAACCTGTGCCGTTTCGAACAATCATTCTCGCTCCCCCATTGAATCGGAAATCCTGAGGCCGCTGGCGCGAAAGATACCGGTTCGGCATCAATCTTGCTCGACTTCGTTCGAGGACGGCGCATGCCGCGCAGCCAAATGTTTGGCGGCGGGATCGTCGAATTGGAAGACCTCTCGTTCTCTTCGTGAGCTTGCGGGGTTGTTCGATTGCCTTGCGACAAGCACGCACGAGTGTGGGAATGGCGACGACCCATCCGAACTGTGGAGCCGGCATTTGCCGGATTACAGCATCATCTCTCAGCGACGTGCCCGGCAAATTCCGCTGCACCGTCTGCGACGAAGTTCTGAACGTGTTTGATGGTCCCGCGCGAACGCCTCTCGCGTCTAAGTGGCGCCAAACCGGATGCTAAAGTGAACCTGGATCAACTTACGCCTGGTAAGCCTGCCGTGTCCGGAAAGACGGCGACCGGCTCGATGCTGCGCATTCGCGCAGTCATGCTAGGCGATCGTATCAACCCGTCGGCTCTCGAAATCGGAACGCTGGTGTCCTCGACGCCGGTCGCTTTCCGCATTCATGCGGGCCTTGTCGTGATCTTCCGCTATGGCGTTGTGGTGCTCATCGGGTTGTCGCCCTCGGAGGAAAACGCTCTGATCGAAACCTTGAAATCTCGGGTCATCGGTGAATTCAACTCCTACGAGGAGGAGAGCGCGCAAGCGCAGCTCTGCAACGACCAGGGCGCCGACGTCATTCTGCCGGGCGGGCGGATTTGTCTCAGCAAGTTTACCGACGACCGGCTGCTGCTGATCGCCGATACGCTCGCCAAGAGCACGGCGCTGGAGCGAGACGAGCGCCGTGTCGCCGCGGTGTTCGACGTAATCGAACCGTTTGCACGCGAACTCGCCGAGCGCGGCCGGACGCCGCGGGGCCGCACGAGCATTCTCCAATTGATCGGCAATGCGCTCCTGGTCCAGCAGCGCGTAGCGGGCCGCGTCGCCATTGCCGAAAAGCCCGACGCACTCTGGGACAAGCCGGAGCTCGAGCGGCTCTATTCGCGTCTGAAAGACGATTACGAACTAAAGGAGCGTCTTGAGATGCTCGAGCGCAAGCTGTCGGCCATCTCCGGAACGGCCAACGCGCTGACGGACATCATGGACACACGGCGCTCGCTACGTCTTGAGTGGGTTATAGTCCTGCTGATCGCGATGGAAGTTGCGATCGAATGCTTTCAGATAATAACAGCAGCTCATTGAAGTGCGGCTGGCCGCAGCACGCAAGGCTCCTTCGTGGTCTTTGAGCGGGCTTACTAACCGATCAGGCCGGCATTGGCGTGCGACGCGCTGTTCGGCAGCACGCGGGTTTCGGCCACGCCTTCGCCGTGCTCGTGCACGCGAGCTTCGGCGAAATCCCGGTGCGGCTCGCGAACGGAGCGAACAGGCGAGGCGACTTCCGGCGCGTTTCCCTGGATATCGAGCAAGGATAAGGCGTGTCTAGCAGATGCGCGGCGGATCGTTCATCTCGACGATCCTGCCCCCGAGAAGGCCCTTTTGCCCAGTTTGCCGCGGACCGCCACTGAGCTTGTCTGCTATTGCCGAGTGGCTCGCGGAGTACTTGCCAGGCCTTCCCCCGCCGTCCGCCAGCGCGCAACCAGCGACTACCGGAACACGGACGGTCGATTTCACCAGAGCGCGTAGCTGAGGTGAGCGACCGCCTTTCGCCGCTTTGGCGCATCGCCGCGGCTCGGACGACATGTCCTGCAGTGATTTCCCTTGCTTGGCTGTTAGCGAACGGTTCCATGGTCCGCCAGCGCAGCGCACCGCGCGCTGCAACTGAACATGAAAGCTCAGAACTGCGGATCTCGTGCTCGACGCGAAGGTCCCGAGCTTGACGTGGCCGGGGACTGCGACCGAGCGCGCATAGCGGCTCCGCGTCAGCGATCAACGCTAAACGGATGACAAAGGAACTGCGCAGCGAATTCGACGCGGTTTTGACCTCGCAAGCAGGCGCCTAGATTTGCTGTCGTCCCGTTTCCTGTGGACGTTCCATCTGCAGGGACTGTCCCTCAAGGCGGCCTGGACACTCACGCGCCCTCGGCAGCTCCTCTCAAATCCGCTTCCGAACCGATACCGGCATGGCGATCCTTCGCTGCCTCGTTCAGGAGCCCGGCGAGCCTGAGGCCTTCAAGGACTCCTTCGAGCCGGTGTTCGCGAATGATTGCGGCGAGCAGCGAAACGGCCTCCTCCCGATGGACGGTGAAGCAGACGTGAGGCGCTCGCTGAACCAACAGGTCCAGCAAGGTCGGAAGGTCAGCAACGTGGTGGCGTAAAGTCGAGACCACATCATTGGCGAGATAGCTCGCCAAATCCGCCTTCGCCGGCGGATCAAAGTCCAGGTCGACCTCGGCGCGCTTCTCAATCGCCTGGCGTATCAACTCGCGCTGCCGTCTTGCGTTCATCGAGAGCATGAACACCGCATCCGCGAGCTTCTCGCGCGGCAAACTTCTCAGTTCGGCTATGCGGGCCTGGATGTCGTCGACAGAACTCTCACGGCGTGCCTCTGCTCGCCGCGCGTTAGCGGCTGCCCTGCTCTTTTGAACTCGAACCATCGTCATTGCTCTCCGGCCGACGATATATCGCGGCGATACCGGCAAATGAAAGTGCAAACTTGTGTGCTGCATGCGCGCAGCCCGCCTGGCGAACCCGGAACCGGCGGCCGCGCGACGGAGTTAGAAAGCGCTAGTTTCGTGATTCGCTCGTGCTTTTCTAGTCTACAAGGCGCCCGATCGCATGTTGTCGGTCGGTGGCTACGGCCGCGCGAAGTCCTGCTTCCAGCATTCGTTGGTAGGTGATAGGCAGGGTCGCGAGACGGTGGCAGCAGGCGGATCGCCGCGAACCTTCCAAGGAGGACGAAACCGGCCAGTTGGGGAAGAAAACCAGGATCCTCGATCCAGATCCGAGATGGACGACCTAATCTCACGAATGCGTTGCACGCTTGTTTCGGATCCGCTCGTTTTGGCTATCTACGGGCATATTATAGCGGACACTGCAAGCTGCGCTTCCACCATGCAAGGGCCCGCCCGGTAGATGCAAAGATGGGGACCCCGATTGAATGTGCCCGGGTGAAATCTCGAGTTCGCGCCTGCCTGCCATGGCCAGACCCTCACCCGAACTTTTAACCAAACTTGAATAGCACACCGAAACCGCCGCGTGGGTAGCTCCACTCGATATCACCACTTTCTGCGCAGATCACCCGGCAGGTGCCGCACTCCATACACCCGTCGACTGTCACCTCAACATGACCTTTATCGTTGAGCTCGTAGCACCGTGCTGGACAAGCCTTCAGCATCGACAAGAGCCGCGACGATGGCGTGGTGTGCGGCCGCACCTTGATATGGGCGCGGCCGGAATCAACAAGATAACGGTTGTAGAATAGTTTGTCCTCGACACGTTGGGATGGCTCGCTCGGCATTGTTTGTGGCTCCGTCGTTCGTCGTTGTCTTTGCTTTGTGATCAGCGCCAGGCTCGGGCAATGCGGAGGGCATCGCTGAACAATCCACTCCACGAGCGCGCTTTGATGAACGAGTTGAGCATCAGCTTCTCTCTCTCGAGCTTTGGTGTGCCGTCGACGCGCACGTAATCCTGCATCGCCTTGGAGAAGAGCTGCGGATATGTGAGAAAGAAGTTCTGCGAGTGGGTATGCAAGAGTGCCGGCATATCCTTATACTTCTTCAGGTCCTTGATCACGAAGGAATCATTCAGAAGCTTCTTGTAAAGTGAAAGGTTTTTGGCCGTCATCGGATCTTTTCGCGATTTGATAAGGCAGATCGCTTCCGCGGCGATACGCCCCGACGTCATCGCAAGATTGGACCCCTCGCGATGGATAGCGTTGTTGAGCTGGGCGGCGTCTCCGACAACGACCCAGCCCTCACCACAAAGCTGCGGGATGGCCTTGTACCCACCTTCGGGGATCAAGTGCGCGGAATATTCCTTTACTTCCGAACCCTCGATGAGCGGCGCGACGGAGGGGTGACGCTTGAAGCCCTCGAGCAGGCCGTAAGGCGTCTCGCCGGTACGCTGGAAGTCGGCAACAAGACAGCCAATACCGAGCGAGATGCATTCCTTGTTGGAATAGATGAAGCCCATACCGGTCATTCCGCGGGAGATGGTTCCGGCGGCTTCGATGACGAGCCCCTCGTCGCCTTTGAGATTGAAGCGAGCATCGATTGTCTCGCGCGACAGGAAATGCATCTCCTTGACCGCGAGTGCCACCTTATCCGGTTCCGGCCGCCCTCTTAAGCCCGCCCGCGTCCCGAGCACTCCGTTCACCCCCTCGGCCAACACGACCACATCTGCATGGATTTCGCCCCCATTGCGGTCTGTGCGCACCCCAACGACCCTCCCATGGGAATCCTGGAGGAGCTCGGTCACCGTGGTCTCGCACAGCACCGTAGCGCCCGCCTCGCGGACCTTCTCCGAGAACCATTTATCGAACTGGGCGCGGATGATGGTGTAGCGGTTCGGCTTCTCCTCGTTGAAATCATCGGAGCGATAGTGAAGCCCCGTGTGCGAACACTCGTCCACGATCCAGAAGCGTTGCTCGACCAGATGTCGCTCAAGCGGTGCATCTTCTCGGAAATTAGGGATCAGCTTCTCCAGCATATCGGCATAAAGGATGGCGCCTTGCACGTTCTTCGACCCCGAATACTCGCCGCGCTCCAGCTGCAGCACTTTCAGGCCCCGCTCGGCCATGGTAAGCGCCGCCGCATTCCCGCCCATGCCAGCACCGACGACGATCGCGTCGAATCTTTCCTCGATCATAACAAGCTCCTCTAGCCGGCGATGCGGTCGTGCGAGTGGGGCGACAGCTGCGCGCGGAATGCAGAGGTCAACGCTGGTAACAGCCGAATGGCATCGGTAACGATGCCGATATGGGCGAAGTCGAAGATCGGCGCGTTTTTGTCGGTGTTGATGGCGACGACGAGGTCACTCCCCTCCACGCCGACGCGATGCTGGATCGCGCCGGAAATGCCGGCCGCGATATAGAGCTTTGGCCGAATGGTTTTCCCGGTCTGGCCGATTTGGCGGTCCGAGGTGACCCAGCCCTTCTGGACTAGCGGCCGAGAGCAGCCGTATTCGGCGCCAAGTACGTCGGCGAGCTGCTGTACCAGTTGGAAGTTCTCAGGCGATCCCAGACCGAGCCCTCCAGCGACGACCACGTCGGCATAGGCAAGGTTGGACTTTGTAGAATCGCGGTCCGGCAGGAACGAGAGGACTTTTGTGACGATATCTTCTTCAACAAGCCCGAGCGGATGCGAGATGACGCGCCAGACGGCGCCCGTCACGCGCTCGGGCATAGGCATCACGCGCGGACGGACGGTGGCCATCTGTGGACGATAGTTGAGTGTGTAGATCGTGCACAACAGCGAGCCGCCAAACGTCGGCCGGGTCGCCGCAAGCGAGCCGTCGGCATCGACATCGAGCTCGGTGCAGTCGGCAGTTAGGCCGGTGAGCAGTGTGGTGGCGACTGAGCCGGCGAGATCGCGGCCGAGTGTAGTTGCGCCTAGGAGTAGGATTTCCGGCTTGTAAGTGTTGACCAGCTCGGAGAGCGCCTTGGTATAGGATTCGTTGCGATAATCGGCCAACAGATTGTCCGCGACGATATAGGCGAGGTCGGCGCCGTAGCAGAAGGATTCGGCGACCGCCTGCTGTGTCGTCTCCCCGACCGGGCCGATGACAACCGCGGCGAGGTCAACGTTGAGCTTGTCGGCGAGCCGGCGGCCGGCACCCATCAGCTCCCAGGAGACGGGGTGCACAACCCCGCGTTCCTGCTCGATGAAGACCCAGACGTGCCTATACGCCTTAAATCGTTCAGGCAGCTCCCTCTTGGTCGCCGCGCGACCACCACCCGCGGCCGGAGCTGCGCTTTTGGGTGCGGTGCTCATCATCTGTACTCCCATTCGTGTTCAGTAGCGGCTCGCCAGCGGAGCGTGCTCCGCCTCCAGCTTTGAATTCGCGCTTGAAGATTGCTTCAGTTAAAAGTTGAGCCGGGTGCCCGTCGCCATTGTGTCAGCACCACCTGGCAGCAGCGCAGGGCCGAGACACCCATTGCTGGTACTTTTCTCGACGAGCCCGGAGCACGGGCTTCGGGTTCCTTGCGGGTTCGGCATTTTGGGCCACCATTTGGCAACGGGCACTGGTAAGGAACCCATCGCGCCGGTCACGCGAGCCGATTGATTGGTCCCCCTCATCTTCGAGGTGCAACCGAGCTGGAACAGGTCGAGGCCTGCCAGAGGCTCGGCTGGTATCGTCGTCGGTCGCGTGCATGCCGGGGAAACGCGATCCATTGCTCCGAATGCCCTCGCAATCCTGCCGATGGCAGCGACACGCCGGCAATTCTTGGCGCGGGCACGAGGGCCGGCGGTCAAGCCGCCCGTCAACGGCGCCGCGCGACCGGCGCTGGAGAGCAAGGACTGCCCCCGCGAAACCTCGGCCATGGATCGGTCAACGGGGGTGATTTCGTCGACGAACCTTTGGCGCGGATCAAGCGCAGCTTTCAGCTCAGCCAGGTCGGAATATGCGACCATCGCTTTGGCGTCGCGACGCATCATGGTGCCGACAGGCAGCGCGCGCGAACCTGCGCGGCGTCAAAAACAAAATCGATGCGGACCAAGATGTGCATGCGCTTCTCCAGATTAGCTGAGCATCTGTCAGCAATTGTCGTACCAATTGCGCAGGCGATTAAAATTGAGCGCCAATACAGACTCTTACTGAAGGAACTCGGGTTGGCAGCCTCTCATGACGATCGGAACATTCGATAACCGTGCCGAGGCGTGTTCGGAATGCGACAGAAGACAGTCATCCGAATCTGGTGCGCTTTCCTCGCCAAATGTGCGCTTCCCGCTGCCGGCGTACCATTGCAGGAGATAGGTGCGCCATGGGCACCAGCTTGAAAGGATGGACATACCAGGGCTCGGTCGTGATTGGCCCTTAAGGAGAGCCGAGTGAGTGTTGAAGCTGCGGATCCGCGAGGCCACTGCAACTTCCGTTTGAATTCGAAGCCCTGGGTGGCTGTCAGGTTATCCGAACCTTCACGGTCCGGAGCACGAGATATAAACTCAATTCACTCCAAGGAGCCGAGCTGGACCAATGCTGGATGCTTGTTCGGTTGTGGCGCTGCCGCATCCTTCAGGACCTTGAACACGCGCTGTTCGATCGGTGAGGACGTGACGAAGTCGGCATAGGCGCGCTCAAGCGTAGCCTTGCAACGCAAGGCAATGTCAGGATCGGATGCACCGGTCAACTCCTCGCCCGCGAGATATTGCCCCATGCGACGCAGGATATGAAGCCGCGCCACGTTGATGATTTTCGCGTCGTACTCGACGCCGAGGAGTGCAAAAAACTCCTCTGCCGCCGAGGCCTTGTTCAATTGCGAAAGGATGCCGTCCGTCGTCATTCTCAACCTCCATCTAGATCCGCGCCCGGAAACCATCCAGACCGAATGTTTCAACCTGATCGCGCGACGCGCATGGCTGACCAACCGATCACCCGCCGTTGACGAGCGAGCCCTCGTGAATGTCGCGCCAGATCGCCACCACCGTTTCCTGGGCAACCGGGCCTTTGTGCTCGATGGCGTGCTTGCGGACGCGCGCGAGGATGGTCTCCGTTTGCTCGGCGGTGACCGACAGCTGCAACTCGGACAACAGCGAAGTGAAGTGATCGCGGCAAGCCCTGAATGCTTGCCGATCACAATGCGGTGGGAGCGGCCAAGCAATCGCGGGTCCAGCGCTTGGTAGGTGCGCCGGTCTTTTAACAGCCCATCGACGTGGATGCCGGATTCATGGGTGAAGACATGCTCGCCGACAATCGCCTTGTTGAGCGGAATGGTGCGGGACGCTGCGGCTGCAACGGCGGCCGCGACTTTCTCCAGTTCGGATAGCAGCACGCCGGTATCACGGCCGCAGAGCTGACTGAGTGCGACGGCAACTTCCTCCAGCGGCGCATTGCCGGCTCGCTCGCACCGGCCAATGACCGTCACAGAGGCGTGGGTTGCACCAGCCTTGATCGCCGCCAGCGTATTAGCCGTCGCCAGCCCAAGATCGTCATGGCCGTGGAATTCGAGTTCGAGATCGGTGCCGGCGCGCAGTGCCGCCATGAGCGCGAAGGACGCGTCGGGATCGAGCACGCTCAGCGTATGCGCGACACGAAAGCGCCGGGCGCCGGCCGCCTTGGCGGTTGCGATCAGGTCGATCAGGAAGTTGACATCGGCGCGCGAAGAGTCTTCGCCCCCCACTGCGACATCCAGTCGCTTGTCGCGAGCATAGCCAACGACGCGCTTCACCCGCTCCAGCGCGGCCAAACGGCCGCCACCCAGTTTCGCCGCAATCTGCACGTCGGACGATGGGATCGATAGGTTGACCATCGAAACACCGGCCTCGATCGCCGCATCGACGTCCGCGAGTTTCATCCGGCACCAGCCGATGATCGTGGCCGCAACGCCCGCTTCGGCGATCGCTCGGATCGCGGTAATCTCTTCCTGACCCATGGCCGGCGTGCCGGCCTCGATCTCCGTGATCCCGGCCCCCGCCAGCGCACGCGCGATCGAGACCTTTTCCGTTGTCGTGAAGGCCACGCCAGGCGTCTGTTCGCCGTCGCGCAACGTAGTGTCATTGAGGACTATGGATTTCGACCGATGAACGTCGGGGATGGTCCTAGCGGCAGCGAACGCCATCAGCGGCTCCGTATGTTTATTCCGGAAGCTCTTCAGCAACTGCCGTGCCAACCCGTTCGAATTCTCAAGAACCTCTGAATGACGTCGAATTTTAGATGACTCGGGTGTGTCGCAAATCCGACAGGGTGGAAGCGGCGGAGCGCCAGGTTCGGTGCACTTGCGACCGAGTTGAACGCAGGGCCTAGCTTGGAAGCTTCCTAGTCGGGCAACGGTTGGGGCCTCACCTCAAGCTGCAGCACTTCGGGAAGGCGGGTGCGAGCCGTCGGGTTCAGTCCAACCACAGGTCGGCGTCCGCAAACAAATTCAGTGGGCGCGATCGAGAGATGGATGTTGGCCTCGATCGCGCGTCAACGTAGAACATCTCAGCGGTAAATGTGACGGTCGCCTCCGCCAAATATCAACCCGCGATCATCAGGCGCAGTCGCGTCGGGCCGGCTGCGCGCAATCGTTTACCCCGGTGTCTTTTCAAGCCCTCAGTCTCCTCATGTGACAGCTGACCGAAAGCTCCTCCGATATACCGGGAATGGCGCCGAGGAGGGGGCATCCATGATGAATTCAGTCTTGCGAACTTGGGATGGCTTGGACGGAGTCATCGAGACGACGCAGATGATCCCGCCGGCGTCCGGCCATCCCGCTCTCCTTACCGAAGCAAAGATCAAAATCATTGCATTCCGTGCAGACCGGCGTGGTACACGTCACCAGGCCGTCATCTTCGCATAGCATGCGATAGAAAAAGCGCTTCCAGCGCATGTTCTTTGTGTTGCGAGCCGCCAGCGGCCCGAAATGGCGCATCAGGAGACGGGACAATTCGTCCCGCTTCCGCAGACCGAGATCTTCCCATAAGTGATTAGGTTCCATGGCGCGGCGCGCGATCATCGTCGCCAACCAGCTGCCGACCTCGCCATGGGTGGAACGTTGCGCAAGCAGGAGGTCGCGCACCATAATTGTCTCGTCAGGAGCCGGTAACGCGGACTGTTCGCGCCAGGTACAGCTCCTGATCGGGGTGGATGGGAAGTATTGCACCAAGAGAGCATTGAGCTCCTGGTTGGTCAAGCCAGCCCGTTCGGGAAGTTGGCCGCCATCCATAGCGGATGCGGCGAGAATGCAAGCGAGCACATGGCGATCGAAATCGTCATTGTCGCTGATGTCGGCTTCTGTTGGATGGCGCCCGGTCAGAAGGCCGTAGAGCTCACTCGCATCGCGCTGCTCGGCGACGTGAGCTGCCGATACAGCAGGTGACATCGTATCGGCCAATTTTCCTTGTGTGCCAATCATGAAGGTCGCCCAGCTTCTGAGTGGACGATGTCGGCCTTCCCCGGTCGAGAAGGCCGACAACATGAACTATGCCGAAACAGCGGCGAGCTCGGCGGCGGTCTTGCCGACCAGGCTCTCGTCGACAGGCTTGATGATGCCGTGCTCCATGAGCATATCCTCGAGCTCGTCCATGCTGATTGGCGTCGGGATAGCGCCTTGGCCAGCATTATTGTGGATCTTGGTCGCGAGATTGCGATAGTGATCCGCCTGCTTGGACTCTGGCGCGTATTCCAGCACCGTCATGCGGCGCAGCTCCGCATGCTGCACGACATTGTCGCGCGGCACGAAGTAGATCAGCCGGCTGCCGAGCTTCTTGGCAAGAGCATCTGCAAGCTCCAGCTCCTTGTCGGTCTGCCGCTCGTTGCAGATCAGGCCGCCGAGGCGCACGCCGCCGGAATTCGCATACTTCAGAATACCCTTGGAGATGTTGTTGGCGGCATACATCGCCATCATCTCGCCGGACATCACGATGTAGATTTCCTGTGCCTTATTCTCGCGGATAGGCATCGCGAAGCCGCCGCAGACGACGTCGCCGAGCACGTCGTAAGAGACGTAGTCGATGTCTTCATAGGCGCCATTCTCCTCCAGAAAGTTGATGGAGGTGATCACGCCTCTTCCGGCGCACCCCACCCCCGGCTCCGGACCGCCGGACTCGACGCATCGAATGTCCTTGTAGCCGAGTTTGATGACGTCCTCGATTTCGAGGTCCTCGACGCTGCCGGCGTTCGCCGCGAGGCTCAGAATGGTGTCCTGCGCTTTGGCGTGCAGGATGAGGCGAGTCGAGTCCGCTTTGGGATCACAGCCAACGATCAGAATCCTTTGGCCCAGCTCAGCAAGGGCCGCCAGCGTATTTTGCGACGTTGTCGATTTGCCGATGCCACCCTTGCCATAAAACGCGATTTGTCTCAGCGAAGACATGTTGCTCTCCATCAAGCGATTGCCAATTTTTTTTCGCGCCGAACGCGCGAGGCTGTTTCTCTCTCAGAAACGTAGGCACACGGGTTTCGGGAAGGAGGCCATCGCTCGCCATCGGCGTCGGCGTGCCCTCAGCCCTCACTCGTTGTTGCTGCATCCATTTAGCAACTGGCGTGCCATTTCGTTCGCACCTGCGTTAAGCGCCTGATCACACTCGACTAACAGCGCGACGTGCGAAACCAGATGCCGTGGCGGACCCGACAGCGGCAAGGGCTTTGACAGAAACCGGACAAAGCCCCGGCGCGTGGATTCCACTACGAGCGCCGGCCGAAAGAGCGCGGAACGCGGAATGCCGGGCCTTAGCCCGGGACGATTGAGGAGACCACACGGTGCAGATCGGGTTCGAGGACACCGCCATCATCAAAGGCGAATGTTTCATGACCGGCATGGTGGGTACTTGCCATCAGATCGGGTGGCATATCGCTTGCTTTGCTAGTCGCGGAACGCAGTTTCCGCGTGACGCGATGTTGTGAGGACAATATGTCTGGAATTGGAAGTAAGTTGCCGCCGTTCGACATCACAGGCGTGAAGCCCGGCTTTCACCTGCAAGAGGAGAACGGGCAGAGCGCCTTCGAGACGCTGACTGAGAGGAGTTTCCCCGGCAAATGGAAAGTCATCTTCTTTTACCCGAAGGATTTCACATTCGTCTGCCCAACCGAAATCGCTGAGTTTGCCCGCCTGTCCAAGGATTTCGCCGATCGCGATGCAATCGTGCTTGGTGGCTCCACCGATAACGAGTTCTGCAAGCTCGCCTGGCGGCGTGAGCACAAGGACCTGCACCGTCTATCGATCTGGCAGTTTGCCGACACCAAGGGCGCACTGGTCGATGGCCTTGGAGTGCGCTCGCGTGATGGCATCGCGCATCGCTACACCTTCATCGTCGATCCTGAGAACACGATCCAGCATGTCTATGCGACAAGCCTCAATGTCGGCCGGAGCCCAAAGGACACGCTACGCGTTCTGGATGCGATACAGACTCATGAGCTCTGCCCTTGCAACCGCGAGATCGGCGGCGACACGCTTAAAATTGCCTGAGGCAACATGTTGATCGTGCAGTTGAAGGAGAAGCTCCCGCCTACGAAGGACGTCAGACTCGGTACCGTCTAACGTGGAGGCTATTTCTTGGAACCCCTACCCGGCAGAACCACATCGAACCGGCCGTCGCCGAGCTGGCGCGTTATCGAAGCGACTGTTTTGGCGATGCGGCAACCCAACAGTAAGGCGAACAGGCCCATGAGCATCGTTGCAAGCCCGATCATCCAGATCAGCTTCCGCCGAACTTCTTCAGCTCGTATTTCAGCAGCCTGCGAATTGGGTCCGGCCGACAAGTCGGAGAGCACCGGCGCAACTCAAACCCCTCATTTCAGAATGAGCCGATCCGCCTGCCCAGCTCGAAGGTGTCCGCCGCCACATCAAGAGCATCAAGGGCTGGGAAGTCACCGAGCTGGTCACGTTCGCGACGCTATCCTTCACCAAGTACCTGATATGGAAGGATCTCGTCGACCGCGCAGATTTGCTCAAGCGCAATGCCGTCGTGCGTCACCTGATCGATACCCCGACCCACAGCTACGATGGGTCCGGGGCGAGCTTCATCGATGCGCGAACCAGCGACGAGATCATCGATCCGATCGAACTGTTCGCGCCGCTCTCGGCCGATTCCTCGCAGATCGCTGCCGTCGTCGCCGCCCAGCGCGGCGCGGACTATGTACTGTTCGACCCGCCCGGCCCGGGCAAGAGTCAGACTATTGCCAGCGCCATCTGTCGCCGAGCCGCGCGTCCCTAAACTCGCACTCACCAATCTCTCGATCAATCCAACATTCACCTTCCAAGGATGGCACGCAGCCTTTTGCCGATCGATCCTTTAATGTCAGCCCCATAGAGCACCCCCTCGCGAATCAGGTGCTCAGCAAGGAACCACAAGCGATTCTTTCGACTCAAGATCTCGCCGATCAGCGGATCAGACCGAGTGGTCAAAAGTTATGGGTAATTGAAAGCCTCACCGGAGGGTTACGCACCGATCGATTTCGGCCAAGAAGCTTGCGATCGGCCTGCCATCACATGCTTGGCACAAGATCACATGGCGTGAGGGTACGTACGGCAGAACGGTTGTCCTCGCGCTTTGCCCGTGTGCGCGTCCGTCCGGCACATCGAGATTACTGGCGCGCCGAAAGTTGCATCAGGCCAATCTCACGTCGAAATCGGTGAAAATTATGACGCAGTCGGACTAATCGCTACGGATGACGCCGGGGCATTTCTTTAATGCCTGGGCGGCCGACGAAGAGTGCCACGCCCGATGGATTCATCCGCACCATCGAGCTGTCGCTAACGGATCCGAAACGGACCTTCGAGAGAGATTGGACATTCGATCACCTGATTTGGTCCCATCGGTGAACATCTGAAAGACGAATCCTCCCTGATGGTTATGATCGCATTTGATGTGCACTTGCCGCGCCTATGCTGCAGAAAAGCCATTTTACGACGCCTTTGGGAACAACACGTTCCTTGATTGCGGGAGGTGATTGCCGACGAGGCGGTTCACTCGATGAACGCTGTCAACGTTATCCGCGACCGCATTGGCGAAGTCGGCCCATTCTCTACAACCTAATTCACGTTACCGAGAAATCTAAGTTATTCTGGTATCTTCGTCCTACACTATCTCGGCGGAGTGCACTCCAAGCAGCTGCTCGCCAACTCCCGCCTCGCGATCATGAGAAATATTGCGAAGCCACTCACGGCGCAGAGGGAGACGTGAGCCATTAGCCAGGTTGATTGCAATGCCCTGGCATCCGCTGCGCAGAGATTGGCTCCAACGAACAGGCAATCGTTCACTGCCCGCCCGAGTTGGACCGTCGGTACGACGCCGTGCGTCAGACTTTTCGATGGATGCGCATCCTGATGCGTGTAACAGCGAGCCGGGCGAAAGTTGAGCCGGCGTCGTAATCGCCGCTCGGTCTGTCGTTTGCTGCAAGTTGCCATTCTGCCAGTCGGCGCCAAGTTATGGTGCGCTTTCGTGCGCAATGTCGTGTTCACGACATGCCGACTGTTGACCTTTGGCCAGAACGTGCGCCCCGCGTTTTGTTTTGCGTCCAGTTGGCGCGCAGCGTGGCCGTGCGCAGGCCGCCGGGCAGTTGGCCCGGCCTTTGCTCCGCTGCTTGCCAAACGGTGTGCGGCTCCCCGCTTTGTCGGGATTGTCTGTCACAGAACGTTGCTCTCTGTGGAACGAAAGTGCGATGCGATGAAGAACTTGAGTTCGGTAACCGCCAAGATTGGAGGCACTGCGGCTGGTGCCTTCGATTTGACGACGCGCACCGCACTGGCGGTCGAAACGTATGATAGCACGGATGGTAACCTTCGGTACGTTCCTGAAGACGGGAGCGTCCTTGCCCGGGACACGGTCACGTCGGATCGACCAGCCAGCTTCACGCTTCAGAACGGCCTGCAGGTCGTGGTGATTGCGGATCATCGCACGCCCGTTGTGACTCAGATGATTTGGTATAAGGTCGGCTCCGCCGACGAGCCACCCGGCAAATCGGGGCTTGCGCATTTCCTCGAACACTTGATGTTCAAGGGCACATCCAAACATCCCGCAGGTGAATTCTCCCAGACCGTGCTGCGCGCCGGCGGCGACCAGGGCAGCTTCACCGGGACCGACCATACCAGCTATTTCCAGCACGTGCCGCGCGAGCAGCTCGGTAAGATGATGGAATTTGAAGCCGACCGCATGACCGGTCTCATCCTCAAAGAGGAGAACGTGCTGTCGGAGCGCGACGTCGTGCTGGAGGAATTCAATTGCGTCGCCAACAGGCCGGGTCCGCAGCTCGCCCAGCAGATGATGGCGGCGCTTTACCTCAACCATCCCTACGGCCGCCCTGTGATCGGCTGGCGTCAGGAAATCGAAAAGCTCGACCGCGAGGACGCGCTCGCCTTCTACAAGCGTTTCTACGCGCCGAACAACGCCATCCTGATCATCGCCGGCGACGTCGACGCAAATGATATCCGCCCGATGGTGGAGAAGAATTATGGCCACATCCCCCCACAACCATCAATTCCCGCGGAACGCCTGCGACCGCAGGAGCCGACGCCGGCCGCGCCGCGCACCGTGACGCTGACCGATCCCCGCGTCGAGCGGCCAGCCTTGCGCCGTTATTATCTCGTGCCGTCGGCTCACCCCGCGGCCGCCGGCGAGAGTCCAGTGCTTGATGTGCTCGCGGGATTGATGGGTGGCGGCGCCAACTCACATCTTTATCGCGCGCTGGTAGTCGACAAGCAGATCGCGATCACGGCGGAGACGTTCTACAACTATATCTCGCTCGACCCTTCGCAATTCACGATTTCTGCGATCCCGAAACCCGGCGTCGGGTTCGGGGAGATCGAGTGCGCCATCGACAAGGTGATAGTCGATATTGCGCACAGTTGCGCGCGCGCCGAGGATCTCGAGCGGGTCAAGACGCAGCTGATCGCGCGAGCAATCTATGCCCGGGACAGCCAAGAAGTGCTTGCGACCTGCTACGGTGCTCGGCTCGCGACTGGACTCAGCATCGACGAAATCCGAGGCTGGCAGGACGGCATCCGCGCTGTCACCGCCCACCAGGTGCGTGCGGCCGCTCGGAAATGGCTCGACAAGAAACGCTCCGTGACCGGCTATCTTATGAAAGGGTCAACGCGGAACCACGAGGAGAAGCGATCATGACCTACTCCTGCACACGTCGTGCGGTCCTCGTCGGCGGAGCCTCGCTCTCAACCGCGATGCTCGCCTCGCCACGTTCGCTTTCCGCGACCGGAACGCGTGCCGCGACCAAGATCCAGCGCCTGGTGTCATCTTGCGGTATAGTAGCCTGGTTCGTGCAGGACGCCACTGTCCCGTTGATTGCGATGGAATACGCTTTCGGCGGCGGCGCGACCCAAGACCCGACCGATAAACCCGGCGTCGGCTACATGGTTTCTGGCCTACTCGATGAAGGCTCCGGCGATCTAGATTCTCAGACCTTTCATGAGCGGCTCGACCGTCGCGCCATTGAGCTGAGCTTTGGATCGACCCGCGATCACCTCCGCGGTGCCTTGCTCACGCTCGAAGACAACAGGGACGAGGCCTTCGACCTGTTACGGATGGCACTAACCTCGCCGCGGTTCGACGCGGCCGATGTCGAACGGATTCGTGCCAGCATGCTTGCGAACCTGCGGCGCGACTCGACCGATCCTTCGTCCCTCGCCAATCGCAAATTCCTCGAAGTCGCCTTTAACGATCATCCTTATGCTCGGGAGGCCAGAGGCACGATCGAGAGCGTGCCAAAGATCGACGTCGCAGATCTCAAGGGCTATGTCCGACGCGTGATGGCAAAAGACACGCTCAAGATCGCGGTTGTCGGCGACGTCGATCCAGAGGCCCTGTGCAAATTGCTCGACAGGACTTTTGGCGGCCTGCCGGCCATGGCGGAGTCGATGCCGGTGCCCGACGTGGTCGCAGCAACACCGCCGCAGCGCGTCTTCATTCCGCTCGATGTGCCCCAGACCGTTGTGGCTTTCGGCGGTCCCGGCGTCCGCCGCAGCGAGCCCGATTTCATGGCGGCCTATGTCGTCAACCACATCCTCGGCAGCACCGGTCTGACGTCGCGGCTGTTCCGCGAAGTCCGCGAGAAGCGCGGGCTGGCCTATTCGGTCCATGAGCGCTTGGTCTGGATGGATCATTCCGCCATATTTGTCGGCAATAGCGGCACCCCCGCCGATCGCGCTGACGAGACGGTCGAACAGATCGAGAAGCAAGCGCGCCGAATCGCCGAGGAAGGACCGACCCAGCAGGAGCTCGACGATGCAAAGTCTTACCTGAGGGGCTCACAGATGCTGGCCCTCAACACATCCTCGAAGCTTGCGCGAACGCTGCTGCAGCATCAGCTTGATAAGCTGCCGATCGACTATGTCAAAAAGCATAACGCCGTCGTCGATGCAGTGACGTTAGAGGACGCCAAGAGGGCCGCACAGCGGCTGTGGGGCCAGGGTCTGCTCACCATTATCGTCGGCCGCTCCCCAATGGGCGCAGCCCGGTCGACCA
Source organism: Bradyrhizobium hipponense (assembly GCF_008123965.1). GTDB lineage: Bacteria > Pseudomonadota > Alphaproteobacteria > Rhizobiales > Xanthobacteraceae > Bradyrhizobium > Bradyrhizobium hipponense. Next base: position 3,593 of record NZ_VSTH01000149.1, on the reverse strand, counting down.
CCGTGCCATCGGCCGCGACTTCCTCATCAGCCGAGCAGCTAGGCGCCACGCCATCGCCCGAGATACCGGCCAAACCCAATTAACGTTAGGCAACGCCCCGCGTAGCTTCGAGCCTCGAGTTATGTGCGTCAAGTTCTGCAAAATCGATCATGGGGTCCGGCCGAGCCATCCCCTCGGAGCCGCCGTCGCTCGCCTCACCAGAAACGCAGCGGGCGGGCGACGGCGGCGGCGAGGGGGTGGCGTCCATCCCCTTGGTGGGCCTGAGCATAGGGCCTCACCGTCAAAATAGATAGGAATGCCTTTGCGAGCAAATTTACGCTTTCGCTCGACGGAATCGAGATCCTGGCGGCCGAGATCACTCGCCGGCATTGGGTCTTGATGGTCGCCACCGGCGACGAGACGTTCTATCTCCGTGACAACCCGACCGTCCTGCAACCCGACCGACAGGCGGCGTGCAAGCAACACGGTCTGATCGATCGGATGATCTTCGTCACGACCAGGGAACGGATAAAGCCGCGGCTGGGCGAGCCGCCGGTAGATGCGCAGGATGCCCAGACAGCATCACGTTGCGATCCTTCGCGCCCTTGCCGTGGCGGCACCTGGATGATGCCGCGGGCGCTGTCGATGTCTTCGATCCGAAGTCCCGCGACTTCGCCGCGCCGTAGAAAAACCGTAGCGCACAGACGATCTGGTTCAGCCCCGGCGCCAACGATACTTGGCCGCCCACCCTGCACGGCACCGGCACCGAAGACTATTTCAACACGGCCTGGTGCCCCACTCAAGACTACAGCGCGCCCTATCATGGCATCATCGCCGCTGGCGGGCCGAACTGGAGCTCAAACCGCTGACGCTTTATCGGTGGCACATCGAAGACCCGGTGATCCTCCGCAAAAACATCCGAGTCACAATTGAGCACGGCCATGCGAATCGCCGCGCGGACGACATCTCTTCGGTGGCGTTCTGGTATCAAGCTGAGCCGCACAAGCCGTTCGGCGAATTCCCGGCGGTCAGGGATCGCCTGCCCGCCTTCCGTGCACCGTTCCTCAACTGGGGAGCGGCATTCGACGAGGGAAAGCGCTGACGATAGTCGGGGGTTTCAGTCCCTCCCCCGCTACCACGGGCCAAACCTCCGCGCAGGTCCGATCACCTGGCCCTAACTAGGAATAGCGCCCGCGCCGCACACTCGGCAGTGCGCAGAGAGCGAAACTCGCGGCCTTCGAGGCTGTCGATATCCGATCTGAGGAAAAGAAGCGGTAGCATGCTCGTCCCTCGCGACGATGCCGCGGTATGGCTTTCAACTTCGATGATGTAGGCGTTGGACATGATGGCTGATCGCCGACTTGCCGGCGCTCCTGTCTAAAGATGCGATCGGAACTAGCTTGAAGATGAGTTAGCGAGAATTCGCTCGCGAATCTCCGCTCATGTCCATCGTCAGGCTGCGGATCGAGATCGAGCGCGCGCTGCGGGATTTTGCGACCGCGAACGGCTTTTCTCCGCCGCCCCGACCGGTCTCGGCATCATGCTTCGAGAGCTGCGGCGCCGCGGCCTCGCGCCCGCCAGTACGCAACAGTTTCTCGATTCTCTCCGCGTCATGAATGAAGCCGCGCATGGCGTTGACGTCGATCCGGAGAAAGCGCAGCGGGCCGTCGATGTCGGAACAATCTTCTGGCGGAACTCGACGAACTAAGCGGCGCCCCAAAATTTAAGCACACTCCGACTCTTCTGCGCACTATCAAGCTGAGGACGCGCAACTCTCATTGCTCATCGCGGGACATTGGTTTTACGCTTACTCCTGTTCGGAGGCGCGCGCCGACTTTTTTGAGCGTGATCCGATGACGATCGAAGAAGCGCCAGAGTGTGCCGATGCCGAAGGATAGACCTTGCTCGGCCAGTTTCGCTCGAACCTCCGCGATCGTGATATCCTTGCTCGATAATGCTCAGGATAGCGTGGCATGCGCCTCGATCCGTCCTGAGAGCGTGGATCGCCGCCCTGCCGCTTCGGCCTGGCATCATCGACATCCCACTCAAGAGCGCACCAACGGATCTTGTGGCGCTTAGCCAAAGCGTTCCGCAGCCTGACGGTGCGACATCCCCTTCGCCAGTGCGGCAATCAAACGGTCACGAAGATCAATCGAAAGCGCCTTTACCATTCATGCTGGCCTCCGATCCAGCACGAAGCTTGAATCAGATCCTCATCGCCTTGGGAATCCCTCGCGATTCAATCAGGCCGGAAAATGCTGTAACTTCGTTCACGGACGCTTCCTCTTTTGGATTCAACGCCCTTCACTTTGGTACGTCGATGCCATCGAGGGGCGTCCACACCATCACAGGCGCAACAACAGCAGCAGACAGTACTGTTCACAGCGTGATATCAGGAGATCGGAGAGGCCGAGAATCCAACTAAGCGATTGGTCCCCGGGGCCCCACGGATGGGGTCCACTTCACTACTACAGGTCCTGATCTATTGGAAAAGGTGCGTCTTTTGAAGCTTTTGTTGGACGGCGAACGAATGCCTCGCCGGGAAGGCGATGTGAGAGGTCCTCCGCAAGAACGGTCACATTTGGCTGCTTCAGAAGGGAACCATGGTCGCCAGGAAGAGGGGGCCCTTCAACGACGCTCTCGAAAGCAGCGTGCCATGGAGTTGCTGCGCTAGCGGAGTCCCCAGTGTAATAGACGCAGAGCGCCGAAACCTTCTTAGGCACGTATAGTTTGCCCGCGCGAATATGGCGAATGAACATTTGGAAGATTTCCTCAAGCGCCGGTACACCGATTTTCCATGCACCGAAAGCAGCGCTCGCGAGCGTAGCGAAGTCACCCGGTCGAATTTTCATGGTTGCATCGTGCTCAGGCAACAACCCTCCCTCGTTGACAATGAATGCAAGGAATTCAGACCATTCCTGGTCCAAGGTGAGAGTGGAAGGCGTCTCTGGCGCCGACGGATGGGCACTATCGATCACTGCCACTAAATCGACCCTCACGTTTGCAGAGATTAGTATCCCAGCAACGGCGTGGGCGAGCATACCGCCAAAAGACCATCCGGCGAGCGTACAAGCCATGTCCGGCAGCACAGGAACAATAGCCCGAGCATAGACTTGGGCAATCTCGTCAATCGAACCTACGTTCAGGAGTTCGTGACCGAACTCTAGGGCATGTATACCGTAGATGGTCTGTGTAGCTGGCAGCGCCCGCACGAGGTCATCATAGACGCTCAGCCCTCCGCCACAAGCGTGACAGAGGATAAGTGGCTGACTGTTCGCGAGTCGAAGTGGAATAAGTTGGCTCGCAGATTTTCGATGGTTCTTCGATGCGGGGCGCACCTTCTCGGCGCACTGATCGAGACGAGGATTCGTGAAATGCACGGAAAGATCGAGGATCAAACCCCGCCGCCGGAGTTTCTCAAGCACTTGCACCGCCAGCAGCGAATGGCCGCCAAGCTCAAAGAAGCTGTCGTGGCGTCCGACCCGCGCCACACCGAGAAGCTCCGCCCAGATCGTCGCCAGCGCGGTCTCGGTCTCGCCGCGCGGCGGCTCATAGGCCGCGCGCGCATAGGCCGCATCCTCAGGCATCGGCAGCGCCTTGCGGTCGAGCTTGCC